>JACRJZ010000023.1 GCA_016219875.1 Verrucomicrobiota bacterium | reverse complement strand
GCGCGCCTGGGAGGTTTTCTGGCGCGCAAGCAGGACGGGCTGCCCGGCTGGCAAACGATCTGGCGCGGCTGGCAGCGTCTGATGTGGATGAGTGAAGGCGTCCAGCTAATGGGAGACTGAAAAGATGTGGGTAATGACAAGACTTTCAGTCTGCCGTTTCGCAGGTTTTCAACCTGCAGGCGTTCGGCAAAGTGAGCGGACCGCAAGTTTCAGCGGCCTGGCCGACTGCAAGTCGGCGATACGGCAGGTTGAAAACCTGCGCTACGAGGCGAATGGCTTCAGTCTGGACCGAGCGCCTGCTGCAATTCGCGGAGGCCGCGGGTCATGGTGAGTTGTTTGCCGTGGTGCAGGATCACCACGTATTCGCCCTTCACCATGGGCTGGAGTTCCTTGATGCGCTCGAGGTTGACGATGGCCGAGCGGCTGATGCGCAGGAACTGCGCCGGCGAAAGCTGTTCTTCCAGCGCGCGCATCGTCTCGCGATGCACGTGGGTTTTGTCGCCGACGTGGAGCAACGCGTAGTTGGCCGCGGACTCGATCCAGTCGATGTCGCCGGCCTTGACGATGACGACCCGGCTGGCGGTCTTGATGACAAAGCGGGTCGCGTACGTCCGTTTCGGGCGAAGTTCCTGGAGCAGGGCCAGAATCCGCGCATCGGTCTCGCCGGCGCCATTGAGGCCGCGCTGACGCAAATGTTCCCGCGCCCGCTGGAGGGCGGCCTTGAATCGCGCCTGCTTGAAGGGCTTGAGCAAGTAATCCAACGCGTGGACTTCGAAGGCGCGGAGCGCGTGCCGATCGTAGGCGGTCGTGAAAATGACGGCGGGAAGCTGGCTCGCGGGCAGGGCGCGGAGCACGTCAAAGCCGTTCACCTGCGGCATCTGAATGTCGAGAAAGAGCAGGTCGGGCCGATGTGTTCCGACGGCGGCGATGGCTTCACGCCCGTTCGCGCATTCGGCGACGATGGCGATGTCCGGCTCGCCTGCGAGCAAATCCCGGACGCGTTCGCGGGCCGGCGCTTCGTCGTCCACGATGAGTGCTCGAACGGTCATGACGTGTGGGGGCGAACCGCGCTGCGGAAGGCGACGCGCCTGGCGAGATGTTCTATCACAGGTCATTCAACACGCCGAATTCCATGAAGTTGCGCTCCGACCGACCTGCCCCGGAAAAATCCTTGTGGGCGGAGGCGGCCTTTGCTTAGTCTCCCTCGAAATCACGGAACTGACCTACGACGGTCTGGTTTCGTCAAACGAAGCACAGAACAAACATAGCTAGCAGATTCTATGGCAAGACCTCTCAATGTTGGTTTGGTGGGCGGCGGTAAAGGCGCCTTCATCGTCCATCCGCATCAGAAAGCGATTCACTTTGACGGCACCCGCCGCGTCGTCGCAGGCGCGCTGTTCCCCGATCCCAAGATCGCCCTCGAAGAAGCCGCCAAGTGGCCCTACCCGATCAAGGGCTACGGCTCCTACGACGAAATGATCGCCGCCAACGCGACGCTTCCTGACGACCAGAAGCTGGATTACCTCCTCATCGTCACGCCGAACTTCGTTCACTACGATCCGGCGATGAAGGCCATGAAAGCGGGCATCGCGGTGTTCTGCGAGAAGCCGCTCTGCCTGAATCTCAAGGAGGCGAACGACCTCGTGAAGACCTCGCGCAAGCTGGGCGTGCCCTTCGGCGTGGCGCACACGTATCTCGGCCACTGGACCAGCCGCTTCAGCCGCTACATCGTGCAGAGCGGTTTGCTTGGCGACGTGCGCTGGGTGGACAGCTATTACATTCAGGGCTGGCTCGCGACCAAGCTCGAAGCCACCGGCCAGCAGCAAGCCTCCTGGCGCGTCGATCCCAAGCGCGCCGGCGGCTCCGGCTGCGGCGGCGACATCGGCACCCACGCGCTCATGCAGCTTCGCTACGTCACGGGCCTCGACGTCACGCAAGTTTCCGCGCAGATGGAAACCTTCGTCGAAGGCCGCGCGTTGGACGACCACTTCACGATCTACTGCAAGCTCGCCAATGGCGGCAAAGCCCTCGTGCGCGCTTCGCAGATTTGCCACGGCCACAAGAACGACCTCGGCATCATGATCGCCGGCACCAAGGGCACCTTGCGCTGGCGCCAGGAAGAGCCGGAGAGCATTACGATCCACCTGCCGGGTCAGCCGGACCGCGTTTATTGGCGCGGCGCGGTCGCGCCGGGCGACGGCTTCATCCCGAAGGACGCGCCGGCCGACCTGATGGCCGAGCCGACGATTCCGCCGGGCCATCCCGAAGCATTCCACGACGCTTTCGCGCGGCTGCACCGCTGCTTCGAAGCCGACGTGCGCAAGTGGAAGGCCGGCGAGAAGTTCAACATCGACGGCGCCAAGTACGCGAGCGTCGAGGACGGCTGGATGGGCATCGCCTTCATCGAAACCTGCGTCAAGAGCAGCAAGAAGAAGGGCGCCTGGACGGCCCTGCCGAAGAAGATTTGACCCTTCTGCCAACCCGAGGGACGGCGCGTGGACGCGCCGTCCTTTTTTTTGGGGGGGAGTGACGACATGTGTGGGCAATTCACCAAACACGGGGTTTGACTTGGATGAGCACACTTTTAAAAGTGTGCTCATGCAATCCGTCGCTCCTCCTCAGCCGACCCTCTGGCGCACTTGCCGCGTCCTCGCCAATCCCCTTCGCCTGCAGATGTTCGGCCTGCTGCTCCGCCGGCCTGGCCAGACGGTTTCGGCGGTGGCCGACCACCTCCATCAACCTCTCGCGCTGACAAGTCTGTACCTCCGGGCATTGGAGGCCCGCAGCTTGCTCACCGTCCGCCGCACGGGCCGATGGGTAAGCTACCGGCCTAGTCCGGCGACGGAACCAAGCCCGTCCGCTGGTTTGCTGGTCGCCCTGCGGGCGGCTTTTCAGCACGAGGCCGAGCCGGTCGAAACCATCTTTCGGCTGGCCACGGCCTTCACCCACCCGCGCCGGATCGAGTTGTTCCGCCTGCTCAAGACAGGGCCACGTAAGCTGGGGCAACTCCGGGCTGCCGCCCATATCTCCGCGTGGGCGTCGCTGCGTCACCTGAAGAAGTTGGAGGCACGGGGCTTTATCACGCGACAGGAGGGATTGTATGCCGTGGCGGAACGGACGGACGGCCTAGGCCAAGAGTTGGCGCGGTTGGCCGCCCAGTAAGCGAGAGGGGAAGAGCACACTTTTAAAAGTGTGCTCTAACTGATTCCGCGGTTTACAAACCAAGATGGTGCGCCCGGCCGCGTGAATCGACGGCCCAACGCCCTGAAGAACAATCCCCGCTTCAGAGCGTCGCCGAGAGAGAGGGTTGCCGTCCGTTCAGGGCGCGACGCCATCGAAGATGGCTTGCCAACCACTCCGGCTGCCCCGACCCTCTCCGCAGCACCGCACGACGCAGCGTGATGACGAAAACGCTCTTGATGATCTCCGCGCTCCTGGCGTTGATGATGGCGATGGCCGCTCCGCTGGCGATGGCCGCTCCGCTGGCGATCGCCGAGGCGCCAGACGATCTGCCGGACATCTTCAGCCAGGACGTCTCTCGCTTCACGAAACTCCTCGCCAGTCCTGCCGCCGAACGCCGTGTCGAGGGCGTCCAAGGGCTTTCCAACCTCAAACACTGGCCCGCGGAGGACGCGCTCCTCAAGCTCCTCGCCGATCCCTCGCCGGAGGTTCAGCGCGAGACCGTCCTGGCCCTGGCCCGTCTGGGCACGGCGAAATCTGTCCCGCACTTCATCCGCTTGCTGGAGCATCCCTCGCCGGAACTCCGGCTGCACTCCTGGCTCGGCTTGTGCCGAATGACCGCCCAGCGCTTTCCGGCGAAGGCCAGAGCGCAATGGGAACAGGACTGGGCTGCCACCGCGCTCACGAACAGGGAGCAGACGCTGCTGGCGGCGGCGAAGGGCGGCCCAAGCGCGGCGCGGCACGACGCCTTGCGGGCGCTTCGTCATCTGGTCACGCCGGCCGGCGAAGCGGCGTTGATCGGGATTCTGCATCAGCCCGGCCTCGCCTTGGAGGAGCGCGTCTTCGTGGCCGAGGCGCTGGAGCGCGTCGGCACGGAAAAGGCCATTCCCGCGCTGGCGGGTTTTCACGCCGACGCCGCGGCCTACGCGCTGGGACGCATCGGTGGGCCGGCGGCGGAGCAGGCGCTACTGCGCTTTCCAAAGACGCTCGCTGTCCTGATTAACCTCGACCGCTTGCACTCGACGAACTGCGGGCCGCTGGTCCCGCACCTCGTCATGCAGATGGGCCTGCTGACCTACCGGGGCCAGCCGGATGACTTGATGAATGCGGATGCCCAGCCTATCCAGCGTGTGGGGGCAAACTTGATTCGCCGCAGCGGGCAGGCGGACGAGTTCATCCACCAAGTGTTGCTCGAACTGGAATACACGATGAAACCGCCACCCGCGTCGCCGCGCCCGGCGATTCCCGCGCCGTGGAAGCCGATGCTCGAAGCCATGTGCTCCGAACTGAAGCCGGGCTTCGTGCGTGAAGACGGCACCACGACGTCGCAGCCGATCACTGCGTTGTACCACATCGCCACAGACAAGGCGCTGGCCCAAAGACTCCGACCGTTGCTGCACCATCCGGCCTTCGTGCCGCGGGTGTATGTGGCGATGACGTTGGGCAAGTTGCAGGCCAGAGAAGTGCTGCCGGAATTGCTCCAGATCATCCGCGAAGGCTACGCCTTCAGCGATGCCGTGGCGCTGGCTTCCGGCAAGCACTTCGATCAAAGCCAGACGGTGCGCTGGCGCGGCTTTCTGTGCATGGCGCTGGGCCGGATGGGCGGCGATGACGCGCGCACGGCACTGGAACAATTCGCCGCCGACCCGAATCAGCCGCGCGACATCCGCTACTGCTCGGTGGTCGGGCTGAGTTTCATCGGCTCGTCCAATTCCCTTCCGGCGCTACGCCAAGTCGCGGCCGACGACATCATCTGGATGGTGCGCGACGAAGCCCGGCGGACAGCGGAGAGCATCGAGATTCTGAACCGGGAGGGGGCGCGATGAATCGGGAGGGCCTCATCCAAAACCGTAGCCGCCGACGTGAGGAGGCCCAGATTCCATTGAAGCTTGAGCCTCCTCACGTCGGCGGCTACGGGATTTCGAAATCGCCTTCCACTGCGGAGTTCGATCTGAAAGCCAGCCGCATTCTGAGAAACGCAGCCACGATCGGCGCCGGTGTCGTGCTCGTTTTGTTCGCCGTCCTCACGCCTTCCACCGCCGCGGAGATCGCCACGCTGGCGGAAACGTTTTCGGGCCACATTGCCGTGCTGCCATCGCCCAGCACGGGCGACTTAGCCTCAACGCCGGTGGGCCGCACGCTCGTCGAAACCAAGCTCGCGCCGCATGTTCATGAGCTGACGCCGGCCCAGTTCGCCGACACCAACTTCTTCGACGCGCGCCGTTTTCCCGTGGCGCTGTATCTTGGACACGAATCGTACTTCCAAACCGTGCGTCAGGCCCGCGACGGCGACGCGGCCTTGCGGAACTTCCTTGCCGGTGGAGGCACGTTGCTCGTGCTTCCGTGCGGGCCGTTTCCGCTTTACTACAACGAGCGATTCCAACCCGCCAACGGCTTGGGCCTCCTCGGCCTCAATCTCGGCGCGGGCAGCTTCGAGAAGGCGCCGCCGGGACTGAAGCTGACGTTCCGTGCGAACACGAACCAAACCGCGCTGCGCTGGCCGGCTACGGAGTTCCCGTTCCCGTCGGTGTTTGAAGCCGATCAACGCTGGCGTCCCAGTCGCGCGCCCGCGGCGGCCGAGGCGCGCTACACGCCGCTGGTGACGCTGTTCGACGACCGCGGCGGCAATCACGGCGAGGGCGCGGCGGTGATCGAGTTCGTACAGGGGCCGCTCCGCGGCGGGCGGGTGCTGTACGTGTGGCTCTCGTTATTGGCGGATCGCGAGTCGCGGATGCGTGTGGTCCCGGACGCCCTTCGTTGGGCGCTCACGGGCCGTTCCGCACCAGCCACGACTCAGCTTCACGACAACTTTGACGGCCGTCAGGAAGTCCTGGGCGCGGACGCGATCTGGCTGCTGCGCGCCGGCCAGTGGAAGCTCGATCAAGGGGCACTTGTCGGCGAGAACTGCGTCTCGGACCTGTTCGAAGCACAAGGCGCGGCGCGCGGCAACACGGCCTGGCGCGATTACGTGCTGACCGTGCGGTTCAAGATCGAGAGCCGCGGCAGCGACTGGCGCGATGGCCTGTGGTTCGGCGTGCGTTGCCGGGAGGACGGCGATGGCTATCACCTCACGTTCACGGATCACGACTGCCAACTGCACAAAGCGGTTTACGGGATCTCGACCAGCGACGCCAACCCGCTGGCTCGTGTGCCGTTTAAGCCGGACCAGCAGTGGCACACGCTACGCGTCGAAGCCCGGGCCAATCGTCTCAAGGCGCAGTTGGATGGCGCGCCGCTCTTCGACGTGAAAGACGACGCGCACCTCCATCTGCCGTCACTCCGCAGCGGTGGCATCGTGCTTTCCGCGCGCCAGGGTTCTGCCTCCCAAGGCCGGACCGTGGTGCGGTTCGACGACGTGAGCGTGAAGTTGCTGGAGGAATGACATGAAGCGCACCAGGATTTTTCTCCGTGGCCGCGCCGTTGTGAGTGTGGTTTCTGCGCTGGCGCTGGCCGTCTCAGCGTGGGCCGCCGATGAGGCGAAGTTGTACCGCGAGTTCCTCCAAGATCAGACTCCGGACAAAGCGCGGGCGCTCGTGGAACTGGGCGCGGGCGGCGTGCCGTTTGTCAACCGCGCGCTCGAACAAGGCGGCCGGCCCGCGGCGTTGTGCGCGTGGGCGTTAGCGCAGCATCCGCTACCCGACTGTGCGAAAGCGCTCCATCCGCTGCTCCACCAAGTTGACCAGGTCGCCGGCTATTGGGCCGCCAAGGCGCTCGGTCGGATGCCTTCACCGGAGAATGTCCGGGCGTTGGCCGCGCTATTGCCTGACGAGCGGCTGGCCTTTTGGGAACTCAGCGCCGGCGGCGTGGGGCGCCTGACCGACATCTTCAGCCGCGGCCAGCGACAATCAGCGCCGGCCCAGGACTGGATGCCGAACCTCCGTGTGGCTTGCGCCGCCATGGAATCGCTCGGTGAGCTTGGCGGTGAAGAGCCGGCAAAGACCTTGCTCCGCGCGCTGGACAACGATCAATACCTCATCCGCTACGGCGCGGCGCGTGGACTGGGGCGGATGCGGCAGAAGGGTAGAACAGGCGTCGCGCCTGTTTCCATTTTCAACCGGCTGGCGCTCGCGGCCGAATCAGATGCCGTGCTCGTCGTGCGGCTGGCGGCGCGCCAGGCGATGACGGTGACTCAGGGCGACGCGGAGGGACGGAACATACTTACGGCTTCGCCGGTTTGGGTTCCGCGGGGAAGAGACAATGGAGACAGGCGCGACGCCTGTCCTACGGTGCCGGCCATCGCGTTCATCAAGACCAAGCATCGTTCGGCGGCGAACTTGGGCTTCCGGGATTCCTACTTCTTCCCGCTCACACCGAAGTATCATTCCGGCGAGAACCTCTACACGCTTACCCCGCCGCAGCCCGATGGCGCGTTGAAGAACCTCACGCAACTCCAGAACGGCGAGGTCCAGGGGCCGGAGGTTTCGTTCGACGGCGCGAAGCTGCTCTTCGCCATGCGCCGCGACAAGACCCAGGACGGTTTTCACATTTTCGAGATCAACACGGACGGCGGCGGTCTGCGCCAGATCACCGACGGCAACTGCAACGACGTTGATCCCGCCTACCTGCCCGATGGCCGCATCGTGTTCTGCTCCGACCGCGCCGGCTACCAGG
This sequence comes from Verrucomicrobiota bacterium, assembly GCA_016219875.1. Classification (GTDB taxonomy): domain Bacteria; phylum Verrucomicrobiota; class Verrucomicrobiia; order Limisphaerales; family JACRJZ01; genus JACRJZ01. The sequence goes on along the minus strand of JACRJZ010000023.1, from coordinate 20,044 downwards.
AGTATTACCACCAGGAACGCTCGCGGGTGATCTACGTGATGAACGCCGACGGCAGCGGCCTTGAGCAAATCACGTTCAACCCGAACCAAGACTACGAGCCGCTCACATTGAGCGATGGCCGCGTGCTTTACGGCTCCTACCGGTTCTACGCGCAGGACGGCAGCGAAGGGCCGCTGGCCGGAGAGTTCATGGGCTTGGCGCGGATCGAGACGGTGTTGCGCGTGGCGAACCCGGACGGCTCGGCGGACAACTTGTTCTATGGCTCGATGCGCGGCTCGTTCTATTCGCCAATGCGGCCCATGCCGTTCAGCGACCAGTTCGCCGGCTGGCACAAGCGCGGATACCACGTCGGTGTGTCCATCAGCCAAGCGCGCGAATTGCCGGACGGTCGCCTCGTGTGCGTGTCGCCCGCCGGCCTCACGATGGTGGACGCGGCGCGCGTGCCGGTGGATTGCGAAGCGCCGATCTATCCCGAAGTGGTGAACCTGGCCGGCGGCGAACGGGTCTATATCCATCCTTACGACGAGATGAACCCGGTGGGCCGCTACACGACACCGTCCCCGGCGGGCGGCGATTGGATTCTCGTCTCGCACGCGCCGTGGCACGATCTGCGTGCGAACGGCTACGCGCTCTACCTGCTCAACCTCGCGACGCGCGAAATGCAACTCGTCTATGACGATCCTCAGATGGCCGAGGTCGATCCTGTCGCGCTGGTGCCGCGTGTGAAGCCCGCCGTCCGAGTGAGCGCGCTGGCCGCCCAACGCGACACGGGGCTGATCTACTGCAACAGCGTTTTCAACTCCGACCTGCCCTACGACCGCAAGGCAGCGAAGTTCGTCCGCGTGCTGGAAGCCGTGCAAATGGGCCAGAGCATCGCCGCCAACGCCGCCTTTCGCACGCGACTGCTGGGCGCCGCGCCGATCCGTGAAGACGGCTCGTTCTACGTGGAGGTGCCGGCGGACGTGCCGGTGCGCTTCGAGTTGGTGGACGATGACGGCAAAATGCTCGTTCATGAAACCGAGTTCAACTCCGTGCGCCCCGGCGAGACAAAAGGCTGCGTAGGCTGCCATGAGTCGCGCCAGCAGGCTTCAGCCAACTCTCGTCCGCTCGCGCTGGACGCGCCGCCGGTCAAGGCACTCCGTCAGCGCGGCGACTTGATCTACATGGGCAAGCCGAGCCGGCCCTACAACGCGCTGTATCGCGAGTGACCCGTCACACAAAGCCGCTACCGTTCCGCGGTTGCCTGCTGTCGAATCCGCGGCCATAGTCCCGCCATGACAACACCGATTGCTCCGCATGTTTCCCGACGCTCCTGGCTGAAGGCCGCGACTGTTTTTGCCGGCGCGGCGGCGCTGGCCCAACCCGCGCTGGCGGCGAAGGAGCCGTCCGTGGAACCGGACTTCCGCGTGCGCCACGGGCGCATTCGTCAGTCGATCATGGGCTGGACTTTCAATCCCATGCCCACGCCCGAACTCGCGCGCCACTGCAAAGCCATTGGCCTCGTCGCGATGGAGGGCATCGATGCCAAGTTTTACCCAGCGATCCGCGAACTGGGCCTGGCCGTGTCGCTCGTGGGCAGTCACGGCTTCGCAAAGGGGCCGTTCAATCCGGCCAACCGCGAATTCTGCGAGCAGAAGTTGCGCGAGGGCATCGACCTTGCCGCCCAAGTCAACTGCAAGAACGTCATCACCTTCACTGGCATGAGAGAGCCGGGCATCAGCGACGAAGCCGGCGCGAAGAACTGTGTGGATTGCTGGAAGCGCGTCATCGGCTACGCGGAGGAGAAACGGGTGAACCTGTGCCTCGAACATCTGAACAGCCGCGACAGCTCGCATCCGATGAAGGGCCACCCCGGCTACTTCGGCGACGATGTGGATTCTTGCATCGACCTCATCAAGCGCGTCGGCTCGCCGAACATGAAGCTCCTGTTCGACATCTACCACGTGCAGATTATGAACGGGGACGTGATCCGCCGCATCCGGCTCTACAAGGACTACATCGCCCACTACCACACCGCGGGCGTGCCGGGCCGCGCCGAACTTGACGACACGCAGGAAATCAATTACCCGCCGATCCTGCGCGCGATCCTGGAAACAGGCTACACCGGCTACGTGGCGCAGGAGTTCATCCCGACTTGGCCCGACAAAGTCCAGGCGCTACGCCACGCGGCGAAAGTGTGCGACGTGTGACCGGCTCCCTGCGTAGGACAGGCGTCGCGCCTGTTTCTGATCAGTGTGGTAAATCCGGTGTCGGCATGGCGAGGGAACTGACCCGCATTTCTCACCAGAAGATCGGCGCGGCCGCAATGAGTCGGACCGCGACCGGTCCCTGGTCGCAGCAGGATGCCATGAGACAGGCGCTGCGACCGGGGACCGGCCGCTATCCGGTGAGAAATGCGGGATAAAGCAATCTCCAAACGTTGAGTGTAACTCTCAACAATGGAGACAGGCGCGACGCCTGTCCTACCGCACGGACACGGCTCAGGACATGGACCAAGCCGGCTACTCTGTCGTGATGCGCAGCGTGTGCGTCACCGGCACGAACGCGGTCTTGATTGCCGCGGCCAACGGCGCGCGGGTCTTCTCCGTCTCCGCAGCGATGGCGTCGGCGTCGAACTGGCCGTCCTTGCAGCAGGCGAAGAGCTTGAGCAGTTCCGCATCCTTCACGGTTTCCGCGGGCTTGCACCGATCTTCCTTGGAACTGAATTTGCCGCCCGCCAGGTCGTGGAAGAATTGCTTGATCTGCTTGGTTTCGTAGTTCTGCTTGGCGGCCACGGCGCTCTCCACTCGGTTGAAAATGGCGGTGAACGGGTTCGTCGTGAACTCGTCCGCAAGGTTGACGCCTTGGGCGAGTTGTTCCGCGGAGTAGGTCTTGGACTCCATGCCCCAAGTGACCCGGTAGTTCTTGGCCGCGCCGTTTTTGACCACGAGCCGGAGGCGGTTCAGTTCCTGGTTAAACGGCACCAGCGTCATCGCCGAGCGGAGGCTGCTGTCGTTGCTGACCGAGCCGGAAGCGCAAAACGGGTAGCGGCTGCTTTCGATCTGCAATTCGCCGTCCTTGAACGAAACGAGTTTGTGGCCTTTGGACACCGCGGCTTGGTTCGCCTTGAGATCGACGGTGAACGTGCCGATCTCGCCGTCCAAGCCGAAGGATTTCAGAAAGGCGTAAGCCATGACCAAATGCCCCGCCCAGCCCGGATGCACGCCGTCACGGCCCGCCATGGCATAGCTGGGGTCGTATTTGTTCCGCGCCTGGAACCCGGCGGTCAGCATCGGCCAAAAGACGTCGGCAAAGCCTACCTTCTCCTGCTGGGCGATCTCGAGGCCGAGGTTGCGGAGCGTGCAGAGGTTCAGGTTCTTCGCCTCCACGCCCGCGGCGTCCCAACCCGGCTGGTTCTTCGTGCCCACGCAACCGGGCGAGCCTTGGATTACGCGCGCGCCGGCGGCCTTGAAGGATTGCACGATGGCCGTCGATTTCTCGCGGTACTTGGCGCCGATGGCCTCCTCGTAAGGCCGGTAGCCGTGGTCGTTCATGCCGTAGCAAGTGGTGGCGATGGTGGGCTTGAAGCGCAGACAGTCGTTGGTCATGCGCTTGAGGAAGCCGGACGCCGTTTCGCCGCCCCAGCCGTATTGCCGCACGGTCACATCGAGGTCAGGCACGCAAACGGTCAGGTAGGTTTCCATGATGCGCGAGTACATCTTCTGCTCGGTGATCGAGTCGCCGCAAATGGCCAGGCGATCGCCCTGCTTCAGCACCAGGCCGGAGGCTGGCGGCGCTTTGGCCGGCTGAAACTTCTCGAAGTAAGGATCGGCGGGCTTGGTTTCGAGGTCGGCCGCGAACAAGCTGCACGCGGCGGCGTGGGCGAGAAGAACGAAGAGGTTGAGTCGTTTCATAAATTTGTCTCGGTGTTCGACGGAGGGCTTCACCGGCAAATTCAGAGGCGCTCCGTGTCAGTTTCCGAACGGGCTTCGCGTAATTCCCTCCGTGCCTACGGCCCCCGCGCAAAAATCCTTGTCGGATTCCGCCGGTCGGCGGCGATATGCTTCCGAACATGAGCGACACCGACCTGGAATTGCTGAAGCGATATGCGCGCGATCGTGCCGAAGACACCTTCGCCGAAATCGTCCGTCGCCACCTCGCCCTGGTCTATTCCGCCGCGCTCCGGCAGGTCCGCTCGCCGCAACTCGCCGAGGAGGTTGCCCAATCCGCCTTCGCCGACCTCGCCCGCAACGCGCACCGCCTCGCGCCCGACACCATCCTCACCGCGTGGCTCTATCAAGTCACTCGCCGCACGGCCATTGACGTTGTCCGTCGCGAAGCCCGCCGCCAGTTGCGCGAACAAATCGCCACCGAGATGAATGCCCTGAACGCCAGTGGGACAGGCGTCCCGTCTGTCTGGAATGACATTGAACCGCTCCTCGACGAAGCCATGCACGCGCTCGACGAAACTGACCGCGCCGCCGTCCTGCTCCGCTATTTCGAGCACAAGTCCGCACGAGAAATGGCGCAAACCCTCGGCATCAGCGACGATGCCGCGCAGAAACGCGTCAGTCGCGCCGTGGAGCGCCTGCGCGAATTCTTCGCCAAACACGGCGTCACCACCAGCGCGAGCGGGCTGGTCGTCGCGATCTCCGCTAACGCGGTCCAAGCCGCGCCCGCCGGCCTGGCCATCACGATTTCCACCGCTGCCACCCTTGCCGGCGTAACCATCGCTGCCACGGCAACTGCCACCGCTACCAAAGCCATCGCCATGACCACGCTGCAAAAAACTCTGATCGCTGCCGCCCTCGCGGCCTCCGTTGGAACGGGCATCTACCAAGCCCGCCAATCTTCCCTCTGGCGCGCCCAGATTCAGACCCTCCAGCAGGAAACGATGCCTCGACTCGCATCATCCAACGGGGCTGCCCTCTCGGCCCTCCAGGGCAAGATTGACCGGCTCGCCGCGCAGAACGCCGCGCTGACCAGTGCGCTCGCCCAAGCCAACGCCGACAAAGCCAGGCTCGAAAGGGAACGCGAACAAGCCAGGCACGCTGCCGCACTGTTCAAAGAGCTGGCCGACCAGGCGAATTCCAGGGACAAAGACTCAACCAACCGTTTTCCGACCCTCCGGCACGTCTGGGCCGGATGGGGCCGGTTGGGCCGGTTGTCAGCGGAGTGTAACAAGGATGAGAGCAACCTTTCACCGGAGGAAAAGGCCGCCAACGCGGCGGCACGAGCCAGTGCGGTTGATGAAATTGCCAGTCTAGTCAAAGCTGGGAAACTACTTGAACAGGACAAGCCGTCTGGATCGGGAACGCTGGAGGATGACACCGCAGACTATATGGCGTGTGTGCTCTACGGTGCGCTGAGCCTGGATGAGCGGCAGTTTGGCGAAGTGTATGCGTTGATGGAGAAACACCGGCAAGAGATCAAACAACGAAGCCTCTTGAAAGAGAATCCAGCCCTGGAAGCTGCAGCCGCGTTGAAACAGGCGAAAGAACGAGCCATCGCAGAAGTCCAGAGCCTCCTCACGCCGGAACAAGCCAGGGTATTCGAGGGCATCCTCCCGCTCTTTCAGGTATCGTCGAACCGAGTTGAGTTCGGCTTCAAATTCACAGGGCAATAGAAACGAGCAGGATCATTCCGTCGGACTCGAGGTTCCAGAGCGGGTCCGACAACGGGTCGGACCTTGAAGATTGAACGCCAGGTCTCGCGCGAGGTCGAACTGGCAACCGCAGATGAAAGTCGCCTCACTTCATCGCAATTCTTGGATACCGGTCGCCAGCCTCGTGGCCGCGATTCTCTGCTCCTGTTCGACCGCTCCCAAGCTTTCGCGAACTGAGCCGGCACCGGTTCGGAACGTGGATTTCCGGGAGGCGCCAGAGATGAAGGCCCTAGCCGAGCGCGCACGGCAACTGGGCAACACGCTCTACCCAAAGGTCTGTGCGCTGCTGGCGGACGGCGACACGAAATTCCCCCGCCAGTTCGATCTTCAATTCAAGAAGCGGCTGCCAAACGGAAACACCGCCGATTCGCCGCCGAATCGGGTCCGGCTCAATGCCACTCACGCGCGCATGTTCAGAGACAAGCCAGGCATGTTGGATCAAGTTCTGATCCATGAGATGGCGCACGTGGCCCAGCATTACGAGCAGCCGATCATCGGACGATGGCTGGTGCGCAGTCATGACCCGCCGGCCCACTGGGCGGAGGGCATCGCGGACTATGTTTGCTTCAAGCTTGGCGAAACGAACGGGCGCTGTGCGCAGTGCGATTTCAGCTACCCCGATTTCCGCAGTGGCTATTCTTGTGCGGGGGCCTTCCTGCTCTACGTGGAGCGGACCTACAACTCCGACCTTGTCCGCCAACTGAACACACGTTTGCGCCACGGCGGGTATTCCGACGAGTTTTTCGCGAACGCTACCGGCAGGAGCTTGCCGCAGCTTTGGATGGAGTTCCAACAAACGGCGGCCTTCACCCCAAACGCGGCGCGGATGCTCGCCTTGCGACAGGCACTCGGCTACGTGCAGGGCAAACCGCCCGAAGACGTCGAGCAACGATTCAAGGCGTTCGTGGACCAAAATGCCGATGCCCTGACCAGAGAGTTGCTCAAAGCCGTCCGCGTTCCAGCGGCAGGAGACTTGCAAGCGCGCTTGGTCGGATTCCTTTATCTCACGCAGCCGGGCGGGGCCGCGGAAACTTTCATGGCCAGACTGCAAAAGGCTGGCAAGCTGCCGGGCTTCGCCAAAGGGGAGAAAGGCACCCTGAGCAGCTTCCTAAACGCCGACGCTTTGAGTGTATCTTTCCCGGTCAACCGTTCCTTCACCGCCACGAAGCGGGGCGAACCGTCCTGCTATCACTACGAACTTGCGCGTGCTTCAGCGGAAGCCGAGTGGCAGTTGCAGCGCGCCTGGCGAACCAATCCCGACGGCACCGTTGCCGAAGAATACCTGGCCCGATGAACGGCCCGTTCTGTGCGGCTCTCCTTTCCCTGTCCGATTTGCGCGTCGGCGGCTACTCTTGGGTAAGTGAACGACCGAACCGACTCACAACTGCTGCGCGCCTACGCGGAAGGCCGCTCCGAACCCGCGTTCGCCGAGTTGGTGCGCCGCCGGGTGGATTTCGTCTATTCCGCCGCGCTGCGGATGGTTTGCGATTCGCACCTCGCTGAGGACGTGACCCAAGGCGTCTTCGTCGCGCTCGCCAAAAACGTCAACCAACTGACGAATCGTCCGGTGCTGTCAGGCTGGCTGCACCGCACCGCGCAAAACATCGCCGCCCAGACCGTCCGCACCGATGTGCGCCGTCGTGCTCGCGAACAGGAGGCCGCCGCCATGAACGACTTGCTCGCCGCCGAACCCGACGCCCCCTGGGAACACATCGCCCCGCACCTCGACGCCGCGCTGGGCGAGTTGAGCGAGCCGGACCGCGACGCAGTGTTGCTGCGGTACTTTGAACGGAAGTCGGCCCGGGAGATGGCGGCAGCCCTCGGTGTCAGTGAAGAAGCCGCGCAGAAGCGTGTCAGCCGCGCCGTCGAGCGCCTGCGCGAGTTCTTCGCCAAACGCGGCGTCACCGTCGGTGCGGGCGGACTCGTTGTCGTGATCTCCGCCAACGCCGTTCAAGCCGCGCCCGCCGGTTTGGCCGTCACGATTTCAACCGCCGCCGCACTTGCTGGAACAACCATTGCCGCTACTGCAACCGCAACCGCCGTCAAAGCCATCGCCATGACCACACTCCAAAAAACTCTTATCACCGCCACCGTTGCCGTGCTTGCTGGAGCGGGAATCTATGAAGCCCGCCAAGCCTCGACCCTGCGCAACCAAGTTCAAACTTTCCAGCAACAGCAAGCGCCGCTGGCCGAACAAATCGAGCAGTTGCAGCGCGAGCGGGACGCCGCGACAAACCGGCTTGCCGGATTGTTTGCAGAAAATGCGCGCTTGAGATCGAATCCAATTCAATCAGAGCTTTTGAGATTACGCGGAGAAGTGACGCAATTGAAAACGGCCGAAATGCAAAAGAAAAGTGACCCCATTGAAGCTGTAGCAAACGCGCGGGCTGCAAAAGTTAACCAACTCAAGCAACGGCTGGAGCAAATGCCCAACGGAAAAATTCCAGAGCTTCAATATTTGACAGCTCAAGATTGGCTGCGAGGCGCGACTTATGGCGGTGAGTTGAAAACAGACGATGAGTTTGACCGGGCTTTGAGCCAATTGCGACGCGATGCCAAACGAACGTTTGCTTATTCGATAGGCGAAGCCTTGGCAAATTATATCGCGGGCAATAACGGATCATTACCCGGCGACATTTCACAGCTGGAATTGCACTTCAACCCGCCGATTGACGGAACAATTCTTCAGCGATACCAAGTTTTGCAGACGGGAAATTTGAGCGACATCTCAATCAATGATCCGTTGATTGCAGAAAAAGCGCCTGTTGACGATCAATACGACACGCTCTTCAGAATCGGCGCGACCGGCTTTTCTTATCAGGGCACAGGAATATCATGGGTGAACGGAAGCGGCAAAGGTGGATTTGGAACAAATATAACGGCGAAAATAAAGCCGTTTGAAAGACAGAATTAAAATAATGCCTTCGCCGCGAGGTGGCGGCGGAAGTGCGCGCCGTCGAAATGGATCTTCTCGTTTCCCTGTCCGATTTTCGCGTCGGCGGTTACTCTTCTGTGAGTGAACAGTCTGACCGACCAACAGCTCTTACGCGATTACACCGAGCGCCGCTCCGAGGCGGCGTTTGCCGAGTTGGTGCGGCGGCACGTCGATTTCGTTTATTCCGCTGCGCTGCGGATGGTGCGCGACGCGCACCTCGCCGAGGACGTGACCCAAAGCGCGTTTGTGGCCCTGGCGCAGAATGCCCGACAACTCACGGATCGGCCCGTCTTGTCCGGCTGGCTGCATCGCGTGGCGCAAAACCTTGCGGCCAACGCCGTGCGCTCTGACGTGCGCCGCCGCGCCCGCGAACAGGAAGCTGCCGCCATGAACGAATTGCTTGCCGCCGAACCCGACGCTTCGTGGGAGCAGATCGCCCCGCATCTGGATGCCGGGCTGGGCGAGTTGAGCGAGCCGGACCGCGACGCGGTGTTGCTGCGGTACTTTGAACACAAGTCCGCCCGCGAGATGGCGGTAGCCCTCGGTGTCAGTGAAGAAGCCGCGCAAAAGCGCGTCGGGCGCGCTGTCGAGCGTCTGCGCGAGTTCTTCGCCAAACGCGGTGTCACCGTCGGCGCAAGCGGGCTGGTCGTCGTGATTTCCGTCAACGCGGTCCAGGCGGCGCCCGCCGGACTGGCCGTCACGATCTCCACCGCCGCCGTCCTTGCCGGAAGCTCCATCGCGACGACCGTGACCGTCGTTGCCACCAAAGCCATCGCCATGACCACACTGCAAAAGACTCTCATCGCCGTCACGCTCGTTGCCACCGTTGGCACAGCCATCTATGAAGCGCGCCAGGCACAAACTCTCTTACGACAACAGGCCCAGTCCACGGAGCAGATGGCTCAACTGACCCGCGAACGCGACGACGCCACGCGCCAACTCACCGCGCTCCGGGACGAGAACACGCGGTTGAATCGTAACACGGCCGAGTTGCTCAGGCTGCGAGGCGAGGTGACGCAATTGCGGGCAGGCGCCCGAGAGTTGGCGCAGTTGAAAGACAACGCTCGCGCCCAGAGGGATGTCACGGAAGTGGCGCTGCGATCCTGGCTAGACCGAGTGAAGGCGTTCAAGCGACTGCCCGAACGAATGCCGGACAAGACGATTCCTGAGCTTCGCCTGCTGAGCGAGGAGGACTGGCTTGAACTGGCCAAGAAGCCTCTCGGTCACGCCGCCGAAGAGGTGAACCTGGAGGACGATGCGACCGCGCGGCTGGTCTTCCGTGCGGTTCGAGATAAAGCCAAGGACAAACTGATGAGGGTGCTGAGCCGGGCGCTGGAGGGGTATGCGAACGCCCATGACGGACAATTACCCGCCGACACTTCGCAACTGAAGCCTTATCTCATGAACCAGCATTTCCAAGGTCCCGCCCGCGTGGTGGAGATTTCCGAGTCAGCGGTGGACGCCGCGGTCCTGCAACGCTACGAGATTCTGCAAACGGGAAGGCTGGAGGACGTGCCTGACGACAAGGCCATCATAGTGGAGAGAGCGCCCGTGGACAGGGAGCACGATACACGGCTCGAAGTTGGGAAACACTGGATGGGAGTCATGGGCCTGGAACACTATTCGCCCGAGAAGGCTGCTGGAATGTGACGGTGATCAGGCCGGGAGCGCGCTCGTCAGAGTGGCGTAACACTCGGCCAGGGAATGAGTGGAAGCGTATCCGTCTCTGGCCCCTTCCAAAGCCTGGGCGCAGGCTTCGTGGCGTGGTTCATCTTCCACCATCGCCGCCACCAGCACCGTGGTGTCGAAGAACTCGATCATAGCCGATCCTTCCGCGTGTCATCGACCGCTTTGACGGCATCCGCGGCCACGCCTTGCTTGGGCACGACGAGCAGCTTCCCTTTGCGGCGCAGCTTGGCGGGTTCCGGTTCGGTCAGGGTCAGTTCCAGCTTGTTGCCCAACACCTCCGCCTCAAACACCGCCGTGCGCGGGGTGTTGAGCGATTGGCGGATGCTCTTGGGGAGAACCAAACGCCCGACCGGGTCCATCGGAATCAGCGTTTTCATGCCGTGACAATGGGCCATGCCATGCCAGAGGGCAAGAGTTGTGGCATCGGTCTTCTCCGTCTGAAGATGGGCCGGCTCAAAAACCCTGGTGCTCGGTGCGGGCGATGATCTCTTCTTGGAGTTCCTGTGACAGGTCGCAGAAGTAGTCGCTGTAGCCGGCCACGCGGACGATGAGGTCACGGTGCTGGTCCGGCGCGGCTTGGGCTTTGCGGAGCGTGTCGGCGGTCGTGACGTTGAACTGGACGTGGTGGCCGTCCATTTTGAAATAGCCGCGGACAAGGTGCGCCCATTTGTCGTGACCGTCGTCAGTGGCGACAAGGCCGGGCGTGAATTTCATGTTCAGCAGCGTGCCGCCGGTCTTCACATGGTCCATTTTGGCGGCGCTCTTGAACACGGCGGTGGGACCACGGCGGTCAGCGCCTTGCACGGGGCTGATGCCCTCGGAGAGCGGCAGGCCGGCTTTGCGGCCGTCGGGCATCGCGCCGGTTACGCTGCCGAAATAGACGTGGCAGGTGGTGGGCAGCATCTCAACGCGGTATTGCCCGCCGCGAGCGTCGGGCCGGCCATCGACTTCCTCGAAGCAAGCGTTGAAAACGTCGAGCATGAGGGCGTCGGCGTAGTCATCGTCGTTGCCGTACTTGTGGGTTTTGTTGACGAGGCGCTGGCGGAGGAGTTCGTCGTTGGCGAAGTTCTGGTCGAGGGCGGAAAGGAGTTGGGTGAGAGAGCGCGACCGCGCGTCGGCGGATGGGGAGCACACGCCGCCGGCGTGTGGGTTTCGGCGGCCCGCCGAAACCCCTTCGTTCTGTTCCGACTTTGAGTCCAACGAAGCGTCCGGCGGGCCGCCGGACGCGACGCGCGGGCCGCGCGTGCTCCCCGCCAAATCTGGCGTCCACAACCAGGGGTAGGGTTCGGCCAGCGGCACAACCCCGGCGTCCCACGGGTTGCGGCAGATGTAGTGGAACTTCTCCTCAAGGTCGGTATCCGAGCGCATGTAACGGTCGAAGGACTCCTTTTCCCAGACGCCGCCGCTCGCCTTGTTCCGCTTGTTGATTTCATGGGCGGTGAACGATTTGATCGTATGAAGAATTGTTGTCAGCGAGTAGAAAATGGGGTCGCCGTCCACGTCCTGTGACTCGATGCCCGGCTGGATGAGCATGTGAACGTGGTCCGGCATGACACAGGCGGCCGAGAGGCGGTAACGGCGATTGTCCCAGTGGCGAATGCAGTTCACGACGATGTCCCGATCCGCCGGGGCAAGCTGACGGTGGTTCGTGGTTGAGAACGTGATGTGGTAGATGGCCCAAGGTTTCTCGAAATGCGGGAGATTGCGGCGGGAGTAACGGGCGCCGGGAGCAGGCTCAATGGCGATGGGTTTGCCCTCAGTGGAAAAGAGTGCGCCCGAACGAGCGTCCGGCGGGCCGCCGGACGCGACACGCGGGCCGCGTGTGGTCCCCATCGCGTCGCGAGTCTCGGTCCTTTCGTCGAAGCACATCTCCTTCATCGCGCTCAAGCAGTCGGTGAGGCTGCCGAGGCCGACCATTTGGATGAACGTGTTGTTGTAGCGCGCGCCGCCGGCGTTGTAGTCGCGGCCCTTGGCGATACAGTCGTCAATCAGCACGCTTAGGAAGGGCGCGGGCATGTGGTCGGCGTACATCCGCTCGATGAGGCGGCTGCCAGCGATCTTGATGTTAATGAAGTGCCGAAGCTGTTGGCGGAAGGCGGCGAAAAGTTCTTCGTTGCTCTTGAAGCTGTCCGCTGCGCCCGTCTTTGGTCCGAGTTGCTTGCCCGTGCGCGGGTCAAGGCCGTCGTGCAACGTGATCTCCAGCACCTTCACCAAATTGAAGTAGCCGGTGAGGATGTAAGCTTCCTTGCCGAATGCGCCCACTTCGACGCAACCACTGCAACCGCCCGCCCGCGCATCCTCCAGCGTCTTGCCCTGGCGGAGTTGCTCCTGCACCACGGCGTCGGCGTTGAAGATGCTCGGAAAGCCGTAGCCACGGCTCACGACGCGTAACGCGTGCTTGAGAAAATGGTCGGGACTCTTGCGCGAAAGCTGGATATTCGTGCTCGGCTGGAGCAGGTGCATCTCGTCCACGATATCGAGCAGGATGTGCGACACCTCGTTCGAGCCGTCGGAGCCGTCACGCAGCAGGCCGCCGATGTTGATGTTCGCGAAGTCCGTGTAAGTCCCGCTCTCCGCCGCCGTCACGCCGACTTTCGGCGGCGCGGGATGGTTGTTGAACTTGATGAAGAAGCACTCCAGCAGCTCGCGGGCGCTGTCCTTCGTGAGCGTGCCGTTGGCCAGACCGCGCTCGTAGAACGGCAGCAGGTGCTGGTCGAGGTGGCCGGGATTGAACGAGTCCCACCCGTTCAACTCGGTGATCACCGCGAGGTGGCAGAACCAGTAGTATTGGAGCGCCTCGTGAAAATCGCGTGGCGCGTGCGCTGGGACGTGCGAGCACGCCTCCGCGATCTTGAGCAACTCCGCCTGGCGCTGCGGGCTGGCTTCCTTCGCCGCGAGTTCGCGGGCCAGCGCGGCGTGCCGTTCGGCGAACACGATCAGCGCGTCACACGAAATGTCGAACGACTTCAGCGCCTCGCGCTTCTCGTAGGCTTCCGCGTCGTTGAGGAAATCCAGTTTGGCGATGGCGTCGGCGATGTCGTTTTTGAAATCCAACATCCCCTTCGCGTAAATCTTGTCGTCGAGGACGGTGTGGCCGGGCGCGCGTTGCTCCATGAACTCGGTGAAGAGGCCGGCGTCGTAGGCCTCGCGCCATTCCGACGGCAATTCGGCGAACATCCGGTCGCGCATCGAGCGCCCGCGCCAGTAGGGAATGACTTTCTCCTCGTAGAGTTTGATGCACTCGTCGTCCACCCGATACCACGTCTTGGGCCGCGAGTTGAGAATACGGAGGTCTTCGACGCTGTGGCAGGTAAGTTCCGGAAACGTGGGCACGATCTTCGGCGCCGGCCCGCGCTCGCCGACGATGAGTTCATCGTCGCCGAGGTAAATCGTCTTGTGCTGGCAGAGGTGGAGGAAGGTCCGCGCGCGCATGACCGGCACGGAGAATTTGCCATCGTTGGCCTGGTAAAACTCGGTCATCAGCCGCGCCCGCTCGCCGGTGAGGGACGGCGGCGTGTCGAGGCTCAGGCGGCGCAGTTTGGCGATCCGTTCGGTCATGCGCGCGGACTATAGGCTAGCGCGCGCGAATGTCACTGCCGGAAGAAGCGGTCACAACAGGCGGCTCGCTGCCACCCGAGCGTCACTCCGCCCGCAGTCGGTAGAAGCGCTGGGGGTGGCTCGCGGGGGCGTCGTTGACGGTCTTCATCGTGCCATCGCCCGTCACAACTTGGAGGACTTCCCATGCTGGGTCGCTGAGGGAGTTCTTGAACTCCACGAAGTAGTCGAACCCTCGCCGGGCCAGAAAGCGGAAATCCATTCCAACGCTTCCGAAGTGAGGTGACAGCAGGACAGGCGCTTGCTCGTCCACCCACAGCCGCAGACTCCAGCCGCTGGCGAGACTGCCCGCGTCGCCGCCGGTGTCGTCGAAGACGAAGAGCTGCCACAGGCCGTTGGGATCGGTGCCGTTAAACACCGACAGACTGGCCTCGAGGTTCGGTCCAGCCGGCGCGGGCGGCGGGAGGACGTCTTCGCCGCCGTAGTTGACCGGGCGATAGGCACCCGGACCTACTAAGCCCATCTCCGGCGGAACGAGGGCGGCTTCGTCGTCGAAGGTCAAGGTCACGCCGCTCTCGTTCACGGCGCCGAAGGCGTCCGACAACAGCATCGCGTTGGCCCCGCCTGGACTCACGAGCAGGATGTCCAGGTCTGCCGGGTAGGTATGACTCAGGTTGCTCAACGTCGCGGTCACTTTGGTCACCCCGCCCACCAGACCCGTAACCTGGATCGTCGAGGGATAAGGGTCCGCCGGCCCGCTCTCTGGAATGGCCAGTGGCGTGGTGTTGGCGAACACGCGGCTGCGGTCAGGCGGCAGGATCGTCAGCCACGCCTTGGAGCTGATAGTTGAACCCATGACGTTGGTGACAACGACCGAGTAAGCGCCGACATCCGCGGAGGCCACGGTGGGGAGGAACAACTCGGCATTGGTGCGGTCCTGAAGCGGCGCGCTGTCCTTCTGCCACTGGTAGCGGAGCGGCGGCGCGCCCACCACGCTCACGCTGAAACTGGCGTTGCTGCCCAGCCCGACGGCGACATCCGCAGGCTGAACCAGGATGGCCGGCGCCCCATCGTCGTCGTAGATCGTGGCAATTCCGGCGATGCGACCGATGGCGGCGTTGCTGGGATTGGAGAGAAGGACGGAGAACGTTTCGTTTGGTTCGAGCATGGTGTCACCGAGGATGGCCACAGCGAGAGCCGCGTTGGTCTGCCCCGCGGCGAAACTCAACACGCCATTGGTCGCCAGGTAGTCGCCGCCTGCCTGGGCCGTGCCGTCAGCCGTCGCGTAGTGGACCGTCACCGGCAGGATCGGGGGTGGAGCAAGACTCACACTGAAGAGGGCCGTCGTCGCCCCGCTGTTCCCTTCAACGATCGCCGCGTCACCGATGGCCAGGACCTGATCCAAGCCGCGCGTGGTGAACGTCCAGATCGGTCCCGCCGTGGCGCCCACGCGGTGGACCACGACCTGCCAGTAGAACGTGGTGTTGGGTGTCAGCGGGCCAGGGTCGCAAGTCGTTTCCGCGAGGTCGCCGGCGATCCGCATCATCGCTTCCGGCCCGGTGCCCAGATAGACCTCGTAGGTGAACGGACTCGTGGTCCCGGTGGCGCTGCGGGTCCACGACAAGTGCGCCCGCACGGAAACGTTCGTCGCCAAGTCTGCCGGACTCGGATTGAACGGAGCGGGCGGGGTCTCATCGTCCAGGATGAGCATCGAGGTTTCGCCCTCGGTGAAGTTCGGATGGCTCGCGACCACCGCCGCGCTGAGGTGGCCGTCCTGCACCGCGTTGTCCACCAGCATGAGGTCAAACGCGGTGGAAACCTGCCCCGCGGGAATCGTCACCACGGCCGGGACCGTCAGCGACGCGGGGCTGCTGGACTCCAGGGCCACCACCAGATTGGTGGGCAGTGTGCCCGACAAGCACACCGTCCCCGCGCCGGGGCGCACGCCCGCATCCTCCCAGGCGCTGGCCGGCAACGTCACCGTCAAGTTCCGGTTCTCGTCGTCGAGCACGCTGACGCTGGCCAAGCCCGCGGTCCAATCCGGCACGCGGGCAGTGACCGTGGCGGTTTGCGGGCCGTCGATCATAGAGTCGTCCACGATGCTGAGGTCGAACACGGCCGAAGTCTGGCCGGCAGGAACGATGACATTGGCCGGCACTTGAATCGCGGTCGTGTCATCCGAAACCAAACTCACGGAAACGTCGTTGGCCACGGCGACGCTGACGCTGACTTGGCCTTGGGCCGTGTCCTGGCCTTCGATGACCGTGGCCGGCAGCAGCACCTGGAGCGTGACGGCCTCGTTGTCATTCACCGTGAGGCGCGCTTCGGCGTTGAGGTAACCCGTGGCCGACGCGGTGAAGGTGGCCGCTTGGGGCCCGTCCGGCAGGAGATCGTCGATGATCGTCACGTCGAACGCGGCGTTGGTCTGGCCCGCGAGGAGGGTGACGCTGTCGGGGACGACGACTTCCGAAGCATCGCTCGACACCAAAGCTACAATGAGGTCCGAGGACAGGGCCGCTGGAATCTGGACCTGGCCGGCGTTGGCGAGGGCACCGTCGGCTTCGCTGGCAGTCACGGGCAATGTCAGCCGGAGCGGCAGAGCGCAGGTGGGGTAAGATGTCAGATCACTTCCCGCGAAACCGGCCGGCACGCCCAGCCCGGCAGACAAACCCGCCAAGCCGTCGCTCGCGGCGAGGGCGAGGTAGGTCAGGCGGATGCGCCCGTCGAAGAACAACTCGATCTGGAACGAGTTGCCCGCCGTTCGGTGGTACTCCGGCACGTTGAGGAAGGTGATGGCCACCCGGTCGTCGAGTTGCTTCCACGAAATCGTCCCGCCGCGCTCGGGATCCAGATCGTCGAACAGCGCCGCGACGCGCGGGAGATCGAAGTGGCTGCCGGGCCACTCGATGTAGCTGTTGGTTCCCCGGTCCAGCGTCAGGTAACCGTTGCTGCCGATGAAAAAGACGTTCGTGCGCCGATGGTAGATCGCAACCGTCGCTTCCCCGGACAGCGTCACCGCGATCGAACTCTCGTCCTCCAGGCTGACGGTGGTGCCGCCAGCCGGGTCGGTGGGGAAACTCGTGGCCGGGTCATGGCAGGCGGCGTAGAAGCCCGCGCTGCCATCCGGCGTGAAGGTGAAGGTCCGGTAGGCGAGGTCATTGCTGCCCGCGCTGAACCACTCCGTGAAGTAGTCTGGTTGCCCGACTCGCAACAGGAAGGAACGGCTCTGGCTGGCCCCGCTGTTCAGGTTGGTGAAAAAGAGCGTGGTGGGGTAAAGGCCCGCCGGCAGGGTGGCAGCGGCGCTGTTCACCGAAACGTCCACGAGCGTCACCGTTCCGGCCGGAGCGAGCGAGCCACCGCTGGGCGACGCGCTAAGCCAAAGCGACGTGTTCCCCAGGGTCCAGTCCATCGGGCCGGCCCCGGCATTGGTCAACGCGAAGACTTGCGACGTCACGCCGAACGGCCCGCCCACGGGGCCGCTGGAGACGAAACCGCTGAGCGGATCGAGGCGCAAATCGTCCGGCAGATCGAACGCCTCCTGCACGCCCCAGGTGGTGACGCTGGCTGGCGACGTGGCGCTGAAGCCCATTCCGCGCTTGGCAAAGGCGGCCCACAGTTCGCTGCGGTTGGCGCCGCCGGTGTTCACCAAGTCCGCCTGCAAGATCGCGTCGCGCGCCTGGAGGAAGTTCGGCTCCGGCGGCGTCAGCCTCATGCCGTCGGTGACCAGTTGCAGGATCAGTTCGTTGCCGACGGCCCAGCCGTGTTTTTGGATCAACGCTGCCCGCGCTTCCCACAGCGTCACGCACCAGACCTCGCCCTGGTTGTGGACCTCGTCGGCGGCGGCGGGGCTGCACGGATGGAGAAAGCCGGCCGTCGTGTAGGCCACTCCGGCCTCGCAGTAATCGGCCTGCGTGGGGTCAATGTCTTTGAACGTGAGCGGATTCTTGGTCAGGTCCGTGGTGTAGGGGTAGCGCCGGATGCCGAAGTAAAAATTCTCCCGATAGCCGGGACTGATCTGATGGCTCGCGTAGGCGCCGTTCGCGTAACAGCCCTGCACGTCGTCGCTCGCGGCGCTTAACAACGCCAGGCTGTAAAAGTCCGACCAGCCTTCACCCAGGCCGCCGGCTTGGACCGTGCTCAACCCCTGGCCGCCGCCCACCAGGCGCTCGCTCAAGCCGTGCGTGTGCTCGTGCAGGACGATCTCTGCATCGAAGTCCCCGTCCCGCCGCGGCGCAGGGCCGGGGAAGAGGAACATCTGCATCCGCCCGGCCTGGCCGTCGGGCGGCGTGGAGAAATTGGCGTTGTTGGTACCGCTGCCGTCCTGGGCGTCGGCCTGCACGGCGTCATTGCCCAAACCGCCGCGGGCGAAGTTGTTGTTTTGGAAATTGCCCGCCGCCTCCGTGAAGCCCAGTTGGTAAAGCCGGTCGTGATACCAGTTGCACAGATAAAACAACTGCACCACCGCCGCCGCGGCATAGTTGGTCGGGTCCTGGGTTTCCGGGTCCATCGGAAAATCGAACACGCGGAAGGGCGCGCCTTGCGGACGTGGCAGGTCCGGCGCGTCGTCGTGGTTCCAATCGGTGTGGGCATCGACGTTGTTGCCGAGCGTCTCGTTGCCGCCTTCGTTGATCCAACCGGCGGGCGAGGCGTTCATGTCCAGCGCGGGCCACGTCACCAACGTCCGGGCCACGTACGGCGCTTGGTCGGTCGAAGGACTGGGGAAGCCGGGTGACATCGGCGCAGGACTATCGCCGGTATAGACGCGGAAGCTGGCGTCGGTGAGATAACGAGTCAGGCCCTGACGGAGCAGCACCTCGCCGCTGCGCACCTCGACCAGCACGCGGAACATTTCGCCGTGCCGGCCGCTGACCAGCACCACGTCCCAGCACAGGCGCAACGACTCTTTGTCCATCGGTAGCCAGACGAGCTTCGCGTCGGCGTCGCCCTTCAAGCCGGGCGCGCGGAACTTCTGGGGCTTCGCCGGCCCGTCCGGCGCGACCGCCGCCGCCACGACGGCTTTCTCTTCCAGTTCCTCGCCCAAGTGCCGAGCGGCCAGCGCCACCGCTCGGCGGGCCGAAACCACCGGCGCAGCCCGCAGCGAGGCGCGACTCGGCGTGCCGCGGTCGGCGGCCCGCTGCGGGTCAGACATGAACTGGCTGGAGAGGCTGACCAGTTCGCCCCGCTTCGTGGTGTGCGAAATCAGCGTCGCCTGAAAGACGGGGAGACCATCCAGCCGTTGCTCCCAGACGACGGTCTTCAATCCGTTGTGCGCCGTCACGTACTCGCGATGGATGGCCGCCTGGTCGAGCGCCTCTGGACCATGACCGAACACGTCCCGGTGTTCGTGGAGGAAGGCCTTGGTCACGCGGTGCGGATCATCGGCGGGAAACCCGGCCAAAGATTTCGCCGGGAGCGTGCCGCCGGCGCCGTCCGGGCCGGTCAAGAAACCGTCCGTCACCGACACCCGCTTGGGCGCGCCGGACACGGGGTGAAAATCCACGCGGAGGCCCGGCTGCCGGGCGCGCCACCGGCTGGCTGCTGACGCCTGTTCCGGGGACATGGCGGTGACGGAACGCTTGTCCCAATCAGGCAGCCGCGTGTGGCTTGGCGCCTGGAAAGCCCACAGACTGACGGGTAACAGCACCACCGACGCGAGCCAGGTTGGCCAACGGCGGGCAGACTTCCTCACTGCAATGCCTTCTGGGATTGCCGCGGTATCTCCGGCCTTTTTCTTCCACCACACTCGCGCTCTCGCTTTCTGGTTACGCTGGTCTTCTGCCGGAGAGCTAACACGGCCCCGCACCCCGCACAAGCGGATTTTCCCAGAGGGCGCTCAGGGTCTGGGGCTGCATCAAGCTCGGTTCGGGAGCACTCGTAGCGCAGACTTTCAGTCTGCCGTAGCGCCGGTTTTCCAACCGGCGAGCGTAGGAAGAGGCCAGCCGGCTGGAAGTTTCACGGCCTTGCCGACTGCAAGTCGGCGATACGGCAGGTTGGAAAACCTGCGCTACCCGGTGTGCCGGGCGGGAGCTTGATGCCGTCTTGGCCGTAACGATTCAGTTGAACCACGAAAGACACGAAACACACGAAAGGAACGCCCAAGAGAATCGCTGGCCGCGCCGCGGCAGGACGGGGACTTCGTCCCGTCACCGTTTGGTGACGCCGGCACACCAGCCAAGAACCGCACGGCGGCCTTTGCTTTCGTGTGTTTCGTGTATTTCGTG
>JACRJZ010000024.1 GCA_016219875.1 Verrucomicrobiota bacterium | reverse complement strand
TTCTTGGCCAGCACTTCCGTTCGTGTTGTTTGACTCATTGTCTGTTCCATAGCTCGGTAACACCCCTTTTGAGTCAACGTATGGTTTCCTCAAACCATTTCTCCCCGCCTTCGGTAACAATCTTTTTGAGTCAATTCGCGGGAAACCGGAGGGAAAAAATGGTTTGACAGGGTGCCACCTTTCCCCAAGCCTCGCGGCGAGTCTGTTTTCCGATGCGTTTCTGAGCGGAAACTTTTCTGGAGACAGCTTCATGGCTGTGGAGAAGCGAGGAAATGCGGTGCGGCGGTCGCACGCGGGCGAGGTTCATCCCACTCGAAAGAAAGTCCACACCCTGCCGGCGTTGACCTCATTGGCGCCGTTTGCCGAGCCGGAGCGCCGAACTCCGATCCGGCGCGCTTCCCCTCGCCCAGCGGATGCCCTCGCCCGTCCAACGTCAGAGGTTCTCCTTTCCAAACCGACTGGAGAGGGATCAGGAGTGAGATTTCCACGAAAAGGACTTCACGCTTTGAACCCCTGCATCGGCCGGTGGGGCGAGCGTCTTCGCGAGCCGCCGAAGTCCTCCCAAGTCCTGGCTCGCGAGGACGCTCGCCCCACCGAGCTGGCTCCGGTTCGTGGAAAGGTGCTCAAGGCCGGGTGGGGGAGGCCGGGCCGTTGTGTTGCGGATCGAAAAACGAACAGTGAATGGACGAAAGGAAAACCGATGAAACAGAAAATCCTTCAAGCGGTGGTTGCGGTAGGGCGACGCTCCTGCAGAGCCGGGGGTGAACGAACGACGGCTCGGCGGGAGCCTCGCTCTACCGGGGCGTGGGTCTTTGTGCTGATGGTGTGCGCGAGCGCGGCAGCGCAGGTGAACAGCGGGAGCGACGGGCATGACGGCGCATTCAATCCCACCACCAACACCGTCATCAACATGGCCGACCACCCGGATGGCATTTACCACTACACGTCTGTCAATATCCCGCTCGGCGTCAATGTGTCGTTTCTCCCCAATGCCAACAACTCGCCGGTCGTGTGGTTGGTGCAGAGCAATTGCGCAATCAATGGCACCATTAAACTCGACGGATCAGAATACACACCCTCCGGAGGATTGGGAGGACCTGGAGGCTACCGCGGTGGGAATGCTGGAAACTCGACAACCGCAGGCAAAGGTCTAGGACCTGGCGGTGGCATGGCCGGGGTATGGGGCGGTCACGCCTCCTTTGGGACTTTAGGGAATACAAATTACGGGACCAATCAGGCACTTGGTGGATCAATCTACGGTAACAACTTCCTGGTGCCCTTGATTGGTGGCTCTGGCGGTGGCGGCACCAGCTATGGTGGCAATGGTTACGGTGGTGGTGGCGGCGGGGGTGCAATACTCATTGCGGCCTCGCAAACACTCACCATAAACGGAGCTATTAGTGCCAGTGGTGGCAACAGCGCAGGCAGTATCACCTATGGAACTCCTCCTCTAGTTGGAGGTGGTGCTGGGAGCGGTGGGGCAATTCGGCTGGTTGCCACCATTCTTAACGGAACAGGCTCGCTCTCGGTGGCTGGTGGGTGTGCTATTTTTGGCTACGGTGGCTGCCAAGACCAAGAGAAAGCTGGGAGCGGTCGCATCCGGTTTGATGCTCTTGAGAACAAGTTCGGTGGCTGGATAAATGGTCCAATAACCATCGGATT
Source organism: Verrucomicrobiota bacterium (assembly GCA_016219875.1). Taxonomy (GTDB): domain Bacteria; phylum Verrucomicrobiota; class Verrucomicrobiia; order Limisphaerales; family JACRJZ01; genus JACRJZ01. The sequence continues at coordinate 21,519 of JACRJZ010000024.1, read as the reverse complement.
TCAGCCCATCATCATACCGACGGTCGGACAAGGGGCGCAATTAACCATTAGGAGCATTGGCGGAGTTCCGGTTTCCGCATCGCCAACCGGTGTATTGTCCATGCCCGACGCAGTCCTTTCCGCACAGCAAGACAATCCCATTCCGGTGATCGTGGATTGCGCGAACATTCCGCTGAATACGCAAATCACGGTGAGTGTGAAGCCAGCGAACGGCGCGGCGGTGAGCGCGGTGGGTTACAACAACGCCGGCACGCTGGCGTCCAGCACCGCCACAATTTCAATTAACATGCCGCGCGGTGGCGGCATCATTTACGCCACGGCAGCCACGGGGAATTGAGGAGGGAAGTCTGATGAACGCCCGCCCTCACCCCAGCCCTCTCCCCCAGGAGAGGGAGAAATGCTCACCGCGCTTTGGCGATGCAACCGCGCCAGGTTGTCGTGCGGTCTTTTCTGCGAGCGAAAAGGAGGCGGCGATGGCAGGAGGATCGTCGGAATCTTCCAACGACGTGCGTAGCTGTTCCCTCTCCCTGGGGGAGAGGGCCAGGGTGAGGGCGAGCCACGACACCAACTTGTTTGAAGCAGCAAAGAGTATCTCAAACGCCCGCCCTCACCCCAACCCTCTCCCCCAGGAGAGGGAGAAATGCTCGCCGCGCTTTGGCGATGCAACCGCACCAGGTTGGCGTGCGGTCTTGTCTGTGAGCGAAAAGGAGGCGGCGATGGCAGGAGGATCGTCGGAATCTTCCAACGACGTGCGTAGCTCTTCCCTCTCCCCGGGGGAGAGGGTCAGGGTGAGGGCGAGCGTGGAACTAACTTCCTTTTCCCCCGACCTCCGGCGGCGGCAGGGGCCGGGTGTAATCCGGCAGGGGATGCGGCGCGCGGGCCTGCAACTCGCGAAAGATCGTGTCGCGAATGGCCTGTTGCTCCCGCCGCAAACGCGAGTTCCAGAAGCGCAGTTCCTTGATGCCCATCGAAGCGAGGAACTGGGTGCGTTCGGCGTCGTGCGCCTGTTGCTCGGGATGCCCGTGTTGCCCGCCGTCGAGTTCAATGGAAAGGCTGGCTTCGCGGCAGTAGAAGTCCAGGAAGTACTTTCCGAGGGGATGGTTGCGTCGGAATTTGTAGGCGCTGAACCGCCGGTCGCGCAGCCAACTCCACATCAGTTTTTCCGCCCAAGTCTGTTTCTGGCGCAGGGCGCGGGCGCGTTCGATGTCACGCATGGCGGGAGGGTGTCACATGGCGGGGGTGAAGGAAAGATTGGTGGGTACGACCGCCCTCACCCCGGCCCTCTCCCCCAGGAGAGGGAGCAACGATTGCGGCGTCTTGACGATGTGAAGGCGCCTAGTTGCCGTGCGGTCTCTTCCGCGCCCGATGAGAAGGCGGCGACTGCAACTGCGACGAATAAATTTTCGAGAGACGTGGATGGCGGTTCCCTCTCCCCGGGGGAGAGGGTCAGGGTGAGGGCGAGCGTCAAGGCCATTCTCATTTCAGCACTGTTGTCCTGCTTCGCTTTCGCAACTCCGCTCCGCGCCGATGACGCGATCACGAACGTCATGTCGCCCATCGTAAGCTACCAGTATCCAAATGATCTGGGCAGCGAGGCGCTGACGAACGGCGGTGTGAATTCCCCGGTGGTCAGCTACCAGTTTTTCAATTCGCTCAGTGAGTCAGGAACAACCATCGTCAGCCCGATTGTCAGCTACCAGTATTTCGACTGGCCGGGGGATGACGTGGTGCAATTACTGTCCAGTCCGCACGTGAGCTATTTCTATCAGATTGGGAGCGAGACAGCCCCAATCGTCCTGTCGGGGCAGGTGAGCCGAACCGATGGCGGCGCCTTGTCCGGTGCCACGGTTTCGGCCTCCGTGCTGTCCGCGCCCGGCGTGAGCGCGACCACGGGAGGAGACGGCAACTTCGCCTTGCCCGCGTTGTCGCCCGGCGTGTATGCGCTGGCGGTGTCGCGTCCCGGCTTCGTGACGGATCGACGCGTGGTGACTTTGAGCGCCGGCACGGCTCGGCAGGACTTCCGGCTGCGCCCGGTGCCGACCGCGCCGCAGACTCAGACGGTCACGGCTCCGCCGCCGTTTTCGCCACCGCCTCAGGGCGGCGAGGGCAGCGCGCTGCGCTTGTTCGACGGCACGAGCTTCGTGACCATCGTGGCGCCGCTGGATCGCGCGAAAATGACAGTGGTGGTGACGCATGGTTGGATTCCGCCGTTCAGTTCGGGCGTGCCTTTGCCGCTGGAAGGCGGCTGGCCGAAGAACCTCGCGCTCGCGCTGCAAGCCAAGGGCGTGAACACCGTCGCGAACATCCTGGCGTGGGACTGGGCGCTCGCGGCCATCGCAGCCCTGCCTCCCGAAGAGAAGACGCCCGATCAAGGGCTGGCGCTCGGCAAGGCGTTATATCAGGCGCTAGGGTTTGACTACGCACAGCGGGTCCATTTCATTGGCCACAGTCTTGGCGCGCTGGTGAATGCGGCGGCAGCCGATTACTTGCATGGCCATGCGCGCGGAAGCCAGGAAAGCGCCCAGCCGGCGTGGCTGTCGAGCCGCACCCACTTGACGCTGACCGACGAAGCCGAGTTGGCGCGAGTGGCCGGACGGGAGGTGTTGTTCGGGACGACGCTGGCCGCGTTCACCGGTTTGCCGGTTCAGCGAGTCAACTCGGCCTTGACCGATGCGGACTACAAGAGTCCCATTCCGATGAACCCGGCAGGCTGTGCGTGGATCGAGAACTACGTGTCGGCCTTCGGGCTTTATCACCCGGAGGCGGTCAACGTGTGTTTGCAGAAAGCGGCGGAGCGTTTCCCCAATCCCGTGACGATGCACAGTTACTCGGCCGAGTGGTATCGGAAGAGCGTGGAGCGGGTGGGCGCGAGCTTGATGGGGTTCACGAACTCGTTTGAACGGACGACACTGTTTCCCGGACAGTCCTTTCCGCCAGCGGGAGCGCCTTACCGGGCAGGCAACGTGTTTCGGCAGGCCACAACCTCACCGGATTGGCTGGTGGTGGAGCCGGTCAATTGCGGTTCGTGCCCGGAGTGTAGTTTCCCCTACCTCGAACTGCTGGAGAACAGGGTCGAGGCCACGGTCGATCATGCGGTGGCCTCGACGGTCGGAGCGATCAAGAGTGCTGGCGACGTAGTGGTGGACTTCGGCGAGCGCACGGTGGTGAACATCGCTGAAGGGGCAAACTATCTGGTGGATCAAGCGTCGCAAGCTGGCCAGCAAGTGGTGGACTTGGCGAACGGCGTTTGGCTGCGGGTGAGGTTGCGGACTGGCAGGGGTGGCGGCGGCTCGTGGAGGGCGAAGGATGAGGGCGGCACAAGCACGAACACACCCGCGTACGCCTGGCTGCCCATCGCGGTTCCAGCGGATGCGGTGGTGATGGTGTTCGACTTCACGATCTCCGGCGATGGCGTGGAGGACGCGCTCGCCTTCGGCATCAACGGCACGAACCTCTTCAGCGTGGGAACGAAGTTCATCCCCACGAATCAATTCACGACGAGCCGGTTGATCGACGTGTCGGCCTGCGCTGGCACAACGAACGAGTTCTTTTTCGGCGTTCTTGGCGGCACTTCAACGAACTGCGCGGCGCAGATCGAAGGCATCCGGTTCTACACGCTCAATGCGCCGGAATTGGTCATCGCGCAGTCGAGCGGCGTCACGCGCTTGTCATGGCCGAGCAGCGCGAACGGCTACGCGCTGGAAACGGCAGTCAACCTGAGCGGCGATCCGTGGAACGCGGTGACGAACACCCCGGCGTTATTCGGCGGGCGCTTCACGGTGACGAATCAGTGGCCTGACCAGACACGGTTCTTCCGGCTGCGAGCGAGGTAGAAAGGGAATGGCCAGCGAACCGCAAGGAAGTGCAGGTTTGGGTGAACGCCAGATCAGGGAACCCCGCCAACACGTCGCCCTGTAGGCCGAGTGCCCTCACACGGCGAGCCAGGATTTCCGCAATGATTGAAGTGCCGCCGCGCGGCCGTCCGCTTGACGCGACCCCACCACCCGGCTAGCTTGCGACCTGTCGGTTTGGGCGCAGCGCGCCCCATCAAGCATCCAGGATGAACATCGCAGAAACCGGTTCGGCCAAGACAGCACCAGGCAAAGCGTGGCGCCAGGCGCAGGACACCCCCAGCCTCATGGAGGTGCATCGCACCGTGCCGGTGCCGAAGGAACTCGGCTTCATTCGCAAGATGTGGGCTTTTTCCGGCCCGGGCTACCTCGTCGCGGTCGGCTACATGGATCCCGGCAACTGGGCGACCGATCTGGCCGGCGGCTCGGCCTTCGGCTACACGCTGCTCAGCGTCATCCTCATCTCCAACCTCATGGCCATCTTGCTCCAGTCGCTGTGCGCGCGGCTGGGCATCGCCACCGGACGCGACCTGGCCCAAGCCTGCCGCGATCATTACTCCAAGCCGGTCAGCATCGCGCTGTGGGTCGTGTGCGAAGCGGCCATTTGCGCGTGCGACCTGGCGGAGGTCATCGGCTCAGCCATTGGACTGAACCTGCTGTTCGGCATCCCGCTGATCTGGGGCGTGTGCCTCACCGCCCTCGACGTGCTGGCGGTGATGTATCTCCAGAACAAGGGATTTCGCTGGATCGAGGCGCTCGTGGTCACGCTCATCCTGACTATCGGCGGATGCTTCCTGCTGGAGATCATCTTCTCCAAGCCCAACGTGGCGGCGGTGCTGGGCGGTTTCACGCCGCGGTTTGAGATCATCAAAAACCCGGAGATGCTCTATGTGGCCATCGGCATCCTCGGCGCGACGGTGATGCCGCACAACCTCTACCTGCATTCCTCCATCGTGCAGACGCGCAAATACGAGCAGACATCGGAAGGCCGGCGCGAGGCCATCAAGTTCGCCACGCTCGACTCGACGGTGGCGCTGATGTTTGCGCTGTTCATCAACGCCTCCATCCTCATCGTCTCCGCCGCCACGTTCTACGGCACGGAGCACAAGGTCGCGGAGATTCAGGAAGCCTACCGCCTCCTGTCGCCGGTGCTGGGCGTCTCCGTCGCAAGCACGCTTTTCGCGCTGGCGCTGCTGGCCTCCGGGCAAAACTCCACCCTCACCGGCACGCTCGCGGGCCAGATCGTGATGGAAGGCTTTCTGCGCATCCGCCTGCGCCCGGCGGTGCGGCGGCTGATCACGCGGGCCATCGCCATTGTGCCGGCGGTCATCGTCACCGCGCTTTACGGCGAGAGCGGCACGGCCAAGCTGCTGGTCCTGAGCCAGGTCATCCTGAGCCTGCAATTGCCCTTCGCCGTGATCCCGCTGGTCCTGTTCACCAGCGACCGCCGCAAGATGGGCGAGTTCGCCAGTCCGCTCTGGATCAAGACACTGGCGTGGATCGTGACGGCCATCATCGTGGTGTTGAACGTGAAACTCCTGCTCGACTTCGCCGGGGTGACGGCGTGGCTGGGCCGGCTGCTTAGTTAAACCCGAACTCCGAAACAAATCCCAATGACCAAAGCCCAGAAGTTCAAGACCCCCCGATCAGGGCGCGGGGCTGTCCGTTTCGGATTTTTGTCATTGGAAGATTCGGATTTGTTTCGAGTTTCGGATTTCGAGTTTCGGATTTCGCGCTAGAGCCCCATGTATCGCAAAATCCTCGTCGCCCTCGAGAACAGCCGCGCGGATGAAAGCCTCCTCCCGCACGTCGAAGAACTCGCCCGTCTCACGCGCGCGCAACTCCTCCTCGTCCACGTCGCCGACGGCTGGGTGGCCCGGAACTACGACCAGCTTCAGCTCCGGGAGTCGCAGGAAATGCGCGACGACCGCCGCTATCTCGAAACCACGGCGCAACGGCTTCGCGCCGCCGGCGTGGACGTGACCGTGCAACTCGCGCTCGGCGATCCGCCCCGCGAAATCCTCCGCGTGGCCGAAGCCGAGAACTGCGATCTCATCACCATGACCACGCACGGCCACCGCCTGATCGGCGATTTTCTCTTCGGCAGCACCATCGACAAGGTGCGCCATCAGTCCGCCATTCCGCTGCTCGTCGTGCGGGCGGAGGAGAAGTGAGGACAAGGGCCTCCAGCTTCGTCCGCTGGGGTTCGTAGCGCAGACTTTCCCGTCTGCCGTATCGCCGGTTTTCCAACCGGCGGATGTTCGACAAGGCAAGCGCGATGAAGTATTTCACGGCCTTGCCGACTGAAAGTCGGCGAAACAGCAGGTTGGAAAACCTGCGCTACAGGGCGTCGCTCGCCGGGTTTGATTCAGCCGCGGCGCAACGGCAGGGCTGATTCTAGGAACATGCGGAGAGGAGCGCGGGGAGCCTGCCCGCGCGTTCAGTCAAAAATGGGAGCGAAAAACACGCGGGCAGGCTGCCCGCGCTCCTTCTTGAATCAGCTCTGGGCGCAACGGCGCTTTGCGTGAAAACTTCGTGATCGCCGCCGGTCTTCTGCGGTAATTTCGCCGCACATGAAAACTCAACTTTGCCTGGCCATGATGCTTGGGTCCGTGCTGCTCTCCTCCGCTCAAACCTCCGACCCGCTGCCGCTCTGGCCCGGCGGCGCACCCGGCGCGCTCGGCGCCAAGGACCAGGACGTCCCGACACTGACTCCGTTCCTCGCTGATCCCGCCATCGCCACCGGCGCCGCGATGGTGATCCTGCCCGGCGGCGGTTACGGCGGGCTGGCGGGCCACGAAGGCAAAGGCTACGCCGACTGGCTCGTGACCAACGGCGTGTCCTGCTTCGTCGTGAAATACCGCCTTGGCTCGCACGGCTACCGGCATCCGCGGATGTTGGAAGACGCGGCGCGGGCCGTGCGCACCGTGCGCGCGCGGGCGGCGGACTGGAAGGTCGATCCCAAGCGCATCGGCATCATGGGTTCCTCCGCGGGCGGGCATCTCGCTTCCACGCTGCTGACACATTTCGACGCGGGCAAGACCGACGCCGCTGATCCCGTCGAACGGCAAAGCAGCCGGCCCGATCTCGGCATTCTCTGCTATCCGGTCATCAGCTTGGGACCGCTCACGCACCAAGGCTCGAAGAACAATCTCCTCGGCAAAGACCCGGACCCGGAGTTGGTGAAGCTGCTTTCCAACGAGCTGCAAGTCACCAAGGACACGCCGCCCTGCTTCGTCTGGCACACTTGGGAAGACAAAGCGGTCAAAGTGGAGAACAGCCTCGAATTCGCCGCCGCGCTCCAGCGGAACGGCGTGCCGTTCGATCTGCACATCTATCAGAAAGGCCCGCACGGCATCGGCCTCGGCAAAACCAAGCCGCACCCGTGGGCCGCGGACTGCGTCTTCTGGCTGAGGGAACAGGGGTTCGTGAAGTAAGGAAATTACCGCCAGAAGCAACTCTACGTTCTGCGTAATCGAGCCATCGTGCCATGACGGACCATCCTGAAATCATCATCGCAGTCCTCGTAGGCTTGGCGGCGTTGGGCGTGGGCATCGGAGTGTTGTCGCTGAGGGGCCGCCGCAAGTGCCGTCGCCTCTGCGCGCTCGCTGCGCAGGCCGCCGACCAAGGCCGTAGCGAAGAAGCGCTCGGCCTCCTTTTAGCGGCAGAACAGGCATGGGCTTTCAATGCTCACGATGGGAGCAGGAGTTCCAATCTTTCTGACTTGAAGGACTTCTCCGGGATCCTAGACGAGTTCGCCCGTCTCGGAGTTAAGACGGCAGATGATGCACCTTGGGCGCACATCCGGCGCTCGGTAGCGGACTTGCGCAACTTGCTTTCGGATCGCAGCAATTTCGGGATTGATGGCAGGATGATGAAGCGGGAGGCTGCTGTCCAGTGGTCGCAGTTGTCCGGTGAGTTTGCTGCCTTGCGACAGGCGCTGCGCCGAGCAGTTCAGGACTTAAGAATGAACGCAGAACGAGGCTCTGCACCGAATGATGCCCCCGCGACGCCCCGTGCAGATTCGAGAGTCACGGAGGGGCCGTCATCGGTGAACTGATCTTAGCGACGGCTGGCTCTCGTGACTGAGCTTGCTGCTCAGCCCCCCACTCTCGCCGCCACCCCGCGGCAAACCATCGTCGCCGCTTCAGACCGGCCCAGTGTTTGTGCGGCGCGGGCCATCTCTGCCAGCTTGGTTGAGCCGAGCAGTTTCTCCAGGCGGAACGGCAAGTCTTCCGTGCGGCTCACTTTCATCGCCGCGCCGTGTTCGAGGAGGTAGTCGCTGTTCGCGGCCTCCTGACCGGGAATCGGATTCAGCACGAGCATCGGCTTGCCCAGCGCCAGCGCCTCGGAACTCGTCAGCCCGCCCGGCTTGGTCAGCACCAAGTCCGCGGCGGCCATCAGTTCGTGCATGTTCGTCACGAAGCCGAGGACGTGCGTGGGATGACGCCGCTCCAGCACGGCCAGTTCGCGGCGCAGTTCCTCGTTGCGCCCGCACACGACTACGACCTGGACCGCAGTGGCCAGCTTGTTGAGTTCGGAGAGAATCTGCCGGACCGGCCCCATGCCGAAGCCGCCGCTCAACACCAGCAGCACGGGCAGGTCGTCGCGCAGGCCGAGGCGCTTGCGCGTGGCCGGCGCATCGACCGGCGCCGAGAACTTCGCCGCGATGGGAATGCCGGTGACCAGAACGTTCTCGGACGCCGCCCCGCGCGCAACGAGGCGGGCTTTGGTTTCCTCCGCGGCCACGCAATACAAGTCCACCGCCGGCTCCATCCACAGTGCGTGGGCCTCGAAGTCCGTGACCACGCTGACGGTGAAAGGAGCGCCGGGGGGATTGCAGCTTGCGGCTTGCAGATCATCCGAATGCGGAATGCGGAGTGCGGAATGCGGAATCGCTGCGCCGGCTTCTGACTTCTGAGTTCCAAACGGAGCTTCCTCACGTCGGCTGCTACGGGGCGTCGAAACGGCCTCCACGCTTTTCATTTTCGCCTTCAACCGCCCCATGATTTCCAGCGGCATGTAGTGCGTGCAGAGGACGGCGTCGGGTGCAAACCGCTTGAGTTCGCGGGTGAACTTTTCCGTGGGCAGCGTCGCCAGCGTGCGGCGCAGGCGCATCATCCGGCGGGCGCGGGCGGGCTTGTCCGTTCGGTCGAAGATCATGCCCCACAACTCCGGCGCGTGCTCGACCAGCTTCACGTAGCCCTCGATGTAGCCTTTGCGGTAGAGGCGGGGCGTGAAGTCCAGCACGTCGAGCCGCAGCACCGAGTCGCGCGGACGGAAGGCGCGCCAGGCTTCCTCCAGCGCGGCCGCCGCCTGCAAGTGGCCCGCGCCGCACGTCACGGTGGCGATGAGGACGTTCATGCCGGCTCCAGCAGCGCCTACTTCTTGCCCTTGGGATCGAGGTTCTGCTTCAACTCGTCAGCGGCGACCGCCGAAGCCACGCCGTCCACCGGCACGTCGGCTTTCGCCAGCCAGACCAGCGTGTTCAGGACCACCTTGCGGAAGTGGTCGTTGCCCCAGTTGTCGTGGAAGTGGCCGCCGGTGAAGCCGAAGCCGCGCTTGCCGTCTTTGCTCTCGCAGACCCACATCATGATCTCGTCGCGCCCACTCGCCGCCACGACGTGAGGATACGGCCCCGCGGGCCAGACGTAGGGGCCTTTGCGCACTTGGTCCGACGGCTTGGCGACGAGGATCGGCGTGATGTCCGTCATGCCGGGACGGAAGTTGAGGTTGAAGTACCACTCGTCGCGCACGCCGAACGGCTTCACCCCGCGGCACACGGGATGGTTCGGGAACGACTGGTAATCCGGCACCCACATGGGGTTGACGGACACCCGGTCTTCGTAGAACGCTCCGATCCAGTCGTGGAACTGCCGGCCCGCCTTGTCCTTCGGCACTTCGCACGCGTAGTGCATACAGCCAAAGCCGACGCCTTTCTTGATCAAGCCCTCGATCGTCGCCATGCGCTCCGGCTTGAGCACTGGGTGCCCGCCGCCGCCGTCGGCGTACATCACGACTGCGTCCGCGCTGTCGAGCACGGCAGCGTCGCTGGGCCAGCCGTTGGAATAAACGAGCGTGGTCAGGCCGGGCACGTTCGCGAGACATTTCTGGAGCAGCAGACAGCCGGCGCGGAACTCGTGCGCACCCGGCGGATGGCTGGGTCTGCCGGCGACGAGCACCAGTTTCTTTTCGGCGGCGGTGGAGGTCAGCGCGGCAGCAGCGAGGGCCGCGATCCAGAGCGAACGGCGGAGGTTCAGTTTCATGGCGCGGAGTGTAAAGCAGGCCCAGGGCGCGGGCAACAGTGGAGGCGATTTCAAAACTCCGTAGCAGCCGACGTGAGGAGGCTCTGTCTTGATTTCAGATTTCAGATTTGAAGAGTGAGCCTCCTCACGTCGGCTGCTACGCTTTCTTGAATCAGCCCTGGAACTCCGCTTCTGCGCACCAACTGGCCGGCTTGTGGAAGCGCCCGTGGGCGTCGGCGAGCATGGGGGCAAACTGGCTCGTGGCCAGCACGCCAGCCCGGATGCGTTTGTAGAAGGCGGCTTGCGCTGCCAACACGCGGCACGTCCGCCGCTGGGGATTAAAGCACGGAGGCCCTCCGTGCCGATGGTACAAACGGTTTGACAACCAAATCGGATCGGGCCTAGCTTGCGACACCTTTATGAAAGCCCAACGCGCAGAACCTCGGTCGGCGTTCACGCTGATTGAACTGTTGGTCGTGATTGCCATCATCGCCATTCTGGCCGCGTTGCTCTTGCCGGCGCTCGCCTTGGCCAAGGCCAAGGCCAACCGGGCGAACTGCCTCAACAACCTGCGGCAAATCGGCGTCGGCTTCCGGCTCTACGCCAATGACAACAGCGAGAAGTTTCCCTGGCTCGTGGCCCAGGCCCTGGGCGGCAGCCTGGACACCGAGGATTGGGCGGACCACTGGCGCGCCTGCTCCAACGAGATGAACACACCCAAGATCCTGGTCTGCCCTTCCGACAAGGACAAGACGACGGCGGATCGATGGGACCGACTGGACGGCAACCGCCACTTCAGCTTTTTCGTGGGCAAGGACGCGGACGAAAACCAGCCGCAGTCCATCCTCTCGGGAGACCGGAACGTGTATAGCGGCAGCGGCCTGTTGGATTTGGTCTGGACCCGCGCGCTCGAAGGGTCCATTGACGCGACGTGGCAGCCGACGATCCACGTGAACAAGGGTGACATCCTGCTCTCCGACTCGAGCGTGCAGCAGACCTCGACGCTGCAACTTCGGGAAGCGATCAGCACCGCCCTCATCTCCGGCAGCAGCAACGTGACGTTCTCGCTGCCGCAAGGCCAACTCTAGAATTCCGGCCCCCCAGGGGCCAGGTTCCGAACCGCCGCGTGAGGGCACGCGGCCTACGAGTTTCGGCTGAAGGCAGGGCTTCCTGTAGGCCCGGTCCCCTGACCGGGTGAGTTCTAGAACAGGCTCTCAGACTTTGTTGCCGGTCCGGCGGTGGATCTTGTACACCTCCGCCTGGTCGGTGCACTTGACGATCATCTCGTCGATGCACACGTGAGGCGGACGGCTGGCGGCCCAGACCAGCGCCTCGGCCACGTCGTCGGCCCTCAGGGGGACTGCGCCTTCATAGACTTTCTTGGCGCGGGCGGAATCGCCTTTGAACCGCACGAGCGAGAACTCGGTTTCGGCCAAGCCGGGATCGACCGTGCCCACGCGCACGCCGGTGCCGCAAAGTTCCAGCCGCAACGCGCGGGTAATCTGCAGTTCGCCCGCCTTCGCCGCGCAGTAGGCGGCGCCGCCTTCGTAGGCGGTGTGGCCTGCCACCGAGCCGATGTTCAGAATGTAGCTGCCCGGGTGCCCCGTCATCAGCGGCAAGATCGCGCGCGTCACGCGCAGCACGCCGAGGACGTTGGATTGGAGCATCGCCTCCCAGTCTTCGTCTTTCCCGTTGGCCACGGGGTCGAGTCCGTGCGCGCCTCCGGCGTTGTTGATGAGCACGTCCACGCGGTCCGTCTTGGTGCGGACCCAGCTCGCGAATGCTTCCACACTGTCCGTGCGGGCCACGTCGAGAGCATGGAACAGCGCCGCCGGGGAGCCAGCGAGACGGGCTTCCTCCGAGACGGCTTCCAGGCGTTCCTCGCGCCGCGCTCCCAACAGCAGTCGCGCGCCGGCCCGCGCAAAGGCCCGCGCCGCCGCGGCCCCGAAGCCGCTCGAAGCGCCGGTGATCAGGACCCATTTGTTCGAGAGCGGGGACGTCATGGGCGGTGCTCACACGTGCCACGGCGGGCGCATGGGCTGGGTCACGATCCGGTTGGCTTGTTCGTCACCGAGGATCTCCTCCTTCACGGGATCGAAGCGCAGCTTCCGCCCCAGGCGGATGGCGATGTTCGCCAAGTGAATCACGGTGATGGTGCGGTGCGCCGCATCGGCGTTGCCGCCGGCGGGCTGGCGGGTTTTGACCGCTTCGCCAAACGTGCGCAACGGCTCCGGGTCGGGCAGGGCCGCCAGTTTGTCGCGGTCTTCAGGGGTGAGATCGTCGGGGCTGACGCCGCGGGACTTTTTCCGTTCGTAAGGATCGCCCCACTCGGCGCTGTCCAGCACGAGCGTGAAGCCGTCCGCGTATTTCAACTCCACCCAACCCCACATGCCACAGGCTTCGTGATGCGCCGGCGGCGTGTTCGGCTCGATCTCGACGGGCGCCGTGTCGTCCTTGCCCCAGATGTAGGTGATCGGATCGAGGGCGTGCTGGCCCATGTCGCATAGGCCGCCGCCTTCGTAATCCCAGTAGCCGCGATGCGTGCCGCCGAAGCGGTGCGGGTGGTAAGGCTTGAGCGGCGAGGGGCCGCAATACATGTCCCAGTCGAGGTTGGCCGGCACGGGCTGCGGTTTGGCGTTCACGTAGCCGCTCCACTCCTTGACCTTCAGCCCGCCGCGCTTGATGACGACGCCGTCGCACTTCTTCAGCAACCCGCTCTTCATGATTTTGCGGGTGAGTACATTCCTCGGATCTTTGCTCGCGTTGAAACGTCCGAAGGTGCCGATCTGGAAAATCCGTCCGTAGCGCCGGGCCGTCTCCGCCACCGCGCGGCCCTCGGCGATGAACCGCGTCATCGGCTTTTCGCACAGCACGTCCTTGCCTGCCTCCATCGCGGCCATACTGATGAGCGCGTGCCAGTGCGGCGGCGTGCCGATGGCGACGACGTCGATGTCCTTCCGCTCAAGCAAGCGCCGGAAGTCGGTGTAGCGGGTTTTGTTGTCGGCCTTGTCGAGCCACTTGACGTCGCACTCGGCGAGCTTGGCCAGGCCCAGGCCCACGCCTTCCAGGCTTTTGGTCATCTCGTTGAACGTTCCCGGCCCGCGCCCGCCGACGCCGATGAGCACGCCGCCGAGGGTGTTACTGGGCGACGTGTAGCCTTGCCCGCCCAGAACGTGCCGCGGCACGAGGTTGAGAGCGGCGCCGGCCACGAGGGTTCCTTTCAGGAAATGACGGCGGGTGAGGGCGCTGGAGTGTTTCATGTTCGGTTCGCGTTGCGGTGTCGAAGTTTTGTCTGAAGAAAACAGACGGAGGCGGCCGAGGGAAATTCAACCGTGGCTTCACCTTCTCGTTTTCAGTTCCGGCGCCGCGGAGGAAATGGCCGCCAGGCCCGCCACCCGCACGGCGTCGCGGCCCTTGATGGAGAGACAGGGAACGAGGCCGTGTTTCAGAAGACGCTCGCCTGCCCGGTCCACCAGCCACGCTTCCGCGCAGGGTTTCATGGCGCTTTCGCCGTCCTGCTTGAAGCGGAACACGGGCAGTTCGCCGATGTCGCCGCCGGAAGAGTCCAACGTCCCGTGGCCCGCGAAAGACTCGGCCAGCAGTTGCGCACAGAGGAACGCCGGGTTGCCCCAGAGGAAGGTTTCATGGCGGGAGGCGTCCGGCACTTCTTCGAAGCTGAAGCTCTCGATCCGGTCACTGCCTGCGCCGTAAGGCTGCCGCAGCAAAAACCGCGGCAGGGCCAGCGCGACGTGCGCGGCCTCGGGTGTGGCGCGCACCTTCTGCCAGGTTTCGCGAACGTCGGCGGGCGCAGGCGAGGTCCAGTCATCCGGGTCCGGGTGCAGCGCAAAGCTCTCGCAACCCGCCAGCCGCGAGTCGCCCGCGGCGAGAAACGTGGCGCGCAACGCCGCGCACAGCTTCGCCAACGCGCCCAGCAGTTCGAGGTCCGCCTGACTCGCGCCGAACGTGAAGTTGCCCACGACCAAGTCCGGCGGCTGGTCCCGCAGCCGGCGATGCAGTCCGGTGAGATCAGCGGCCAGTTCGGCCAGCGAGGCGTCAAGGACGGCGAACTTCACCCGTTCCTCGTCCGGGCAACGGCGCACCAGCCAGTCGAGCAAGCGCCACGCGGCTTCCAGCGATTGAAAGCCCGGATCGTGCAGGACCGAGCGCAAGCGCGCGGCCAACTCCAGTTCCGCGGCGGAAACCAATCCCGCGCTCCCCGGTGCCGCGGCCGGTGTCGCCGACTTGGACCCGCCGACAATCTGCCGGATCAACGCCTGCGCGTCGAAGCCCGCCGCCGGCTTGGCCGGCGCGGGCGCAGCGGGAGCCTGGCCGAGCAGGCGCGCGAGAGTGGTTTCCGTGCTTTCACCGGAGGGCGTGAGCGCCGCCGTCGCGACTTCGGGCACGGTCGTGGCGGGAGCAGACGGAGGGACCGCCCCGAGCAGTTGCTGGAGCTTGGCGGCGGCCTCGCCGGCGGTGGAGGACGACTGCAACGCGCGGCGCACGGCGAGCAGTTCGCTCAACGGCGCGACCCGCTGCAGCAGCGGGTCGGGGTGAAAGTCCTCCAGCGATGCAAATCGCAGCGCCGCCGGGCCGCACGGCAACGCCAGCGCCAACGAAGCGCCAAAGCCGGCGAAGACGCCGTCCAAGTTGTCGATGTCCACCCGTTGGATTTTGCGCGTGGACAGCGGTTCGACGAGGCCGCGAGGCGTGCGTCCGCCGAAGTCCGCGAGCACGAGAATTTGCAGCGGCGCGTCCGGTTCGCGCGGCGGCGTGCTGCCGCTGGGGTTGAACGTGAAGTCGAAGCCGAACTTGCTGGAGTTGCTCATAGTCGCCTCATCTGCATTGGCTGCCTGGATGCTGGGATCGTGTTCGTGCGGCGGAGAGTAGGATGTGGCCCGGCAGAAGACAAACGCCATTTTGCGTTGCGCCAGCGCGCCCAGGGCTGCCTCAAGCTCGTTCTGGAGCGCCTCGCAGCGCAGGTTCAACCTGCCGTGAGCTTCTCTGAAAACTGTAGCAGCCGACGTGAGGAGGCTCACTCTTCAAATCCGAGATCTGCAATCTGCAATCAAGTCAGAGCCTGCCAAGCAACGGTCGCTCCGGTGGAAGCGGCAGAATGAGAGCCTGGGCTACGGACACCGCCGCTCAGCCGTAACAATTCAGTGGAACCACGAAACACACGAAACACACGAAAGGAAGACCCAAGAAGACCGTGGCTGGCCCGGGAACGGAAAGGTCCCCCAGCGCTGTCACCTTTTGGTGACGCCGGCGCCTCCGCTCCCCACCGCGGTTCAGTCTTTGTTTTCGTGTATTTCGTGGTATCCCTCGACTGCATGGATACGGCTCAGAGCCTGAGGCCGCCCTGTCAGTCCTTCGGCAGACAAGGCCGCACGCGCTCGGCCAGCAACTTGTAGCCGTCGGCGTTGAAATGGAGCTTGTCCGCCACGAACAGCTCCGGCCGCGGCTGCCCATCCGGCCCAAGCGACATCGGGTAAGTCTCGAGATACTTCAAGTGAGCTTTGCCCCGCATGAACTCCTCGACCATCGTGTTGAGCGCCTTCTCCTTCTCCGCGTTCTTCCACCGCGCCACGCTGGGGCAGAGCGAAATGAACACGATGTCCGTCTCCGGCAGCGCGGCGTGGACCTTGGCCGCGAACTCCTTGAACTCCGCGAAGACCCGCTCCGGCGACTTCCCGGCGTTGATGTCGTTGCCGCCGGCGCGCAGGAAGACCATCCGCGGCGCGTAGGGCAAGATGATCCGCTCCGCAAAATGCATCGAGTCCACGATCTCCGACCCGCCGAAGCCGCGATTGATCACCCGGTGCGCCGGGAAATCCTGCGCCAGCGTTTTCCAGAGGCGGACGGTCGAGGAGCCGATGAAGAGCACCGCGCCTTTGGGCGGCGGATTCGTGCGGTCCATCTGCTCGTAAGCAGAGATGTCCTTCTCCCACCGGGCGAAGTTGTGCGCCGCCTCCGCGCTCACGGCCGTCCGCCAGGACGCGACGACCAAACCAGCCATCACCGACAGCAAAGCAAAGCGTTTCATGGGCGGGATACTCAGCCCAGCGGGCGGCGGCGGCAAACAGAATGTGAAAGGCAACGCCGCCGCCCACTCTGTCCTTGCCGGTTCCTTTCGTTGCTGGCACTGTCGGCGCCGGTGATCCCGAAGAGACGCATCCGCAAGTTCCGGCCAACGCCGGTGCGACCCTATGGAAGCGTGGCCTCGCGGCGGGCCGGCGGGAGGACGCCACCTTTCCGCAGTCAACCCTCCACCAGTCAGCCGGCGTTTCGTCATCTCGGCAGCCAGGAAACGGGGAAAGCGTCACCGTGCCTCCCGCACTGTCGCCGGCGCCGCTCATCCGGAACAATGCAGTTGAACCACGAAAGACACGAAAAACACGAAAGGGGAACCGAAGCCATCCGCGGGCGCGAAATATCAGAGCGAGGATCCAGCGCGGCCACCTTTTGGTGGAGCCGGGCACGTCCAGGTCAGACCCGGTGGCGGCCTTTCTTTTCGTGTGGTTCGTGTCTTTCGTGGTTCCCTCAATTGCATGGATACGGCTCATCCGTCAGACCACGGACCCACTGCCCATGACCACTCCACGCCAGGCCAACTCGTCGCTCCAGCCCGCGGCGAAATACGAGTTGTTCATCAGCTACTCCCGCAAGGACAACGTGCCGCGCAAGCCCGGTGATCCCAAAGGTTGGGTCACCGCTCTGCGCGATGAAATCCTCGCCGACCACCGCCGGTTCTCGACCGAACCGCTCCGCATCTTCTTCGATACCGAGGAGATTCGGGACATGGACGATTGGCGGCATCGCATCCTCACCGGACTGCGCGAGAGCCGGATTCTCCTCGTCTGCCTTTCGCCCGATTATTTCAAAAGCCCGCCCTGCCTCTGGGAATGGGAGGAATACCTCAAGCGCCAGGTCCACGCGCTCATGGGACAGGACAGCGTCGCGCCCGTCTATTTCGTCGAAGCGCCGGACAGCGACGAGCAACTCAACGCCGCCTGGGCCGAAGCCGCCACTCGCAAGGCCGTCACTCCGGCGGACCGCCCGGCCTGGGAAAAAAAGTGGAAAGCCTGGCACGAAGCCACGCTCGACCGCCCGAACTGGGTGGATTTGAAACCGTGGTTTCCAAACGGCGTCGAGGCGCTGCGCGAAGCCGCCGTGCGCGAGAAGCTCGCCGCGCTCGGCACCAGCCTGTGGGAACGCATCCAGCGCGCCCGCCGCGCCACCGGCGTGCCGGGCAATCTCCGCCGGCTCAATCCCCACTTCATTGGCCGCCGCACCGAACTTCGCCAGCTTCACGAGAACCTCGCGCTCGGCGCCGTGGGCGTCGTCACCGCCGTGCATGGGCTGGGCGGACAGGGCAAGACCGAACTGGCCGCCGCCTACGCCCACGGCTGGGCCGATTCCTACCCCGCCGGCCTCTGGGTGCTGGGCGCGGAGGGCAAAAAGGAAATCCTCCCGTTGCTCGGTGAACTCTGCGCCGAACTCCAAATCCCCCTCGCCACCGGCCCGGATGAAACCGCCGAGGCCCGCGGACGCCGCGTGCTGACCGAATTGAAACGCCGCGCCCTCGAAGCCGCCCCGCGCGACCCGGACAAAGGCGCGGCCTGCCTCGTTATCCTCGACAACGTCTCCGAGCCGGCGCTGCTGGCCGAGCCGCAACTGGCGCAGATTCCGCGCGAGGATTGGCTGCGTGTCGTCGTCACCACGCGCGAAGGGCCGGAGAAGTTTCCCGCGTCGCGGAAGAAATCCCTCGCCTTCATCGCGGTGGATGCGCTCACCGAGGACGACGCGGCGCGGCTCATCGAAGACCACCAGATTGAAACCGACGGCCAGTGGCCCGCCGCCACCGCCGCCGCGGACACGGCAGCCGCGCGCGAGATTGCGCGCGAACTGGGCGGCTTCACGCTGGCGGTCGAGAGCGTGGCCATTTACCTGGGACTGCACCCGGACATCCGCCCCGCCGATTACCTCGCCCGGCTGCGCGCCGAGGGGCTGACCGGCGTGGACGCGCTGCCCGCCGACACCGACGTGGCCGCGCAGATGCAGCACCGCGAAAAGCAACTCCGCCTCGTGCTGAACCAGACGCTCGCCCGCCTCACGCCCGCCGAACGCACCGCGCTGGACTACGCCGCGCTGCTCCCGCCCGACAGCATCCCGTGGCCGTGGCTGCGCGCGTTGGTGGAACAGGAACACCCCACGTTCGGAGTCCCGCCTTCAGGCGGTCCGGCGTTTGGAGTCCCGGCTTTAGCCGGTTCGCCCACCCCGCCGCCTGAAGGCGGAACTCCAAACCGCCCCGGCTACCCCGACCCCTGGCAAACCCTGCGCCGCCGGCTGGAAGGCTTGCGCCTGCTCACGCCGGGCGACCATGTGGAAATCGCCCGCCTGCATCGCATGGTCGCGGCCCATATCGCCGAACGAAACGCCCACCAAATGACGTCAATGCTATCGAGCGTCGACAAGTTTCTCGATTCGGCATCGGCTGCGTTTGAGCGCACATGGATGCACGACCCGGCCGTCTTGTGGCTTGGTGGTCCATTGCAGGAGACTGTCCGCTTCCTTGCCGACAAAACCCCAAACCTGAATCTTGCTGAAATCGCGGGGATCGTCGCTTGGGTTGAGAGAGAAATCGGACGATTGGATCGCTCTCTGGAATTCCTGCAACTGAGTGAGCGAATCGCAGAGAGGATTTGGATAGACAACTCTGCCGACGAGCGAGCTGTCCGCACGCTTTCAATCACTCTCAATCAACTTGGCGATTTTTGTGTCCAGCGTGGCAAGCCCGGCGACGCGGAGAAGGCCTTGGGCCATTACCAGCGCAGTCTGGAGGTGCGCGAACGGCTGCGCTTGGCCAACCCGGAGAGTGCGCAGGCGGCGCGGGACGTGGCTGCCGGCCTCCAAAGACTTGGTGACTTCCGTGCTGCACGCGGCTTGCCGGGGGACGCTGAAGAAGCGTTGCGCTGCTACGAACGCTGCCTGCAAGCCACCGAGCGGCTGTTGACCGCGAATCCAGATTCTGCTGACGCAGCACGAGATGTGTCGGTGAGCTTGAACCTGCTGGCGGACTTTCTGGCGCGTCGGGGTTTGCCCGGCGACGCGGAGAAAGCTTTGGGCCATTACCAGCGCAGTCTGGAGGTAGCCGAACGGCTGCTGCGGGCCAACCCGGAGAGTGCGCAGGCGGCGCGCGACGTGTCGGTGAGCTTGGACCGATTGGGCGACTTTCTGGCGGGTCGGGGTTTGCCCGGCGACGCGGAGAAAGCCTTGGACCATTACCAGCGATGTCATGAAGTACTCGAACGGCTGCTGGTGGCCAACCCGGAGAGTGCGCAGGCGGCGCGGGACGTGTCGGTGAGCTTGAACAAGCTGGCGGACTTTCTGGCGAGTCGGGGCTTGCCCGGCGACGCGGAGAAAGCCTTGGGCTATTTCGAGCGCGACTTGGAGATTAGCGAACGGCTGCTCTTGGCCAACCCGGAGAGTGCGCAGGCGGCGCGGGACGTGTCGGTGAGCTTGGAGAAGCTGGCGGACTTTCTGGCGCGTCGGGGATTGCCCGGCGACGCGGAGAAGGCACTGGCCTACTACGAGCGTGACTTGGAGATCAGCGAACGGTTGCTCTTGGCCAACCCGGCGTCGGCAGCGGTCGCTCGCGATGTGGTGGTGTCGCACTACAAACTGGCGCAGTTCGGGATGCAGACCGAAGACGAAGCGTTGACCCAGCGACACAACACCGAGTGCCACCGCATTCTCCATGGGCTGATTTCCCAAGGCGTGACGTTTGATCCACCCGTCATGGGGCTTTACCAGCAACTCCACGGCAGGTTCGGCGGCGGGGCGTGAGTTGAGGCCGCGTGGAATACGGCCGAGCTTCCTGCAAGACCGTAGCCGCCGACGTGAGGAGGCTCTGTTTTCAATCTGCAATCTGCCATCTGCATTCCGCAATCAGAGTGGGCCTCCTCACGTCGGCTGCTACGGTTTTGAAAGAAGCTCATGGGGCCAGCCTTTTCGTGTGTTTCGTGTGTTTCGTGGTGATTCAAAATCGGGGTTCAGTTTGAATCAGCCCTGGCCCTCCGGGCGAACTTGGCCCGCGCGCTTGCGCAAACCCCCGCCCCCGCTACTGTGGCAACCATGACTGCGGCATCACTTGACGTGACGAACCACCGGCGGATCGCGGACCTCGGCCAGCGCGTGCTCGCCGGCGACTCGATTGATCGCGACCAAGCCCTCTGGCTCTTCAGCCTGGAGTGCAGCGCCGACATCTACGACCTGATGTCGTGGGCCAACCGTGTCCGCGAGCAGTTCAAGGGGAACAAGATTCATCTTTGTTCCATCGTCAACGCCAAGGCCGGCGGCTGCTCGGAGAACTGCAAATTCTGCGCCCAGTCGGCGTTTTACCAAACCGAGGCGCCGCGCTATGGCTTCATCGATCCGGCGCCGGTCCGGCAGGCTGTCGAGGAGGCGCAGCGCAACGGCGTGACCGGCCTGGGCCTCGTGGCGGCGTGGAAGGGACTGGAGGAAGGCCCGGTCCTGGACGAAGTCTGCGACCGGCTGCGGGACATCGCGAAGAGCGGCAAGGTGCGGGCTGACGCGTCGCTGGGCCTCATCAAAAGCCAGCGCGTGGCGGACCGGTTGAAGGAAGCCGGCTGCGAGTGCTACAACCACAATCTCGAGACGTCGCGCCGGTTCTTCCCCCAGCAATGCACCACGCACACCTACGACGACCGGCTGGAGACGATCCGCTACTTGAAGCAGGCCGGCATCCAGATTTGCTCCGGCGGCATTCTCGGCCTGGGCGAGACACGCGAAGACCGGTGCGACCTGGCGCTGGCCTTGCGCGAAGCCGGGGCCAGCTTCGTGCCGATCAACATCCTCAATCCCATCAAGGGCACGCCCTACGAGAACGTGCCGCCCCTGGCGCCGCTGGAAATCCTCAAGTCCATCGCCTGCTTCCGGTTCATCCTGCCGCGCCAGGAGATCATGATCGCCGGCGGGCGGGTGGTGAACTTGCGCGACGTGCAGCCGATGGTCTTCATGGCCGGGGCCAGCGCGTTGATGGTCGGCAACTATCTCACCACCGTGAACCAGCCGGTCGAGAAGGACCTGCAGATGCTGAAGGACCTCGGACTGGCCCCGCATTGGGGGCAGCATGAAACTCGGAATCCAAAATCCGAAGCCATCTCAGACCGGTAGGGGTTCGGATTGGCCCCTTCGTATGGGCCTCTTTCAACCCTTGTCATTACCCACATCTTTTCGATGCTTGTTTTAGTCTTCTGATGATGGTTGCTTGAGCGCGTGGGCGTGGCTGCGGCCCGCCGTGTCGGTTCCTCTCCGGTCGGTTTTATGAACACGACCCTGATCGCACCGGCCCAGTGGGCCCAAACCGAGTTCGCGTTGGCTCAATTAGGCGACGCCCGTCG
>JACRJZ010000026.1 GCA_016219875.1 Verrucomicrobiota bacterium | reverse complement strand
TTTGGCCATGATGCTGCCGCCGCGCGAGACGATGCCGGTCATGCGGTTCGCCGTGAGCGGCACGAAGCGCAGCAACACGCCGGCGTGAATGGTGAAGTAATCCACGCCTTGCTCGGCTTGTTCGATGAGGGTGTCGCGGAAGAGTTCCCAGGTGAGGTCTTCGGCTTTGCCGCCGACTTTTTCGAGCGCCTGATAAATCGGGACTGTGCCGATGGGCACGGGGGAGTTGCGGAGAATCCATTCGCGCGTGGCGTGGATGTTCTTGCCGGTGGAGAGGTCCATGACGGTGTCCGCGCCCCACTTGGTGGCCCAGCGCATCTTCTCGACCTCCTCCTCGATGCTCGACGCGACGGCGCTGTTGCCGATGTTGGCGTTGATCTTCACGAGGAAGTTGCGCCCGATGATCATCGGCTCGGACTCGGGGTGATTGATGTTGTTCGGAATGATGGCGCGGCCAGCGGCCACCTCGCTGCGGACGAATTCGGGAGTGATTTCGTCCGGGATGCGTTGGGGGAAGCGTCTGAATACGCTCGGCGTGTATCCAGGATAGCCAATCGCCGATGAGCCGATAGCCAATGAATCCAAAGCCGATGAGCCAATAGCCAACTGGGCGCTGCCGGCGGGGTGTGTGTGGGGGTCGTTCCGGACGAGGTCGTCACTCAAATCGCCGATCGCCGATCGCCGATCGCCAAGGCCCATGTTCTCACGGATGGCGATGAATTCCATTTCGGGCGTGATCACTCCTCGGCGCGCGTACTCAAGCTGGGTCGGATACTGGCCGGGTTTGGCGCGGAGAATCCGGCGCTTCGGCAAGGCAACTGGATCGAGTTGGAACGCGGTTTCGTCCTGGTGTCTGGCCGTCACGAGTTCGCGGTGGCCGTCGGAGAGATAGCCGTCGTCGATGGGCTGGACGCGACGCCCTTTGCATTCCTCGACATCGCCGCGGGCGAGAATCCAATCACGGCGGAGCGGAGGCAGGCCCTGGCTCACATCGCCGTGGAAATCGGGATCGCCCCAAGGGCCGGAGCAGTCATAGACCCGCACGGGTTCGTTGACCTCGACCTGGCCGGTGAAGGATTTGGTGGGCGCCAGCGTGATTTCGCGCATGGGGACGCGGACGCTCCGGTGAAGTTGGCCTGCCACGTACACGCGGCGAGAATTCGGCAATTGGTCGCTGCTGTGCGGCTCGATCATTTCTTTGGTCGCGATCGTAGGCGGCCTGCGGATTTCAGATTTCAAATCTCAGAATTCAGATTGCGCCGGGCGCCGCCCGCCCGCGGCACGCTCCAAAGAAAAGCTCGTCGAAGTTCCCTTCGCCGGCATTACCCGGAGCAGGTTCAAAGGGTCGGCGGCGCTCCGCGCGTCGCCCTCTCAGCCGCAGTTCCGCCCGCTCGACGGAACCCATTGGCTCCCCTGTGACTTGGAGACAATTCGACCGGCGGAACGCGAAGTCAAGAATCAGGCCAGAGCCGTCCCGGATGGGGCCTCCGATCCGTCGCTTCGCTTGACTAATGGAAACGGTTAGAACTACTGTACCCGCATGGTCGTACCGGAAAAACACGCGCGCCCCGAACCGTCTGGAAGCTCTGGGTCGTCTGCCACGATGGCCAACATCGTGGAGACGATCCACACGCAACTGGAATGCCTGAAGTATGTACCGCGCCCTGCCGAGGAAGTTTCCCCGGGCAGAAGCGACGGAGCTGCGCTGAGCCAGCCCTCGGACAAATCCGTCGGCGAAGGCATCGACATCAGCCTGCTGTTGCTGCCGTGCCTCGTCTTTGATTTTCGCGAAGGCCACCTCACCAAGGAAGGCAAGACGTGCGTGGTGGGCGGTCGGGCCGCCCGCATCGCTTGCACGCTGCTGCATCTACAAGACGAAGACGACGCGACGTATCGGGTCCACCTGCTCACCAAGACGGGCACCCTGGGCCGGCTGCTGCTACAAAACGAGTTTTACCTGCCCGAACTCAAGCGTCACGCCCGTCATCTGAATCTGGAACTGGTCGGCGTCCGGGAAGGGCAACCTCGGTCGGCGTTGATTTCCCATGCCGAGGGCCAGGCCAAGATCCAGGCGAAGGACCTCCAGCCGGACGAGGAAGTCAGCCCGGCGGACTTGAACACGATGCAGGCCAAACGCGCGCTGGCTGAGGCCGGAACGGTTTGCCTGGCGTCCATCACCACTCCGCACTTCGCTGCGCTCTTCCGCCAGATCTGCGCGACGCTGAATCCGGAGAAGCAGAGCCTCTTCGTTGATGCCACGCGGCCCAAGAACGGCAGCGTGCCGATGCTCGTGCGAGAACTGGCTGCGCGCGCCGAAAGCTCCACCCGCGCCGCGGGCGTGCCCGTCCATTTGTTTCTGCCCACCGAGAACGGCACCAGGGACGACGTGCTTCGCGCCGCTTCGGAGTTCTTCCAAGAGGAACTGACGCTGCCGGAACTGGCCCGGCGGCTGCGCGTGGAGATCATTGAGTACGGCACCGGTTTCGGTGTGCGCCACACGCCCGTGCAAGGCGGTGAAACCATTTGCTTTCCGAGCAACATTGATTTCGCCGTCGAGGACGTGCCGGAGCGTTTGAAAGCCGGCGTGCTGCTCGCCTACAGCTTGGCTGAAGCGGTGCGCCAGTTGAAGATCGAAGGCGAGGCGAGGAAGATCGTCGCCCTGGTTGAACTGCACACGCGCCTCGGGCAATTCTGGCGTCCCAACCGGTGGACCGCGATTTTGGGCTACGCCACCGCGCTCGCCTCCACCAAACCGAACCAAGACTCCTACTGCGATCTGCCGGCGCTGATCCGCGGCCAGCAGGGCGCGGAATCCGATCATGTCCCAGCAGAGTCCAAGCTGGAACTGGTCAAGGACGTGAGCCAGCCGGCGCGCTCGGGGTTGTGGCGGGAATTCAATCTGGAGGATACTCGCTTCCGCGGCTTGGCGCGCTTGGCAGGATTTCGGCGGTTGCTCAAAGGCCAGCACCCCGAGCTGGCGATTTGCACGAATCCCCCGGCCGAATGCTCGCCCTGTCCGACCAAGGAAGACGCCCTGCAGGGGCAGGCGACGGCGGCCGTCTTGATTGACATCGATTCCGCCCTGATGAACAGCACCCGCGAACGGTTTCGCGCCTTGCTGCCGGCGTTGCTCAAACTACCCGGCGTCGCTTCGCACGCACCTGGCATAACTGAGGCCGAGACCCGATCGACGGCGGCGAGTCCGGCCAGCCCGGGGGAATCCCCGGTCGAGTTCTTTGAAAGGCACATTTACGAACTCCACGAGCTTTTTCAGCTCATGGGCAAGGGAGACTTTCGCCGCGTATGGAACCATCCAGGTTGGTACGCCGCCTACTTGGTCTTTCAAGCCAAGCCGTGTCTGGCGGATCAAGTCCAAGCCGGCTGGCAAGCGCTGTCCAAGGAAGAGAGGAAGATGGAGGAGATCAAGACGAAGCCCTGGTGGCAGGAGTTCGAGCCCAGCTACGATGACATGCTGCACCGCCACGCGGACAGCATTCGCGCGGCCCAGGCAGAGTTCCGCGCCACGCCGTTGTCGCCGCTCAAGGAAGCGCGCGATTTGTTGCGGTCGCTTCAGCAAACCGGCGCGTGCCGGCTCTACATCGTGTCGGAAGGTGATCCGGAAACCCGCTGGCTCAAACTCCGCAGCACCGGCTTGGACACATTTTTCACGCGCGCTCAAGTCCTGACCACCGGCGATGCCGCACAGACCTGCGAGGCGCGGAACGCGCTGAACGCAGAGCTGAACGCCCTCGAACGCAAGCGCGCGGAGATCGCCGCCGAACGCCGTTGGCGGGACCAGCGGGTGAAGTCGCTCGGGGCCTTGAAAGAACAGTTGCTCGCCCACCTCCCCGGCGAAAGCGACACGATCCGGGCCAGGGTCACAGAGGTGTTCGACGAAGAGCGCCAGGAAATCCCGCAGGATTACTACGACAAAGCCAAGAAAGCCGAACAGCGGCTCGCGCTGCAAGTCCAGGCCACGAAATTTGCCGAGATGGTGCTGATGCGGATGGAGGAGAAGCACGTCATGTCCTTCTACGCGGCGGTGATCCGCGCCATTTTGCGCAACCCGGATTATCCGCGCGAAGAATTGCGGTCCTTCGCCCGGCTCATGGGCAAGAATCCCAGCACCCGCAAGCTCAAGTTCGTCATGATTGGCGACCGCCAGAAGAGCGACATCGCGCCCGTGGCCGAACTGTTGGGCAACGAGGGCGTGCTGACCATCCGCCTGATGTGCGGGAAATACGCCGCCGAGGAACCGCCTTCCGACTCGGCCCGGCCCTACCCAAAGTTCATCAGCTACACGTTGGCCCAGGCCAAAGCGTTCCTGCTTTCCAAGCCATCTTGGGACTCGGTCAAGTGCGCCGGCGATCCGCCGCTGTTCAACTGGACGGTCGATCTGGCGCAACCTCTGGCTTGGCCCCAGATCGAGAACGACAAGGTCGTGGAACCGAAGATCGGCTTGGACTATCTGCTCTACGGCGTCCGCTACGCCGACGAGGGGAGCGCCACGCGCACGATCTGTGCGGGCGTGCTGGCGGAGTATTTGCTGGGGCATCAAGCCGACCTCGCCGCCGTCATCCGCGGCTGTGAAAAACTGGCGTTGAGGAAAGTGTGGCCCGATGCGGCGGTGGTGGGGAGGTGCCTGGTGCTGCCTGGGTTGGTCGAAGCGGGCATTCTGGCTCCGCGCCTTTTGCCGGCCACCAAAGTCGTGCTGCAGCAGCAGCTCCTGGCCGACAAGAAACAACTGGCCGGATGGCCGCCCAGCGATCGCCTCGAGGCACTTCAGGCGAAGGTGAACCGGGCTTTGGATTTGTGCCAGGGTCAGCGGCCAGCTTGCCAGCATGTCTGAAGAAGCCGCAGCCGGCGACGCGAGGAGGCTCACGCTGGATGTTGGCATCACCGAGCAGGTGCGCCACTTGATCCAGCGCAGCGACTATGAAGCGGCCGAAGCGCTCGTCCGCTCCTGTGCGGAGGACGCCGCCCAACTGCTCCTGCGCGGCGAAATTCTGCTCGAGCGCGCCAAGTATGAATCCCGCCAGCCGGACGATTTCAACGCGGCCTGCGGCATTCTGGTGCGAGCGCTCTATCACCGAAGCGCGAGCCAACTCAGCAGGGACCAGCGCCAACGGTTGGTGGACTTGCTCAGTGTGGCCGCCGAAACCTCGGATCCGGCCCTGGCGGCGCTCATGCGCGGGGAACGCCTCCCCGCGGCGAGCCGGCAGGCCGCCGACGTGTTGAAAGCGTTCTATTTTCGGGGAGCCGCCCAGGGCCTCACGATGGGGGAGCGCACCCTGGCCGCACGCGACAGGTTGGCCGTGGCCTCGTGGCCCGGGCGCACCATCGACGCCTACAACTACTTCATTGAGTTCCACAAAGTCTTTTCCTCGTACACGCCCTTGCTCGATCCGGCCCGGGCCACCAGCCTGGGCGGTGGCTATTTTCTCGCGCTTGGCAGTTACGGCTGCGTCATCGATCCCGGCCATCACTTCCTCGACAATTTCCTGGCGCACCGCTCACTCGATGACGTGGACGGCATCGTGGTGACGCATTTCCACGACGATCACTACGCCGACCTGCCGGCCTTGCTCTCGCTCCTCTACCAACGGTCGCGGTCGCGCGAGCGGCGGGTGGATTTGTTTCTGGATCGGACCACGGCGTCGATGTTTCGCCGGCCCACGCAGAGGATTGCGTATCTGCGCCGCTTTGAAGTTCTCTCCGCCGACCAAGAGCCTTGCCGCTTCCCTGAAGGCGCTGAACTCCGCTGCCTTCCCACTCGCCACCCTGTTTTCGGACGGAACACCGCCGTCGGTCTGGTCTGGGACATCCCGGCCCGCGACACGCGCCTCGTCATCACCGGTGACACCGGCTGGGCCGAGGAGTTGGGCGAAGTGTACCGGCAATTGCGGGGGCCGCGCGTCCTGCTCGCCGCTCATGTCGGCAGCGCCAGTCGCGAGGAAATTCCCGGCTCGTTCTTGGGAGAACAACCCGGCTACTACGACAAGCATCTCGGCATTCGCGGGCTGTGCCGGGTCATCGAATCGCTCCGGCCCGCCGCCGTCATTCTTTCCGAGATCGGCGAGGAACTGGCGGATTCGATCACGGAGTTGGCGGACATCATCCAGACGGTCTATCCCTGCCGTTGCGCCGTGGGCTGGCGCCGCTACCAGCAAAGCTTCCCCATCGACGCGCTCACGTGGTAGCGGGTGCCCCCGGCTCGGACTCTTCTTCAAGGGCGGTGGTCAGCCCGCGAAAACGCGCTCCCTTTAGCCAGCTTTGAATGGAAGGCCATATCAGCACTACGCCCTCCGCGGCACGCGCGAACGACTTGGTTCGCACCCGTTGCGTCAGGTTCCAGCGCTGGACCTCGCCGCCGATCATCACGGCCAACTGCCTACCGCTCGGATCAAGGTCGATGCGGTAAGCCCCGGCACCGACATGAAGCGGCGTAGTGGCGTCTCGGTCGAGACGCCGCTACGGGACTTGAACTCGACCCTTCACGTTCATCTTTCCGCCACCTGCCGCGCCGCCAACACGCGCCGGGTCGGCACGTAGTTCGCCACGAATTCACGGCGGAACTCCGCGAACGTACCTGCTGCCAGGTGGGCGCGCATGTCCGCCATAAGTTGGAGATACATGTGGCTGTTGTGGACGCTCACCAGGCGCAGGCCGAGGATTTCTTTCACGTTCAGCAGGTGCCGGACGTAGGCGCGCGAAAAGTTGCGGCAAGCAAAGCACGAGCAGCCTTCCTCGATGGGGCCGAGGTCCGCCTTCACCGCGCCGCCCTTGATGGCAAACGTGCCGCGCCGCGTGAAGGCCGTGCCGTTGCGGGCCACGCGCGTCGGCAGCACGCAGTCGAACATGTCGATCCCGCGCGCCACCAATTCGACCATCTGCGCCGGCGTGCCCAGGCCCATGGCGTAACGCGCCTTGTTCGCCGGCAGGAACGGCTCCGTGATCTCCACCGCCTTCATCATCTCCGGCTCCGGCTCGCCCACGCTCACGCCGCCGATGGCGTAGCCGTCGAAATCCATCGCCACCAGTGCGCGGGCGCATTCCTCGCGCAGCGCGGCGTTGCTGCCACCTTGCACGATGCCGAAGACCGCCTGACCGGACCCGCGCGGCTCTTCGCGGCACTCGCGCGCCCAGCGGATGGTGCGGTCCACCGCCAGCTTTTGTTCCTTGGGCGGCGCGTCGTGGGGCGGGCATTCATCGAACACCATCGCGAGGTCCGAGCCGAGTTCGCGTTGGATGAACATCGCTTCCTTCGGCCCGAGGAAGAGCGGCGAGCCATCGACGTGCGAGCGGAACTCCACGCCGTGCGCCTTCACCTTGCGAATCTTCGCGAGGCTGAAGACCTGAAAGCCGCCGCTGTCCGTCAGGATCGGCAACTTCCAGCCCATGAAGCCGTGCAGCCCGCCAGCGCGGCGGATGATGTCGAGTCCGGGCCGAATGTAGAGATGGTAGGTGTTGCCGAGGACGACCTGGGTGCCCATCTCGAGCAACTCGCGCGGGTCGAGCGCCTTCACGCTGGCCTGCGTGCCCACGGGCATGAAAACGGGCGTCTGGATCAGGCCACGCGCGGTGGTCAGCCGGCCCAGCCGCGCTTTGGAGTGCGGATCGGTCGTCAGCAATTCGAACATCGCGGAGAGTGAAGCACGGAAGCCGGAGGGGAGGAAGGAAGTTCAAAGTTCAAGGCTCAAAGTTCAAAGTGAAGAAGCCGCACCCGCTGCAAGGCTGCTCTGAACTCGGAGCGGCAACCTCGAACGACGCCCACGACCCCTCATCCTGACCCTCTCCCGTCCGACGGGAGAGGGAACGCGCTCCACGCACCTGTTGCAGGGCCGAGCCGACTTCGTCACGACGCGTGACGTGGTCCCCCCCCTCTCCCATCGGATGGGAGAGGGTTGGGGTGAGGGTGAGGGGTGAGGGGAAAGCACCCACGCTCGCGCCAAGGCCGTCGAGGTTGAGCGGTCTTGGCGCGCGCAGCCTTGCGCAACTTTGAACCTTGAACCTTGAACTTTGAACTCACTCCCCCCGTTCCACCTCGCCCTCCAGGCCTCGCGCCTTCCAGTGCCCACCGCGGAACTCCAGCACCACCGCGCGGCTCTCGCGCAGGAAGATCACCGGCGTCGGCCGTCGCCCCAACCGCCGCTTCAGCGCCAGGCCGGCCTGCTCAAACGCCGGCACCTCAGCGTCGGCGACGATGATCAGGCGCGGCCGGATCCGGTCCAGCAACGCGTCCTGCAGCGGCTCTCCGTCTTTCGGCAGGCCGGACACCACGATGTCGGCGCGCAAGTCTGCTGCCCGCTGCCACAAGGCCCGTTGCCCCGCTGGGCCGAGGTCCGCGCACAGCAGGAGCCGCCGTCCTCCCCACTCCCCGCGCAGCACGAGCGAATTGTCGTCGGCGGTCGGGAACCGGTCCTGCGCCTGCGGATGCACGACCGTCCACGAGCCGAGGCGGTCGCCAGCCTGGAGCTTGGTGATCGGGGCGGGTTGGTTGGTCCAAGCGGCCACCACTTGGCGGTACGGCAAGGAGCGAAACCACAGTGGCCCCGTGCAAAATTGCCCGATCTCGAAACACCGCATCAGGTTCGTCCCGCCTCCGACGTGCAACACGTCTCCGTGAGTGAGCGCCAGCCGCGGCAGCGTGTTCACCCCTTCGGCGCGCAAGAAGGGCGTGGTCACCATCTCCACCGCCGCGACGCCGCCACAGTCGATCAGCCAATCCCCACGCCGCCCCGGTGCATCGACCCACGCGCCAAAACCGCCGCGCAACGGCAGGATCGTCACCCGCGTCGCGGCGCGGGTGTGGAGCCAGGAGCCGAACCACGCCGCCGCCAGCAACCCGATCGCGCCGATCGTCCACCACCGGAGCTTCCCGGAAAACCATCCCGCCGGCGGCGCCAGGAGCAGCAGGTAATACAGCCCCATCGTCAGCCAGCTTGGCGCGGCCACGTAGGCGTAGGCGGCCGGAAGCTGCGTGGCCCACTCGCTGGCCTTCACCATGCACAGCATGAAAAACCACCCGCTGTGATTGAACAACTCGCCGGCCCACGGCAGCCAATCGCCGCAGATCACGCTGCCCAATCCGCTCATCAACGCCAAGCCGCTCAAGGGAACCACGGCCAGGTTGGCGAACAGACTCACCGGCGTGAACAGATGAAAGTAGCAGGCAATCAGCGGCGCGGTGCCCAGACACGCCGCGAGGGACGTGGCCAGCGCCTTGGTGAGATGATTGGCGGACCAATAGGCGAACCGTTCCCAGCGCGACCGCAGCGTCGGCGGCAGAAACGGATCGGTCTTCACGAGACGGCGGCGCGCGTCCTCGAGCACGGGCAGCAACAGCGCGATGCTCATCACCGCGCCGAAGGAAAGTTGGAAGCTGGCTTGGAACAACTGCAGCGGGTCCCAGAGCAGGATGACGAACGCCGCCCCCGCCAATGAATTCCCCAGGTCCGTGGGCCGCCGCAACGCCCAGCCCGCGATGATGATCGTCATCATCACCGTCGAGCGGATGGCCGAAGCCTGCCATTCGGTGGCTGCGGTGTAGAACCAGATCAGCGGAATCACCACCGCGCCGCAGGCGCTGCGCGGCACGTTGAACAGCCGGAAGAGCGCCAGCAGAATCCCGGCGATCAGCGCGATGTGCAGTCCGCTGATGGCGAAGATGTGCATGGTGCCGGAGCGCATGAACGGCTCGGAGACTTCCCCCGTCAGGGCCGTCTTCCAGCCCAGCACCATGGCCCACTGCAGGCGGAGCGGCTCATCGACTTCCGGCAATCCGCGCGACAGCGTCTGCTGCGCCCAAGTCCGGAACCGCTCCGTCCACGGCGGCGGGTTCGTCCTGCCCAGCGCCGTCCATTCGCTTTCTCCGCTGACCCTGAGTTGATGATGGATGCCGAGCCGTTTCAAGTGCGTCCGATAATCGAACAAGCCCGGCGCGACCGGTCCCGGCGGCGATTCACACACGCCGCTCACTTCCACTGGCTGGCCATGGAAGAGATTCGTCAAGCACAGCCCCTTCGTCCGGGTTTGCACCGTGCCGCGCGCCGGCTGCCACGGCTGTTGTCCAACACGAAGCTCGGTGACTTCGAGCGTCACCAGTGTGCGCCAAACCTCCTCCTCATCACGCAGCGTGACGCGCTGCGAAGGCGTGCCGCCGATCACTCCGCGCAAGGTCACCAACGCGGCCTGTTCTCCGACCAGCACACGCAAGTCGCATGGGGAAAGGACCGCTGTGCGCCAGGTGAGATTCACCCAGCCGGCCAAGAACACCGCCGGCACGAGTAGCAGCGTCCGCATCCTCGGCCAAGCCAGAGCCAGCGTGGAGAGCAACCACGCCGCGGCGAACAGCGGCAGCAACGACACCTCCACGAAGTTGGCCAGCACAATGCCCGCCGCCAACAGCAACGCCACTGGGAGCAAGGGGCGTTTCATGAGATTCCGCGCGCAGTGTGGGCCGGCCGCCGCTCCTTTTCAATGGCAGATTCAGGTGCCGGAGATTTTGGTAGGCGGCCCCGCGGCGGACTGCTACAGTCCGCGCCACGTTCCTTATGGTCATTACGGACATCCCAGAGCGGCTGAAGCGAATTGAAATTCCGGGCCGGGTCACCTTGCTCGAAGGCAACGGCGACATGCCCAAGATTGAAGTCACCACTGACTGGGGTTCCGCCGAAGTCTATTTGCACGGCGCCCACGTCACCGACTTCCGCCTCAAGGGCCAGCCGCCCCTCCTCTTCACCAGCCAATGCAGCCGGTTCGAGGACGGCCAGCCCATCCGCGGCGGCATCCCGGTGATCTTTCCCTGGTTCGGCGCGCGCGAAGGCGAACCGATGCATGGGTGCGCCCGGCTCGTGGACTGGGAACTCCACGAGGCCATCACCGTGCCCGACGGCGGCGTGAGTCTGCGGTTCAATCTCATTGACCGCTCGCTCTGCGCCACTTTCCCGCCGTATCACGCGAACTACGTCGTCACCGTCACGGACCAGCTCGCGCTGGAACTCATCCTGACCAACACCTCGGCCGACCAGTCCTTCACGTTCGAGAACTGCCTCCACACCTACTTCGCGGTGGGTGACGCCAACGCCATCTCGATTAGCGGCCTCCAAGGCGTGGACTACCTCGACAAGGTGGAGAATTTCGTGTGGAAGACGGAAACGGCGGACGCCGTCAAGATCGCCGCCGAAGTGGACCGCATTTACTTCAACACCACGGGCGCGGTGGAAATCCACGATCCGAAGCTGGGCCGCAAGGTCCGCATTGAGAAAAGCGGCTCGGCGTCCACCGTGGTCTGGAACCCGTGGATCAACCGCTCGCAGCAGATGCCCGACTTCGGCAACGACGAATACAAGCAGATGGTCTGCGTCGAGTCCGGGAACGTAGGCCCGAACAAACTGTCCCTCCAACCGGGCCGGTCCTCCGTGCTGAAAGTCGTCCTGAGCAGCGCGGCGTTGTGACGGCGGCCTGCAAAGCTCACGGGAGCGTGACCTTGTAGAACCGCATGGGGCGGCTGGCCGGGGAAACCAGCCATTGCAGAAGCCCGTTCGTGTCCGCCTCTTTGGTGAGGAGGCTGGTCCAATCGACCAAGTTCGAAGAGGCGCGCAGGGCACACATGGTCCCGGGCTCGGCAAAAAAGGAGATTCGGACAAAGCCGTTCTGCAATAGGGTGGCGGATGCGGTCGCCGCGAACGGCACCGCTGACATGACCCAGGCCGGGCCATTGTTCAAGACGCCGTGATTTCCGTGAATGCTCCCGTCACCGGCCCGCGTTCCGTCGCCATCGTCAAGTCGCCAGTAGAAAACCAGCCCGGCTTCGAGTCCAGTCAGCCGTCGGTTCATGTACTCCCGAATTTCCGAGTCGGTTGGAGCAGTGTTCCAGACCCGCACTTCATCTATCTGCCCTTTGAACCATGCACCGCTGCCAAGGTCGGCGGCATCGTTCAAACCGAAGACAAAGTACTGCTGATAACCGAATTCCCACGGTGCCCGTCGGTCCCCTGAAACACGAGTTGCGCTTGGCACGCCATTGAGGAAACCGTCGCCGCGCCGGGCAGTCTTGTCGTAACGAAGAGCCACATGAGTCCAGGCCCGCAGACCAGCATAGCCGAGACTGAACGGGGGCAACTCCCAGATTCGTGCTTTCACCTCACCGGAGCTCAACACCTCAAGCTGGCTGTTCTTCCATCCCGAGACCAGCGGTGGTTGGCCGAGTTCCATCAAAAGGACCCCTGCGGCCTCTGCTCTGAACCAGAATTCGACCGCGATGGTTTCGTTGGAGAAGAACGGCGTCAGGTCAGAAGTCGCTACATAGTCATCCACTCCATCGAAACTCAACGCCGTCCCTGCGACCGGGCTCGCCGGAGAGAAGAGTTGGTCGTTGCTGAACGAAGTGCCGAGTCCGTTGACGGCGACCAGCCGATAGTGGCAGCCAGTGCTTGCGACCGCTCCATCCAGTTGGATCGCTACCATGACCGGACTACTTTCGTGGCCTGCTCTCGCTGCGACAGTACGGCTTCCGTAGTTGGTCGTCGCGCCGTATTCGAAATAGACAAGGGTTTCCCTTCCGTTTGGATTAACGAAGCCGGTCAACATCTCACCGTTGGTTGTGGACTGAGTCACCCCGCCGGCAACTGGGAACGGCGGCGAAGCCACTACGAGAGTCCCCGAAGAAAAGGAAGTCTGGTCAGCAGAGATTGTCTTGACGGTGTTCGTGTATAGCCCCGCCGTTGGACTGGTGAAGTTCAACTCCATTGTGCAAACCAAGTTCGACCCCAAGTCGATACCCGACACGATTAGACTTCTGTTGCTCAGGATGAGGTCCACACTTCCACACAGATTGCTCAGATTCGTCGGGGAAACGACCGACAACTGCACTGGCCAGTCATCACTCAAGAGGATGCCCGGGACCCGGTAGGGATTGGGGTTCGACACGGTGATTCGCAACGAGGCCACGCCGCCGGTGGCGATCAGTGACGGCGAGAATGTCGCAAACACTACGGGAGAGCGAAACACCACGCCTCCTTCGACTGCCCCGATGTCGCACGCTGCCCCCACGGGCCGGGCCACGCCGCGCTGGTCGGTGGAGGGACAAGTCGCGGGATCACCGCCGTCGATCGCCAGGCTTTCGGGCGCGGGAGCCATCGTCAGCGTTGGCCCGCCGTTGTCGGCCAATGGGCCGAGCAGGGGATCGACGTACTCCATGCTGTCGGGCGAGGTGAGCGCGAGGCTGCCATCCGACGCCAAGTTGTGGCCGCCATCGGTGACTTGGCCCCAGCCGTTACTCAACGAACTGCCGTAGCCGACGATCGTGCTGCGCAGCGTGGTGGAGCTTCCAGTCTCCGCGCAAAGGCTGCTGCCCCGCACGGTTCCGTTGGTGCCTGGCGGTGAACTGGGGCATTGATTCGTGCCGCTGCCGCCCAACGCGGTGTTCCCCCAAAGGGTGCAGTTCTTGAGATAGACGAAGTGGAAGTTGTCGAGGGCGCCGCCGCTGGCTTCCCCACCGTTGCCGCTGGCTGAGCCTGGACAGGAACCCTGCTGATAATCACTCCGTGGCAGCCCGGCAAAGCCACCGCTTCCCCCCTGTGTGTGGTTAGCGGCGAACGTCACGTTGAGAAAGGTGGCACTCCCCCAATTGCAGAGCGCCGCACCCGAGGACTGGCCGCCCGCTCCACCGACCCCGCCCGGTGAGACTCCATACGCAACTACCGGTCCGCCGTTTCCACCAAGCCCGCCGGTGCCGCCCTCCGCGACCGAACAGGCGAACAGGCTGTTGGTCACGGTCATCGCCGCCGCCTGGGCATTGAAGACCGCGCCGCCTGAAGCCGCACCCCCGTGCCCGCCAGCGCCACCACTCACAGTGGGGCGGCCATAACCACTACCCCCACCTGTTCCACCTGGTCCACCACTTCCGCCGACGACCCGGTTGCTCAAGAACGCGCTGTCCAAAATCGTCAACACTCCGGCGTTGAAAACACCGCCGCCGAAGCTCCCCGTCCCATCGCTGCCGGGTCCGCCGGGCGTGCCCGACGTGCCCGGCAAAGGATACGTGTTCAGCGCTCCGTCGAGTCCATTGGTGCCCGCCACGCCCGCCAGCCCCACCGCTTCGTTTCCCACAAAGCGGCTGCGGAGGAGATGAACGGTGCCTCCGTTCCAAAGCCCACCGCCGTTGGTGCAGCGCCCGTTGGCCACCGTGGCGTTGATGAGCGTGAAGTGGGCGCCCGCGTTGACCTGGAATACCCGCACCGTGCCGTGGCCACTGATCGTCACGTCGTGGCCGGTGGCATCCAGCACCACGTCGTTGGTGATCGTGACCGTGTTGCTCACGACCAGGACGCCGTCACAGGCGAAGCGCACGTGTCCGCCCTCGGCCAGGCTGGCCCGCAAGTTGTCCTCCCGGCACACCACCACCGCGCCGCCCGTGGTGAAAGCCTGCCGCACTTCGCCGGTGACGGAGCCTTGCACGTTGGCGGCCACGGCCCGGTAGTAGAACACGGTGTTCGGCGTCAGGCCGGTACGCGGTGTGGCCAGCGTGACGTTCGTGAAACCATTGCCCAGCGCCTGGGCCGGCGTCACGCTGCCCAGCGCCGGGGTCAATCCCCACTCGAAAAACCCACTTGTGGCCGCGCCCCTCGGGTTGACCAAGGCGCGCAAGGTGACCGAGTTGCTGGCGGGGTCGGAAGGCAGCAACGGCGTGATGACCGGAGGCGTGATGACTCGCAGCGAGAGCGTCTGCGCGTCGTCGCGCGTGCCGTAGTCGGGGTCGGAAAGGACCAGGCGCGTGGGCCGCCAAAGCCCCGGCTCCAGGCTCGCGACGTTGACCTGGAGAACGCATTCTTGCTGGGCGCCCAGAACGAGGCCGCTCGCGCTGACCCGGCTCTGCCCCGGCACCGCCGTCATCACCGCGCCCGTGCAGGTGGCTCCCAGGCCTGGATCCGCGGCGACCGTCACTTGGGACGGCCACTCCAGTTCCAAACTCACCGCGCGCGCGGGCACGTCGTTCGAATTTGCCAAAGTGAGGTTCAGCGTGGCCACGCCCCCGACCGGAATGCTGGGCGGCGACGCCGTTCCCACCAAACTCAACGGAACCAGCGCCCGGTCGTATTCGTAGGCGCCGATGTCGCAGGCCACGCCGGCGGGCCGGGCCACGCCGCGTTGATCCACCGTGGGCGCGTCGTCGCACGAGCCGGCGTCGATCAGCGGGCTGTTTGGCAGCAAAGCGAACGTGGCCGTCGGCCCGCCGTTGTTGGCGAGCGGCCCCAAGCTTGGGTTGACGCCGACTCGGCTGCCGGGCGAAGTGAAGTTCCCGCTGGCGTCGGTGTTAAGGTTGTAGCCCAGATCGAACATGGCCCCGTGGCAATTCGATCCGCCCGTGCTGTAGGCCAAGATGCTGTTCAACACGCGCAGCCCCGCGCCGTTGGTCGCGCCAGTGGTGATGGCGCCGCCGCTGGCCACGCCGACCGCGCCGGTGACACCGTAGGTCCCGCACCAGTTGTAGCGTCCGCAACACGGCGTGCCGCCCTGTCCGCCCACGCCGCTGAAGACGGCATTGCCGACGAACGTGCAATTCACCACCGTGCCGTTGGGATGCTGAACGAAAAGGCCCGCGCCCAAGCCATCGCCACCGTTGCCGCCATTGCCGGCGGAAGCCCGCGGACTGAGATAACCGCAACCCACACCGTTTCCCCCGTTGTTCCCGTTGTTCCCGAGAACGGTGTTGAAGGCGAAGGTGCAGTTGATGACCTGAACGGCGCCGGTGAGGACGCAGAGGCCGCCACCCCAAGCGATGCCGCCCCCGCCACCGTCGGCGGCGAATCCTTCACGGCCGCCAACGACAGAATAATCAGGCCGCCCGTCTGACCCGGTGCCACCCGCGCCCGCAGTGGCGGCATTGCTGTCAAACGTGCAACCCACCACGACCGTGTTGGTCAGGCTGCAAATCGCTCCCCCTTGGGCCGCTCCGCCGGCACCGCCGGGATAGCCGTTTGGATACATGGAGGAGGAAGGTGTTCCATTGCCTCCGTTCCCGCCCGAAGCCGTATTTCGCGCAAAGGTGCTGCTTTCAATCCACAACTCTTGCTGGCTGCAAATGGCCCCGCCTTGGCCTAGCCCACCGGCACCTCCACTGCATGGGCTGTTGGAGTCGTTCGACTGACCGCCCTTGTTGCCCCCGGCGACGTTGTCCGTAAACGCGCACGCCCGCACGCGCAACCGTCCGGTGCTGAAGACAGCGCCCCCGAAGCCACCGCCACCGCTGCGTATGCAGGAGGCGGACTCGCCAAAGGCGTTGTTGGCGGCAAACACGCAATGGTCCAAATTCACCTCGCCTCCGCTCAGAAAGAGGCCGCCGCCATACGCGGAAAGCGCACTATGGCAATCGTAGCCGATGGCACGGTTGCTCCTGAAAGTGCAGTTCGTGGCATTGACGACCCCGCCAAAGCTGCAAACCGCGCCCCCTTGCGGCGTGCCTGAGCACGTGGGACCGCCCCACACCGGCGGAAACGACAGAGGCCCGGTTGCCCAGTGGTTCGAGAAGGTAACACCGACGAGATGGACCGTTCCGCCCTCGTTCAAGAGGCCCGCGCCCGCGTCCGCATAGCCGTCGGCGATGGTAAGATTGACCACCGCAAACGTGACGCCGGTCCGGACATTGAAGACGCGGGTCAAGTGCCCTACATCGTAGGGGTAGTCGCGGTTACCGCTGAGGGTGATGCTGTGTCCGCTGGCGTCGAGCACGGTGTTCGTTTCAATCGTGAGGGTGTCCACCAGCGCGATGGTGCCGCTGGTGGCAAATGTCACCGTCCCACCTCCAGCCAGCGCGGCGCGCAGGTTGGCCTCCGTGGCGTTCGTGACTACGCCGGAGGCAAAGGCGGTGCGCGGGCCAGGCAAGCCCATCATCGCGACCAGCGCAACAGCCAGCGCCAGGCCCGCGTTCCCCAACGCCGGGCCTTTCCATTTCGCCGGTGCTCGGTCAACGCTGACGCGGGCAGACGGAGTTCCCGTTGACGCAATACACCATGAAACGAAATGGCTTTCCTTGGAGTTCATGGCTGCGGTTCTACTCCTTTCCGGCGCCAAGTCAAGGCGGCAGTGGCGCGCCCCGGAGCGGTGGCGGAGTGGCGGGCGCATCTCGGCCCCCCCACCGGCGGATTGCGGCTCGTCCCGGGCCGCAGCGGATCCGACACGATTTCCTCGTCAGCGAGTGGGCCGGTTTCTTCGTGGCTGCTGCGGACGGGGACCGTCCGCGATCCGGCGGCAGGATCAAGAGGCGCCGCGGAGTGGCCGCCGCTCAGAGCGCGGCGAGGAACTCCACGATTCGCCGGGCCGTTTGGCCGTCCCACAGTTCAGGGATTCGGCCTGGCTTGTAGTGTCCGCCCAGGATGGCGGCGACCTGTTCTTCAAGTTTTGTCAGGTCCTCGCCCACGAGAGTGTTCGTGCCCACGTCCACCGTGACGGGACGTTCCGTGTTGAGGCGCATGGTGAGGCAGGGAATGCCCAGGGCCGTGGTCTCTTCTTGAATGCCGCCGGAGTCGGTGATGACCAGTTTCGCGCCGGCCATGAGGCCGAGGAATTCCAGATAGCCCAGCGGCTCGCAGAGCGTCAGCCGCCCGCCCACCACGTCCAGGTTTTTGCGCGTGCGTGGATGCACCGGGAAGATCATCGGCAGCCGAGCCGACAGTCGCTCCAGGCCGGCGACCAAGGCGCGCAGCTTGGCGGGGTCATCGACGTTCGAGGGGCGATGGAGCGTGACCAGCGCGTAGGCGCCCTGGGCCGCGGAGAACTGGTTCCACGTCCGCAGCGCCAGCGCCTTGGCCACGTGCGTCCGCAGGCTGTCGATCATGACGTTGCCGACGAACTTGATCTTCTCCGGCGCGTGGCCTTCGCGGAGCAGGTTCTGGACGCCCGCCGGTTCGGTGACGAAGCAGTGGTCCGCCAGCGAATCAGTCGCGACGCGGTTGATCTCCTCCGGCATCGTGCGGTCGAACGAACGCAGGCCGGCTTCGACGTGGTCCACGGGGATCCAGCGTTTGGCGGCAGTGATGGCGCAGGCCAGGGTGGACGTCACGTCGCCCACCACGAGCACGCGGTCGAAGTTCTCCTTCACGCAGAGGTCGTCAAACCTCTCCAGGATGGCGCCGGTCTGCTGCGCCGGCGAACCGGAGCCGACGCCCAGGTTGAAGTCCGGCGTTGGAATCCCCAAGTCGCGGAAAAACACATCGGACATTTTCCCATCGTAGTGCTGGCCGGTGTGGACGAGGAGCGGCTGAAAAGCGTCCGGCTTCCGCGCCAGTTCTTTCATGATCGGCGCGATCTTGATGAAGTTGGGCCGGGCGCCGACGA
Organism: Verrucomicrobiota bacterium; assembly: GCA_016219875.1. Lineage (GTDB taxonomy): Bacteria > Verrucomicrobiota > Verrucomicrobiia > Limisphaerales > JACRJZ01 > JACRJZ01. Next base: position 4,619 of record JACRJZ010000026.1, on the reverse strand, counting down.
TGCAGGCGAGTTTCATGGGATGAAAAGACCACGGGACCACAGGACTGCGTGAGGACGGAGGCCGGGGTGGAAGAGGATTGGATGAACAGGCATGGGACTACGCGGACAACGACGTTATTGACCATCGAGGCGTCGCCAGAGCCAGGAGACTTGTCAGGGAAGCGAACATCTTGGTGAGTTGCCGACCTCCTTCGCCACCGCTTGAATCAGGCCGTGAAGACAGGCGAAGACTCGTCGGGTTTGTCCGATCATCGTTTCGGCTTCGGCGCCTGCGAGGCAGCCGAGACGCTGAGCCAGATGGAGGAAGTACTGGGCTTCAGACAGAGAGCCGCGCGCGATGTAGAGAAAGTGCAGGTAGTCCTTCTTGCTCTCCCGCGACGATCCCTCGACGATGTTGGCCGGGACCGAGTAAGCGGCCCGCCGCAACTGGCTCGTCAACCCGTAAAGCTCTTCGCGAGGAAAGGCCCGGGTGCGTTCGTAAACCGCCACCGTCAGATCATCCGCCTTTTTCCACGCTTCAATCTTGGTGTAATCGCGCATTGTGTGTGGTCCCGTTGTCCTGTGGTCTGTGGTCTGTAGTCTCGTGGTCCGTAGTCCAGCTTCTAGGCTTTCCAGACTTGACCCTTCTTCGTCTTCACCTTGGCCATGGCGTTGCGTGAATCCACGATGCAATCCGCCCAAGCCGCGAGTTCCGCGTAGTTCACCACGTCGTGCGCCGTGCAAATGACCACGGCGTCGAACGAGCGGATCGTCTTGGCGTCCCACTTCACGGAGCGGACGCCCTTCCAGCGGGCGTGCTCGCGGGTGGGGCCGATCACCGGGACGAGCGGGTCATGGTAGGCCACGCGCGCGCCGCGGGCCTCGAACAATTCCAGCAGTTGAAACGCCGGTGACTCCCGCATGTCATCGACGTTCGCCTTGTAGGCCAGGCCGAGAATCAGGATGCGCGCACCGTTGATGGCTTTGCGCCGGGCGTTGAGCGCGTCGGCCGTGCGGTGGACGACGTGCGCCGGCATGGCGGTGTTGATCTCGCCCGCCAGTTCGATGAAGCGCGTGTTCTGGCCGTACTCGCGCGCCTTCCAGGTCAGGTAGAACGGATCGATCGGGATGCAGTGCCCGCCCAGGCCCGGCCCCGGATAAAACGCCATGAACCCAAACGGCTTCGTCTTCGCCGCGTGGATGACTTCCCACACGTCAATGCCCATCGCGGCATAGACCAGCTTGAGTTCGTTCACGAGGGCGATGTTCACGCTGCGGAAGATGTTCTCCAGCAGCTTGGCCGCTTCCGCCGCGCGGCACGAGGAGAGCGGGATCACCGTGCGGATGGCCTGGCCGTAGAGCGCGCAGGCCCGCTGGCAGCACGCCGGCGTCAGCCCGCCGACCAGCTTCGGGATGTCGCCGACCCGGCTCTGCGGGTTGCCGGGGTCTTCGCGTTCCGGCGAAAAGGCGAGGTGGAAGTCGCAGCCCGCCTTCAGTCCCGAGCCTTCCTCCAGCACCGCGCGCAAGTCTTCGTCGGTGGTGCCGGGGTAGGTCGTCGATTCCAACACCACGAGCGCGCCGCGCTGCAAGTGGGGCGCGACGGCGCGGCCGGTGTTCAAGATGTAGGAGATGTCCGGCTCGCGGTTTTTGTTCAGGGGCGTGGGCACGCAGATGATGACGGCGTCGAGCTTGCGGACTTCGCGAAAATCCGCCGCGGCCCGGAAGCGTCCTGTGGCGCGCGCCGCCCGCACGGCCGCGTCGCCGATGTGCTGGATGTAACTGCGCCCGGCGTTGAGCTTCTTCACTTTGGCCGGATCGATGTCCAGGCCGACCACGCTCACGCCCGACTGGGCAAATTGCAGGCTCAACGGAAGACCGACGTAACCCAACCCAACGATTCCAATGCTCATAAAATTCAATCCCGCGGCGCCAACTGGTGCTGCCAGCGCGACGAGGCCGGAGCCTAGAGCAGGATCGTTGCGCAAAACAAGCCTGGAGGCTGGGCCGCGTTCCATTGTTTCATCGAGTGCATTTCGCCACGGCCGCCGTCGTGGCGCAGGCGACTTCGCCTGCGATGGTCGGGCGGACGACTCGCCCGTTGTGCCGCCCGGCAACCGTCCCGGTGCCCCATGCCGCGGCGATCGCGCCGCGCCGCTGCGCTGGCTGCGGCTCCGCCGCGCTGCGGAGGGGAGACTTTCTTCAGGGAGCTTGATCGACGACTCAGGCGACGGCGCACACGAACCGTGGTTGAAGGCGACAAACCCGACAGGAGCACACTTTCAAAAGTGTGCTCTTCTGGGTCCAACCCCAGGTCCAGCAATTTCCCTGCGTTCTAGAAGGCGATGACCATGCCAGAGGAGGCGCTCGGCGCGGGCGACTGCGAGGGCAGCAGACATTTCCAAATACAACGGGCAGCAGGACACTGCCCTCTCCGGCAGCCGCAGATGATTGCCGCTGCCGGCACCGACAACGGAACGAGGAACCCAGCCTGAAACCCGCCCGCCGCGTCACTTCCCCAGCGCCGTCAGGTAACGCGCAAACCGCGCCGTCTCCTCGCTCAGTTCGTGGTGCAGGTAGATTTGGTGAAGATTGCGGCACATGCGCAGGAGCATCTGGCGCGGCGTCATGGGCGTGAGATGGCCGTCCTGGAGGCTGCACTGGTTTTGCACCAGATGGCGGATGCAGTCAGTCTTGGTGAGCAAACGGCCCAGGTGAAAGCAGTCGATGTACATCTCGTAGGTGCTCGACTGGTAGCGGCAGAGGAAGTGCCCCGGCAGTCCGATGCCGGTGATCGGCAAGCCGAGCCGGCGCGTGACCATGAGGTACACCGCGCAAAGGCTGATGGGATTGCCCAGGCGGTGGTCCACGACGCGGTTGAGGTAGCTGTTGTCCGGGTCGTAATAGTTGCGGGCGTTGCCCATGAAGCCAAGCCGCTGGAAGAGGTATTGGTTGATCGTCAGCAGGGTGGCTTCCGGGTGCGACGCGGCGTGAACGTGCTCGCGCAGTTCCGCGGCGTAGCTGTCGATCAAGGCGCGGTAGGCCTCGATGTTGAACTCCGGATACTGGGTCTGGGCCAGCAGCCAGGCGCCTTCCTCGAAGTCCAAGTCGTCCCCGCGCCGGTGGCAGAAGCGAAAGAACCGTTCGTCCGCCTCTTCGCGCGAAAGATGATGCACGATCTCCAGGGCGCGCCGCCGCAAAGCCGGGTCGCCGGACAGCGTGTGCGGGCGCAGCCAGTCGCCGGCCACGGGGCCAAACGCCAGCAGCTTGGCCCGCACCGTTTGATACACGGCGGGATCCTCGTCGGCGAGGAGGCTGATGAGCGCCTCGCGCTGGCGTTCGGACAGCGTGGCGTCAGACGGGACTGGAGCGGTGGTACTCATGGCCTGGCTGCGGCCCACTGTCTCGTTGGAAGAAAAATCAGCGGCGGATGTTCAAACTATCTGGCCCCGCGCGGGGGAATGCGGGTCGTGCCCTGCGGAGTGCGGATTTCAAACTCGGAACCGGGGGTCAGGTTCGAGTCGTCCACGGCCACTTCCCCTTGCGATAGGTCCAGCACGGTGAACGTGGTGACCGCGGCCCCGTCGCGGCGGTAGGCGAGTTGCTCCAGGCGGACCACGGTGTTGGTCTTGAGATGCACCAGGAGCCCCGCCTCGTACAACCGCAACGTCAGGCCGGTGGTCGGCGGCGTCTGCACCGTGGCGCCCATCGCCAGCCAGTCGCTGAGCTGGAGTTTCCGCCATGCGCCGCCGGGGTTGCGCCCCCGCGCGCCGAACCCGCGCACTTCCGCCACCTGCGCCTGGCTGGGCAACAAGCCCTGCGGCAAGACCGTGACCGGCGTGGGCTGCGGGCTATGACAGGAGACGCACCAGCTGAGCAGAATCAGCGCCGCCAAAAGTCCAAAGACGGAAAACGGAGTTGCGCAGAGACGGCGAGGCGGCGAGACGCAGAAACGGAGAGCTGCTTTCAAAACTGCAGCCGCCGGTGCGAGGAAGCATTGGTTCCATCGAAGTTGGAGCCTCTTTACGTCGGCTGCTACGGCGTTTTGAAATCGCCTCCGGCGAGACGCCGAGTCGCCGTTTCGCCGAGTCCCCGTCTCGCCGAGTTGCCGAGGGTGGACTTCGCGCCTCATGTTCCGCTTACTTGATTTTGTCCCAGTCATCCGGTTTGTCGTGAATGTCGCGCCAGGTGCGTTCGATCAACTCGCGCTGTTCCCGCCGAATGCGCCGGCGCGTGGCGCGCATGTCGAGGAGAGCCGTGATGATGGCCAGCCCGGTCAGCACGAAGCAGAGCGCCCAGTAGAGTAGGAACAGGAAACCGGTGAGGTACGGCTTCAGCACCGTTTGCCCCCAGATCAACATGCCCGCGGCCAAGGCCAGGAAAAACAGCCCAAACCACCGGCGCCGCGCCTCTGCGGAATCGGCCATGCGCGGACGCTATCACGGCTCCCGCCCCAACCCAAGAGCAAAGTCTGGCCCTGTCGGGGTCCGAGTTGACTCAGGCTAGCCCGCATTTCTCACCAATAGTTGAGAGACTGTCGGGGGCGAGCTTCTGGAACTCGAAACTGGGGCGGAACGGCGGGTTTTGGGAAATCGAGTGCGGGGGGCAGCCACCCAGCGGTTTGGACCCTGCCATAACCCCGT
>JACRJZ010000022.1 GCA_016219875.1 Verrucomicrobiota bacterium | reverse complement strand
GGCAGCTTGGGCGGCGATTGGCGTTCGCGCAGGGTTTCTTCGGCCTGCTGCCGCAGCGCGCGGGCGTCCGGGGAGGTAGGGGGCGGTTGTTTCATGGCGTTAGGTCGCTGGAGTGGCCGAGGTGAGTCCCGTAGCAGCCGAGGTCACGAGGCTCTGATTAAATTCGTTATGCTTCATCCGTCGTTCGTCTCTTGAATGGAGCCTCCTCACGTCGGCTGCTACGCGGTGCGTCGCCGCGTTTGACGTGGCCGGCGGCGGGGCTTTTGGCTTTCGCGTAGAGCTTCCAAAACTTCTCCCAGAAGTCCTCCGCCAACGGATGGAGCGTGGGGTAGCCCGGAATCACGGCGCCCAGATACGGCCAGTCGCGCGGGTGCCCCACCAGTCCGGCGCGGCGCGGATTGTCCAGATCGTAGAAACAGGTGGCGGCGAACGCGCCCCGCTGGCGTTCCTCGTCGCGCAAGACGTGGTCGTGGGCCTGATGCTGGAACTGCTGCGGCGCGAGCGCCGGCGCAAGGTGGGTGCGCAGAAAGGCCATGCCGTTGCGCTCGTCGGTGTCGGCGCGCAGGCCCATCCAGAGGAGGTGGAGATGGTCGGGCATGAGGCAGTAAGCCGGGCAAAGGAGTCCTTCGCGCGCGGCGGTGTGGAGCATCAACTCGCGAAAGCGGGCGTGGAAGGCGTCGTTGAGCCAACCGGTGCCGCGCTCCGCAATCGGCAGGGTCCAATGCACCACGGCATCGCCTTGGTAAAACGACCGATCCAGCCGCGGCAGGTAGAACGCGCGGTTGAGCGACGCTTCCGGGTGCGGGAGAGATGGGGCGGCGGCGAGTTTCATCGCGCATCACGTAGCAGCCGACGTGAGGAGGCTCCATTGTTTCGGGGTGAAGGTCATCGGGAAATCAGGGGGAAGAAGTTTGAGCCTCCTTACGTCGGCTGCTACGGAGGTGGTGGTAGCAGCCGAGGTGACGAGGCTCTGATTAAATTCGTTATTCGTCATCCGTCGTTCGTCGCTTGAATGGAGCCTCCTGACGTCGGCTGCTACGGCGGCTACGGCGGCGGCGAGGCTCTGGTTGACTTCCTGGCTCCTCATTCTTTGGTGATGTCTTCGATGGCCAGCAGGATCAGCGGCGGGCGCGGGGCCGGGCGCTCGATCCGGCGGGCGTTCAGGAGCATGACCTTGTGCCCCAGGCCCGGGAAGGTGTGCTCGACCCGGAAACCCCGCAGCTCGGTCTGGCGCGGCAGGACCTCCTGCAACAGCCGCTTCAACTCGGGCACGTCCCATTGGCGGTTGCCCACCTGGAAGAGCGACTCGCGCTCGGTCTGGTTCGGCGTCACGCGGAACGCCGCGTAGAACGCGCAGTTGGCGGACACGATGCGCAACTCGGCGTCCAGCACCAGCAGCGGATCGCGCATGGCGTGGAAGATATTTTCGGAGAGCATCCGCGCCTCTTCCAACGCGGTCTGGGTCTCGCGCAACGAGGCCTCGAGCTGCTTGAGCGGCGTGATGTCGGTGAAGGTGAACACGACGCCGTCAATCACGTTGTCGGTGGTGCGGTAGGGCAGGATGCGCATCAGGTGCCAGCGCCCGTCGGCCGTCTGAACTTCCGCCGCCTTGAAGACCAACGTGGACAGCACCTGCTTCGCGTCGTCCACCAGATGCTCGTATTTGAGCTTGGTGACCAGGTCGCGCAGCGGCCGGTTCACGTCGGTGGGGATGAGGTTGATGATGCGGGTGGCCTGCGGGGTGAAGCGTTTGATGCGCAGCTCGTTGTCGGCAAAGATGGTCGCCACATCCAGGCCGTTGAGCAGGTTCTTCATGTCGGCGTTCACCTGCGCCAGTTCGTCGAGCTTGGTCTGCAACTCGGAATTGACCGTGGTCATCTCCTCGTTGAGCGACTGCAACTCTTCCTTGGAGGTGGTCAGCTCTTCGTTGGTGCTCTGGAGTTCCTCGTTGTTGGACTGCATCTCCTCGTTGGCCGCCTTGAGTTCCTCCTGCGTCGCCTGCGTCTCCTCGATGGTGCTCTGCAACTGGGCCTTGGTCTGGTGCAATTCCTTTTCCAGCGCCTTGCCCGAGGCATGGGAGCGGAGGGAAGGTTTCCCGGGTCTCACGCCCTTGCCGCGCGATTCCTCCGGCTCGGCATCCTCGAAGGCGACCAGCAGCAAGCCGCCCGGCCCCGGCGCGCCGGCCAGCGGTTTGACCGTGAGGTTGATGACCTGCCAGGCGCCGTTGGTTTTGACCCGCAGATTTCTCACCGTGACACTGTCCCGGCGCTGGACCGCATTGCGAATCGCCAGCCCCAATTCCAGCGCCAACCCCTCGCGGGCCATGGCGAAGACGTTCAAGTTGACCTTGCCGGAGGCCGGCTCCAGGTATTTGCCGGTCCGCCCGACGACATAGACGAGGTCGCCCTCGGGGGTGATGACCACGGCGGGCGGCACATAGGTGTCGAGCAAGAGGCGCTGCGCCACGTCCGCCACGGCGGGACCGGGCGGGGCCGCCTTCCGCTCGGGCGCGGGCGGCGGGGCCTCGGACTGCGGATGGGGGCCGGGCATGCCCGCCATCTCCCGCAGGCCGGCCGGGGATTCCTTGCGCTCGAAAATCTTCCACCGGCCGTCGAGCGGCGCGTAAAGGTCGCTGAAGCCGCTGATGGTTTCGGCCGAGCCGAGGAAGAGCAGGCCGCCGGGGTTCAGCGCGTAATGGAACAGCGCGAGGAGTTTCTTCTGCCACTCGGGGTTGAGGTAGATGAGCAGGTTGCGGCAGCAAAGCAGGTCCACCTTCGTGAACGGCGGATCGGTGAGGACGTTCTGCGGTGCGAAAACCACGCGCTCGCGGAGGCTCTTCTTGATCGTGTAGCCGTGTTCGGTGCGGGTGAAGAAGCGCTTCAGCCGTTCCGCCGGCATGTCGGCCGCCAGGCTGGCGGGGAACGCGCCCTGGCGGGCCTTCTCGATGGCGTCCTTGTCCAGATCCGTGGCAAACACCTGCAGGGTGAACTCGCCTTCGCGCGGAGATCGGTCCAGACATTCGGTCAGGGCCATGGCGACGGAATAGGCTTCCTCGCCGGTGGAGCAGCCGGGCACCCAGACACGAATCGGGCCGCCCGCCCCCTTGCGGTGGAGCAGCCGCGGGAGGGCCTTCTCCTTGAGGACGGCGAACGCGGCCGGGTCGCGGAAGAAACTGGTCACGCCGATGAGCAGCTCGCGGAAGAGCAGGTCCGCTTCGGGCGGGTTCTCCTGCATGTACCGGACGTAGCGCGGCAGCGGCTGCAACTGGTGAATGCCCATGCGCCGTTCGACGCGGCGGTAAATGGTCGCCGGTTTGTAGCCGGAGAAGTCCACGCCGGTCCGGGCGCGGAGCAGGACGAAGATTTTTTGCAGCGCGCTGGAAGGTATTTCCGCCTCCGCCGGCGCGAGGCGGGGCAGCGTGGTGGTGTGGCGGACGAACCGGACCAGCCGGGCCGGCAGTTCCTTGGCCGGCGCCACGATGTCCACCAGGCCGGTGCCGATCGCGCTGTGGGGCATCGCGTCATACTTGGCCGAGGCGGGGTCTTGCGCCATGACCAGGCCCAATTCCTCTTTGATCACTTTCAGGCCCTGCGTGCCGTCGGTGCCCATGCCCGAGAGGATGACGCCGACGCTGTGGTCGTGCTGGTCTTGCGCGAGGTGTTTGAAGAAGAAATCAATGGGCGTGCGCAGGCCGCGCGGCGCGGAAGGCTCCATCAACTGGAGCTTACCGTGCAGGATGGACAGGTCGCGGTTGGGCGGGATGACATAGACGCGGTTGGGCCGCAGCTTCATCCCGTCTTCGGCCTGGCAGACCTGCATCGCGGTGTACCGCTGCAGCAACTCCGGCATGATGCCTTTGTGGTCCGGGTCCAGATGCGACACGACGACGAACGCCATCCCGGTGTTCGCCGGCAGGCCGGTGAAGAACTCGATGCAGGCCTCCAAGCCGCCTGCCGAGCAGCCGAGGCCGACGATGCGCAAAGGACCGCGCGGCGGAGCGGCCGCCGGCTTCCTGGCGGGGGAAGGAGCCGCCACGGGTTTCGGGGACCGCGGTTTCCGTGAGCTGGTTCGTTTTGTTTTCATAGAGGGGCGCGGACAGCCTGAAATCGGAGAGAGGAACCACGAAATACACGAAATACACGAAAAGGCCGGCCCGGCTTCATCCTTTCTCCCTGCGCGACTTCTGTCCCAGGCCAGCTCGGCGGTTCCACTTCTGTTTTCGTGTATTTCGTGTATTTCGTGGTCATCCAAGTCTTTCGTGGTCATTCAAAATCGGCTTTCGGCTTTCGGATTCTCAAGTGAGCCTCCTCACTTCGATTGTTCTTTGGTGAACTCGAGCGGATAGCGCCGCGGCTGGCCGAGTTGGGCGCAGAGTTCGTTGACTTGCTTCTTCAGCTCGATCATGCGCAGTTCGCGGCCGACCATGACGCGGTTGAAGCGGCCCAGTTCCTCGTTGCTGACGCGCAACTCCTCCGCGCGCCGCCGGACCTCCGCTTCCGCCTGCTTGCGCTCGCCGATTTCTCCGTGGAGTTGCGCGTTGGCCGCTTCCAGTTGGGCGGTGCGTTGCTGGACCAAGTCCTCCAGGTGCTCGCGGTGCTTCGCCAGTTCCGCTTCCGCTTGCTTGCGCTCGGTGATGTCGAGGCCCACCTCCATGATCAGCGGCGAGCCGTCCGCGTCGGTGAAGGGAAAATCGTAGATGTCGTAGTCACGGCCATCCGGGCCGGTCCAGTACCAATGGTGCGGGGCGCGGGTCTGGAGCACCTTGAACGTCTCGCAGTTCTCGCACGGCTCGGTGCGGTGGAACAGATACTCGTAGCAGCGCCGGCCCTGGGACTGGCCGAAGCGTTCCTCGAAGAAGCGGTTGGCCAGGGACACGTGATAATCCGGGGAGAGCAGGATCAGGTAGGCCGGCAATTGGTCCAGCACGTCCTTGAAGCGCCGCCGCTCGGTTTGCACCAGGTCCATGCTCCGGTGCAATTCCGCCGTCCGTTCGCGGACGCGGACCTCCAGCAGGTCTTTGGCTTCCCGGAGCGCCTCCTCGCTCGCGCGCAGGGCCGATTCCGCGCGCTGGTGCTCGGCGATCGTCTGTTGCAGTTGTTGATTGCTGGCCTGGAGTTCGGCGGTGCGGTGCGCCACCGTTTCTTCAAGGTGCTCGCGGTGCCGGCGCAGGTCCTCTTCCGCCCGTTGCCGCTCCCGAATGTGATGGTGCAACGGACGGAGCACCGCGAAATACAGAGCAGGGTACGCCAGCACCAGCATCAGCACCGGATCCGCCACTTCGTGGACCCACGACCAGGGTTCCGGCACGAGCGGCAACAGGAAAAACATGACCACGAACTCTGACGCAAAGAGCGAGAGGCTCAAAATAACGAAGCTGCGCAAAGGTGACCGAAAGGGCGCCTCCGGTCGGGCCGGGGGTTCGTTGGACGGATTCAGGGCCGGTTCAGGGATGGGCATCAGGTTGCTCCTTTCAACTGGGGCCGATGACCGGTCCCAGCGCCGCGCGCACCAGGACGGCGGCCAACAAGGCCACGACCGCCAGGCCGTAGCGCACCAACCCATGTTTTGTCACATTCATAGCTGCTCCTGCTGGGGAGGCAATGGCCGCCTGCCTACCACATCGAGCCGCGCTCATCAAGCCTTGTCCCGCCTCCCCCTCACCGGTGGACCGCGGCCCGTCCCGGACCGCAGCGGGTCCGACACGATTTCCGCGTCGAACCAGTGAGTGCCTGTTTGAACCCGAATTCCGATTTCGGAGCGGGTGAGGAGAGTGGCCGTCTTCGGCCACAGCCACCTGCAACAGGAAGCGGGGTGAAGAAGTTCTCGCGCCTTGAGTCGGTGAAAGCTCCTGCGGCCGGGGACGGCCGCACTCCGGGCGCTGGGCCCACTTCGGATTTCGGGTTGAAAGCTCCCTTGAGCCGCGACGAATCGAAGTTTGAAGTTCCACGTTGACGCGGTTCAACCTGAACCCCGATTTTGAATCACCACGAAACACACGAAAAGGCTGGCCCCATTTCATCTTTTTCCATCGCGCGACTCTTGGGCAGGGCCAGCATGACGGTTCCGGTTCTCCTTTCGTGTGTTTCGTGTGTTTCGTGGTGCCCACTTCGGAGTTCGGGTTGAAGCGGAATCGGAAATCTGAGCGCCGATTGCAGAATCTCTCGTGCTGGAGTTTCTCGCGTCCTCCCTCACCCCAGCCCTCTCCCATCCGATGGGAAAGGGAGGAGTTGATTCGGCGTCTTGACACAGGAGGCGTTGGTTCACGACGACCGCGTGCGACGTGTTCCCTCTCCCGTTGGACGGGAGAGGGTCAGGGTGAGGGCTTGGCAGGCGACGGTTTCGTCCCGCCGCGACCCGCTGGGTCAGGCAAAAAAGGGCAAGGAAACGCCAAGCGACGGCAAGCGCCGTCCGCTGATGCAACCTAGCTTATGGCCGGATAAGCACTAGAGATGTGACAGCGTGCGCTCAAACGTGACGGGACCGCCTATGCGACGATTCAACCTGCCGCCCCAAGTCCTCCGGTTGGTGCTGCTCACGGTGGGCATCGTGGGATCCTATCTGGTCGCCCGCCACTTCCTGACGCCCCGTTCGTTCGGGACCTACGGTTGGTACCGCGGCGACGCCTTGCAGGAATTGGCGGCCCTCCCGCCGGTCTTCGCGGGCAAGAAGGCCTGTGACGAATGCCACTCCGAGATCGTGAAGCAACTCGCCAAGGCGGAACACAAGACGCTCTCCTGCGAAGGCTGCCACGGGGCCGGGCAAGCCCACGCGGACAATCCGGACGTCAACATGGGCGTGCTGCACTACAGCCATTGTACCCGGTGCCACGAGGCCAATCCGTCGCGCCCCAAGTGGCACAAGCAAATCAACACCAAGAGCCATTACCCGGGACAAAAATGCACCGAGTGCCACGTCCCCCACCAACCGTCGGAGGTCCCATGAGACGATTTCAAAACTCCGTAGCCGCCGACGTGAGGAGGCTCAAACTCCTCTGGAAACAGAGCTTCCTCACGTCGGCGGCTACGGTTCTGAAAGAAGCTCCCTTGAGAGAACGATTTACCAGGCGCAGCGTCCTTGGAAACATCACCGGGGCCATCGCCGGCCTGTTGAGCCTCTCGGCCGCGCGGAGCGTCAAGGCGGCGGTCCAGAAAGTCTTCGTCACCGCGGGCGCGCCCAAGGGCTATGACCCAGCCCAGCACAAGTGGGTCATGGCCATCGACGCCAACCGCTGCATCGGGTGCGGGCTGTGTGCGGAGGCCTGCAAGAAGGAGAACCGCGTGCCGGAAGGGCCGTTTTACCGGACCTGGATTGAGCGTTACCTCATCACCAAGCCCAAGCCGGGATCGGGCGAGTTGCGCGGCGAGACGCTGGTGGATTGTCCGAATGGCGGGATGCGGGGCTTTCCAGTTCCGTCCGTCCCGAAGGAGGAAATCCAGCATTCATTCTTCGTGCCGAAGCTCTGCAATCTGTGTGAACACTCCCCCTGCGTGCAGGTCTGCCCAGTAGGCGCGACGTTCGACGCGCCGGACGGCGCGGTGCTGATCGATCCGTCTTACTGCATCGGCTGTGGCTTTTGCATCCAAGCGTGCCCTTACGGCTGCCGCTTCATGAACCCCACGACCCACACCGCGGAGAAATGCACGCTCTGCTATCATCGCATTACGCGCGGCCTGCTCCCGTCGTGCGTGGAGGTCTGCCCGACTCAGGCCCGCATCTTCGGCGATCTAAAAACGGCCGGCCCGGACGCTCCGATCCGTCAGTTCTACCAAAACAACCGGGTCCAGGCGCTCAAACCGCATTTGGGCACGGAACCCCGGGTGCTCTACGCGGGCATCGACAAGGAGGTCCGGTAACATGACGAACGACGTGACGAACATGGTCGTGGAGGTGATGCCGCACTTCGAGGGCTACGTCTATCCCAACGAAGCCACCCATCAGCCGCTGTGGAGCGTGCTGATTGTGCTGTATCCCTACATCACCGGCCTGGTGGCGGGCGCCTTCATCATGGCCTCGCTGGTGCGCGTGTTCAAAGTGCAAGCCCTGGAGCCTGTGTACCGCCTGTCGCTGCTGACGGCGTTTTCGTTCCTCCTCTGCGCGCCGCTGCCGCTGCTGCTCCACCTGGGACACCCCGAACGGTGCTACCAAGTGATGATGACGCCGCATCTGACGTCGCCGATGGCCATCTTCGGCTTTGTCTATGCGTGGTATCTGATGGCGGTGCTGCTGCTGGAATTGTGGTTTGACTACCGGCGCGACCTGGTGGAATGGGGCAAGATCACGCCCGGCTTCAAAGGGTTGCTTTACCGGTTGTTCGCGGTGGGCGTGACGGATGTTTCGGAGCCGGCGGTCAAGCTGGACGTCCGGATCGGCTACGTCCTCTCGGTGGTCGGCATCCCGTCGGCGTTTCTGCTGCACGGCTACGTGGGCTTCATTTTCGGCTCGGTCAAAGCCAATCCCTGGTGGGGCAATGTGCTCATGCCGATCATCTTCATCATGTCGGCGATGGTGTCCGGGATCGCTCTGTGCGTCTTCAACTACATGGTCTTGATGTGGGTCCGCCAGAAGCCGGTCGGGATGAAGTGCCTGGACACGATGGGCATGTTCCTGTTCTACGCGCTGGTGGTGGACGCTGCGATTGAGGCGCTGGACTGGGTCCACCGCATCTACTCCGCCGAGGAAGGCTTCGCGGTGCTCCAGTACATGGCCCGCGAGAAACTCTTCTACACCTTGAGCCTGGGCCAGACGCTCTTCGGCACGCTGGTGCCGTTGATCCTGCTCGGCCTGCTGCAATTGGTGGGCGGCCGGATGCCGGAGTGGCTGCGGCGGCGGATGTATTTCGTCAGCTCGGTGCTGATCCTGATCGGCGTGCTGGCGATGCGCTGGAACGTGGTCATTGGCGGGCAGTTCTTCTCCAAGAGCCTGCGCGGCGTGATGAGCTACAAGATGGAGTTCGCCGGAATGGAGGGCTGGTTCATGGGGGCAATCCTGTTCAGTCTGCCTTTCGTCACCCTCGTGGCGCTGGTGAAACTTTTCCTTTCCGAGAGGCTTCCGGCCACACCGCACGAAGACTTCACGGCGAAATCCGCCGCGCCGAATGGCTAGCCGGGGATCTTCAATCGCACGGTGGGAGAGGACCCAGCGCCCAGGCTGGCTCCGCCGTTCCCGGCACGTGTGGCGGGGGGACGTTGGGCCGCGTCGCCCGGGAGAGCGAGGCCAACGGATGTAAACAAAAGGCCAACCGGTGGTGAGAGTCCTCCCGCGAAGCCCCCTCACTCTGGCGCCACAACTCATGATGCAGATGTCATCAATGCGCGGACAGCCAGGCTGCTGTCTTGGACAAACGGTGTGCCATGTTCCCGAACGACCTCGCCGGACGGCGGCCGCGGGATGCGGCGGCTTCGCCTCGGGAAGCCCGGGACCATCGGAGCCTGGTGGCCCAACACCGGCCTTGTCAGCGACGCGAAAAACCAACATGTTCATCGGCGTATGAACGAGCATCCGTCTCCATCGGACCAGACGCCCCAGTCCCGTCTGTCTTTGTTTCGCAACTGGACGAGTCTCGCCGGGCTGACCATTGTGGTGGCGAGCGTGTTCTCCTTCCTCCTGCTGTTCCTGATCGACACCCTGGCGCACTCGGCCAATCCCTACATCGGCATCCTGACTTACCTGGTGGCGCCGATGTTCCTCGTCACGGGTCTGGCCCTGACCGCGATCGGGCTGCTGCTGCGCCAGCGCCGATTCATCAAGGACGCCGGCGCCGCGCCGCGGCTCCAGATTGACCTGCACCGCCCGCGCGACCGGCGCATGATGGGCTTCTTCTTGGGAGGCACCGTGGTGTTTCTGTTGCTGGCGGCGATGGGCAGCTACCAGACGTATCACTTCACTGAGTCTGTCACGTTCTGCGGCCAGGCTTGTCACGGCGTGATGACGCCCGAGTTTGTCGCCTACACCAACGGGCCGCACGCGCGGGTGACGTGCGCCGAATGCCACATCGGGGCCGGGGCGGGCTGGTACGTGCGCTCGAAGCTCTCCGGCGCCTACCAGGTCTATGCCACCATGGCCAACAAGTACCCGCGGCCCATCCCGACGCCGATCAAGAACCTGCGCCCCGCCCAGGAAACCTGCGAGCAGTGCCACTGGCCGAAGAAGTTCGTCGGCAACCTCGACCGCCTTTACTCCTACTACCTCAACGACGAGACGAACACGCCGTTCACCGTCCGGTTGCTCATGAAAGTGGGCGGCAGCGATCCCACGCACGGCCCGGTGGAAGGCATTCACTGGCACATGAACGTCGGCCACAAGATCCAGTACGTCTCGGCGAAGCTCGAAAAAGACGGGCGCTGGGTCGCCGACGAAACCCGCCAGAAGATTCCCTGGGTGCGGTCGATTGACGCGCAAGGCGTGGTCACGGAGTTTCGGATGGCCAAGTTTACCAACGATCCCAGCAGGTACGAGCTTCGGACCATGGACTGCATGGACTGCCACAACCGCCCGGCGCACGTGTACCATGCGCCCAACACCGCGGTGAACCTCGCCATCCAACTGGGACAGATCGACCGGTCCATCCCCTCCATCAAGTCCAATGCCCTCTGGGTCCTGACCCAGACCTACAAGGGTGAAACCGAGGCGCTCCAGAAGATCGCCACCACCCTCGCCGCCAAGTACCCCGGCGACGCCCGCCTCCCGCGCGTGATCGAAGCCGTCCAACTCATCTACAAAAAGAACTTCTTCCCGGAGATGAACGTCAACTGGAAGGTCTATCCCAACAATATCGGCCACATGCACTGGCCCGGCTGCTTCCGCTGTCACGACGGCCTGCACAAGACCGCTGACGGCAAGCAAAGCATCAAGGCCAGCGACTGCAACGCCTGCCACGTCATCATGGCCCAGGGCGCCGGCAAGGACCTGGAGAAGATGAACGCCACCGGCTTCAAGTTCGCGCATCCCGGCGACGAACTGGACCCCAATCCCCAATGCCACGAGTGCCACAGCGGTGGCATGTAAACCCAGACCCGGCCGCAGAACTCAGAATCATCCTCATGCACCCAACCCGACGCGCTCCCCGAACCCTCGTTCTTTCCTTCGTTGTCCTTCTGGCCCTGGCGGCGCTGCGGCTCGCGGCGGCCGCGAGCAAAGAGGACTGCATGGATTGCCACAACGACAAGAGCCTCTTCAAAACCAACAACGGCGTGCCCATCTCGCTCTTCGTGGAGCTGGGACGGTTCACGAACTCGATGCACCGCACCAACCTCTGCCGCAGTTGCCACGCGGACATCTCCCAGAAGCATCCGGATGACGAAGTTGCGGCCAAGCCGGTCAGTTGCTCCGCCTGCCACACTAACGCGGCCAACGATTACGCCACCAGCATTCATGGTGTGAGCCGCAAGCTCGGGGCGTCCGCGGCTGCCGCCTGCAAGGACTGCCACGGCCACCACGCCATCGTTGCGGCCAAGCACGCCGACTCGCCGGTCTTCAAGATGAACCTTCCGCAGACCTGCTCGCGCTGCCACACCAACGCCAACGTGACCGCCGAGTACAAGATGAAGTATCCGCAGGTCGCCTCCCAATACCTCGACAGCATCCACGGACGCGCCCTGCTCAAGATGGGCCTGATCGTCGCGCCGAGCTGCAACGATTGCCACGGCGTCCACGACATCAAGCGCAGCGTCGATCGCAGTTCGCCGATCAACCACGCCAACGTGGCCAAGACCTGCGGCAAGTGCCACGTCAAGGTCGAGGAAATCTACAACCAAAGCGTCCACGGCAAACTCCTGGCCCAGGGCGAAGGCAAAGGCCCCGTCTGCACCGACTGCCACAGTGCCCACGAAATCGAACCGCCCGTCAACGGCCACTTCAAGCAACTCAGCGACCAGCGCTGCGGTCGCTGCCACGAAGACCGCCTCACCCACTACCGCGACACCTACCACGGCAAGGCCATGGCCCTGGGCAAGCCCAACGTCGCCTCCGACGTCGCCGCCTGTTACGACTGCCACGGCCACCACGACGTGCTGCCCACCCACGATCCCAAGTCGCGCCTGGCCAAGACCAACATTGTGGCGACGTGCCAGCAATGCCATCCGAACGCCACGGCCAGCTTCGCCAAGTACGTCCCGCACGCCAATCCGCTTGACCGGAAGAACTACCCGCAGCTTCACGCCGTCTTCGTTTTCATGACCGTGCTCCTCATCGGCACGTTCACGTTCTTTGGCGGGCACACCATCATGTGGCTGCTCCGCTCGGCGTGGCTTTACCTGCATGACTCGAAGAAATTCCGCGAAGCCAAGATCGAAACCCAGCAGGGCGATGAGTGGTTTACACGCTTCCAGCCGTTCGACCGGTTTCTGCATTTCCTCGTGGTGTCGAGCTTCCTCCTGCTCGTCGTCACCGGCATGCCGCTCAAGTTCTTTTACACCGACTGGGCCAAGGCGCTCTTCAATCTCATGGGCGGCACGGGCGTGGCGCGCTCGCTCCACCACTTCGGCGCCATCATCACCTTCCTCTACTTCGTTCTGCACCTGACCAACCTCGCCCGCAACCTGTGGAGGAACCGCGCTTACTTGAGCGATCCCGCCGCAGGCAAGAGCCTGAAAAAGCGCCTCTGGGCCGCCCTGTTCGGCCCGGACTCGATGGTGCCCACCGTCCAGGACTGGAAAGACTTCGTGGCCCACAACAAATGGTTCTTCGGCAGAGGGCCAAAGCCGCAGTTCGACCGCTGGACCTACTGGGAGAAATTCGATTACTTCGCCGTCTTCTGGGGCGTGTTCGCCATCGGGTTGTCCGGCTTGGTCATGTGGTTCCCGGTGTTTTTCAGCCGTTTCATGCCGGGCTGGGCCATCAACATTGCGCTCATCGTCCATTCCGACGAAGCGTTGCTCGCCGCCGGCTTCATCTTCACGGTCCACTTCTTCAACACGCATTTCCGCTTGGAGAAATTCCCGATGGACACCGTCATCTTCTCCGGCCGCGTTTCGAAGTCGGAGATGCTCCACGAACGCAAACGCTGGTATGACCGCCTCGTCGCCACCGGCCGCCTGAACGACTTCCGCGTGAAGGACGAATGGGAACGCTGGAAAGGCATCGCGCGCAGCTTCGGCTACGGCTTCTTCGGCCTGGGCGTGGTCCTGCTCGTCCTGATTATCTATGCGATGGCCTCGCGCCTGACGCACTGAGGGCCGACGACGACGTGCGGATGGGACGTTTGGGCCGCGCGGTTGGCCATCATCCGCCGCGCTGGCTGCTTGCGCTTGCGCGGCCTTCGGGCTTGTCAGGCCGCGGCCTTTGGGGTAAGTGCAATCCCAGGTTGTTGAAGAAACGGCTATGAAAATCAGAATGCACGGTCCGTGGGCGGTCCTCGCAACTTGCTCCTCTTTCGCTGCGCTCGATCTGAACATCGTCGCGGCGTCCTCGCCGGGTTGCGAGCGGACGGCGGTTCGAAAGCTGATTCACCACGTCCACCCAAGCTATTGGCAGGAGCCAAACTAAAGATGAAAACGCTGATCACCTACCTGATGTTGACGGGCTGGGCACTGAATGCGGAGGCGCAGGGAACCGTTCTGTGGGATGAGGCGGTTAATGGCTCGTTGGGGAACAGCAGTGATAGCGTCACGCTCTTAGGTGTGCTGTCCGCGGGAACCAACGTGATTCACGGCACGGTCGATCTGTGGGCGGCACCCTACGGGTACTTGGCACTTGAGGACCATGGCCAGTTCCAAGTCGGGATCGGTTGGCAACTTGTGAGCTTGAGATTCAGTACCGAGCGGCCAGCGAATATTTACTTGGCTGGGTCCTTCAGCGAGTGGCCCGTGTGGAGAGATGTTCCGCCTGGAATTGACCTAGTCCAGAAGCATGGACAGGGTCCGCTCCCCACTGGCACGTACAGACTCATTATGCGAAATGACGATTACACGGGGGCGTGGGATGGCTCGCACGTTCCCTACCTTGTCGAATTGGTCACCGAACCCGTGCCGGAACCCGGCGTGCTGGCTCTGGGCGGCCTCGGTCTGGCCCTCTTCGCCCTGGCCAAGCGCCGGCCGCGCCAGCCGTGAAGGAGTTGCCTTGGCAGACGATGGTCTGGTTTTTCGGCAGTCCCACAGGTGAACGCAACATCTTGCGGTCCTTCGGAGGCTCAGGACTCCTGATCCCATGCTTTGGAGTTGAGGCCGCGTGGAACAACGCTGGTCCCGCCTCGCCGGGTCTGGGGACCCGGCTTACTGCTTTCGCACGACCCTGTAGGCCCGGTGCCCTCACCGGGCGGGCCACGGCTGACTACCGAGCAGCCACTGCCAACTGGGGTGGAAGGGCGATGGTCGCGGCCGCCGTGGAAAGGGCCAGCCGCTCCTTGACCTTTGCGACCACGTTGGCCGCCGTCAGGCCGTACCGCTCGCGCAGGTAATCCACCGTGGTGGCGTGTTCGATGAACTGGTCGGGCCAGCCGATTTGCACGACGGGCGTGGCGATGCGCTGGTCATTGAACAACTCCAGCACCGCGCTGCCGTAGCCACCTGGCAAGACGTGGTCTTCCAGCGTGACGACCACGTCCGCCGCGCGGCCAAACAAGGCTGTCGTGTCCGCATCCAGCGGTTTGGTGAAGCGGGCGTTGATGATCGCGCAGTCGCAGCCGTCCTCCGCGAGTTGTGCGGCGGCCTTGCGCGCGATGGAGAGCAGCGGGCCCAGCGAGAAGATCGCCACCTTGCGTCCCGGCCGGCGGCCGAAATTCAGGACCACCTCCGCCCGGCCAATCTCAAGCAGGCGGGGCTGGTCTTTCATCGGCACGCCTTCGGCGGTGCCGCGCGGATAGCGGATGGCCACGGGATGTTTCTCGTGCGTGGCCGTGAACATCATGTCGGCGAACTCGTCTTCGTCCTTCGGCGCCATGCCAATCAGGTTCGGCACGCAGCGCAGGAACGCGATGTCGAACAAGCCGTGGTGCGTGGGGCCGTCGTTGGCGGACAGTCCGGCGCGGTCCATGCACAGAATCACCGGCAAGTCCTGCAGCGCGAGATCGTGGATAACGCAATCGTAGGCCCGCTGCATGAAGGTGGAATAGATCGCCACCACCGGATGCAGGCCCATCGTGGCCATGCCGGCGGCGAAGATGACCGCGTGCTCCTCCGCGATGCCGACGTCGTAGTAGCGCTCCGGCATGGCCTTCTCCAGAATCTTCAGCCCCGTGCCGCTGGGCATGGCGGCGGTGATGCCAACGATCCGGTTGTCGCGCTTGCAGAGCTTCACCATCGTCTGGCCAAAGATTTCCTGGTAGCTCGGCGGCGTGCCGGGTTTGGTCTCGGGCGAGTTGCCGGTGGCCACGTCATACGGGCCGGTGCCGTGGAACTTCTCCGGATGCTTCAGCGCCGCGTCGTAGCCTTTGCCCTTCTTCGTCAGCACATGGATGACGATCGGGCCATCGCAGGTCTTGGCAAACTCCATCGTCTTGATCAACAGCGGTAAGTTGTGGCCGTCGATGGGGCCAAGGTAGCGGATGCCCATCTCCTCGAAAATGAGGCTGCTGCCGTAGCCGCCGCGGCCGTCGGCGTCGCCTTCCTCGCCGAGTTCGGAAGGCGAAGGCTGGAGGGCCGCTTCGCTGACCACGCCTTTGAGGGCCTCTTCCGCCTTGTGGCCGACCATGAGGGCGAGCTGGCCTTTGGGCATTTTGTTGAGCCAATAACGGAAGTCGCGCTGGAGCTGGTTATAGCGCGGGCTGGTGATGAGCTTGTTCAGGTAACTGGCGATGGCGCCGACGTTCTTGGCGATGCTCCACTCGTTGTCGTTGAGGATGCCGATGAACCTCTTCGTGGTGTGCCCGATGTTATTCAGCGCCTCGAACGAAATGCCATTCGTCAACGCGGCGTCGCCGAAGACGCAGACCACGTTCTCGTCGGTGCCCAGCCGGTCGCGCGCGGCGGCCATGCCCAGGGCGGCGGAGAGCGCGGTGCCCGCGTGGCCCGCGCCGTAGCAATCGTGCTCGCTCTCGGTGCGGAGGGCGAAGCCGTTCAGGCCGCCGGTGGTGCGGATGGTGTGGAACCGGTTCTTGCGTCCCGTGAGCAGCTTGTGGACGTAGGTTTGGTGGCTCACGTCCCAGACGAACTTGTCCTTGGGCGTGGAGAAGACGCGGTGGAGCGCCAGGGTGAGTTCCACCACGCCGAGGTTCGGCCCCAGATGGCCGCCGTATTTGGCGAGCTTGATGATGAGTTCGTGGCGGATCTCCTCCGCCAGTTGCTGGAGCTGCTCCAGCGTGAGCTTCTTCACGTGCGAAGGATGGTCCACCATTTCCAGAAATCGGCTCATAGGTTTATTCCACGGCGCCGGCGGGGTCGAGCGGTTTGAGCGCCAACTCGCCCGCCGCGTTGCGCTCCAACTGCTGGATCTTCACCTCCGCCTCCTCCAACCGGGCCTGGCAATGCCGGGCCAGCTTCACGCCCTCTTCGTAACGCGCGAGCATCGTCTCCAACGGCAGATCACCCGCCTCCATCGCTTCCACGATGGTTTCGAGCTTCTTCATTGCCTCTTCAAAAGGCATTTCCTCCGCGGCGTTGGCCGCGGGTTTGGCCGCTTTCGACATGGGCGGGAAGGTACGAGAAGCGCCGGGCCGCGTCCAGTCCTCTGTCAGAACGCGCCGGGTAAGTCGGGAGCACGCCCGGCGCCGGGCACGGGCTAAATTGATTGCGCGGAGGAAACGGCGGCGGTATTACTGCCGCCGCGCTCAGCTTTTGGTCATTTGTATGTTGGGTCAACACCGGCAACTGCGGATTCAAGTCAATCAATTGAAAGACGGCGGGATCTTTTGCCTGGCCTTGTGGCTGGCGCATTACCTCCGGGCCGGGGTGCTCCACGACTTGCTTCACCTCGAGCGCACCATCGAGCCGTGGGACGAGTTCATCTGGCTTTGGTTTGTCATCTTTCCGGCCGCGCCGCTCATTCTGGAATCCCAAGGTTTCTATCGCCGCCCCCTGTTCCCACGGCGGCGGGATACGCTCTGGATTCTGCTCAAGAGCTGCACCATGGCCACGGTGGGCATCATCATCGTGATGTTCCCCCTGAAGCTGGCCCTGGCCCGCGCGGTGATCATCCTGTTCGGGTTCACGGCCTTCATCGTGATGTTCGGGCATGAGGAGCTGATGCGGCATGTGCTCCGCAGCCGGCTCGGCCAGGCCCAGTTTCGGCGGAAGTACATCCTCGTGGGCGACCGCCAAGAGATCGAGCACAGCCGCCGCGAACTGGCCGCCCATCCGGAGGAAGGCATCGACGCGGTCGCCGAACTCGATTTGACCACGCAGCCTGCCGAGGCCCTGGTGGACCTGCTGCATCAGCATTCGGCCAACGGCATCATTGTCCAGGGCGAGCACAGCAAACTGGGGGAGATCGAGAAGGTCGTGCAGGTTTGCGAACTCGAAGGCGTGGAAGCCTGGGTGGTGGCGGACTTTTTCAAGACCCGCATCTCGAAGAAAAGCTTCGACGAGTTCCACGGGCGGCCGGTGCTGGTCTTCCGCACCGCGCCGGAGGCGTCCATGCAGCGCGTCTTGAAGGACGTGATGGACCTGTTCGGCGCCGCGGCGCTGCTGCTGGGGTCGTCGCCGTTGTTGGCGCTCTCGGCGGTGTTGATCAAGCTGACGTCGCCGGGACCGATCCTCTTTCGCCAACAGCGTTGCGGCATCAACGGCCAGCCTTTCACCATGCTCAAGTTCCGCACCATGACCACGGACGCCGAACAGCGCAAACACGAGTTGGCCGTCTTCAACGAGATGTCGGGGCCAGTCTTCAAGATGACCAACGATCCGCGCATCACGCCGATCGGACGCCTCCTGCGCAAGTTCAGCGTGGACGAATTCCCGCAGTTGCTCAATGTCCTCAAGGGCGACATGAGCCTGGTCGGGCCGCGCCCGCTGCCCGTCGATGAAGTCCGTCGCTTCAACGACCTGGCCCACCGCCGCCGCCTGAGCGTCAAGCCCGGCCTGACCTGCCTTTGGCAGGTCAGCGGCCGCAACGATGTGCGCAGCTTCGACGACTGGGTCCGCATGGATCTCGAGTACATCGACAACTGGTCCCTCTGGCTCGATCTGTGGATCCTGATCAAGACCATCCCCGTGGTCCTGCTGGGCAAAGGAGCCAAGTGAATTCCGAATTGCGGATTGCAGATTGCGGATTGCAGATTTCCAGAACCCGAACTCCCAGAGCCATGCCTCCCCAACCAACGAAATCTCGTGTCTCGATCCGCAAGGCCCGCTCCACCCAGCCCATCTCCGTCGTCACCGGCGGCGCGGGCTTTCTCGGCTCGCACCTCGTGGATCTGCTCATCGCGCGCGGCCACAAGGTCATTGCCATCGACAATCTCGTCACGGGGAGCGTCGAGAACATCGTCCACCTCGGCGGCCATCCGGACTTCAAGTTCATCAAGCAGGACGTGACGGAGTTCTTGTTCATCGCCGGGCCGGTGGACTACGTCTGGCACTTCGCCTCGCCGGCCAGCCCGATCGACTACCTGGAACTCCCGATTCAAACGCTCAAGGTCGGCTCGCTCGGCACGCACAAGGCCCTCGGCCTGGCGAAATACAAAGGCGCGCGGTTTCTCATCGCATCGACTTCGGAAATCTACGGCGACCCGCTGGTGCATCCGCAGACCGAGGACTACTGGGGCAACGTCAACCCCATCGGCCCGCGCGGCTGTTACGACGAAGCTAAGCGGTTCGCCGAGGCCATGACCGTGGCCTACCAGCGTGAGCACGGCGTCGAGACAAGGATCGTGCGCATCTTCAACACCTACGGCCCGCGCATGAGGATGAACGACGGGCGAGTGGTCCCGGCTTTCATCAGCCAGGCCCTGCGCCACCAGCCCATCACTGTTTTTGGCAAAGGCCGCCAGACGCGCAGCTTCTGTTACTGCTCCGACCTGATCGAGGGCATCTACCGCCTCATGCTGGGATCGCATCCCGGCCCGATCAACATCGGCAACCCGCACGAGATGACGGTGCTGGAGTTCGCGGAAGAGATCATCCGGGCCACCGGCTCGAAGAGCCGCATCGTCTTCAAACCGCTGCCGCAAGACGATCCGAAGCAGCGCCGCCCCGACATCGCCCTCGCGCAGCAGTTCCTAAAGTGGGAACCCAAGGTGCCGCTGGCGGCGGGCTTGGAGAAGACCATCGCTTACTTCCGCGGGAGGGTGTGAAGGCGCCGCCGACCCGCCAAAGGAAACAGGCGGAAGTGATCTTCCGCCTGTTCGGTGATGGGATGCCGGAGTGAAAGCTACTTCAGTGTCGCGAGCGTGGCCTTGATGGCCTCAAAGTTCGGCAGGTCCTTGGGCGTGGGCGTCTGCTCGCTGTATTGCACGATGCCGTTCCGGTCGATCACGAACGCGGCGCGCGCGGCGGTGGAGCCAAAGCCGAGCAGATCGGGCAGCAGCACGCCGTAATCCGCGGCGGTCTTCTTGTTCAGGTCGCTGGCCAGCGGGATGGTGATGCGCTCCTTCTGCGCCCAGGCTTCCTGCGCAAACGGGCTGTCCACGCTGACACCGATCACGTCGGCATTGAGCGTGGTGTATTGCCCGAAGCCGGCGCTGATCTCACACATCTCCTTGGTGCAGGTGCCGGTGAAGGCCAATGGGAAGAAAAGCAGCACGGTGTTCTTCTTGCCCAGGTTGCTGCTGAGTTTGATGTCCGCCACGCCGGAAGCGTTCTTGGTTTTAAGCGTGAAGTCGGGAGCTTTCGAGCCGACAGGAATTGGCATAGTTCGGTTTCGTCAAATGTTGAGTGTCTCGCGGTCCATGTCTCAAACGACCCGAACAAGTAGTGCGGAAGCGCGGGCGTGTCAAATGGCCGGCTGGGGAAACCGGCATGGCCGAGAAGCTTCACCGCCAGCGCCAAGGAGAAGTGGCCTCGGGTTGAAGGGCGAAGAGTTGAAGCGTTGAGTAGAGTAGGCGGAGCCGACGGGTTGAAAGGCACGCGGCCAATGACCGTCTGGCTCCGCCCCTCATCGAACCGGACAGGCGGTTTTCCCGCATCCGGCTCTCCGAGGGCCATTCACGCGCATCGCTTCTACGCCGT
>JACRJZ010000021.1 GCA_016219875.1 Verrucomicrobiota bacterium | reverse complement strand
GGGATCGCACACGTCGGTCGCGCTGGCGGCGAAGCTGACGGGCACCAACAGATCAACCGCACAAGGCACCAGGATGTCTGACGGGCACTGGATTATAGGGGCCATCGTGTCCCTCACTGTCACGGTGAACGTGGCCGTGGCGGTGTTGCCGGCCTCGTCGGTCGCGCTGACCGTCACGGTGGTGGTCCCGAGCGGAAACACGCTGCCCGACGGCGGCACACAGGTGACCGCCACGGCGCCGGAAACCGCGTCTTGTGCCGACACGCTGAAGGTGACGACCGCGCCCGCCGGACTGGTGGCTTCGGCGACGATGTTGGCTGGCGTCGTGATCACTGGCGGGGTGGTATCGACCGTCGGCACCGAGCAGGCGGAGAACTCCGAAGTGTTGCCGTCGGGATCAGTGGCCGTGGCGGTGATGGTCCAGCCCACGGGGACTCCCACAGGCAGGACGACGCGGAAACTGGAGTTGCCGCTGTCGTCAGTCGTCACTGTCGCGGAGCCCAAGTAGCGTTCGCCCTCGCCATAGCTGCTGGGATCGCAGGCGCTGTTGGCGTAGAAGTCCAGCGTGAAGACGGTGCTGAGCGTGCTGTTGAGCGTGCCTTCGATGGTCGTTGTGCTTGCGGAGGCAGAAACCGACGTGAGGACAGGGAAGTTCTGCAAGTTGTTGCAGCCGCCGTCAACGTCCTCTTCGTCGTTTGGAGTTGGGCCGTCACAGCAGTCGGAACCAATCTTGTACAAATCAATGCCCAGCCCGGCATTCGAATGAATGGAATTGCCTCGGATCGGATTCCGAGCGGGAGAAAGGTCCCACTCGCGCAAGCTCACCCCAGCGCGCCCGTTGAAGGCGATAATGTTGCCAGCACCGCTTTCAGTCCCTCCGATCACGTTCCCGAACGCTCCTCCGCTGAAACCAATCAACCACACGCCTGACTCATCGTTGCCTAAGGGTAGCGTTCCGCTGAAGTCCGTACCGATGAAGTTGCCTTGGACTCGATTGGCGGTTGCACCACCCCAAACCAAGACGCCCTTGCCCATCAGCCAGCTTCCGTCCGCAACACTGGCAGCGATGACATTGCCCGCACCCAGTTCAGTGCCACCGACCGTGTTGTCGGACCCGCCCACGATGAAAAGGCCACCGCCGTTGCCCATCGGCAGAGTGCCCGTCCGGTCAGTGCCGATGAGGTTGCCCTGGACGCGAGTTCGGATCGCGCCGCCGAGCCAGATTCCTCCACCATTCGCGGCGATGACGTTCCCCGCTCCGCTTTCTGGACCGCCGATGACATTGTCTTGCCCCCCGTTGATGTTCACGCCGGACGAATTGCCGTTCCCCAAAGGATGAATGCCTGTCACGTCAGTGCCAATGAGGTTGCCCTGTATCCGGTTGCCTATCGCGCCTGGGCCGTTAAGAAGGATGCCCCCGCACCAACCACATGGAATGGTCGCGTTCCCAGAGATCACGTTGCCCGCTCCGGGCGCAGTTCCACCGATGGTGTTGCTTACGGACGCATCTGCCATGTAAATGCCGCAGCCGTTTCCCAATGCCACGGTCCCGGTCACGTCAGTGCCGATGAAGTTGCCCCGCACAAGGGTTCCAGAGGAGCGCAAGTCGAGGCCAATGCCGTTCCCAGAAATGACGTTGCGAGATCCAGGCTCGATTCCGCCCACGAGGTTCTGTCCATCCCAACCGATGAAGACGCCTTCACTGTTTCCCAACGCAGCGGTGCCCGTTATGTCCGTGCCGATGAAGTTCCCCTGCACGCGGTTCCCGGTTGATCCACCTCCACCGATTTCAATACCGTATGCGGCGTTCCCAGAGATAATGTTGCGGCATCCTGGTGTCGCCCCGCCGATTGTGTGCTCTGCGCCGTTGCAGTGGATGCCGTTCCGTCCGTTCCCCAGGGCCGAGGTTCCGGTGAGGTCTGAGCCAATCAGGTTCCCTTCGACACGGGTTCCAGTGCCTCCCAGCCCAAGGCCATCATAGATGTTTCCTGAGATGAGATTGCCGGCCCCGTGTGCCGTTCCGCCAATCAGGGCATCCGACCCCGCGTCCACGCCAAAACTGTTGGGCAAGCTGCGCGTTCCCGTGACATCGGTGCCGATGAGATTGCCCTGCACCACCGTCCTGCGAGAGTTGAAAGAGAGTCCAACGCTTCCGTTCCCCGAAATCAGATTGCCTTCCCCTGGGCCAGCTCCGCCGATCAAATCGTCCCCCCAGTCCCAGCCGGCGTTGCAGAACAGGAACACGCCGGCACGACCGCTGTTTGGCACGGCCGCAGTACCGCTCTTGTCTGTGCCAATGTAGTTGCCCTGAACGAGATTTCGTTCGGCATCGTTGATGTACACGCCGACCCCGTTCCCAGAGATGAGGTTTCGATGCTCAGGAAGCGCACCGCCTATGCGATTCCTCGACGAAGCGTCGGCCAACACACCTGGACCATCGGACCCCCAACCGCCGCCATTGCCCCGCGAGACAGTACCGCTCGTGTCAGTGCCGATGAAGTTGCCCTGGATGACGTTGTCGTCTCCAACGTACAGGTAGATGCCGGCCGCCGAAAATCGGTTGATTACCAAGCCGCGAATGGCGCTGTTCCCGGCGATGACGTATAAACCATGCACCGTTGGTCCAGAGAGACTGCCATCGAGTTCGATCTTCAAGACGGCGTTGTTCCCTTGGGCCAGCGTGTTCGGGCTGGCACCCGGCTGGGTGTAGCCGTCGATGATCACCGGGTAGGTGATCGTCGGCAACGGCGACAGCGGCTGAATGGTGTGCGGCCCAGCGCCCCCGATATTGAAGGCAATCGTGTCGGTGCCCGGACTGCCGTTGGCATCGAGGATCGCCTGCCGCAGCGAGCCAGGCCCGCTGTCAACGGTGGTGGTGACGATGAATTCTGATGCCCGGGAACCATGTGCGCTCAGAAACACGGCCGAGATCAGAACTGTCTGGATGATCTTTTTCATGGTAATCGCTTTATTGAAGTGATTGGCTCGTTTGGGCTAGTTGCACCTATTGGGGAACAATCTGCACTGTGTCTATGCCTTGGATCGGTGTGCCGTTTCTGGTCTGGCCGCGCAGAATGGCCTGCGTGTCGGTGGCGGCCAGTTGCAGCCAGGACGTGAGGGCATGGACCACCAGATCCTGGAACCCGTCGCCGTTTACGTCTTCCAACGAGGCCATCGGCGTGCCCTTACCCTTGAGCTTCACCACCGCGCCCGCCAACGTCACCGTCGTGGGATTCACGCTCGACGCGTCGAAGCTCGCGCTGCCCAGGACAGCCACGGGGACCGTGCCGTTGGCGCCGAGGTTGATGGAGTTGGGGTAGCTGTCTGGCTTGATGTCGATGGCCACTTCAATGACGCCCAACACCACCGGCGGCGATTGACCGGAGAACTCGGAGGTGTTGCCTTCGGGGTCGGTCGCGGTGGCGGTGATGATCTGGCCTGGGGTGGTGGCGGCTGGCACCGTGACCGAGAAGTTCACGTCGCCGTTGTCGTCGGTCGTGACCGTCGCGGTGCCCAAGTACGTCTCGCCTTCGCCGTAGCCTGAGGGATCGGCGGTCGCATTGGCGTAGAAGTCGAGTGTGAAGGTGGTGCCGGGCGTGCTGTTCAAGGTGCCTTCGATCCCGGTCTTGCCGACCAACGCTGAGGCCGCAGTGATCACGGGGAAATTCTGCAAGCCGTTCGGTCCAGTGTCGGCGTCTCTGGGGTCGTTGAGCGTCACCACAGGAGCCTGCCAATCGCTCCAGGGTGCGGGCTCAAGAATCCAATCGCCTAGGTATGGCACCAAGTTGATCCCCAAGCCGCCACTCTGCCAGATCGAGTTGCCGCGGATCGAGTTGCCTTGAACCGGGACTGGATTTAGGAAATCGTCCACAACGACGACGCCATCCAGCCGGCTGAACGCGATGGTATTAGCCGCTCCGTCTCCTGTGCCGCCCACCTTCGTTTCGGAGCAAGCATCCAGGTAGATGCCGATTTGGTTCCCGAGGTCGAGCGTTTGCGTTCTGTCGGTACCGACGAGATTGTCTTCGACACACGTCTTGCTCACTCTATTCAGCACGATTCCGGCCTGCCTGCTGGCCACAACTACGTTGCCTTCCACTAGGTTCTCGGACCCTGCTTCAAGGGTGGATTGAACGGCGATTCCCAGTCGATTACCCAGAGCGAGCGTCCCCGAGGCGTCGGCGCCGACGATATTGCCTTGAATCATGTTGCGATTGCAGCCTTCCGCCCAAATTCCGGAATCGCACCCGGACACGACGTTGCTGGCGCCGGGTGCGGTACCGCCGATCTGATTGTCATGCGCCGAAAGACCGGCGACGGTAATTCCACGGAAAAGCTCCGAGCCACCGCCCAAGTCGAATGTTTTGGTCCCTGTCGCGTCAACGCCCACGTAGTTGCCTTGAATGATGTTGTTGGGAGAGTAAATGATGATGCACCTAGCCATGACATTGCGGGCTTCCGGAGTGGTGCCGCCGACGGTATTTCCCCCGTCCCCTTGAAGAATGATCCCATACATCTGTCCCGGTATGCTTTGGGTGCCGGTAACATCTGTCCCGATGTAGTTGCCCTGGATCACGCTGGCGGGGCCGCTGCCACTTTCGAACTCAACACCGTAATTCCCGTTGCCGGAGATGATGTTTCGGGCACCCTCCGTCGTGCCCCCCACCGTGTTGCTGCCGCCGTAGATGAAAACCCCATCGGTTTCATTACCGAGGGCCTGGGTGCCCGTGATATCCGTGCCGATCAAATTGCCTTGCACCAAGTTGCCCGAGAAGTGGATGGTGATGCCGCGGAAGCGGTTTCCAGAAATCAGGTTGCCGGCTCCGAGGGACGCCCCCCCAATGAGGTGCTGGCTGCCAACCCCGACCTTCACCCCTATGAAGTTGCCCAAAGCCATCGTCCCCGACACGTCCGTCCCAATCCGGTTGCCTTGGACAAGCGTTCCGCTGGCCCCGTTTACATCTACCCCGCTGCCGGCCTCGAACCAGTTCTGGTCGGCCCGGCCGTTGCCCGAGATGAGGTTGCCCGCTCCTGGTTCGGTCCCTCCCACAATGTTGTCTTGGGCCAGGTATCCTTCCCACGGGCCGGAAATCAGGATGCCGTCTCCGCTGGTCCACCACTGCGGGTCCGCATCCCCCGGGCCGAAAATGAAGACGCCGGCCCGGCCGGTGTTGGGAACAGGCTGGGTCCCTGTAGCGTCGGTCCCGATGAAATTGCCTTGGACCCGGTTGCGGGAGCCAGGCTGGATGTGAACTCCGATCGGATTTCCGGAGGCCAGGTTCCGATCTGCCGGCGCAGTGCCGCCGATCAGGTTGTCATCGGAGCCGAATACGCAGACTCCGGCGCCGGCACCCCAGCCGGCACCATTTGGGATGGGGCTTGAGCCGGTGGCATCCGTGCCGAGGAAGTTGCCGGCCACCACGCTCCCACCGCCCAATGAAAGACGAATGCCCCCTCCGGCAAATCCGTTCACCACCAGTCCGCGCACCTCGCTCCGGCCACCCTCAAGCCAGAGACCGTAAGCGCCTGCACCGGCTTGCGAACCGTCCAATATGATCTTCAGGACGGCATTGTCGCCGCCGACGAGCGTGTTTGGGCTGGAGCCCAACTGACTGTAGCCGTTAACAACCACTGGGGCGGTGATTGTCGGAAGCGGCGATTGCGGCTGGATCGTGTGCGGCCCGTCGCCCGGGATGTTGAAGGCGATAGTGTCGGTGCCCGCGTTGGCGTTGGCATCCAGAATGGCCTGCCGCAGAGAGCCAGGCCCGCTGTCGGCGGTGGAGGTGACGGTGAAATCGGCCGCCCGGCTGAGGCTGGCAGACAGGGTGATCGCGAGGAGGGAACACAAGATAGAGAACAGAGCTTTGGTTTTCATGTCTGATTTATTCCGGAGTTCATTACCGACGCTACAGAGGGAGCATTAAGGACGTTGCGGCAAGAGTTCAAGCGGCAATTGGCTCGCGGAAACTACGGCAGATCCGACCGGGGAAACCCCGTGCGGACACAGGAAATTCCGCTGGGCTTGTGGAAAAGCGATGGTCCTGGGGCCTGTCTGAAAACTCTTCGCTGCCTCGAAGCCCGCGTGAGTCTCAAATCTCGCGGTTTTCAGCGCAGGACCGCAGAGGAAGATGGAGCCTCCTCACGTCGGCTGCTACTTTTCAAAACCCGCGCCCAGATTTGCCGTTGGCAGTTCTCAGGGCGCGGGGCTACAGTGTCCGCGCACACAGTCAGAAGCCATGTTTTTCGGCGTCGATTATTATCCTGAGCATTGGGTCTATCCTTACGCGGGCACGGCGGAGGAGCCGGAGGCGCGCTGGGCGCTGGACGTGGAACTCATGGTCGAAGCCGGCGTCAACGTGGTGCGCATGGGCGAGTTCGCGTGGGGGCTGTACGAGCCGGAGGAGGGCCAGTTCAACTTCGAGTGGATGCGCCGGGCGATGGACTTGTTCCAGCAGGCCGGGATCAAAGTGGTTCTGGGCACGCCCACCGCCGCGCCGCCGGTCTGGCTGGCGAGAAAGCACCCGGAGATTCTGCCCGTCGATGAGCGCGGCTTGGTGAAGCACGAGGGCACGCGCCGCGCCTATTGCCTGAACAGCGACGTGTATTGGGAATACTCGCGGCGCATCGTCACGGCGCTGGCCACGGCGCTCGGCCAGCATCCGGCGCTGGCCGCCTGGCAGATCGACAACGGCCTCGGCGGGCACCAAACCGTCACATCGTTCAATGAGGAGACGCGCCACGACTGGCATTGCTGGCTGCGGTCGAAATACGAATGCGTCGAGCGGCTGAATGATTTGTTGGGGCTGAGTTTCTGGAGCCAGCGCGTGACGCGGTTCGAGGACGTGCCGATGCCCATGGCCGCGCCAGCCCAGCACAATCCGGCGCTGGTCATGGACTGGATGCGGTTCTCCAGCGACACCCTGCTGGCCTACTTACGGATGCAGGTGGACTTGCTCCACGACCTCACGCCGAATGCACCCGTCACGCACAATCTCCGCGCGCTGTCGCGGGACTTCGATCACTTCGACGTGGCGGAGGCGCTGGATTTCGTCTCGCTGGACCACAATCCCGTCATCAAGTCGCGCAGTTCGGAACTGGCCTGCGAGATCGACATGATGCGCTCGCTCAAGAAGTCGAACATCCGCACGCCGGACGGCGACGACGGCTTCTGGGTGATCGAGCAGAAGGCCGGCAACGTCCACTGGCAGGAAGTGAACTCGCTGGTGCGGCCCGGAGTGGTGCGGCTTTTCACTTACCAGCTTCTGTCGCGCGGAGCGTCGGGCGTGCTCTATTTCTTCTGGCGCAAGCCGCGCATCGGCCCGGAGAAGTTTTACGGCGGCGTCCTCTCGCACGACGGCCGCCCGGAAGGCCGCGCGTTTCATGAGATCAAACAGATCGGCCTGGAGCTGCAGAAACTCGCGCCGGTCTTGCGCCGCACGCGGGTGGAAGCGGAGGCCGCCATCCTCTTCAGCCACGAGAACGATTGGAACTTGAAGCACACCCCGCAGCCCAATCAGCACTTCAAGCAGCGGGAGCACATTCAACTCATCTACAATGCGCTGCACGACCGCAACATCGCCGTCGATTTCGCGCGGCCCACGGAAGACTTGTCGAAGTACCGGCTGGTGTTCGCGCCCTCGCTCCAGTTGCCGGCGGGCGGGGAGGCGGACTTGCTCAAGCTCTACGTGCAGAACGGTGGGACACTCGTGGCCACGTGCAACACCGGTTTGGTGGACGAGCACCACATCGCCCCGGACAGCGGCTATCCCCACGATCTGACGGACCTCTTCGGCATGGAGGTGACGGAGTTCGACCCCTTGCCGCCGGGCGAGGAGAACCACCTGACGTTCAAAGGCGGGTTCACCACCACGCACCTCCATCCGGCCCGGCTCTGGTGCGACCTCATCCAGCCGCATGACTGCCAGGTGCTCGCGAGCTACGCGAAGGACTTCTACGCGGGCAAGCCGGCGCTCACCATGAATGCTTACGGCCAAGGGCGCGCGATCTACATCGGCACCACGAGCCACCAGTTCTTTTACTACGATCTGGTCGCGTGGCTGCGCCAGGTGTGCAACCTGCATCCGTTGCTCAAGGTGCCGGACACGGTCGAAGTGAGCATGAGGACCGACGGACACAACAAGGTGTTTTTCTTGCTGAACCACCAGAACTCCCCGGTGCGCATCTCCTTCTTCAAGCCGATGCACGACTTCCTCACGGGCCAGACGTTCACCGGCAACTACGACCTCCCGCCGCACGGCGTGCTGGTGCTCGACGAGCATGTGGAGAGAGCCGGCTTGATGTCGCCACCGTCGGCTTGAGTTGGCGCTGGCCGCTCCGCAATCGCTGGATGCAAGTCTCGGAAGCCATTCAGTGTCCGTTCTGCGGGCAAGTCTTCGATCTGACCGTGGACACCAGCGTGCCGAGCCAGCGGTTCGTCACCGACTGCGAGGTCTGTTGCCGGCCGTTCGAGGTCCGCGTCGAATGCGAGCCGGGAGAAATTCTGAGCTTGGAAGTCGCGTCGAGCTGACAGACGCTCCGCGCCCGCATGACAGTTCGTTTCAACATCGTCACGAGTTCCTGTGGCTAACCAATCGCTTCCGATCTGGCAAATCCACGTGGACGTGGTCAGCGCCTTGACCCAAGGCAATCGCCTAGTCTTGGTGGCACCGACCGGCTCCGGCAAGACCACGCAAGTGCCGCAGATGCTGCTCGACGCTGGCCTGGCTGACGCCGCGGATTTGAAATCTGAAATCTCAAATCGCAAATCGGCTTCCGCCATTCCGCATTCCGCATTCCGCACTCCGCACTCGAAGAAGATCGTCGTCCTCCAACCGCGCCGGGTCGCGGCCCGCACCGTGGCCGCGCGCGTGGCTTGGGAACGCGGCGGACGGCTGGGCGACGAGGTCGGCTACCAGATTCGTTTCGACGACCAGACCGGCCTGGGCACGCGCATCTGTTACGTGACCGAAGGCATCTTGCTGCGCTGGCTCCAGGACGATCCGACGCTCGCCGACGTGGCCGTGATCCTCTTCGACGAGTTCCACGAGCGAAACCTGCTCAGCGACGTGGCGCTGGCGCTGGCCAAGCAGATGCAGGCCACGACGCGCCCGGACCTGAAGCTCGCCGTCATGTCAGCCACGCTCGACGCCGAGCCGGTGGCGAAGTATCTGGACGACTGCCCAATCCTGATTTCCGAAGGCCGAAGCTGGCCGGTGGAAACGCGCTTCCTCGATCAGCACGATGAACGGCCCACAACCGAGCAAGCGGCGGATGCGGTCGAGCAAATCGTCAACCGCGGTGAGCCGGGCGACGTGCTCGTGTTCATGCCGGGCATGGCCGAAATCAACGCCACCATCCGCGCCCTCAGCGCCGCGCGCTTGCGTGAGCCGGTGGCCTTCCTGGCACTGCACGGTGATTTGCCGCCTGAAGAACAGGATCGCGCCTTCGCTCCGAACGAGCGCCGCAAGATCGTGGTCGCCACCAACGTCGCCGAGACTTCCGTCACCATCGACGGCATCCGGCACGTCGTGGACAGCGGCGAAGCGCGGGTGGCGCGTTACGACGCCGAGCGTGGCCTCAGCACGTTGACCATCGAGCCGATCAGCCGCGCTTCCGCCGAGCAGCGCAAAGGCCGCGCCGGCCGCACCGCGCCGGGCACCTGCCATCGGCTCTGGACCGAGAGCGGGCACCTGAATCGCCCGGAGCGCAACACGCCGGAAATCCAGCGCAGCGACCTCGCCGAAGTCGTGCTGCTGCTCCACTCGCTGGGCATCCAACGCGCCGTTCAGTTCGACTGGCTGGACAAGCCTGATCCGCAAGCGGTCGAGCGCGCGGAGAAACTGCTTATCACGCTCGGAGCGCTGCAAGAAGTCGAGAGTCGTAGCAGCCGACGTGAGGAGGCTCTAATCACCAAGAAGTTTGAGCCTCCTCACGTCGGCTGCTACGAGGCTGTCGTTCCCCGGCCTTCGATACTCACCACCATTGGCCGGCGAATGCTGCGGCTGCCGATGCACCCGCGCTACTCGCGGATGCTGGTGGAAGCGGCGAAGCACGACGGCGTGCCCCAGGCCGCTTTGTGCGCCGCGCTGGTGAGCGGGCGCGACTTGCTGATGCGGCTCGGCCGTGATGACAAGCACATCTCGGAAGCGCGGGAACTTTTTGAAGCCAGCGCGCTGTCGGACTTCTTCACGCTGATGCGCGCCTACCAGTTCGCCAAGAACCGCGGCTTCAATGTCGAGGCTTGCCGGCGCTACGGCATCCACGCGCAAACGGCGCGGCAAGTGGAACAGACCTTCGAGCAGATTCTCCAGATCGCGGAACGGGAGAAGCTGGTCGAGAGACGAGAGACGAGCGTCGAGAACAGCACGCCGCCGCCCCCCGCCGACTCGAAACTCTCCGACGAGCCTCTCCTCCGCTGCCTGCTCGCGGGCTTCGCGGACCAGCTTTGCCTCCGCCGCGACACCGGCACGCTGGAGTGCGAAATGACCGAAGGCCGCACCGGCACGCTCATGCGCGAAAGCGTGGTCCAGACCGCGCCCCTGTTCGTCGCAGCCAGCATTCGCGAGGTGAGCGGGCGTTCTTCGGGACCCTTGACGCTCCTCGGACTCGCCACGGCGGTAAAGCGCGAGTGGGTGGAGGAAATGTTCCCGGCGCTGATCACGAGCCGCGTGGAGCATCTCTTCGACCGCACGCACAAACGGGTGGCCGCGGTCAAACTGGCGCGGTTCCAAGACCTCGTGATTCACCACGAACACCAACGCGAGGTGGACCCGGACGCCGCGGGCCGCTGCCTGGCGGAGGCCTGCCGCAAAGGCTGGTTCGAGCTGCCGCTGTTCAATCACCAGCTCAAGCAGTTCGTGGCGCGGGTCAACCTGGTCTGCGCCGCGATGCCGGAGCTTGAATTGCCGCCGCTGAACGAACCCGCCATCACCGCTTGTCTCGCGCGGGCGTTGCGCGGCGTCACGACCGTGAAAGAAGCGCAGGCCACACATCTCAGCGACGCCTTCCGTCAGCACTTGGCGAAGGAACAACTCGCGTGGCTCGACGAACTCGCGCCGCTGACCGTTCCGTGGCCCGATGGCCGTTCCGTCAAGCTGCTCTACATCGACCGCGACGCCGATGGCGAAGTCCCGCCCTGCGCCGAGCTGCAAATGAAGCTCCACGAGTGTTTCGCATTGAAAGAGCATCCCCGCCTCTGCGAAGGCCGCGTGCCGGTGAAGCTCTGGCTCTGCGCCCCCGACGGCAAGCGCCTGGAGCCGACCCTCGACTGGCCCGCCTTCCGCGCCAACCAGTATCCGAAGCTCAAGCGCGCCTTGCAGCAGAAGTATCCCGGCGTTGGATGGCTCTGAGATTCGCTCGGCCTGACCGACGCACAGCCGTCGCCAACTGCATCAGGCCCTCCTGGCCGTTTCTTGATCGCACCGTGGGAGTTACCCCGGCCGCTTTGGCCATTCACGCTGCCGAGTCACGGGTGATCTCACACCGGATCGGCGCCTCTGCTCAAAACCTCGATGGCCCGCAGCGCAGCGGCGGTGCGCGTTTCGACGCCCAGCTTTTCGAAGATGTGCTGGAGGTGGCGCTTGGCGGTGGCTTCGCTCATTTCGAGGAGCAGCCCGATGTCGCGGTTGCCTTTGCCTTGCGTGACCCAGAGCAGCACCTCGGCTTCGCGTGGCGTCAAACCCAGCGCCTCCAGCGGCTGGGCGGAACTGAAGTCGGGCGCGCGGTTCTGCTGCATTTCGAGGACGCGCTGGCGTTCGAGGCGCGCGGCAATGGCTTCGAGCAGTTCGGCCTGCGCCACCGGTTTTACAAGGTAATCGTCGGCGCCCAGGTTCATGCCGGTGCGGATGTCGGCGCGCTCGCCTTTGGCGGTGAGGAAAATGAACGGCACCCGCGCGGTGTGGTGCTGCTCGCGCAGCTTCGAGAGTACTGCGTAACCATCCAAGTCGGGCATCATCACGTCGCAGAGGACCAGGTCGGGCGGCGCCGCTTCCGCCAACGCCAGGCCGCGGCGCCCGTTCTCGGCGCTCGCCACCTCGAAGCCCTCCAGTTCCAGGAGCGTCACGAGGTTTTCCCGCATGACGGTTTGGTCCTCGATGACGAGGACCTTGGTGGGTGGTGAGATCAAGTTCATCGGGTGATCAAGTGCTCGTGGTGGGGACGCGCTCGCGCCAGCGCCGGAGGAGGCTGGTGTCGGATTCGTTCTCGGAAAGGAGCGGCAGCCGGACGGTCACGGTCGTGCCTACGTCGGGCGTGCTGTCCAGGCTCACCGTGCCGCCGTGCAGCGTCACACAACGTTGCACGATCACCAATCCCAGACCCGTGCCGGGAGTGTGCCCGACGTTGCTGCCGCGCGCGAACGCCTGAAAGAGCCGCGCCTGGTCTTCGGTGGGGATTCCGAGGCCTCGGTCCTGGACGGTGAAGACCACTTCGCGGTCCACCTGTTCGGCGCGAAATTCCACCGGCGCGCCCGCGAGAGAATATTTCACCGCGTTCGAAAGCAGATTGTTGAAAACGTGGCGGAGCAGGCCCTCGTCACACCACGACAACTCCGGCAACGGGCCGAGGCGAAGCTGAATCGGACAGCGCCCCTGGGTGGCGCTGGTCGTTTCATCCGCCAGACGCTGGCAAAGCTCGTCCAGTGAAAGACGGCGCGGTTGGAATTCATAGCGCGCCGTCTCCACCTGGCTGAGCAGGAGCACGTCCTCCATGATACGCGCCATGTCGCCGGTGGAGGCGACGATAGCTTGCAGGAGCCGGGCGCGGCGTTCGGAAGTGAGACGGTCAAAGTAGTTCTGGAGCAGCTCCGCCGAAGACTGGATGGCCCCGAGCGGCGTGCGAAATTCGTGCGACACCATCGAGACGAAGTTGCTCTTGAGCTGGTTCAAGTCCTTCTCCGCCGCCAGCGCGGCGCGTAGTTCCTCTTCGGCGCGCTGCCGCCCGGCCACTTGCTCGACCAGGCGCGCGTTGGCGTCGCTCAACTCTACGGTGCGCCGGGCCACTTGACGCCGGAGAAGCGTGATCGCAATCAAGCCGGTCAGGACGACGACGCCCCCGCCCGCCAACAGCCAGGCGACCCACCGCAAGCTCCACCACGACGGCGGGCGGGTCACCACCAAGTCACCCGGCCCGCGCAGGTGCAAACTAAACGAGCGCACTTGCTGGAATTGACCGGGCTGCACTCGGCAAACACCGCTCACGGCCACGAAATCGTTTTGGCGCACGGCCAACGACTTGTTTTCCCGCGTATCGAGCAAGGCTTCGAACGTACACTCGGCTGACTGGAGCCACACCTTCTGCTCGAAAAAATCCCCCGTGTCGTGTCGCTCGACATCGACAACACGCGCCTTGAGACTCACCAATTCCGCGTCGTGCCGGCCGGACTTTAACTCGGTCGTGGAGAGCGCGCGCGGCGTCCGCGGCGGCGTGTGTCCAAGCAGGCGGAATTCCGCATCGTCCATTGTTGGGGCGAACGGCCGGTCGTCCAAAGGGGCGCCCACGAGTTCGATCCGATCACCGGGCTGGAGTTGGGGTTGATCGCGCTCCAAAAACCGGCCGCGCGGATCATCATCGCGGGGAAGAACCGCCAACTGGCGGGCGAACAATCCGCCGGTCCCATCCTGCAGACAAAGCCAGCCGGCCGGCGAATGCAGCGTCACCACGCCGGTGACTTTGACCCGAGCGTTCCGATCCCCGGCGAACTGGCGCAAACTCTGCACCGCGCACGAGGGCCGCTCGAAAATCGCGGCCCGCCCGGACGTCAACACCCGGATGCAGTTGGTGCCTGGCTGGTGCAACTTGAATCCGAACGGCCGCCGTTCATAGCCCACGTCCACCCACGGGACGCCCTGTAACTGCACGCGTGCGTCGAGCAAGTCCAGCGGCAGCGGCAGCTCCTCGCGATGCGCGGACCAAACCTGAAACAGCAGCCCCTTTTCGGCGCAGAGCAGCAGGAGCCGGTTCTTCGACACGGCCACGTCGCGCACCGTCGCTTCGACCTCCACCCAATGCCCGAAGTCCGCGCCGAGCGCCAGTTGGGCCGGAGGCGTGCGTTTCGGTGCGGGCAACGGCGCCATCCCCATCACGCGCACGGCCCGACCTCCGACAAAGGGCGCCCAAATGCCCGCGGCCGCCACGCCGTCCACTTCAATCAATTGTCCTGAGACCATCGCCGGAGGCTGGTTGGACACGATGATCAGCACCGCAGCCGAGTCGTCCTGGAGGTAGAACCACTCCGGCCGGTGAACGGCCTGGTACGTCATCACACCGCGCAACCGCACTGGAATGTTCCCGGCCCGCGAGCGCTCCAGGCCGAGATCGAGCACTTGTTGCGCGTTGGTCAGGAGCGGCGCGGCAGAAAGGGAGGCGTTGGCCGCGGCCAAGGGTGACCACGACCAAGCCAGTAAGGCCAGCACTGGGAGCCAGCACCGGCCCCGCCCCACACCCGCGCGACTGAGACAACGCTCACGCATCGGCGGCGACGTTAGCAGAGCCGGCTCGCCCGCGCCATCCACCGAAAGTGGTATGGTGCGAATTCTGGCGTCTTGTTACTAATGGAGTGCATGACCGAACCCCAAACTGAACCATGAAGACGATCTCAGTCTGTCTTGTCCTCCTCAGCGCCGCGACGGCGTTGTTCGGACAAGTGCCGCAACTCCTCAACTACCAGGGCCGCGTCACGGCGGCCGGCACGAACTTCCACGGCCTTGGCCAGTTCAAGTTCGCCTTGGTGCAACACACCACGAACCTGGCTCGCACGGCCACTGCGACCGCGACCGTAAGCGGCGGCGCCGTTACCAGCATCAGCGTGACCGACGGCGGTGCGGGCTACAAGGCGGCTCCGGCCGTCACCATCACCCCGATTCCCGGCGCTCCTGGATCGGGCGCTCTCGGCGTGGCCACGGTCGCCGGCGGGGCCGTGACCGGGATTACCATCAGCAACTCAGGCCAGGATTATGTGATGGCCCTGGTCTTTGTTGATCCGCCGCCGCCGGATTACGCCGCCGTCACTTACTGGAGCAACGACGGCTCCAGTGTGGACGGCGACAGGCCGAGTCTGGCCGTGGCGGTGCCGGTGGCGGATGGCTTGTTCAACGTCATTCTGGGCGACCCGCTGCTGGGCATGGTCACTCTTGATCCGGCGATCTTTACCAACAGTCCTCTCTGGCTGCGCCTCTGGTTCAGCGCCGACGGCACGACCTTCCAGCGTCTCTCCCCCGACCAGCCGCTGACTTCGGCGCCCTACGCCATGGTGGCGGCCCATGCCATGAATCTGCTCGGTTCAGTCTCCGCCAGCGCCCTGACGGGGACGTTGCCCCCGGCGCAATTGTCCGGCACCTACGGCCGTACGGTGAACTTCACCAACTCCGCCAACACTCTTGTCGGCAGCGGCGCGGGGCTGACCGGACTCAACGCCTCGCAACTGACCGCCGGCACCATGCCGGATGCGCGGCTTTCGCCCAATGTGGCGCTCCTGAACGCCAACCAGGTGTTCACCGGCACCAATGTCTTCGCCAGCGCCAATTTCCTCGACCCAGCCGGCCTTCTCGGACCAGGCAGTGGCAGTCTGCACGTGGGTGGTTATGGATGGGGCGGCGGTCCCAAGCTCATCTACTTCGGTGATGGTGACTGGGTCTATCTGGGCGAAAACGAGGTGGACGACACGATGGAGCTGCGCGCGGGCCGCTTCTTCTTCAAAGCCGGGGACGTGGGCATCGGCACCACCAATCCGGCCACCAAACTGGAGGTGGTGGGCACGGTCACAGCCACTGCGTTTCAGGGCGCCGACGGCCAGCCGCTGGAAATCAAGGTCGATGGCCGGCGCGCTTTGCGGTTGGAACCTGGGGCCGATTACCAGGCGCCGAACATCGTCGCCGGTTGCAGCGGGAACTACCTGGCGCCGGGCCTCTATGCTTCCACGATCGCGGGCGGCGGAGCGCTCGGTGGACTGCTCACTCCTGACCGCCCCAATTCGATCCGGGCCAGCGCCTGCACGATCGGCGGCGGGTTGTACAACGCGATCGCGCCGGGCGCCGAGCAATCCACCGTCGCCGGCGGCTATCACAACCACATCGGCACCAACTCGCTCTCGGTCTTCCTGGGCGGCGGCCAATTCAACATCGTGAACGACGATGCTCCCTACTCCACCATCGCCGGGGGATTTGGCAACTCAGTCTCCGACAACTCTCGTTTGGCGACCATCGGTGGCGGTGAATATAACGAGATCACTGCTCCTCGTGCCACCATCGGGGGCGGCTCTCAAAACGACGCCCGCGGGATGGGTTCGACCATCGGCGGCGGCTTCAGCAATTACGTGAACGGAGTGGGCTCGGTGGTGGTCGGCGGGGCGATGAACGCGGCCAGCTACCCGTACGCCGTCGCGGTGGGCGGGCTCAGCAATGAGGCCAATGCTTCCTTCAGCCTGGCCGCGGGCAGCAATGCCAAAGCCGGGCACCCCAGCACTTTCGTCTGGGCCGATGCGCAAGGTCCCGCCTTTGTCTCCACCGTGAGCAATGAAGTCAGTTTCCGTGCTCAAAACGGTCTCCGCATCGAGGCCAACAAGGGCATCCATCTGAACGGGGCCGACGCGCCCATGATCGTCCGCGACTTCGACGTGTTTGCGCCGAGCGCTCCCAGCAGCAAGGCGGGCATCGGCCGCTGGGGCCTGTTCATGGAGCCGTTCCGCCTGACCCTCGGCATTCCCGCGAACGACGTTCCGGGCCGGTCCTTCCAAGTAGCCAAGTACAGCACCAACGGCACCGCGACCCAATTGATGTTAGTGGACCAAGCCGGAAACCTGAGCACCGCCGGCACGGTGAACGGGAGCAGTGATCGCCACGGCAAGGACGCCATCAAGTCCATCGACCCGCA
This sequence comes from Verrucomicrobiota bacterium, assembly GCA_016219875.1. Taxonomy (GTDB): domain Bacteria; phylum Verrucomicrobiota; class Verrucomicrobiia; order Limisphaerales; family JACRJZ01; genus JACRJZ01. The sequence goes on along the minus strand of JACRJZ010000021.1, from coordinate 164,638 downwards.
GGAAATCCTGGCGCGCGTGACGGCACTGCCCATTTCCGAGTGGAGCTACAAGTCGGAGACCGCCACGCGGCACATCGGCCCGATGGCTCAAGATTTCCACGCCGCGTTCAACGTCGGCCTCGACGACAAGCACATCAGCATGGTGGACGCCGACGGCGTGGCCTTGGCCGCCATCCAGGGCTTGAACCAAAAACTCGAGCAAGCACTGCAACGCCGCGAGGCCGAGAACCTGGAGTTGAAGCGGCGCCTGGCGCAACTCGAACAACTCGTTCTCAAGCCCTCGAAAAATCAAAGCACTGCCGGCAACCCCTCGAAACGATCTACCGAAAATGAAACGCCTTAGATGCCTGGCCCTGATTGTTCTCACCGCGCTTCCCTCGTCCGCCGCCACCTACCAGTGGACCAACACCCTGGGTGGCGACTGGTCATTCGCCGCCAACTGGTCGCCCCACGGCATTCCCGGCCCGAATGACGCCGCCAGTATCACCACCTCCGGCACCTACACCGTGACGTCCCTCAACAACGCCACGTTTGCCGCGCTGGCGCTCGGCGGCGAGAGCGGCACGCAGACGCTGGTTTGCGGGGCGAGCGTCACGGCGGAAATCGCGGGCACGGTCGCCGCCACCGGCGTGCTGCTGGTCACCAACGCCGGCTTGCGAGGCAGCCTGACGATTGAGCCGGGCGGCCAACTGCAATTGACCGGCGCGCCGAACAAACAGCTCTACGGGTTCAGCCTCGTCAACCGAGGCACGGTGACGTGGTCGGGTGGGACGTTGGCCTTCGGCGGCACGGCCCCGGCCACGACCACCATCTCGAACGGCGGTCTCTGGCAAATCACCGGTGACAGCACCATCAACTATGGCGGCGGCAATACGCCCACCTGGGTGAATGGAGGGACATTGCGCAAATCCGGCGGCGCAGCCATCGCGGGAATTCTCGGTGTTCGTTTCGTGAACCAGCCGGACGGCTTGGTGGATGTCCTGGCGGGCACGCTCCAAATCGGCGGCGCCGGCACCAATATTATCGCCGGCTCTTTCACCACCACCGCTCCCGGTGCGCTGAATCTCGTGGCTGGCACCTGGACAGATGCCGGCGGCGCCGCTTCCGGAACGGGCGTCGCCAGACTCACTGGCGGCACGCTCCTCCTCCGCTCAAATGCCGTTCCTGGTCTCCAACTCACCGGCGGCGACATTTACATCGCCAGCACTTTTCAACAGGCGGGCAGCATCACAAACCTGACCATTGATGGTGCGACTCTGCGCGGCACGAACTTCGTCGGCGGAGGCACCCTGACGTTCAATAGCGGCAGCCTGCCGGAGTGGCTGACGGTCCAGCCCGAGGGCCGCCTGGTGTTTGCCTCGAGCGGAAGCAAGCTGCTTTACTCCGGCACGCTCATCAATCGGGGAACCGTGCTCTGCACGAATGGTTCGTTGAGCGTCGGCGGCACGACTATCTCCAACGGCGGCCTCTGGCAGTTTGACGACAACTTCACGGTTTCGTACGGCGGATACACTACGCCCAACTGGACGAACACAGGAATCCTTCGGCAGAGCGCGGGCAGTAGTGTTGCCTCGCTGAACGGCCTCAACTTCATCAATGAATCCGGCGGCCTGGTGGAAGTGCAGTCGGGCACGTTGCGCTTCAACGGTGGAAACCTGAGCCTGTTCGGTGGCACGTTCAACGCCACCGTGCCGGGACTCATCGAAATCACCGGCGGCACTTGGGCTGACGCGGGCGGCGTCGCGACCGGCACCGGCACGAGCCGGCTCAACGGCGGCACGTTCAACTTCCGCACCAACACTATTCCCGGTCTCCGGCTCATGGCGGGCAGCGTCTATGTCATCGGCACAAACACCTTCCAGCAGGCCGGCGCGATCACCAACCTCACCCTGGATGGCGCCAGCCTGCTGGGCACGAACCGTGTCGGCGTCGGGACGCTCACGGTGAACAGCGGCGCGCTGGCTGGCCGGCTCACGGTCGAACCGAACGGTCACTTGCTCCTGGCTACCACCACCAGCAAGACCCTCTATTCGCTGAACCTCATCAACCAAGGCACCGTGCTGTGGAGCGGCGGTGGTCTGGCCGTCGGGGGCACGGTCGTTTCCAACGGCGGCCTCTGGCAGATGACGGGCGACTTCTCGATGAGTTATGGCGGCTACGCCACGCCGGTCTGGACGAACAGCGGCACGCTCCTCAAGTCCGCCGGCACGGGCGTTTCTTCGGTGGCAGGCCTGAATTTCTACAACCAGCCCAACGCCCTGGTGCAGGTGGACTCGGGCACACTGCAACTGGCTTCGACCACGACGAACACGGCGGGCACGCTGCGGTTGAACGGCGGGAAGCTGAGCGCCAATGGCACGCTGGCCTTCAGCGGCACCACGTTCGACGGCTCAGGCACGGTCGGCGCGAACGCCTTGACCGGCGGCCTCATTTCCCCCGGCTTGGGCGGCTCGGGCTTGATGAGCTTCACGTCCGGCTTGAACCTCGGCGCCGACGCCACGCTCACGCTCGACGGGACGGGCCTCGTGCCCGGCTCCGGCTACGATCAACTTTCCGTCACCGGCGCGGTCGCCCTCGGCAACTGCACGCTCCAAGTCACATCGCTGTCCAGCGTGGCCACGGGCACGACATTCGTCCTCATTGACAACGACGGCGTGGATGCGCCGACCGGTGTGTTCAACGGGTTGCCGGAAGGCGCCCTGCTTGCGGTGAGCGGCCAACTCTTCCGCGTCAGTTATCATGGCGGCAGCGGCAACGACGTGACCCTCACGCGAATTGACGGCGCCAACGCCCAACCGCAATTCAGCAGCGTGACACGACTGGGCGGCGGTTCCATCCAGCTTGCGGGCATGGGCGCGGCAAACCTCCGTTACACCGTTTTGGCCAGCACCAATCTCGTTACGACGAACTGGATTCCCATCGGCACCGTCACGGCTGACGGAGGCGGGCATCTCCAGTTCACCGATCCGGACGCGGCCAGCTTCACGCAGCGTTTCTTCCGGTTCAGTCTCCCATGATTTTCACCGCGTATGAAAAGAACCATCACCCTCCTTTCACTGTGTGCCACCGCTCTGGCTGGGCACGCGCAAGTCCCGCAATGATCTCACTGTCTCCAAACGCCCTCACTCCAGCCACATCATGAAAAAACCCCTCGTTCTCCTCACCCTCTGCGCCGCCACTTTCACGGCCCACGCGCAACTCCCGCCCATGTTCACCTACCAGGGCCGCGTCACGGCGGCGGGCACAAACTTCCACGGCCCCGGCCAGTTCAAGTTCGCGGTGATCAACCACGGCGATAACCGGTCCCACCCGGCCGCCGCCGCTGCCACTCAGACCAACGGCAGTCTGGCCAGCGTCACGATCACCGACGCCGGCTGGAGCTACCTCACTGCTCCCGTCGTCCGCGTCATGGACGCTCCCGGCTATCGGGGCACAGGTGCGGTGGTGTTTGCCACGATCAGTGGCGGCGCCGTGACCGGGCTGACGATCCAAGACGTGGGGCAGAACTACTTCATGCCGCTAGTCGTCATCGATCCTCCGCCCGACGACTACGCCGCCATCGCCTTGTGGTGCAACAGCGGCGCCACGCTGGCAGACGCCGAACCCGACGCCGCCCTGACGCTGCCCGTGGCCAACGGCCTCTTCACCGTGAACCTGGGCGATCCGGCCCTCATGCATCCGCTCGACCCTTCCATCTTCGCCAGCAACCGCCTCTGGCTGCGCATCTGGTTCAGCGAGGACGGCGCGGCCTTCCAACGTTTGCGGCCAGACCAGCCGTTGACGGCGTCGCCGTACGCATTCACGGCCCAGTACGCCCTGAACCTCGCGGGTGGCGCCACCGGCAATGGCTCGGGCTTGACGAGCCTGAACGCGTCGGCCCTGGCGGCGGGCACGGTCGCGGACGTGCGGCTTTCCACCAACGTGGCGCTGCTGAACGCGCACCAGACTTTCACGGGCACAAACACGTTCAACCGGGCCAACTTCTTCGATGGTTCCGGAGCTAACGGCGACGGCGGCAGCCTGCACGTGGGCGGGTTGGGCGGGAATGCCGATCCAAAGCTGATTCACTTTGGCGACCTGCAAGGGGACGGCACTGGCCGTGTCTCTTTGGGAGAAAATGGAGTCAATGACACGCTCGAGTTGTTCGCCAGCCGGTTCTATTTCCGATCCGGCAAGGTGGGCATTGGAGTCACCAATCCCTCCACCGCGCTGGAAGTTTCGGGCAGAGTGAAAGCCAATGCTTTCCAAGGCGCCGACAACCAACCTCTCGACTTCTTCGCCAATGGCTGGCGGGTGATGCGTTTCGAGCCCCAGTCGAACAACGACGCTCCGAACGTCATTGCCGGGTGCAGCGGCAATTCTGTGACGCCGCCCAGCTTTGGTTCCACCATCGCCGGCGGCGGCTCGCTCCTGTTCGATAACGTGAATACCATTGCCTCCACGTTCTGCGCCATCGGCGGGGGCGCAGGCAACCGGATCGCCACGGGTTCCGGCGACTCGACGATCGGCGGCGGCACCGGGAACCGCATCGGCACGAACTCGAGCTTTTCGACCATTGGAGGCGGATTGTCATGTGCGGTGACCGGGGCGGTATCGACCATCAGCGGGGGCGCGTGGAACACGATCCATCCCGAGTGCGCCTATGGCACGATTGGCGGCGGGAGTGACAACCAGATTGCGGGTGGCGCGTGGGACGCCACAATCGGCGGCGGCTACAGAAACGTGGTCTCAGACAGCTTCGCCACGGTGGCTGGGGGCGTGGACAATAAGGCCCTCGGCACGAGAGCGACGGTCAGCGGTGGCGACTACAACTCCGCCTTGAGTTGGGCTACGGTGATCGCCGGCGGGCGCGGCAACACGGCCAGCAACGATTACGCCATGGTCGCGGGCGGACACGATAACGTGGCCGGAGGTGCCGGCAGTTTTGCCGCCGGGAGCTATGCGCGGGCGTTACACGACGGCGCGTTCGTCTGGGCCGACTCGCGGCCGTTCTTCTTCAATTCCACCGCGGCGAACGAGGTCAGCTTCCGCGCGCAGAAAGGCGTGCGCATCCAAACCGACACGGGCATTCACCTGAGCGCAGCCGATGCGCCCATCATCGTGCGCGACTTTGATCTCTTCGCGGCCAACGCCCCCGCCAGCAAAGCCGGGATCGGCCGCTGGGGCTTGTTCATGGAACCCTCCACGCTCACCATTGGGATTCCCTCGACCGACGTCTCCCCGCGCTATTTTCAAGTCGCCAAGTACAGCACCAACGGCAACGCGACGCAGTTGCTGCGCGTGGACCAGGCGGGCAATCTCACCACCGCGGGCACCGTCAACGGCAGCAGTGATCGCCACGCCAAGGAGAGGTTCACGTCTGTCGATCCGCGGGAGATTCTCTCGCGCGTCACCGCCCTGCCGATCTCGGAATGGAGCTACAAAGCAGACGCGGGCACGCGGCACATCGGACCGATGGCGCAGGACTTCCACACTGCCTTCAACGTCGGCACGGACGACAAACACATCACGATGGTCGATGCCGACGGCGTAGCGTTGGCCGCCATTCAGGGGTTGAACCAGAAGTTCGAAGAGGAACTGGCCACCCAATCCGCCGACCTGCGCACGAAAGACGCGCAATTGAAGTCGCAACAACTCCAGATCGCGGAACTCCTCAACCGGCTCCAGGCGCTCGAACAGAAACTCACCCCATCCACCACCAGGTAACTCTCGAACGCACCATGAAAAAGAATTTCCTGGTCCTCCTTGTCAGCTTCGCCGCACTGGCGGGCTTGGCCCAATACAACCTGGACTGGCACACCATCGATGGCGGCGGTGGCATCAGCACCGGCGGCGTCTTCACGGTCAGCGGCACGATCGGCCAGCCGGACGCAGGCCGGATGGCCGGCGGTAACATCACCCTCGAGGGCGGGTTCTGGGTGCCCTTCGCCGTGGTGCAGACCCCGCAAGCGCCGATGTTGAGCATCCGCCTGGTGAGTTTGATGCGGGCGGTGGTGTCCTGGCCGGTGACGGCGCAAGGGTTCACCCTCCTCGAAACGACCAATGTCTTCAGCGGCACTTGGACGACTAACAGTACGACCGTCATCGACACCACCAGCGAACACACGGTCACGGTGGACGCGACGGCTCAGCGCCGATTCTTCCGCCTGAGTCGATAACCATGGCGACTCGTCTCGCCACACCCGATGATGGCCAACACTCTCAGATGAGAACCCTGATCATGAATACGACAAGTGCTCACCGCTGGCTCTGCTTCAGCCTGCTGGCGTGTATCCTTCTACCCGACATTTCGGCTCGCGCGGGTCAGCCCGGCGGAGGAGCGCCGGAGAACGTGGACCGGCGTAGGCCCGCACCCGGCGCCTTGCGCATGGGGGCAGCGGATCGGGAAGTGCGGCTGCGCGAGCGCGTTCCCGGCGTTCGCCTCGAGCGTCATGCCCTCACGGGTTCGCCCCAGTGGCTCGGCGCGCCCGACCGTTTCCTCACCGAACCGGAAGACGTGGCCGGAGCGGCGCCCAAAGCGGCTCGTGCTGGCGACCCGCACCGCGTCGTGAAGAGCTTCGTGGACGAGCACCGCGAACTCTTCGGTCACGGTGCCACGATGCTCGAGGCCGCCCACGTGAACCGCGACTCGGTCGGCGAGCACAATGGATTGCGGACGACCGTCTGGGAGCAGCGCTACGCCGGCATTGGCGTCTTCGAGGGCGTGTTCCTGGCGCACGTCACCAAGCGCGGTGAGTTGGTGAATATCTCGAGCCAGTTCCTGTCCGATCCAGCGTCCGCCGCGACGCGCGGTCACAAGGGCCAGGCGAAGGTGGCTCCACTCCTCACGCCGTTGCAGGCCTTGGCCAGCGCCTTAACGAACTTGGGACTGACTCTTCCTGAGGGCGACATCGCCACAGCCGTCGAGGAACCCGAAGGGTCGGAGCGCCGCCAACACTGGCGCGGCGGTGGGCTCGAGGGCGACGCGCGTTTGCGCCTCGTCTGGTTGCCGCTCGACAGCGACACGGCGCGGCTGGCCTGGGAAGTCATCTTCACTCCGCGCGTCTTGCACCGGATGTTCCAGACGGTGGTGGACGCGGAAACCGGCGAGGTCTCGGTCCGCCGCAATCTAACCGTGGATATCAGCAACATCACCCTGCGGGTGTTCACCAACAGCAGTCCCACGCCGCTCTGGCCGGGCTACAGCGCACCGGGTAACAACAGCCAGCCTCCGGTCGTTGCGCGCACGCTGGTCACCTTGAAGGCGCTGGACACCAATGCGTCGCCCAACGGGTGGATCAACGACGGCATCAACGAAACGCGTGGCAACAACGTCGATGCCCATACCGACCTGGACGACGACAACGTGGCGGATACGCCGCGTCCGCAAGGTTCACCGTCGCGCGTCTTCGATTTCCCCCTCGACCTCTCGCAGGCCCCCGGCACGTTCCGCAAGGCGGCGGTGGTGAATCTGTTTTACTGGAACAACTGGATGCACGATCGCCTCTACCAACTCGGCTTCACCGAGGCCGCCGGCAATTTCCAGAACAGCAACTTTGGCCGCGGCGGCCTGGGCAATGACGCCGTGCAAGCCGACGCGCAGGACGGCGGTGGTTTCAACAACGCCAACTTCGGAACGCCGCCGGACGGCGAGGCGCCCCGGATGCAGATGTATCTGTGGGACAGCCCGACGCCCGACCGCGACGGCGACTTCGACGCGACCGTCATCGTTCACGAATACGTCCACGGCCTCAGTAGTCGCCTCGTGGGCGGCGGCGTCGGGATCAGCCAATTGCAGGCGGGTGGAATGGGCGAGGGGTGGTCGGACTTTTACGCCTTGGCGCTGTTGGTGCCGCCGACGGCTAGCCTGAACGCCATCTATCCAGCCGGCGCCTATGCCATCTACCACTACGATGACTTTGGCGGCAAGCTGACCAACAACGACAACTATTACTTCGGCCTGCGCCGGTATCCCTACGCGACAAACCTGGCTGCGAACCCGCTCACGTTCGCTGAAATCGATGTCAACGTCACGCATCCGGGTGTGCCACGGAGTCCGCTTTGGATGGGAAGTTCGGCCCACGAAGTTCACAACATGGGCGAAGTCTGGTGCGTCATGCTGTGGGAAGCGCGCGCGAACCTGATCGGCAAATACGGCGCCACGACGGGCAACAACCTCATCCTGCAGCTTGTGACCGATGGCATGAAGCTCTCGCCGCCGAACCCGACGTTCGTCGAGGCGCGCGACGCTATCCTGCAGGCCGACCAGGTGAACAACGCCGGCGCGAACAGGAACGAGTTGTGGGCCGCCTTCGCCAAGCGCGGTCTGGGCATCGGCGCAGTGGCGCCGCCGCGCAACAGCAGTTTGAATCCCCAGGAGGACTTCTCGATGCCGGACACGTTACGGGTCTCGCCGGTTGGCTCCGTGGCCGTGTTGGGCTACTATGGCGGCGCTTTCAACCCCGCCACCACGCCGTACGTCCTGTCCAACGCCTCCGCTGCGTCCGTGAGTTGGACGGCCAAGGCTGAGTCGCCCCTACAGGTCTCGCTGACCGGTGGAACCCTGGCCGCCCATGCCAAACAGACCGTCAACGTCACGCTCAACAATGCCGCGGCCAACACCCTGCCGGCCGGTGATTACGCGGCGACGGTGCGCTTCTCGAACGCGGTGACGCACGTGACGCAGGAACGTCGTTTCAGCCTGGAGGTGCGGGAGTCTCTCTGGCTCGAACCCAGCAGCACCTGGGACGACAACGAGACCCTTGTCGGCCCGGAAGGTGGACCGTTCGTGTTGGACCAGTTCTCGCCGGTGATACTCCGCAACCGGTCGAGTCAAGCAGTGCCGTGGATCGCTTTGATGCCGGAGGGCTTCACCGTCACGCCCTCGTCCGGCACGCTGGCCGCATCCAGTGCGGTCGCCCTCACCCTCGGAGCGAGTGCCGCGGCGAACTTCCTGCCCGTCGGCAACTACACCAACGTCTTGACCGTTTCGAACCGGGTTACGGGAGCGATCCAGTCGCGCGCCGTGGAACTCCGCGTCAGGAACGGCACCTACTTGACGGAGTTTTACGACGGGATCCTGCATCCGTTCGATATTCCGTTCACCACGCTGACCTACATGCCGGACGATTCGCCGGCCGGCTACACCGTCTGTCGCACGCCGGCCCCTTCGTTCCCAACCAGCCCGACGGGCGGTACCGAGTTGCTGAGGAATGCCTACACCTACGACGAGCACACGGAGATCGTGCTGTCCGGCGGGAAAAAGGTGATCCTCTATGGCGTTAAGACCAACCGCTTCTTCGTCAATTTCAATGGCAGCATCACCTTCGGCGGCCCCAGCGGTCTGGAGTACTACATGACGAGTCATTACTTCGATCTGCCGAGAATCGCGCCACTCTACGACTACTACTCCGAATACGGGACAGAAGATGTCGGCGGAGTGATCTCCTGGCGCCAACTCAACGACCGCGTCGCGGTCACCTGGCAAAACATGAAGACGGGTTCGGCCAAGCCGGAGGTCAACAGCTTCCAAGCCGAGATGTTCTTCGATGGCACGATCCGGATGACGATCCTCAACGCGACGAACACTGAAGGCGCGGTCGGGCTCTCACGCGGCGCGGGCTATCCGGGCGATTTCATCGACACCGATTTCAGCGCGGAGCCGGATTGCACCGCCGTCCAGCCGTCGCTGTACCTCACCGCGCCGTCGCCGGTCGTCGAAGGTCAATTCGAGCGACTCAGCCCCGGCCGAGTCAGAATCCTTTCGCCGCGGCCCGTCAATCTGGTGGTGACGCTCGGTTCCAGCGACACCACCGAGATCACCGTGCCCCCCAACGTGACCATTCCGACCGGTTCGACCAGCGCGGTTTTCACCGTGTCGATCGGCAACGACAATCTGCGCGATGGCACGAAGTACGTGACGCTGACCGCCAACGCGGCCTTCTTTAAGACCGCCTACGCCAGTATTGCGGTGAACGACAATGAGACGACGGCGCTGCATCTCCAGTTGCCGGCCTCGCTCACCGAGGGCGCGAACTACTCCCAAGGCAAGGTCTTCACCACCGTGCCGGTCGGCGACGATGTGGTCGTTTCGCTCACCGCCACGCCGCCCGGACAACTTCTTTTCGCCGGGTTGGGCGGGCTGGCCGTGATTCCGGCGGGACAGACCTCGGCGGTTGTCCAGGTCAAGGCCGTGGACAACGCGCAATTTGACGGCACGCGGTCGGCCACTGTGACTGCCAGCGTGGCGAACTGGACTTCGGCCCATGCCACCGTCCAGGTGCGCGACAACGAAAACACCAATCTCACGCTGCTCTCCGGGTTGTTCATGCTGGAGGGCTCCGGCTTGCTCAGCAATGCTGCCGTGGTCGGGATCTCCGGCAAGCTGCCCACCAATGTCGTGGTCGATATCACCTCCGACAACCTCTTCGCCATCTGGCCGCTGGGGCCTGTCACGATTCCCGCCGGTCAGACCAACGCGTGGTTCAGCCTCTTTGTCTGGGACAACATCTTCATCGATCCACTCCGTTTCGTCACGCTCTCGGCCAGCGCGCCCGGCTTCAGCAACGGACTCTGGGGCGTGTTCCTCTTCGACAACGACGGGCCGCCCACCGCGCTGTCGCCATCGCCCGCACATCTGGCCGACGACGTGCCGCTCACCGCCGATCTCGCCTGGGGACCGAAGGAAGGCGAGTTGATCGTGAACGGCGGCTTCGAGTCGGGACTGGCCAACTGGACGCGCGATGACGTCGGCGCCGGGGGCTGGGTCACGGCGAACTCGATCTACAACCCCGTCGGCAACGAAGGCCCACAACCGCCGCTGGCCGGTTCGTCCTCCGCGCTCTGCCAGCAATACGGCAACGGCCGGCACGTGCTCTGGCAGGAGGTCGCCGTGCCCGCGTCCGCTTGGCCGGTGCAGTTAACTTGGGCGCAACGCGTCCACAATCACGGCCCCAGCTTCGCGACCAACCAGCAGTTCCGCGTCGAAATCCGCGACGCCACCAACGGCGTGCTGTGGGTGCCCTACAGCACTGCGACGAACGATGCCCTCCTCACCGACTGGACCAACCGCACCGTCGATCTTTTCGCCTTCCGCGGTCAGACCGTCCGTATCGCGTTCGTCGAGGAAGACACGCTCGGCGCGCTCAACGTCTCGCTCGATAACGTCAGTCTCGTGGCCACACCGCCGGCGCCAACAAGTTGGCTCGTCTATTTCGGCACCAACGCCACACCCGGCGCGGCGCAGTTTCTCGGCAGCACGACCAATAACAGTTGGTCGCTCGGCACGCTCGCCGTCGGCACGACCTATTACTGGCAGGTGAAGTCGGTCCGCGCCGGCGCGACCAACAACGGCCCCGTCTGGCAGTTTGCCACCATCGATTCCGCCAACCGCCCGCCGACGCTGGGCATCGGTTCGCCAGGCGCCTTCGCCATCTATCGTGCGCCGACCAACGTTCTCATCTCCTTCCGCACGCTCAGCGACGACGGCGCGGTGGCGAACGTCGAGTTCTACGGCGACGGCGCGAAGCTCGGGCAAGTCTCCGGCTCCCCCTGGAGTTTCACTTGGACCAATCCCGTCCCCGGCGAACACTTCATCCGTGCCGTCGCACAGGATAACGGCGGGCTGCGGGCGACCTCGACGGTGGTTTACATCACGATGCTGCCGCCCAGCGGCGCGGTGATGGCCGTGGTGCCTTTCGGCTCGACGTGGCGCTACAACGACACCGGCGCGAATCTCGGCACAACATGGAACGGCAACGGGCTGTTCTTCAGCGATTCGTCCTGGCCGCAAGGCCCGGCGCAACTCGGCTACGGCAAGCCGCGCCAGGCCACCACGGTGAATTACGGCCCGGACTATAACCACAAATACGTCACGACCTATTTCCGCAGGAACATCGGCTCGGCGCCGAGCGCGCAAAACCTGATTCTCCGCGTGCTGCGCGACGACGGCGTCGCGGTCTATCTGAACGGCCGCGAAGTGCTGCGGAACAACCTCTCGCGCACGGCCGATTACCAGACGCTCGCCGCCACTGACGTTAGTGGCCTGGCTGAAACGATGTTGGTCAGCACCACCATTTCGCCGACGAACCTCTCCGGGCGGGCGAATCTGCTCGCCGCCGAAGTGCATCAGTCCAGTCCGAGCAGCCCCGACTTGGCCTTCGGCTTGGAACTGAGCGCGGTGATGAACCCGAAGCCGATCGTCAGCCTCACCGCTCCCCTGCCAAACGCGTTGATCGTTCAGCCAGCGACTGTAACTCTGACCGCCAGCGCCTCGGATCCGTACGGCGCAGTCTCGAGCATGGAATTCTTCATCAATGGCGCCAGCCGCGGCATCGTGACGAGCCCGCCGTACTCGCTCGTCTGGTCCAATGCCCCAGCCGGGCCGTTTCTCCTGAAAGCGGTCGCGACGGACGACTTGGGCACCACGAACGAGTCCGCGACCGTGTCGATCAACGTCGTGGGTGCGTCACCGTCAGTCGCGATCGGTTACGGCGGGTCGCTTCTGGATGTGTCCTGGCCGGTCGGCATCGGCGCCTATCGTGTCGAGACCAGCACGAACCTGAGTCCGCCGGTCGATTGGACGCCGTGGACCAACAGTGTGCCCGTCCTGACGAATGGCCTGATGCATCTCCCCGTTTCGCTCGGTGCCGAGCCGCAACGGTTCTTTCGCCTGACCGCGCCGTAGCCGGGGTTGCAGCGCTGCTGCACAGTCGATCGGCGGGAAACGACACCGCCCAAACGGTGCGGCGCACCAACGAACTCGCCGGTCTGGATCGCCGCAACTCCACGCCGCTCCCAGCGCGCGGTCTTGCGCAGAAGCAGCGCCTCCGGGAGCGCGTTCCCGGTGTCAAGGTCGAGCGCCACGCCATCACCGGCTCCCCGCAATGGGTCGGCGCGCCCGATCAGTTCCTCACGGGGCCGGACAGGCAAGGAGGCGCGGTCACGCCCGTCTTCCGAGCGAAGCACCGGGACGACGATCCGCATCGCGCCATCCGCCCCGCCGGGCCCGGGCGTCGGCAGGACGCTGACGTCCAGTTCCGTGATCATGACTTTGATCCCCAGCTTGGCAAAGGCACCGTTGGGTGAATTCACTTAGTGGCCTTGACCCGATCGCTCACGCGGAAATAGTCGAAATCCGCGCAGCCGCCGGCCGTTTTTGTCGCGTAGTTGAACAGGCCAAAGCGGTAGCCCATGAAATGCGGCAGGGCTCTCCGTGAACTTGAACGCTTGGAGGGGGGCGCGGTTAAAACGTGAACCGACGTGATGCGGCTTCAATTCTGACGGTTCCCTCGTGGCGTGCTTTGTTAGTAACTTGGCGCGTTCTGCTAGTGACAGCCCCCGAAGCCAAGCTATCCTGAGCGCATGACTACAACCAAAATCCATCGTTCTCCCGTGGGATTCCACGCCGGTTCTCTCATGTTGGTCCTGCTCAACGCGACAGCCTTGGCAGCCTCAGCAGGGTCTTCCGACTGGCCACAATATCTTGGACCCTCCAGGAACAGCACGTCGGATCAAAAGGGCATTCTGCGCACCTGGCCCACGAATGGTCCGGCGGTTCTCTGGACCGTTCCTGTGGGCAGAGGTTTTGGTGGGCCTGTGGTCAAAGACGGCAAGGTTTACCTCCTCGACAGGGATGATAAGGTGGGGGACACGCTCCGTTGTCTGGACCTTACCACAGGCAAAGAACTCTGGCAGTTTGCTTACGACGCTCCCGGCTCGGTGATGTTTCCTGGCTCGCGGAGCGTGCCAGCCGTGGACGGCAATCATGTCTATTCCTGCGGTCACAACGGCGACCTTTATTGCATCGACATCAGCACTCACAAACCCGTCTGGAACAAGAATGTCTGGAAGGATTTCGGTGGCGGCAAAATTCCGTTTTGGGCAATTACGCAATGTCCTTTGGTTTACGGTGACTTGCTGATTGTGGCTTCACAGGCGCCCCAGGCCGGGGTTGTGGCCTATGAAAAAGCCACGGGCAACGTCAAATGGAAAACGCCGTCGCTTGGCCTGATCAGCTATGCCAGCCCGGCCATCGTCAAGGTGGACGGAAAAGACCATGTGGTTATGGTCACTTCATCGACCAACCCCTTCCAACGGACCAGCCCAGTTAATGAATTAGGCAACGTCGTCGGAATGGACCCGCTTACGGGAGAAATCCTCTGGAAATATGACAAGTGGGAATGTCACATCCCGGTCGCGAGCGCCGTGGATGCCGGCGAAAACAAAGTGCTGATTGTCGGTGGATATGAGCTTGGCGCAACGATGATCAAGGTCGAGAAGAAGGCTGATGGCCGCTATGGCACAACCGAACTCTTCACCACCAAGGAATTTGGCGATCAGACCAAGCCGCCGGTCCAGCACAAGGGGCATTTCTATGCTCAGTACGGAACCAATCAGCGGCGCGACGGCATGGTGTGCATGAGCATGGAGGGCAAAATCCTGTGGAAAACCAAACGGTCACCTGATTTCAACAAGGGCAGTATGATTCTGGCCGATGGCCTGATCCTGGCCACCGATGGCGCGCAGACCTTGTATCTGATCGAGCCTGATCCCTCCGGATTTAAACTGCTGGCATCAGCCACGGTGCTGGCAGAAGGAGGAAGTGGATCAGAGAATGATCCGCTGGCTTCACGAGTTGGAGGCAGAAACCAGAATTGGGCACCCCTGGCTCTTGCCGGTGGCAAGCTCCTTCTGCGAGACCAGACCCAGCTAAAGTGCCTCAACGTCGCTCAATGAGAGGGACTGATCCCGTACCGAATCCAGCAGTATTTCGCGCGTCCCACTGGGAGAAAATGCGGTCAAAGGTTTCGCCGTGGCGATGCTCGCCAAGGCGCTTGAGAGAGGAATTTCGGGACGAAGAGGGCAAATCGAAGGCAATGCTGCTCTATCGCAGTGCTGCGCACGTCTTCCCCGAGGCAAGGAGCCTCAGATTCCCTTCATGAGCATTCCAATGCGAATCTCCAGTGCATCGGCGATGGCCTGAATCGTGAACAGGGTCGGATTCTCCACTCCCCGTTCGATGCCGCTCAGAAATGCCCGGTCAATGTCGGCCTTGGCAGCGAGGGCTTCCTGAGAGAGCCGCCGCTCCTGCCGAACTTGCCGAACACGCTGTCCGAACTGTTGCGCAACGTCATGCCGCACTGGTCAGAGTGTTATCCGGGCGCCCCTCTTCTGGCTGTAGGCTATACCCAACAGACCGCTTGACAGCCGGACTGCGATTTGAGATCGTCTGTCCCTGAAAGTCTTTGAGCCACTGCGATATGCAACGACACTTAATAATCAGTCTTAGGAAGCAGAATGGCCCGGACAGACGCGAAAATCCAAAACATCCAAAGCAATGAAAGCACAGCACAGCAGTTTGCCGCAGTTGTTCGCAGCGTTGCTGACCATTTCGTGTGCGTCATCCAACGCGGTCGTCACCAGCATCTCCAAGCAAGGGACGGATGTCGTCTTGAGCTGGCCCAGTTCACCGGGACAACAATTCGTGGTCCAGTTCCGGGAGACCGTTGACACGAACAGCGCGTGGACCACGCTGACCAACGGCCTCTCCGCCGCTGCCGACACCAACTACACGACCTTCATTCACGCGGCCGTTCTTCCCGAAAGCGGCCAACAAATGCAGGCTGAAGGCGGAGCGGCGACGCAGAAGGTGCAACTCTCAGCGGAAGAATTGGAGGCTCTGCGTGCTGAGCGGAAGGCCGAAGCCGAGAAGGCCATCGCTTGGTTGACCGCACAGCTTTACGAGGCGGCAGCGAAAGCCCAAGCTTGGCGCGATGAGGTTGCCAAGAATCCGGCGCTATTGCAGGCGGCGCGCCAGCAGGCCGCGACGGCCTCCGCAGCTACGCTGGACAGCAGTTCCGGGTGCTGCGGCTTTTATCGGGTTCTCAAGGTCCCCAACTGGGCCTTCAACCTCACGAACTACACGTACGATGGTCCGACGTTTTTCACAGTCGATTTTGGCGACTATCTGGAGCGAATTGACAACTGTGAGGTGCTGTTGAACGGCGAACCTTCGCCGTTCGCCGAGTTCATGCCGTACGTCGATGGGGGCGAGACGAACTGGGGCATGGGCATCTACTTTGATCGCATGCCGAGCGGCACCTACCAGATTCAGCTACGGTCCACTGTCCGGTGGAGCGACGACCTCAGCCCAGAGACCGCTTACCTCGTCCTGTCCAACCGCACGAGTTCCATCGTCGTGGAAAACCAAGTCATATTTACGAATTGGAACGAGGCAATCCAGGGCGATACCTACACGTTGCGCGCTCAGACTGCGAATACGGACACGGATTGGCAGATTGATATCTACGATGCGTGGGACAATTACGTCAACAGTGGTTCGGGACACACGTACAATGGGCAAATCGCGTGGACTTGGAACCTCCGCGACACCTCGGGAATTCTGCGGGACGACTTGGACAATGACCCGTTTCTGGTTTCGTACATCACGTTCGACACTGCGGGGGCCGGGGCCTTGGCCGGCGGCCCGACCACTCGGCGTCAACCGCTCTCTGCGCCAGGGTATCCGAATTCGGGAGAGTGGCTGACGGCTTTCCAGGACCGTTGGTTCAGCGACGCCCCTGGCTACCCCGGCGACTGCCAGGAGAAATTCAGCGATGCGATGGACTACATTGCGGGCGGCCCTTGGCTCATTGGCGACGAATCGTGGTGGTACCCCATCAAGTTTGGGACCAACGTTTATTCTCAAGCCCAGCGCGAAGGAAGCTGGACCAATCTGCTCGCCTGGCTTGGTGATGGATACATCAGAAACTTCTACTATCACGGGCACGGCGCCGGCAGTGAACTCGGCTGCGACAAACACAATCTGGGCACCAACGGCTTCGTTCTCAGCGGAGGATTCACATCGGCTTCAAGCAAGAGCCGGCTCTACAGTTGGCAAGTCGCGCTGAGAGTCCGAGCCAAGCGCTACCGCTTCGTGTTCTTGGACGGTTGCAGCACCGCCGCAGGAAACTGGCCAAGCACTTTCAGCATCAGCAGACAGACAAACACCATCTCATTCTACCAGAACCACTCGAACCACCCGCGCCCCTCAGTGTTTGTCGGATGGATTAAGGACATCGGCGGGCCAGGATATGGCAATGTATATGACTGGTTAGACTTCGAGCAGAACTGGATGGGCTTGTGGGCAAACAGCTTTCCCGACCCGGCCATCACAGAAGCTCTTGAGGATGCCAACTCCATTTTCCACTGGTTGCCGTCGTCCAAGTTCCAAGAGGACATCCGCTACTACGGCTATCCGCAGATGACGATACGAGACTACAATAGCAAAGGTAACTGGAGATGGCCTTGATACTGGAATTGGCAGGTCATGGGCCGGACCTGATTCAGGTCACGGCCCAATACTCAAATGCCGTGCTGCTCGCGTTGCTGCCGTACTTCTCAGATGCGGCACACAAACTTGACTTGCCTGTGCCGCATCCCCTGACGACGCAGCATGTAATCCAGTGTCGGGTCATGCCCTATCGCTACCCGAACGGCGATTGGGTTGGTGGAGGTGTCGAGGTTCAAGGCGGCTGGTCTTTCGGCTTTGCTCAGGGCTATGTCAACCTCGTCCAATCGCGCCATTCCTATTTCACACTGCAAGACCCCGGGGAAGTTCCGAAATTCTACGGGATAGTGCGGATGTCCCAAGCCGAGGCGGTTCAGATGGCGCGATCGACGCTTGTGAAACTGGGCATCCCATTGGAATCGGTGTTCGCGGAACAGGAATCTCGCGTCACCCCGCCAGAGAAGGTTGGGAACAACATGGTGCCGCACTACCGCGTGCAGTGGCTGGATCCGCGCAGTGGGGGTGAAAGTGTGGACATCGAAGTAAACGCGGACGCCAAGCGAATCGAGCGCGTGCGCCTGAGCGTGAATCCAAACCTCCGCAAGCCTCCTCCGAAAGTCGGTGTCGTTCCCCCTTTGCGCGGCCCGCCTCGGCCACGGGCGAACCCGGAGTATGCGTGGAAGCTGCTGCCGATTGTCCTGAACGCAGTCGATGATTACGGCAAGACACTGGGCTTGCCAATTCCGAGGCCATTGACCACGAATCAGGTCGCCCGGTTCTCGGTAAGCGACAACGGAGGCTGGCCGCACTCGGAAATAGAGCTTACCAACGGCTGGGAGTTCGTGTATCGGAACAGCATGGTGAACGGTTTTTACGCGCCGGACAATCTCTTCCACAGCAGCGACCGCCCAATGCTCGCGAAGGACTTCGTTGGCAAATGGAATCTGACCGAGGCGCAGGCCGTCCAACTCGTGCGCGGGACGTTGGCGAGGCTCAACTACCCGACCAACCTCCTGCATGTGGACTTCAAACCCGACGTCCACAAGCCGGCTGTCCTTGGCATTCCGCGCTTTGCGATTGAGTGGGCGTACACCCCCGAGAGTCTTCAGTCCAATGTCGAGGCGGAAGTCGATGCAGAGAAGGGATCCCTCAAGTCCCTCTATTTCGACAATATGGCCCTGTGGAACCACCCACCGCCAATCGACCTGCCGATTTCGTTACGACAGTCCCGCGCGACAAATCCGCCGCCCCGCGAGCGTAGCGCCAGTCCGCCCACGCGTAAGGTGCCACAGCGTCCACCGCCAGCTTTCAACGCGCCAAAGCCGAAATGATTGGCCAAGTTCCAACGCGAGCGAAGAACCGCAGGGTTTCTTGGTCTCGCTCGCTCCTGATAGTCTGGGCGGCGTGGTTCGCCTTTTGCAGTACTCCGACGGCGTATTCTCAGGAAACTCCTGAGCCAGCGAGCGTCGAAGGTTTCTCGATTCGCAAAGAGACCACGAACATCGTCCTCACGTGGCCTAGCGCTCCGCGCGAACGTTTTCTACTTCTCAGCCGTTCCAATGCGTTGCCAGAGACGCTGTGGTCGGTCTTGGCCAAAGCGCTGCGTGCCACGCCTCGGACAAACCGAACGACTTTCCACGACGCCGGGGGCACGACCGGGCAAGCAAGCTCGAATCTTCTCGATTTGTACCGGGTTTTGGTGCTCCCGGATTTCTGGTTCGACATGGAAGGTGTCCGACTGGACGGCGGGCCGCAGCAGTGCGGTGAAGACTTCATTCCGTTCTATTTCGGTAATCCCGGACGCGACGAGTTCAGCCGTGTCTTCGGCCTGCATGTGGACTTGGTCATTGATGCCGGGCGCATTACTGAGGACGAAACCATCGGCCTGCAGGACGCGGTGACCGAAGGAATCGAGCGCGTCAACTTTGGCACCGTCAAGAATCCGCGATGGCTCTATACAGCCGGCTTCTGGCTCCGACACAACAGGCTCGGCAATGGCTTGCACACGCTCCAGTTGCGGACCAGCCTCCACCTGAACAACGTCGTTGGAGCCGGAGAGCAATTCCTGACCTTGAGCAACTCCCCCGTTCGGGTCTGGACGACCAACTCCATCATGTTTCCAAACTGGAACTCGGAGGTTGGTGGCAATTGGAGGTTCCAAGCCAAGAGCGCCGAACCACGGGTGAACTGGCGCATCGACATCCGCGACCACAAAGGCAAGCTGCTCGCCAGCAAAACAGGAACGACCACCAACGGCGAAATCGGATGGACGTGGGATTTACGCGACCGAAAAGGCAAAGTCCACGACACGCTCGAAGACGACCCTTACTTCCAGCCGAGCGTGACAATTTGGCCGCTGGGCGAAACACCCAAGGGCAGCCAACTTTTGACCCGGTTTCCGAAAGCCCGCGATTCCAACAGTTGGTGGTGGCAACGGCTGGGCAGCAAGTACGTCAGAAAGCCGCCCACGCCCGACGAAGTCCCGATGTCCGCTGAGGAGAACCGGCCGATAAACAGGGTGGCGCCGCGGCCCTTGGAATTGCCCTAAGAGGGCCAGGACCATCATTCCGCGCCTTCGTATTCCACGCCGATGAACCTGGCGTTGCGTACCGGCGATTTCACGGGCGGTCTTGACGCAGAACTTTTTGATTTGCCGCAGTGGCACCGCGTCCGGGTCAGTCGGTGACACGTGACTTGCGAGTCCTGCCGGTGATTGCCGGAAATCTTCTTTCAGCAGGAGAAAATCTACGCCACCACCGCTCAAGTCTTCGCCCTGTGGCGTGCGGTCCGCGAAATGACTCCCGATCCCGCCATTGGCCTGAAGATGGGCGAGGAACCACGGTTTGAGCTTTACCACCCCGCCACCGTGGCGGCCGTGTGCAGCCAGTCCTTCCGCGACGCCCTCCAGCGCATCGCCCGCTTCAAGCAGTTGACGTGTCCGCAGGAAATTCGTGTTCTCACCACTCGGGATGAAGCCTCCGTGGAGTTCATCTACCCTCAAGCCCAGGAACCCCAGCCCGACATTCTGGGGGACCTTGGTCTTTCATGGATTCTGGGCATCGGTCGCCGAGGCACCGACGGCCGCATCACGCCCTTGCGCCTGGAACTGACCCGGCCTGATCACAACCGCGCGTTGCTCGAATCCCACTTCGGCTGCCGGGTGCGTTTCAAAGCCAGCCGCGACGCGCTGGTCTTTCGCAACAGCGACCTGGATCAGCCCTTCGTCACCCACAACGTGGAACTGCTCACGGCGATTGGTGCCCACCTGGAATCCGAGCTTCAAGAGCGCAACGCCAACGCAGACGCAGGCGACCAGGTCAAGCGTGCCCTCAAGCGGTCTTTGGCCGGGAAGCGCCCGACCCTGCAGCACACCGCCCGGGAAATGGGCACGAGCGCGCGCACGCTACAGCGGCGGCTGACGGATGCGGGGATCACGTTTCAACAAGTGCTGGAGGATACCCGCCGCGAACTGGCGCGTCACTATCTCAAGCACAGCGCCGCTGATCTCAACGCGGTTGCCTACTTCCTCGGTTACGAGCATGCCAACTCCTTCTTTCGGGCTTTTCAAGGCTGGGAAGGCACGACACCGGGGGAATGGCGCACGCGCCATAGCCCCTGATCTTCACACACCGCTTGACGAGGTTGGCTGTGGGGTTGGCTCCGGTTTCCCCACCGCGATCAGCCGGACCTCCTCTTCTTGGTCCGCCCTTCCGGCAGCACCTCGCCACGGCGGAAGCTGTCGAGCATGGAATCGCGGCTCAGTGCGCCGTTCTGCCAGGTCTGGACAACGGCAGCGATCTCGTTCGCCGATATCAAATCGCGCGTTCTTTCCTAGTCCGCTGACCTCCGCGAGAACGACGCGTCCATTGCATCCATTCGGCCATCCGTGCAGAAGCAGGAGGACGAAGCTGAATTCAGGAAGCAATCCAGAGAATTCGCCGTTCAACGTGAGGGAAAGATGGCTCCAGAGAGAGGGCTCGAACCTCTAACCCGCCGGTTAACAGCCGGCTGCTCTACCATTGAGCTACTCTGGAACCCAGAAGCGGTGCAGTCTGATTATCGCTCGTTTTGGAGTCAACGGCTTTTTGAGGGTTTTGTCTTTTTTGAGGTCGGTGCGCATCCGATAGGCGCGGTCAAAAAAAAACGGGCGTGCCCGCGAAAAGCCAGTGGCGCGGATTGGCGAGATCAACGCTCAACGGCCGCTGATTGGCGACTCCGATCTCGAAACGGCTCCAGAGTGGCACGGGCGCCGATCAACCGTTACTCCGGCTTTACCGCCACAGACCTCGGCTCAGCGGCTCACGAGAAACCCGGCAGCGCCAGCCAAGCCAATCCCAGCACGGGAACAAGACAAATCAGCCCCTCCTCACCTTGGCGCTCCGATCCTGAACGAGGCTATCGCGTCTCGCACTTCTCGACCCGTTTACGTTGGGTTCTCCATTCATTCTTGCTGTAGGAGCAACACCCAGTCCCCCTTCGCCGGCGGCACGAAGCTGTGAGCGCCTTCATTCGCGACGCTGCCAGTCACCGGAGTGTATCGGCCGCTCACCGGATCGAACCAGCGAGCGGTGAGAGGCGCCCGGAACACGGACAGGTCCACCTCGATGGCCGCGTTGTCCGGAAGATAGGCCACCGCCAGATCATTCGCAGCGGTCTTGGCCAGCACCATCCGGCGGGTCACATCATTGGATTGGTTGCGGATCAACTCGTGCGCCGGCTCCAAACGCCACCATTCGATCGCGGCCAGGAAGTCGTGCAGGTGATGCATCTGGAAAGCGCTCTCCCATTGCAGCGCCTTCTTCCAATAGTCGTACTTCTCCGGATCAGTCACCCACTTCCACACAGCGCCGCTGCCTCGCGGGACCTTGGGCGGCAGATCGCCGGCGCCGTAGGTATAACCCATCGCGCCCGACAGCCAAGTGCGCCAACCCAGGGAGCGGGCATCGACTGCCCGCCAGCCTTTCTCGCCTTGAGCGTCGTACATGGCCTCCAGATTGATGACCGGCTTGTGCGGCTCATGGCGGTAGAGGTGCAAGTTCCATTCGATTGCATGGTGCGCGCACCAATCGAGATGCCCAGCGTTGTGCCCGGTCTGCACGGCAGCGATATCCAAGTAGGGCTCGTCGTAGTATTTGTTGGAGAAGGTCGGCGTCGGCTGGCTCCAGGGTGTGCCGGGGTGCTGAGTGATCAGGTGCATGGCGGTGGCGTCACGGGCAGCACGGCCCACCTCGTTGGCCAACGGCATGAACTCGCTGTCGAAACTCGGCGAGAAGATCACGAAATTACCGAACAATCGCGCGACGATACTTCGGGCGAAAAGGCACGCCTTGCTGGATTCGGGATAGCGCGAGACTGGTTCCATCAGCCCGACCAACAACACGACCAGCCCGCTTTCGTTCGCGCGCTGCACTTTGCGCTCGAACCCTTGCCAATAAGCCGGGTTCCACTGGGCGCAGGTTTTGTCGGTGAACGGTTTTTCGCCCTGGCGGTCACGCTCGCCGGCCCACGCCGATGCCGGCCCCACTTGGATGACGGTGAAATGCTTGGCGGTGCGGTCCTTCAGGTATGCGTCCCATTCCTCGGGGCTGGCTCGCTGCGGCACGGCCCAGGCGGTGTCTGCGATCCACAGGAACGGAGCGCCGTCGCCGTAAACCAGATAGCGGCGGTTGTCGCTCACCTTCAGAAAGCCGCGGCGGTACAGTGAGCCGTCGCCACGATAGGGTGCGACATCCACCGTGCCGCGCTGGCGATGCAAGCCGGCGTTGGTGGTGTCGGAGCATTCCGTTTCCCAACGCCAAATTCCCGATGTCGGGAAGGCGCAGCGGATCCGGAAGGTGGCCCCGCCATCCCAAAACCCGTAGGCGTGGAAGGCACGGCCAGCGGGTCCGCTGTAGGTCACCCGCAGGGTCACGTCAGCGTACGGGTTCCCGTAGTTGCAGGTGCTGGTCAGGGCATGGTCCCACCGCTGCCAGGAGTGCGGACTTGTTCCGGGGGCAGCCCAAGCTGGTTCGCCACTTATCAGCGCGCCAACCAATACCAGCAGACTGAGGGGTTTCGATAGATGCTTCATTGGGACGTTCACTCGCCGCTTGCTAGGCTTTTACAGCCTCGTGTTTTTTCAGGTATGCCGGGTCGATCTCCACGCCCAAGCCCGGGCCGGTGGGGACCTTGATTTTTCCATCGACAACTTTGAGCGGTGATGTCTTGCACTCAAATTGCACGTTCGTGCGAAGGCCCTTGAACTCGTGATGCGGCATAGCATTGGGCAGCGCGGAAACAAAGTGCATCATGTAAAGGAAGCCGAGTCCGCCGCCCGACATGTGGGGTGTGCAACTCTTGCCAAAGACGGCAGCCATGCGCGCCACCTGCATCGAGCGGATCATGCCGCCGAAATAATAGGTGTCCGGCTGCACAATCTCGAGCGCGTCGTTGGCAATGAGCCAACGGAAGCCGTGCAAGCTATACTCCTGTTCGCCGCCGGCAATGGGCAGGGAAAGCGCGTCGGCGACTTGTTGGGTCTCTTGATACCAGTCGAACATCACCGGCTCCTCGAAAAAGCCAAACCGGTATTCCTCCAACAGTCTGCCCACGCGGATCGCTTCCTCGACGGAATAAAATCCGTTGGCATCCGCATACAACGCCATTTGATCGCCAAAGGTCTTTCGGATGAGGGGAATCATCGCTTCGGTCCGGCCTTTGGGGCCGACGGCACGGATATCGGTCGTCATGAACATAAGACCGCCGACCTTGATTTTGAGCGCGTGGGCGCTGTATTCGGCGACATCGCGTTTGATCAGGGCCAAGGATTCCTCGACCGATTTCTCGCGATACTCTGTCGCCTGGTAAACGGTGACCTCCGGGTGCTGGATGTCGCCAATCAACTGGCCGATGGGTTTCTTCGCGATGCGTCCCAGCAGATCGAGGAGGGCAAACTCGATCGTGGCCAGCGGCGTGCCGATGGAGATGCCGTTGAACCGGAAATTGAAGCCGTAGATGAACACCTTCTTGAGGAGGAGATCCAGGTCCCGAGCATCCTTGCCGAGGAAGAACGGCTGCAATTTGTTGAGAAAGATCGGATAGAGTGTCCTCAGCTCGCTGTGCCCGACCGAAAGGCCTTCCGCTCCGTCGCGCGAACGAACCCGGCACAGAAAGCTGTCACGGTAGCGAAGCAATTCCAGGCTCTCGATGATGACGGGTGCGGGGAACAGCTCTCGCTTCAGCACCGGTTGCCGGAGGATTTCATCCAGCCGGGCATAACGAGGGTTTTGGCTTCTGGCACCCGAGCGCGGAGTCTCGGCGCCCAGCGCGGAAAGCGGTAGCGCAGCCGCCAGACTGCCGAGAAGGTTCGCCGTAAGGAATCGACGTCGATTGGTTTTCATAAAGAGCGCCGCCATCACAGCACAATATTGACTGGCCTTCAAGCTGCCTCGTGTCCTCGGGTGGCTGAAGAGAGCTCGAGGCCAATTCAACGGAGCTGCCCGTCAACGCGGACACGGTCAACCTGCGCCTGGGGTGCGACGTGTTGCGCGAGCCAAAGGTAATACCAACCGCCGCGGTGAGGGGCTGAACCTTTTGTTGCAGGTGCAACAAAAGATTACTTGCGTCTCCTGCGTCATGTGCCCAGGCATGCCGTCATGCAGCCCAAAACCGAAGAATTCCTGAACTTCCTGCTGTGGTCAGCCGACAGGCTGATGCGGCCCACCTTCCGAAACCTGACCGACTCCTATGAAAGTTGGGCCTACCACAACGGCTTGCTCCCTCAAGTCTCCAAACTGGAGAAACTGCAGCTCCTCGAGCGCAATCTGAAGTCCACTGGAGACCGCCTCTACCGGCTCACCGAACAGGGGCGCCTGCACGCCTTGGGCGGGCGCGATCCAGAAGCCCAATGGACGCGGGATTGGGACGGACTTTGGCGGCTGGTGTTGTTCGATGTGCCCATGGGACAAAACGCACGACGAGAGCGGCTGCGTCGCTACTTGCGCCTGCGGGCCTTTGGCTGCCTGCAAGGGAGCGTGTGGATCACGCCCGATCCGGTGCATGGCGAGCGCGAGATTCTCGCCGGCGGCCAAGTCAACGTCGCGTCGCTCCTGCTGCTCGAAGCGCGGCCCGCGGCGGGAGAAAGCGACGCAGAGATCGTGGCGGGCGCCTGGGATTTAGCACGGATCAATCGCCGTTACGCTCACCACCTGAATGTGCTCAACGAATGTCCCCTCGATCCGCTCCGGGACATGGCTGCGGCCAAGGTGCTGCAACGCTGGGCGGCGGACGAACGCGCCGCCTGGTTGGCGGCGATGCAGTTGGATCCTCTCCTGCCGGCCCGATTGCTACCCCCGGACTACACTGGTCGCCGCGCCTGGCAGCGTCGGCGCGAGGTGCTGGGGCGCGCAGGCGCGCGACTCCGGGCATTTGTACCCTGGCTGGGGTAGTGCAACCTTTTGTCGCAGGTGCAACAAAAGGTTCCAGACGTATCCGGTGGCTGATTAGACGGTACGACCCTGAGGACCCCGCCTTCCTCGTGCTTCACCCGGCTCTGACGCTCTTCCCACTCATCGCCTCGTCACGTTTTCCTCCGCCACAGCGGGGAGCGGTCCAGCCGGCCGTGCGGCTTGCCCCCGAAAACCCTGCAACACGAGGTTCGAGATGTTGCGAAGCACCAGGGCACTGCCCCATTGGGGCTCGGCTTTCTCCCGGTCCCAGTCCACTTCCACATCCCGCAGCGTGAGTCCATCAATCCCTTGGAAGATCAATGCGTCGGTGGCTCGTTTGTCGGGTCGGTCCTCCGCCAACATCTTCACGCGCAGATTGGCGATGGTGATGTTCTCCAGCTTGCGCTCGGCATCGCCGGTGACCCGTGACGTGCCGCGCGCTGTGCCTTGAGCGCCGTCGATCGTGATGTCGCGAATCCGACCGAGACGCGACTGGGGCGTGCGTTTCTTCAGCACGAACTTCATCACCTCGGCGCTGCCCCACCAGTTCCAGTGACGCCGGTTCGTCTCGAAGGTGACGTTCACGAATCGCACGTCGCTCACGGTCGCGCCATCCTGGACATTGATGCCGAAAACCTTGTTGGAGTTGCGCACGATGATGTTCGAGAACAAGACATGGCGGATGTCGGCATGGGTTTCGGTCCCGATCATCATTGCCGTCGAAGAAGAGGTCAGGATGCAGTTGTTCACGACCACGTTCTCGGTTGGACGAACGGTTCCTCCGCCCCGTCCGCCGAGGTCCGAGGTCTTCAGGCAGATGGCATCGTCGGCTGTGCAAATGATCGAGTCGCTGATGAGCACGTTCGAGGAGGAGACAATATCAATCCCATCGGAGTTCACGCCGCGCTCCAGATCGGAATAAAGGAAGATGCCCCTGATCCAAACCCGGTTGCAGTCCTGCAAACGGACGTTCCAGAGGGGCGCATTCCGGATGGTCACGCCCTCGAGGCGGATGTCTTCCGAGTCCTGGAGCACGAACAGGTATTTCTGCACTTCGCCTTTTCGATAGTAGCGCTTCATCTCCACGCCGGCCCGCCGCGCAATGTCCTGCTCTTCGACGATCTCGGGATCTTGTCCGCGCGCGGGCGCATACTCCCACTGGGCGTCACCGTCAAACGTGCCGCGCCCGGTGATGGCAATATTCGTTGCCCCTTTGGCATTGACCAAGGCCCGCACGCCCGCGGGCCAGTCCTTCCGGTCGTGGCTCAGCACCACGGTCGCACCGGCTTCCAGCCGCAGCTCGACGTTGTCTTTCAGCCACAAGGGACCGCTGACATAACGTCCCGGCGGCAGGCGGACCACGCCACCGCCCTGGGTCGCGCAGGCGTCGATTGCGAGTTGCACCGCTTTTCCCGTAGGCTCGTTGACCACGTGAGCGACCTCGGCGGAGACGGCGGAGAGCGCTGCGCAAACCCCGAGGGACGACCAGGCATGACGGATGAAGATTCTCATTTGTTCCAAGGATCAAAAATGGGGTTCTTCCGGCAGGAGACTCCAAACGCCCGGCTGCTGGCTGAACCCTTGCGTGAATTCGTTATCAGGATGGCAAACCCGAATTGCATGTGTGCTCAATTCATTCTCAGGGTTGAGCATCGAGCACCAGCACCCAGTCGTCTTTCTCGCCTCGGGATGGCGGAACGAACTCCTGGATGCCGTTGTTGGGATATTGGCCGATGGCTTTCCACGTTCCGTCGCGCGGATCATACCACTGAGCGTTCACGGACGAACCGTGCAGCTTGTTCATGTTTATGCTCACGGGCTGGCCGCGAGCGGTGTGGGCAATGACGAAGCTCCCGTCTTCCGCCCGCGCTGCAACGAAGCGATATGGGCCGGCACCCGGCGCCGACGCGAGCACCGACTGGTCGGGAACCAGTTTGTGCCACGGTCGTTGCTCGAACAGCCGACGCATCAGTCCCACCTGACGCGAGCCTTCATAGGCCACCGCGGTGCGCCAGTGCTGGAAACCGTTTTTGGGGAACGGACCGTCGGCGTCCTTGTAGAAGTAAAACAAGTCCAAGGAGCCGTAGCCGTGCCCAGCCGCGCCAGCAAGCATCGCGGCGTAGGCTTGAGTGCGCACCTTGTGGGCGTCCACGCGCGGCTGGTTGGCGCCGGTGGGATGGTTCTCATACGCCGGCTCCATATCGACGGTCGGTTTGGCCGGCGTCAGAGAGTAATCCTTGCTGACAAACGCGTAACTGTCCGACCCGAAATTGTGTCCGGACTGAATGGAGTTGAAGTCGAGCCAGTCGGCCTTGTGGAACCACATCGATGACGACGTGCTCCCCTGGCCGTGGTAGCAGACAAGCTGGCTGCCGCCGGTGCCGTCCTTCAGCCCCTTCGCCATCGCCACCCAGACCGCATCGTATTTTCCCGGAGCGGAGTCGCCGCCGGGAAACCACAGGACAGCGTTGTTCTTGTAGCGTTCGCCCAGGAATTTGCCGAACCCGTAAGCGTTCTTTTCGTCGAACACTTTTTCCGGATGGTCCGCGACGTGCCACGACTTGGCGGTGACGAGCCCCATCACGAGGCCCAACTCGTTCGCGCGGTTGACGACGTAGTCCACGTTCTTGAAAAACTCCTCGTTGGGCCGCGTCGGATCCCGGTCGAGGAGCGGCGCCGCGTCCAGGAGCGACGCGTTGCCGTCGGGATGTTTCCTGCCCAGACCGCGCAGGACATAGGCTTGGACGACGGTGAATCCCTTGGCGGCGCGGTCCTTCAGATACTCGTCGAGTTCCTCCTGATTGAGCCGTTGAAAGAGCAGCCAGCAAGTGTCGCCGAGGTAGAAGAACGGTTTGCCGCCTTGATCGACGAGGTAGCGCCCGTTGGCGCTGACCTTAAGTTTGAGGTTCTTGACCGAACGCACCGGCGCATCGTCCGGCACGGCGGCGGCGGCGGGCACCGCCATCAGCAACGTCATTGTCGCCGGGCAGAGCGCGATCAAACTGGTGCGGAGCAATCGGAGTGCGAGTGTTTTCATAAACTTGGTCCAGATGGCCGATGACGCGGATCACTGTGGAAGAAGAATGCCACAACTGGGCGAAATGCAGAAGTGCCTAGTCGAAACAATCCACGCTGGGAAAATTCCCGCCGCCGGCGACCTCACTGGATTCAAGCGAAGCACAGGCCCCCAGGATCCCGATCTTGTTCCGCGAAATGCGGAGGCTCTGCGCTGTCACGCGGGTTTCCGGCTCGCGCCGCCATCGCGGTTCACCAGTCCTATCCCGCACTGCTTTCCTCGCCGCTCCTTGACCTCGCTTCCTGGCAGGATATGTTCCGCGCCTGACCACGGGCCAAAGCCGCCTGGCAACCCGTGCCGCATCTAAAAAATCCATGCCTGTCAAACCTGTTGAAACCGCCAGCGTCGCCGCCGAAACGAACGGCAAGGCGCTGCCTGACCGCCTGAAATCGGCCGTCGAACTTCTTGAAGCGCTCGCCGCCAACCGCGCGTTGCTCGCCGCTGTGCCGGTCGAGGAGCGCACGCGCCTGCTTACCGCCGCCGGCAAAGTCTATTGCCCGGACTTAAGCCAGCGGCGGCGATTGCTGAAGGACAAGCATCGCCAGCGCAAGGCCAAGAAGCAGCAGCGCGACGAAGGCGTGCTGGCGGAGACGGGCATTCGGAAACTGCGGCGCGAACCGGTCTTCACCACTCCCAATGTGTTTCCACCGGCCGGCTTCGACGCGGAGGAAAAGGAACCTGAGCCGCGAGAGGTCGTGGATCCGCGGCATTGCTACATCTGCAAGCGCGATTACTCGCAGATTCACCCGTTCTACGATCAGCTTTGCCCGCCGTGCGCGGAGGTGAATTTCCGCAAGCGCGCCGAACTCGCTGATCTGCGCGGGCGGGTGGCCTTGCTCACCGGCGGGCGCGTGAAGATCGGCTACCAGGCCGGCCTCAAGCTGCTGCGGGCCGGCGCGCAACTCATCGTCACCACTCGCTTTCCCCGAGATTCGGCCATGCGATATGAGCGTGAGCCTGATTTCAAGGATTGGAGCCATCGGCTCGAAATCTTTGGCCTCGATCTGCGTCATACGCCGAGTGTGGAAGCGTTCTGCGCGCATTTGCTGAAGAGCCGGCCCCGGCTGGACTTCATCATCAACAACGCCTGCCAGACTGTGCGGCGTCCGCCGGACTTCTACCAGCACATGATGGCGCGGGAGACCGGCCCGCTCCACGAAATGCCTGAAGCCGCCAGCCGCTTGCTCGGCGCTTACGAAGGCTTGCGCGGTTATCATCTTCTCCCGGAAGGCTCCCCTGCCCTGCCGGAACGCCGTCTCCCGGAACTAGCCGGCCTCACGCGCGCCGCGGAATTGTCCCAAGTGCCCTTGCTGCCGGAGGA
Source organism: Verrucomicrobiota bacterium (assembly GCA_016219875.1). Classification (GTDB taxonomy): domain Bacteria; phylum Verrucomicrobiota; class Verrucomicrobiia; order Limisphaerales; family JACRJZ01; genus JACRJZ01. The sequence goes on along the minus strand of JACRJZ010000021.1, from coordinate 134,546 downwards.
ACTGGCCGCCCAGCGCGACCTGTTCCCCGAAGGCCGCCTCGATCAGGATTTGCAGCAGGTCGATCTTCGCGACCGGAATTCGTGGCGTTACACGCTGGCCGAGGTGCCGTCGGTCGAACTGCTGGAAGTGCATCTCGTCAATGCCGTCGCCCCGTTCATCCTGAATGCGCGGCTCAAGCCCCTGCTGCTCCGCACGCCGGAGCGCGACAAACACATCGTCAACGTCTCCGCGATGGAGGGGCAGTTTTACCGGAAGTCCAAGACGACGCGGCATCCGCACACGAACATGGCCAAAGCCGCGCTCAACATGATGACGCGTACCTCGGCGGCCGATTACCAGGCCGACGGCATCCACATGAACAGCGTCGATACCGGTTGGGTGACGGACGAAGATCCCGTGGCGATTGCCGCGCGCAAGACCAGCGAGCATCGCTTCCATCCGCCCCTGGACATCTTGGACGGGGCCGCGCGCATCGTCGATCCCATCATCGACGGCTTCAACACCGGCGTCCATCTGTGGGGCAAGTTCCTGAAGGACTACCGGCCGACCGATTGGTAGGGGACAGGAGTTCCAAGATCCAAGGCCAGCCCGCGTTTCTTGCCAAAGCGCGGCGGGATTCCTCGACCGAACGTTGGCGAAACGAAGTCACCAGCCCCGCCTACTTCTTCGGCTTTTCCGCTTCGGGAAGTTTGACGGGCCGGACCTCATGCTTCACCGGCCAACTGGCGCGACGCTCATCCGCATACAGGCCCATTTTCTCCAGCGGCAGCGGCGCGAAACCGATGGCTTGCACAGCGGCCGGGTCCTTGAATCCCAGCCGCACCGGCCGGCCCGCGGCGTCTTTGCTCAGGCGCGCCCAGTCCTTGTCGTCGTCGAAGGCGAGATTGTTCGTCACGGTCTGAAACTGGCGGATGGACTTGCTGATGTCTTCCCACTTGCCGCCAGCACTGATGTTGCCCGCGAAAACGTTTCGCTTCGGCACGCCGGGATCGTCGTCCAGGACGTTCACCAACTGCGGGTAGCGGACGCGCCAGAGATCGTTCGAGTAAGGCATGGCGTGCAGATAGCGCCGGAGTTCCCCTTTCGGATCGTCGGTGGCGGGCTTCTGCCAGTTCATGCCGCGGTTGTCGAGGTGGGCGGATTTCCAGCAGCCGAGGAACACGTTATTCGTGACCACGTTGTCGTCGCCTCCGCCGATGAACACCGACTGCATGCAGCGCTCGAACAGATTCCCGTGGATGGTGTGGCCGCAGTGCTGGTCATCGAGGTAAATCGTCATCCCGCCATAGCTGCTCGATCCGAGAATGTCGTGCCAGTAGTTGTAGCGAAGAATGTTCCCCCGTTGCGTCCAGTCGCGGCCCACGTAGTAGGCGCCCGCGTCGCCGCTCTCCTCGACGACGTTGTGAATCTCGTTGAACTCCACGATATGGTCGTTGCCGCCGGCCGCCAGCGCCATGTGCGGCCCGTCGTGAACCAGATTGTGCGCGATGCGGTTGCCCACGCCGCTGACGCTGATCGCCGGATGATACGTGCGCGCCCGCCGGGCGTAGTGGTGGACGTGGTTGTTCTCCGCATTGTGGCGGGCGGGCGTGAGCGCGGCGCGTTTGCCGCCGCTCATGGAGATGCCGCCGGTGCCGGTGAAATAGACATCGCAGCCCACGACCTCCTGCCGCTCGCCGTCGGAAACCTCCACGGCGCGCTGGCCCGTGTTGCGAATCGTGCAACCGACGACATGGCAATCCGCGCCGCCCTTGAGCGCGATCGCTGTGCCGCGACACGCCTCGAACGTGAATCCGCGAAACGTCACCTGCGACAGGTTCGCGGCGCGAATCAATCCCTCCGCCATCGACAACACGGCGCGGCCCCCGGCGCGCGGCGGCCAGAAGTAGAGCAGGCCGTTGGTCCGATCCAGATAGTATTCGCCGGGCGTGTCGAGTTCGGCGAGCAGGTTGAAGGCATACCAGCGGGCGCGATTGGGCGTAACGCCATAGACCGGCTTGATCTTGGCCGTGCGCAGCAACGCCTGCTTCGCCGCGTCCACCCCGGCCAGCGGTTCGTAAAGCTCCGCCCAGTCGTGATGCCAATACGCGAACACCCACGGCTCCGTCTCCGCCGTCCAGCGCGCCACGCGGTCGGTATCGACCATCACAATCAGGTCGCCTTCCTTCCCCTTGGCGCCGCGGAAACCGCTGTTCGGCCAGCGGGCCAGCGTCATGGGCGCGTCGTCGTAAAACAACTCGGCCTCGGCCGCCGGGTTCCCGGCCCCGAACCCGCGCGGGCTGAGCCGGCCGAAATCCGTGACGCCCTGGGCGCGCAAATCGGCGACGACCACTTGCCCGCGCGCTTCGGGCACCAGCCGTCCGAGCACGGCCGGGTCCGTCACGGGCCGCCACCCGGAGACTTCGCGCCCGCCGGTGAATCGCACGAACGCACCGCGCTCCGCCAGATACGCAATGGGCGCGGCTTCGGTGCCCGAATCCTCCGGCGTGAACTCCACTGCTTGCGCCAGGAAGTAGGTGCCCGCCCGGCAATGAATCGTGACGCTTTCCCGGAGCGGCCCCGCTTGCTTGAGTTTGCGGATCGCGTCCCGTGCGGCGGCCAGTGTGGCCAGCGGCTTTTCCCGAGTGCCGGCATTGGCGTCGTTGCCGGAAGGAGCAACATGGAAATCAGTTGCCGGAAGGCTCAGGCAACTCAGCACAATGGCGAGGCCAAGATGGATCAGGGTTCGCATACGAGTGGTTCTTGGACTGATTCACCGGAACCGAACTTCAAAGCAACCTCTGCGTTCCTGGGCAGTCTCCTCGTTCAGCAGTACGCGCGGTGGGACCATGAACCGATCCCGGCTCGTAGCGCGGACCATTCTTGTCCGCGGGTGGCGGAACTTTCCTGTTCCGCGACGTTCTGGGGACCGGAAAGTCCCCAGAACTCGCAGGCTGGAAAGCCTGCGCTACGGGCGGCTCATGGTAGAGAATCCGAGGTGTTGATCCTGCCCAGGATGAATTGCAGCGCCCACGACATCTGGGGCTTGCTTCTGCCGCAGCCGGCACCCGCGTCCGAACAGCCCGCAGTTTTTTCTCCCCTTTTCCGTCGCAAAGCGCATCATCGCCCCAAGCCGAAGAAAACGATGACGAAGGAACTGGCAGTCACAGACGGTGCTGGAAAGCCAAACCAGGCTTCCCACTCCGGTTTGGCGCCACGCCTTGCCACCTCGCATTCCGGTTCGGGCGGCATGTTCGTCTCCTCCGCCCGGTTCGTGGCGGAACGCAAGCCGCAAGCTGCCGCCGGCAATCCTCCGTCTCCCCTGCTGGCAGACCGAACTTCGGCGAAGAAGGCCGGGCTGAGAGGTGCTTGCTACCCTCGCCCATCGGATGGGAGAGGGGCTGGGGGTGAGGGTGGCCGATTCGACTTCGTCCTCGCCAACCCGCCGTTCAACGTCAACGCCGTGGACACTGCCATGCGCGTGAGCGCACGTCGTCACTCCGAAGGCACACCGCAGGACTTGCCTGAAAGGCAAGACCACGAGCGGTTGAAAGACATGGTCGGCTCGGGCCGCCGTTTCCCCTTCGGTCTGCCGCGCACCGACAACGCCACTGCAACGCGCGTGAGCGCGAAAACCACACTGGCGAAGCCTGACCGCAGGAGTGTCGGTGAAACCGAACTCCATTACCTCTGGATTCAACTCTTCCACTCCGCGCTTAATGAAAAGGGAAGGGCCAGCTTCGTCATGGCCAGGAATGCCAGAACGAGGCATTCTTGCCCGGTGAAAATCACTGAAGATTTTGCGCAAACACACCGCCAGGCAAGGTATCGCTGACGAAGATGCCTTGCCGACCAAGCCAACAGCAACCAAATGAGAATATGAACCCGATACTCGCCATAGCGACAACCTCGCGATTTGAAACCGCGCTCATCTTCGCCGTCGTCATTCTGGGATTCTATTGGTTTGTCCGTATCGCCAAGGCAAAAGAGCGCCAACCGTTACGGTTGAAAACGTTCTTTCTTGGTGGTGCGACAATCGGCCCAGAAATGACTGAGAACAACACCGTTGGTCTCACCTTCGCATGGGCGGGTGGCACATGGTTTTTCGTGACGGTCGCGTATCACAATGGGCCTTGGGTAGTCTTGCTGCAAATCCCGTGGGTCTTCTCTCTCGTGATGCTGGCTCTTCTTTTCCGCCGGATTTTGCCTGCGACCAAAGACAGAACCATTCACGGCTTTATCCGCGAACGCTACGGAGTGCCATCGCAAAAAGTCGCAGCTTCAGCAACGACGCTGGGATACCTCATCAACGCTGGCTTTGAGATGTTTTGGGCCTCGCTGATGTTCGCACAATGCCTCGGTCGTCCCGACCTCATCCCGGTTGTCGGAATACTGCTGGCGGTGATTGCAGGACTCTACTGTTCCATCGGTGGCTATACAGCCAACGTCCGAACCGACAAGATTCAGAATATTCTCGGGGTTCTTGGTTTGACTGTGCTCGCTGCCGCCATGTTGTCCACGGCCTCGACAGTGCCCGTCCTTGGCGGGGCAATTGGAGTGTTTTGCGCAGGTTCACTCGGTTACATCCTCTTGAGCATGTTTCTGAACAAAGTTCCGGCCTTGAAACAGAATCAGACCAGAATTTCCGTGGCGTTCGCGGTGGTTGCCTGCGTCATTTCCGTCATCTTGATTTGGTTCGGCGCGAAACACGAAAACGAACCGGTGGTGACGAAATTCCTGTCCTCTACTCCAATGTCGCCATTTCTGCTGTTTGGTCTCCTCAGTTTCCAAGTCGTTTTCAACATGGTTGACATGGCGAACTGGCAATCAATCGCGGCGAACGGCGATGTTTCAACAATCGATTATCGGGAGATCAAATGGTCCATCGTGCGTGGTAGTCTGTGGCTCTTTTGGTTTCCCGCGTTGGGCGGCAGCTTGATTGGCTGCGCACTGCGTGGCGTAGGAGGCCCACTGGAAGACAACACGATTTTCAACGACGCATTCGCCCTAGTCTTGCCCGGCGGTGGCGAATTGCTGCGCGGGCTGCTTCTCGGCGTGATGTTCCTTGGCTTCATCTCCACTTCGCTTTCGACGGTGGACAACTACGTTTTGGCGGCAGCGCAGACGATCTGGTATGACATTGTTCGCAGCCGTCAGCACGGAGAGATTCTCAAAGCGGGTGACGGTGGGTGGCAGGAAGAACGGTTCGTCAAGAATGCGCGCAGACTGCTTCTGCCAGTGTCCCTGGCGATGGTTCTGCTCTTCTGGTATCTCTACCACACCTACAAGGGTGACGTTTTGAACTTCCAAGCCGTCATGTATGCTTGGGCGCTGGTTCTTTTCCCACCAGTCATCTTCGCTTTGTTTCTGCCGAAGGAGAAGACCGAATATCGCGGCTGGGCTGTGTTCTTCGGAATGTCAGTTGCGGTCGCAACCGTCATTGTGATGTTCTTCTACGCCTCGCGGCTGCCTGAGACCGACTGGCGCAAGAACTGGTTTCCGAATTTGATGCCGCTTTTCGCTGTAGGCATTTCACTTTTGTTCTTCGGCGTTGGCGGGTGGATTTGCAGCTTCTGGAAGAAGTCGCCAGAGGTGAAATCGAATTGACACGGAGGTAACCCATGAATCGAGCGGCCTTGATCATTTTTGGCGTGCTGGAAACGGCAGCCCTGACTTTCGTTTGGATGAAGTGGCGGACGCCGCTCTACGAAGTCTATGCGTTCTACGTTTTCGGAGTGGTGTTGTTCGTCATTGGCCAATGGCCCAAAGCCCAGTGGCTTGGTGTGGAACACGCGAATGGGGCGAAGCAGAAAGTGGAAGATCAAAAGCAACCCATCGTCGTCAAACCGACGACGCAAATCAAAGACCTGGCGCAGGCGACGGCCATCTACGCATACTTCAACGCGATCATCCGAGGTGACGACACTCACGAAGTGTGCGAGGAGATTCGAGCAGAGTTGATGTCGAAGGGAATCGCCTATGCCCTGCTCACGGCATTCCTGCTGTTCGTCGTGCCTCACGAACCGCTTCCGAAAGACGCCTCAGCAAACGTAACATTGCAGGATTTGCTCAAGGCGTGGGGAGCATTTTCCGCTTTTGCGATTCTCGTCGTGTGGGAAATGGGAATCTGCTGGCTGCACTATCGGAGAAACAAGGCGGCTGAGAGAAAAGTCCCGGATGCTTAAAGCTAGACACCAGGCAGCGCTGATTTTGCGAGTGCGATGAATCCGGCAGCGTCCATCATCCGTGGCCGAAATACTTTGTGCCTCCGCGCCTTTGCGTTGAAACGAATCCGCCCTCATCAGCGACAGTCTGTAATTGAACAGAAATGAAAACCCTCGACCACCAAGAACTGGGTGTCACCAACAAAACGCGGAGCAACACCTTCGGCAGGCGCGGCCAGTTCCCGCCGGAGTTGCCCCGTAGTTAAACTGCTGGCACACTTTGGGCGATGAAGCTGCGCGACAATCAATCGTTTCTCTCGCTCTACTACGAGCCGAACGCCGTGGAGGTTGCCACGGGCGAGGCGGATTCGTTCGAGTCGGCGGAGTCGTGGCAACGCACCTCACCCCCTGCCCCTCTCCCCATCGGATGCGGAGAGGGTGGCAAGAGGAAGCACTTGGGGCAGGTGGCCACGCCTGAGCCGGTAGCGGTATTGATGGCGAAATGGGTGATGTCGGCGAAGCCGACCACCGTGCTTGACCCGGCGGCGGGCTTCGGTGGCCTGTTGGCTGCGTGCCGTCAATTCGACGGGCGCGTGCAGTTGGTGGGAGTGGAGCGTGACGTCGAGACACTGCAACGGGCGAAAAGCACCGCACCCCGCGGCGCGAAGCTGATTCTGGCGGATTATCTCAAGTCCGATGCCGGCCAGTTCGACGGCATCATTGCCAATCCGCCCTACGTGAAAGCGCATCGGCTCGATTATTCAGAGAAGGATTGGTGTTATTTCGAGGAGCGACTTGGCACACCGTTGGACCGGCTCACGAATCTTTACGCGCTTTTCTTGCTCAAGATTTGGGAGGATCTAGCGCCGGGTGGACGCGCCGCCGTCATCCTGCCCGCGGAATTCCTGAACGCGAACTTTGGCCATGAAATCAAGGACCGTCTGGTCCGGGCGATTCGGCCGGCGGCGCTGGTGGTCTTCGCGCCGTCACTGAACCTTTTCGCGAGCGCGCTCACGACGAGCGCAATTGTCTTTCTGGACAAGGGCCGGCCAGCGGAAGCTCCATCGTGGGCGAAGCGCGTTGATTCCGTCGAGGAAGCAGAAAGATTCGTCTCCAAGCTCTGCGCCGGGACAATCGGGCGCAGCAGCAACGGTTGCCTGGACCTGATGAAGCTCAACCCCCGCGACAAATGGCTCAACGTGTTGCTCAACGGGAAGGCGCAGGCAGATGAAGCATCGTTCCCCAACCGAGTTGGCGATTACTTCGGTTGCAGTCGTGGAATCGCGACGGGAGCAAACGATTTCTTTTGTCTGAGCCGCGCAGAACTGCGCGTGCATCATCTGACGGAAACGCATGTTGAGCCTTGCGTCACGAAGGCTGTGGATGCGGACGGACTGGTGTTCACACGAGAGGATTTTGACGCGCTGGCCTCCAGTGACCGCCGCTGTTTTCTGTTGAACCCCTCGCGCAACGGCCAAGACCTCATGCGCTACTTGAAGTTCGGCGAGGAGCGGGGCATTCCTCAGCGCCATTTGCCAAGCCATCGCCCGGTCTGGTATATGCCGGAGAACCGAGCCGTGGCGGACATCTGGGCAGCCGTCTTTTCGCGCGAGTCGGTGAAGTTCATTCTCAATACCTCTGGAGCAAAGAACCTGACCTGCTTCCACGGCCTCTATGCCAAGCCGGGCTGCGAAAACCTGCCGCCTCTGATGACGTTGTTCCTGAACAGTTCCGACGGCCGGCGGGCGTTCTCCCAGGTGAACCGCTTCTACGGGGACGGATTGAACAAACTCGAACCCAAAGACGTGGAAGACATGCCTTGTCCCCTGATGCCGAAGTTGAGCCGAGCCGAGGCGGATGAACTGACGCGCAAGCTGGCTGACTTGGAAGAGCTGCCGCTGATCGAGCGAACGGCGAGCATAGACGAACTGGCAGCCGGTTACTTCGTTGCTAACTCTCGACCAAAAGAACCCGCTTCGTTGCCGCAGCGTCGAGTTCAAAGCCGCCGCCTTGCGGGACGACATACGCATCGTGCCGTCCCAGTTCCGTGACGCGATGTTCCGCAGCAAACGTCGGGATGGAGGTGGCGCGACCAATTTGCGCGCCGCTCGTGATGGGAATCATGATGGTCGCCTTCTCCTGACTCTTCTCTGGTGTCTCAATGGTAAAACCGCTGCCGCTCCCGATGGTCGCGAAGATGTCGAGGAAGTTGATTGCAAACACCGAGTCAAAAAAGACCTGGCAGTAGCTCTGCGGCACGCGATGCCGCTCCAACCAGCGATAAACAATCACGAGGTCTTCGACTTTCACCGTGAAACTCGGCGTTTCTCTGCCGGTCTTCTTGCCGGAATCGCGCTGACTCTTGCGAACAGCAATGTATGTCAACGCCTCGAACTTGCTGGAGCGAACCTCTACCGCCGCGACTGCCTGGTTCGCCAGAGGTTCGGCGTCAGCATGACTGAGTTTGGAGAGGTCCGCCGTGACGAAAGCACTGACTGGAAATAGCAGCAGGTCGGGGCGTTTTCCAAACTGCCGCGTTTCCTCAAGTCCTGCGACGTAGCGGGTCTTGAACTCAGGATGCCCGGCCGCTATGCGGTCGGTGCCGCCGTATTGAACCACTTTCCATTCCGGCAGCGCACGGGCGAGAGCCGCCGACAACGCGCGTTCGGCCCAATCGCCCATCGCTCGATTCGCGAGGAATTCGGAGCGGGCGTCCGTTGGCACGGTCGGCTTGCGGGCCGGTGGATGTCCCTCACCTCCGAAATTCAGGTGGCGCTCGACGATGCCTTTGGCACGAAGTTGCTCAACAACGCCCTCAAGCGTTGTCGTGAGCCGTGAGAAGTATGCCTGTCCCCCGCTCATCGCTTTTTCTCCTCGAAGGTGAACAGTTCCTTCACCTCAACTCTGAGCGCTTCGGCAAACTTCTCCAACCCGGCAACTGATGGCGCGTTAACGCCGCGTTCCACGAGACTGATGAACTCAACGGAGCAACCGACAGCCTCAGCAAGTTGCTCTTGTGTGAGCTTCTTTGACCGGCGCAGGTCGGCAATACGTTTGCCAAGTTTCCGTTGCAGCACGCAGTTTAACTACCACTTCAGACGACTGCTCACCACGCAGCTAAACTACGGCTCGACGTTTTGCCCGTTCGGCGTGTCAGAGAAGGACCGCGGTGGCCAGAAGACAGAGCGGTTGCGCGTGGTGGATTGACAGAATCCGGCGAACAACGACCTCCTGTTGGTCAGCCAGTTCAGCGTCACCAGCGCTTTTTCCTTCAGCATTCATCCTTCAGACTTCAGCCTTGCCCCGTCTTGGTGGTCATTGAGTTGAAGCAGCCCGGCGTGCGCGCGCGGCGTTCGACCAGAACCTGACGCACTACAAGTGCGACTCGATACCTCCCCCACCTAGTTTGTCTGCTTCCCCACGACCCTCACCTGGCCTGCGGCAGCCCTCACCCGGCCCTTCGGGCCACCCTCTCCCATCAGATGGGCGAGGGGCATCTCCCGCTCCCGCGAGCGTAGGACATGGCCCTCTCCCCATCCGACGCAGAGAGGGAGACGTTGTTCTGGTTCGACGCGCTGCTCATCGCCTCGAACGGCACAGACAGCCGCGTCGGCTCGCTCCCTTACTCGAAGCACAAATCCAAGCCTTCGTGAAACACCACGCCGATCTGCTCCAGTCCGCCGTGCCGGCCGTTGTACCAGAGGAGCCATTTCTGTCCGTCGAAGATGGCGTAGGGCTTGTAGCAGGCGTCGTGGTCCCACTCGTTCTCGCCGGGGCGAATGATCGGGTTGGCCGGGTGGCGCTGCCAGTTCGTAATGCCGTCGCGCGAGCGGGCCAGCCCGATCTGCGCGTGTGGTTCATCGCGGAACCCAATGTAGAACATGAGATGCCAGTCGCCCTGCTTCACGACCTGGCAGGCGGTGACCTTGTGCTGCTCCCACGCGCTCTGCGGATCGGGAACAAAAACAGGGTTCGCTTCCAGTTTGGACCACGTCAATCCATCGGGGCTGGTCGCATAGCCGATGGCATTGGGTTCGTTCTGTTCACCGCCGGAATACCATAAGCGGAAGAGCCTCGTCGGTTCATCCCAGAGGACATGCGGGCACATCACCGCGACTTTCTCCCACGGCTTTTCCGGGGAGAGAACCGGCTGGTCGCTCATGCGCTTCCAAGTCACGCCGTCGCGGCTGGTGGCGTAGCCAATCCACGAATGCCCGCGCGCTTGCCCGGTGTACCAGAGATGATAGCCGTCCGCGCGTTTCACGACCACGGGGCGATTGATGTCGTCCTCCCAGCCGGTTTCCTTCCGCGGTCCGAGGACGATCCGCGGCGGCTCGCTCCAGTGGATGCCGTCTCGGCTCTCCACGATGGCCAGGCTTTTCTTCGGCCGCCACGACAGCCACATGCGATACACGGCGTCTTCCTTGAGCACCGCGACGTCGAAGCACGTGCCGTATTTGCCGCCCATCACCGGATTGCCGGCGAACTTCTTCCAACCCCCTGTGGTGTTCGAGCGCGGTTTGTCTTCTGGATTTGGCGAAAGGGCGGTGGTCACACGCTTCAGTGAATCTGCCGCCGCGATTTCCTTGCCGTCGGCGAACACGCGCAGGCCTTTGCCCTTGCCGTACCGCGTGCCGGTCTTGTCCCAGAGAATCGTCAGCCAGCGCCCGTGATAGCGAACCTGGTCCAGACAGAAGTAATCCCACGACTCCGGCGCGAGCGGATTCACTTCCACCGTGTCATCGTTGCGCGCGCGCAACCCGACCAGCCCGCTGATCACCAGATCGCAGAACGTGGAGTGGTTGTAGTCCTTGCCGCGCTCGGGGATTTTCTTGCCGCGCTGAAGCAACAGCGTGCGCGAGATCCAGTCGCCGGTGAACGGGTTCAAGTTCTCATCAATCCACGGCACCACCTTGCCGTCCTCGCGTTTGAGGCGGTGACTCAAGGCGTAATTCCGCAGCACCGTCACATAGTCGCTCCGGCTCACGACGCGCTGCTCCGGGCCGTTCAGCAGGTTGGCCAGGCCGACTAGCGTGACGGCGGTGGAATACGGCCAACTCGGCCCGTTCCACTGACACTCGTGTCCCGTGTAGGCCACTTTGAAACCGGGATGCCGCTGTTCCGTGGTCGTCGGCCCGAACGGGGCGAAGAAGCCCATCGGGTCCATGAGTTGTTTCCACGCGACGGTAAAGCGGGCGTCCGGCAGGTTGAAATACCACGGTGTCAATCCGTGCAACTCGCGCGCGGCAGCCAGCGAAGTGTTGGGGCCACGCGGCAGCACTTTGAAAAACTCCGCCCGCTCATCCCACAGTCTCTCCTGCACGAGCCTTTTGATGCGCGCCGCTTCACCGCGAAATCTTTCCGCCTCGTCCTTCCGCCCCGCCAGGTCCGCGATGCGCGCGATGGCGAGCGCGTCCCCGAACAGGTAGCTGTTGATCGTCGCGCGATAGCCGCTGCCGCCGACGGATACTTCCATCCCATCGCGATCGTCGATCTGCCAGAAAAGGCCGTTCGCATCGCGGCGCGATTTCTCCCAGGCCTCGAAGTTCGCCACCAGATCGGGCAGCAGGTTGGTGAGCAAGGACGCATTCGGATGAACCAGGTGGTTGGCGAACAAGGCATCCGCCGCCCAGAAACTGTAGCGCCGAGGCTCGCCGCCTTTGCGGAACCAGAACACGGCGTAGTCTTCGAGATACTGCGGGTCGGCCATCCACCGGCCTTCGTAGAAATGATGGCCCGCCGGACAGGAGATCGTGTTGAACTTTCCCGCCCACGACACGTTGGGGAGGAACTCGGTGACCACGAAACCGTCCGGCGTCTGGCGGAGATGTTTGCGATACGTCCACCAGCGGAAGAAATAGGTCCGCTCGATGTCCGGGTCCGGGCACTCGAACAGCGGCACGTTGCGCTGCATCCAGTCCCAGGCGCCGGTGTTCGGAACGAACTGGCGGTAGAGTTCCTCGTCCTCGCGGTTGAAGCGCTCAACGTAATGCTGGAACGCGGCGGCCTTGAGCGCGAGCGGCTGGGGCGCGGGCGCAACCGCAAAAGCCGACGAAGCAAACACGAGCGCGGCGAAGACACACGAGAGTTTCATGCGCCGCACTGTACCGGGAAGGAACTCTGTGATGCCAGACCTTTGCCGGGGGCAGCCAATTCCCTCGCCTGCAGGAACTCCGTTTTCTTCTTGCCGCTCGCGCCGGGCGTAAGCGGGTGATGACCGTCCGTCGCCTGCACGTCGAAGTAACAGTGGGAGGCGACGTTGGTGGTGGTGGACCGGTGCATCTGCTCGGCGAAATATGCGTTCGCCCAGCCTTCGAGCCTTCACGCGGGCCGCCCAGCGTTGTTCCACGTCTCGCTACCGATGAAATCCTCGACCCGCACTAACGGCTTCCTCAGCCATTTCTCGAACGCGTTAATGTTGGCCGGCTGGTTGGTCCAGCGGTAACCGGCGCGTTGGGGCGCAGACCGCATCTCGGCCGCGGACGCGAATGCTGCGAAGCCAGCCAACGCCAATTTCAGTCCAGCAAGGCGGGAAGATCGGATCAACCTGGCGCGCAGTCTTTCAATTCCGGCGGGAACGGTAGTTCAGAACAAGACCCGGATGCACGATGGGCTGGTCACAGAAACCGGCGGGCCAACGGACGTGAGCCCGCCCGTTTCGGAATCGATTCGAAACACGGCGACGTTGTTGCCGGACAGGTTCGCGCACAGGAGCAACTTCCCGTCGGGCGTGATTGCCAGATTCTGCGCCTCTTTTCCCAAGCTCGGCACGATGTCGATGAGGGTTAATCGACCGTCCTCGCCGATACGGTATGCGGCGATGCTGTCGTGCCCACGATTGGTGCCGTAGAGGACGCGGCCGTTGGGCGTGATTTTTACATCTGCGCAGGCGCTGGTTCCACGAAACCCCTGGGGCAGCGTGGAAATCGTCTGCCACTCGACCAGCACAGCCGATGGCGGGTCGTAGTCGAACACGGTGATCGAGTTGGTCAGTTCGTTAATGACATAGAGGCGCTTGCCGCCCGGGTGGAAGACCATATGCCGCGGCCCGGCACCCGGCGGCGTCTTTCCATAAGGTTTGTCGTGAGGTGTAAGCTTGGCCGCGGCGGCGTCCAACCGGTAAACCAGCACCTGGTCGAGTCCCAGATCCGCCGCGCAGGCAAAACGGTTGTCCGGACTGGTGATGATGCAGTGCGCGTGCGGACCTTCCTGGCGCTCCGGGTTCACGCTGGTGCCCGCATGTGGGATGATCGATACCGCCTCGCCCAGAGAACCGTCCTTCCGCACGGGCAGCGACGCCACGCTGCCAACCGAGTAGTTGGCGAGCAGCAGCGTCTTGCCCGTCGCGTCGAGGTGCAGATAGCAGGAGGCCGAGCCGTGCGTGGACTGGCGGTTCAACAGCGTCAATCGGCCCGTCGCACGGGCGATCGCGTACGCGGCGACCTGCTCGTGTTCTTTGGCGCCGAATTCCTTGGCGTGGATCGCATACAGGAACTTCTGGTCCGCCGACACGGTCATGAAGTACGAGTTCTCGACGTTTGCCGCGCGGTGCAGGTGCGTCAGGCGGCCGCTCTTGGGATCCAGACGGAAGGCCTCGATGGCGCCGTTCGTTCCGGTCGCGAACGACGAAATAAGAACCAACGGATCAGCCGCCCGTGAAACTGTGGCCGTTGAAAATGCGGCAGCGGCGGCAAGAACAGGCACGAGAAATCGAGTCGGGTTGAGTTTCATAGGTGACTCCTGAACGCAGGGGCAGTTGACAACGATTACTGGAGGGGCGGCGGCGGCACCGCATGGCCGAGCCTTTGCGCGACCAAATCATGTTCTTCGTAGGTTCCGTAGAATGGCACATGGGCATCCAGCCAAAGGTACACCTTGCGGAGATCTTCGTCGGGCACCTCGACGTACTTGCGGTGTTTCTCGCCGGTCAGCAGTGCCGAGAGCGGGCTAAGGTCGGCTCCAGCTTGGCCAGGCCGGGTGGCGGGCGCGTCGTAGGAGGGCCAGCGCACATGGGGCTTCAAACTTTCATAGGAACGGCTGAACGGGCTTTTCGGCGCGGATTCGCCAGTCAGAACCAACGGACTCTTGTCGGGTCCTGAAGAACCGTCGTGGCAGCGGACGCAGTGCCGGTCGAGCACCGGCTGAACGAGTCGAGGATAGCAGAACGGCAACGAGCCCTCGGGACCGGACCGAAGCGAAGACGGGGCGCGCCGAAAGGCCGTCGCCTCGCGGCGTGCGGGTGTCGTGCCGGGAGACTCGTGACATCCGACACAACTGCGACGTTCGCCGGGTTGCAGATACACGATGGTGCGCATGCTCTGCACCGCGCGCCCGCTTTCGTCCACGGCCTGGAAATAGAGTGGCTTGCGCGCCGGCGCTCGGAAGTAGGCGGAGCCGTCCTTGTCCACGGGCACCGAGCCCAGGAGCATGCGCGCATTCGACTGCTCCGGATGCCCGATGCGCGGATGGTTCGCATCGTCGGTCCGCGATTTCGGCAGCAGTTGAAACACGCGCAGTTCAGAGATGCGGCGGTCGCGCGGCAGGGGCATCAGGCTGTTGTACACATCCGAGAGCATGAACTCCCCGGCATCGCCCAGATCGGTCTGGACTTCGCCAGCGCGCACGGGCGGAGGCGTGCGCGGTGCCAAAGGGATGGGATAAACGGCGGAGATGCCCGGACGACGGAACAGCAGTTCCAGGTTGCCGAACCGATCGAAGTAGTAGAGGCCAGTCTCCGTTTCACGGCGTTGCCCCGTGTATCCGCCGCAAAGTGGATCGTGGCTGAACGCGACCAGGAAATAATTCTCCGACAGAGGCCAGGGGCTGTAGAAATAGCTCTTCGGCCAGCCTTGAGCCTCAGCAAAGCAGATTTCGGGAGTGAGGCGTTCGAGAGCCTCGACACGGTCTTCGCCGCTTTCCGAGTGCAACCCGGCGCGCGACGGATCGAGCATGACCAGCGTGCCGCCCACGTTGGCATGATGTCCTCCGGCCACGAATAGGATCTTGTCGGAGCCCGGCACCGCTTTCGCCTGGTAGCAGGCCCAGGGGCGCGTCGTGTAGTTGCCGAAGAGAATTCCTGGACTCGTCCCGTCGGGATTGCAGGTCCACAGTCCGTGGAACTTTGCTGCGTTACGGTCCACGTAATCCCACCGCGTGTACACCAGGCGGCCGTCGTTCAGGACGGACGGATGCCACTCGTGTGTTTCGTGAAACGACAGCGTCCTAATGTTCCGGCCGTCCGCGTCCATGCGATGCAGCGTGTTCACCAACTCGGCGCTGCCGCCGCCGCAACGCAGCTTGCTGCCGCGTCGCGTGGACTGGAACGCAATGCCGCCATCAGGCAGTGGGCAGGGATCGAAATCGTCGTAAGGGCCATCGGTGAGCTGCCGCAAACGCGAACCATCGGCGTTCATCGCCATGATGTGAAACGTATTGTATTTCGCCGCGGGCTCCACGGGCGCCATCGCGTATCCCGGCAACGTGTAAGGATCCTTGCCCTTGGGATTGGCGAAGGCGAAGTAGATCGTCCGGGCGTCGAACGAGAGCGACAGCGTGACCAAATGGCCCCCGCGCGCCATTCCGGGAGCAAGCTCGCGCGTCGCCAGCGATCGACCGGGCTGTTCCAAGGCAAAAACCCCGCCGCCGGGTTCGGGCGTTGGAACCTTGGGATTGAACGCTCCGTTGTCCGGATTATTCCCATGGGCGTAGTACCAACCCAGGTATTCGTAAAGCATGTAGCCGACGGCCCGGCGACGCTGCATGAAGACGATGGGCCGGGCGGCGACCAGCGGGTTCCTGAGGGCCAGTTCACGCGCGAGGTCCCGGACCTTGAAATACAAGTCCAGACGCGAAGGCTCATCAAGCAAGACGATGTTGTCAGCAGCGGCCGTAAATCGGTCCAACTCCGCCGTTGGCGCGGTCAGGTCACCGATGCCGGCGACGGTGCGCAGGTCGTCCAGGAGCAGGCGCGCACGGCGGACGGCGTGCTGAATGGCCTCCGGCGAATGGGCGGGGCGGCCGAGGCGCTTTTCCTGGCGCTCCCAATCGGTCCGGACCAGTGCCGGCAGCCCCGTTGCTTCCTCGGGCTGGCTTTGAGCGTCAGCCGGGAATGCGGGTCCGAATCCTGCCATGATCGCCAGAATGATCCACGCTGCGTACCGAAGGTATGCAGTCGCAGAACTCTTTCCTTTCGCCAAGACGGGCTTTGCGCCTGGCCGGTCGGTTTGCATAACCGCAGTGGTGATCATGCGCCAGAGGGTATGTGTTCCCGGTCGATCGTCCACTGTTTTCTGACGGTGGAAGTTGTTCGCGCCGTCTGCCGGTGCTGGCTCTGGAGAGGGTTCAGTCCAATGTATCCTGTGCTGCCCCCTCCCTTCAATCCCACCTCTGGACGGCCAGCGAAGAAAATCACTTCGCCACACTCCGGCCTTGACCTTAACCAAAACGTGTTGCCAACCTGCCGGCATGAACCTCTCTGAGAAACACTGGCCTGCTTGCCGGAATGAAATCACACAGCAGAAACACACCATGAAGAGAACAACCCCGCTCCTCGCCGGACTCTTGATCGCTGCGCTTGTCGCTGGATGCGCCATGTCCACCACAACGACCGCGCCCCAGGCGAAACTGCTCGTCACGCTGCCGGACTACTGCAACACCCCCGATGGCATGGCGCTGCTGAAGGACAACAGCGTCATCGTGTCGGTGCCCAACTTCAACGACGAGACCAAGCCGCCGTTGTTGATGCGAATCACCCCCGCCAACCAGGCAGAGAAGTTCTACGAGTTTCCCACGCCCTTCCCCGGCCTGGCCAAGGGCATTGACCGGATCGCACCGATGGGCATCGTGGCCGCGCCGTCGGGTGATCTCTACTTCGCCGACATGCAATACATGAAGGACAAGAACCAGAAGTCCCGGCTGTGGAAGCTCGTCGTGAAGGGCGGCAAGGTGGAGAAGATGGTGCTCGTCGCCAGCGGCTTCAACGTGGCCAACGGCCTCGCCATCCATAACGGGAGCGTCTATATCACGGAGTCGGTGATGGAGGAGGAATCGCAGCCGCTGACCAGCGCGGTGCTGCGGTTCAAGCTCGACGAGGAAAATGTCCAGCTCAAGACCCCGGTCAAGAGCGACCCGCACATCATCGCCACGTTCAAGAGCCAGAACAACGACTGGCGCTTCGGCGCGGACGGCATTGAGTTCGACAGCAAGGGCAACCTGTTCGTCGGGTTGTTCGGCGAAGGCGTGATGCACAAGATCACGTTCGACGCGAGCGGTGCCGTGAAGTCCAACGAGGTCTTCGCCAAGGCTCCCGGCAAGCTGATCAACTGCGACGGCATGCACCGCGACGCCGCCGACAATCTCTACGTTGCGGACTCCGCCGCCAACGCCATCCAGATCATCCGCCCCAACGGCACGGTCGAGACGCTCTGGCAGAACGAGGACGTGACCGACAAGACGACCGGGCAGCTTGACCAACCGTGCGAGGCGCTCGTGCGCGGCGACGAGATCATCGTGTCGAACATGGACTGGCCGTTCCCGAAGTTTAAGAACAGCAAGTACCAGTTGCCGGCCACGATCTCGATCATCAAACTCAAGTAACCCCGGAGGCATCCCATGTCAGAAACAAACAAAGCACTGGTGCGGCGCTACTACGCCGAGGC
Organism: Verrucomicrobiota bacterium; assembly: GCA_016219875.1. Lineage (GTDB taxonomy): Bacteria > Verrucomicrobiota > Verrucomicrobiia > Limisphaerales > JACRJZ01 > JACRJZ01. The sequence goes on along the minus strand of JACRJZ010000021.1, from coordinate 116,745 downwards.
GACGACCGGCTTGGCCGGCATTGAACAAGTGGTGAGCGCCACGTTTGTGGATCATCATTTTCCACCCGGATTGCCGCCCGGCCCGGCGGGAGTGCGCCAATTTTTTCAGGCGATCGGCGGCGGCTTCAGCGACATGAAGATCGAGCACGACTTCATGCTGGCGGAAGGCGACAAGGTGGACTGCCACTTCACGTTTGTGGCCCGGCACACCGGCGAGTTCGCCGGCATCCAGCCCAAGGGCAACCTGGTCCGCTTGCCCGCGATCAGCACGTTCCGCGTGGAGGGCGGCAAGCTGGCCGAGGCATGGGAAATCTTCGACAGTGGGAGCTTGTTCCAACAGATGCGGGCCTGAGCGATCCACGAAAGGAAAACACCCATGAAAGCAATGCACACCAAATTGATTCTGTCGGCGCTGGCGCTGGTCCTCGTGGCCGGCTGCGCCTCGAACGGCACGGGCCAGTTCGCCCGGATGGACAACAAACAGTTCTACGACGCGGCCGGCAAGTTCGACGCGGAGGCCGCGAAGCGCGTTTATCTGAACTTCCTCAAACAGCACGGCTATCCCGTGAATGACGCCATCGCCAAGCGAGTGTTCGTCACCGACTTCGCCTTGGGCCGGTTCACCGAGACGGGCCTCGGCGCCATCGTGTGGCACGGCGACCAGAAAAACAATTTCTCGGGCCTCGACGCCTTCCTGCTTCCGGGGCAGATCATACCCGAACACTGGCACGTCAAAGTGGGAGACATTCCCCCGAAGATGGAATCCTGGCTGGTCCGTTGCGGTGAGATCTACACGTACGCCGAGGGCAATCCCACGCCCAACATGAAGGCGACCATCGCGAGCGGCGACGCTCCCTTCATCACCGTAAAGACCGAGCGGATCCTGCAGGTGGGCGAGATCGCGGCCGTCTCCCGCCCGTTGGAGAAGCACTGGATGCAGGCCGGGCCGCAAGGCGCGATCTTCACCGAGTTCTCCACTTTCCACACGGGGGAGGCGGTGAGATTCACCGATCCCAAGATCAAGTTCTGAGAAACCATCAACCCCTATCTAACTATCCCGATGAACTTCACCTTCCTCGCTCCGAGAAAATATGTGCAGGGCCGCAACGTGCTTCGCGAAGCTGGCAGCCACATTGCCAAAGTCGGCAAGAAGCCCCTGGTCTTGTGGGACGCTCGCCTCAAGAGCATCTTGGGCGAGCGCGTGCTCGCCAGTCTCAAGGCCGCCGCGCTGGAGATTGTGGATGTCGAATTCCGCGGTGACTCCACCAAGGCCGAAGCCGCTCGCGTCGCACAAATCGCGCGGGACCAAGGTGCGGATGTGATCGTGGGTTTCGGCGGCGGCAAGACCTTGGACACCGCCAAAGCCGCGGCAGCGTCAGCAGGCACCAAGATGGTTTCGTGTCCGACGGTGGCTTCAACCGACTCGCCGACCAGTTCTTTCACGGTGTGGTACGACGAGAAAGGTGTCTGCCAGGGCTTCGAAAGTTGGGGTGTGAATCCTGATCTCGTGCTGGTGGACAGCCAGGTGATCGCCGAAGCGCCGGTGCGGGCGTTCGTGGCGGGCATGGGCGACGCGCTCTCGACGTGGGTTGAAGCGGAGGTTGTCCATTCCACGCGCGGACAAAACCTAGCCGGAGGCCGCGCGACGCTGGTGGCGATGGCCATTGCGCGGCTGGGCTACGAGACCTTGATGAAACACGGCCTCGAAGCCAAGCGGGCGGTCGAACAGAAGGTCGTGACGCACGCTGTGGAAAGCGTCATCGAAGCCAACACGCTGATGTCGGGCCTGGGGTTCGAAAGCGGCGGCGTGGCGACCGCGCACATGATCGCCAACTGCCTGCCCGGTTTTCCGGAATGCAAGGGTCTGATGCACGGCGAGGAAGTCGCCTTCGGCATCATCAGCCAGTTCTGCCTCGATGAGAACATGGCGACCGACGAAATGCTCAAGATGGTGGACTGGATGATCGCCGTCGGCCTGCCGGTGACGTTCGCCGAACTCGGCCTGGCCGGCGTGACGCGCGATCGCCTCGCTAAGATCGGCGACGTCTGCGCTGGCCCCGGCTCGCTCTGCCACGCCCATCCGTTCAAGGTGACTTCGGAAATGGTCGTGGACGCGATGATCGCCGCGGACGCGTTGGGCCGGGAGCGCAAAGCTCTCCAGCGCCAGGCTTGATGGACCTGAACCTGCGCAACAAGGTCGTGCTCGTGACCGGCGGCGCGCGCGGCATCGGTGCCGTCATCTGCAAGATGTTTGCAGCCGAGGGTGCCAAAGTCGGCATCAACTACCGCCAAAGCCGCGAACAAGCGGAAACGCTGGCCGGCGAGATCGGCTGCGGCCAGGCCGCGCCGATTCAAGGTGACATCGGCAACGAAGCGGACATCGCGCCGATGTTCGATCAGTTGGAGCAGGCGTTTGGCCCGGTGGAGGTGTTGATCAACAACGCCGCCCATTGCCCGAGCGGGCCGCTGGAAAGTTACACGCGCGAAGAATGGGAGCGCACCTTCGCCGTCAACGTCACCGGCGCGTTCCAAGCCTCCCAACAATTCATCCAGCGCCTGCGCGCCCGCCGCGCCACGGGCCGCATTGTGAACATCTCCTCCCAGGCAGCGTTCCTCGGTTCCACCTCTGGCCATCTGCCGTACGACGCCAGCAAAGGCGCGCTGATTTCCATGACCCGCGCCCTCGCCCGCGAAGTCGCACCCGAAGGCATAGCCGTGAACGCGGTTGCCCCCGGCATGGTGATGACCGAGATGGTCGCGGAGATTTGGGAACAGCGGAAAGAAAAGTATCTGGCGCGGATTCCCCTGCACCGGATCGGCCAACCGGAAGAAATCGCCCGGGTGGTGGTGTTCCTCGCCTCCGGGGCCGCCAGCTACATGACCGGCGCCACCGTGGATGTCAGCGGCGGCGTGCTGATGCACTGAGGCGGTCCGGAGCAGCCGGCGGCTCCCAGCGAGATCAAGACCGAGGCATCACTAGTTCGCGCCCGTCATTCTCGCGCTGACTCGGAAGTAGTCGAAATCCGCGAACCCGCCCGCCGTCTTGGTCGCGTAGTTGAACAAGGCGAAGCGATAGCCCATGAAATGCGGCAGGGTGTAGGTCATCTTCAATTCGCTGCCGATGGGAGTCCACGACTTGCCGTCGAGGCTGTAGAAGAAACGCGTCGTGTCCGCGCGGTCTTTGAAGTCGCACTCCGCCTTCAGAGAGACGGTCTTCCCGGTCAGCGGAACGCTCTGCACCTCGACGGGCGTTCCAGTCTTGGCGCTGACCATCACGATGGAGTTCGTGCCGCCGTCCAACTTGACGCCGACCAGGCCGTACTGTTTCTGCAACAGGGCGAGGCCGGCGAAGTCGCCATCCTTCATGTGGGTCATGTCAACGGCGGTCGTGCCCGAACATTCCGGGCCGAAAGTGCGCTGGGTTAGGGAATTTCGGGCTTTGAGGAAATCGGTGTCCACTCTCCCGGTGGTCAGCCGCAGAAAACCGGGACGCTGCGTGAGCGACCAAAGTTTGTTGTCGGGGTTGTGGTTCCACTGCCAGACCAACGGGAGCGCGGGTTCGCCGGCGCGGCGCTCGAATTCATCCGACGCCACGATGCCAGGGATGAGACTTTTGTTGGCAGAAAGATTCAGGGTATCGGGCACCTTGCCATCCACGCCGAGCACCGGCCAGCCGTTCTCCCACTTGACGGGCACGAGATAGGGAATGCGGCCCACGGCGCCATAATCGCGAAACAGGTAGGCATACCAATCGCCCGTCGGCGTATCAATCAGCCCGCCCTGCGCCACGCCCTTGTCCTGCAAGCCCACGCGACCCTCGTAGGGACCGGTGATCTTGTCGGCGCGATGCAAAATCACGGTGCGCATCCCGCCCCGCGGCCAAGTGATGTTGAACAGATAATACTTGCCGTTGCGCTTCAGCAGTTGCGATCCCTCCGCGTTCAGACCGACGTTCGGACCGGCCACGGCACTCGCGTTGGTGACGACGACTTGATTGAACCCGCCGGCCTTGAGGCCCGTCAGGTCCACGGTCAACTCGGCCAGCCGGAGATTGCCGCCGCCGTAGAGCATGAAGACGCGACCGTCATCGTCGAAGAACAGCGTGTGATCGTGCAGCGAGGGGCGAAACGAGTTTTCAGTCCACGGGCCTTTCTCGACGTCCTTGGTCCGGTAAACGTGGGTTCTGCCGGAGGTGCTGGAAAAGGTCGTCACGTAAAAGGTCCCGTTGTGATGGCGCAGACTGCTGGCCCAGGAGCCGGCACCGTAGGCGCTCCGCCCGTTTTGCAGCGTCAGCGCGTCGTTGTCCGCGAGTGTGTCGTAGGCGTAGCCGATGAGCTGCCAGTTCACCAAATCTTTGGACTTCATGATCGGCAGACCCGGACTCAGGTGCATCGTCGTGCTGCTCATGTAATAGATGTCGCCCACGCGAATCATCGCCATGTCGGGAACGTCGGCATGGATGATGGGATTTCGGGCCAGTCTGCCGGAGCTGTCCACCTGCGCGAACAGCGTCGGCAAGAACGTCAACATCAGGGCGAAAGCCACAAAACGAATGCCCGGTGTCGTCAGGGGTAATATCGACGATTCTCGAATCGCGAGCTGCGACCATGAACCCCGGCGTAGCGGCGTCTCGGGAGAGCGCCGCATTCTTCGCGGAGTCACGGCGATGGCGGCGCTCTGCCGAGACGCCGCTACGAGGAGGCGGTCCATGGGAAACTTCATTTGAAAATGCGCTGCGAGAACAGCCACAGGTTGTTTCTCCAGTGCGTCGCGTCGTGGCCGTTGCCGTCCACGTGCCAGATGTGCGGCACCTGCTTTTCCTTGAGATAGCCGTGAACGCCCTGGCTGATCCGGAACAATCCATCTTTGTTGCCGCAGGACAGCCACAGGAGTTTCAATTGCTGGGTCGCGGCTGCGGCATCGGGAACAAGTTGCTCGGCCGGCTTGGTGTTGGGCGCGGACGAAAACCCTCCCACCCAGGCAAAGGTCTCGAGATGGGCCAGACCGAAGTTCAGCGATTGGCCGCCGCCCATGGACAAACCGGCCAGCGCCCGATGTCCGCGATCGGCTTGCACCGAATACCGCGACTCGATGGCGGGGATCACATCATCCAGCAGATCGCGTTCGAACTTCGCAAATGCGGGCGCCGTGGCCATCGCGTTGGGCCCGGCGCGATCGTCCTTTTGCGCGCGTCCATTGGGCATCACGAGGAGCATCGACACGGCCTTGCCGTCGGCGATCAAGTTGTCGAGCAGGATATCCGGATGGGCAAACCGCTGCCACTCTGTTTCGTCACCACCGATGCCGTGCAGCAGGTAGAGCACAGGATACTTCTTGTCGGTGGAGTAACCCGGCGGCGTATAGACGTGCATCTTGCGCTTGGTGCCGACGGTCTTGGAATCGTAATCGATCATCTCCAGCTTGCCGTGGGAGATGTTATCGCGCTTCTGGTCAATCCCGTCCGGCGGATCGTCGAAGGCCGGTTTGTCGTCGGGCTTCAACTCGATCGGGCCGCCGAATCCGCCGCGACCGCCGCGCCGCGGCTCCGCGGGCGCCGCCGATTTCAACTTCAATACCGAGATGGAATACGGCGGAAACTCGCGCGAAAAGTTGGCGCTCAAACCTTCCGCCTTCTCCGTGCGCGGAACAATCTTTCGGGGTTGTTCGAGGGAATTTGTATCATCCAGGTTGTTCGCTGCCAACGACACCACTTCCCCTTCGGATTCAATCCTCCGCGCGCCGTTGATTTGAATCTTGATTGGCCTGGCCGAGCTGGATGTGTTCACGACCTTCAGGTAAATCACCCCGCTCTTGCTGTCGCGGGTGGCGCAGAAGAAGACTTCCCGAATTTGCTGGGCGGCTCCGGGAGCGCCTCCGCGGCCTCGCCGCTGCCATGCGCGGGTCGGGATGTCCTGCGAATCGGTCGCGAGAATTTCATCACCGACCATCGTGCTGAACATCATTTGGGCATAATACGAGGGCGAGCCGTAGCTCGTCAGGGCGTCGTAGCCAATCAGATCGGAGGGCCATTGCATCGAACGGCCGTTTCCGGTCAATTGGCTCACATTGACGAAAAGCGGCGCATAGCAGGCCAGCAGCACAATGTCCGAGTTACGTTCCATGCAGGTCATCCACGCGCCGTCGCCGAGCGCTCCGGCCATGTTCGGCGTGGGCGAGCCGACGCGCGTGGCCCATTCCCCACAGAAGATCTTGGTCGGATTTGTCCGCGAGTACGTGTCGTATCGGAACGCCTGCGCCATCATTTCTTCCATGTTGCGATAGAAGTGCTCGTCCACCAAATCCGGCGTGCGGCTCTTGACCCACAGGCTTTGGGGTTGCTCGTAACCGGTCGAGGAAATGACCTTCAGTTGCGGATACTTCTTCTTGATGGCGTCGTAGAATTGGGCGAACCGTCCGTCGTAGGTGCCATTCCGGTCGGGGCCGCTGCGGTCGAACCAGTCTTCGTTTCCGACTTCCACATACTGCATCTTGAATGGCTTAGGGTGCCCGTCTTGCGCGCGCCGCGCGCCCCATTTTGTCGTGTTGGGATCGCCGATCAGATACTCGATCTCTTCGAGAGCTTCCTGAACGTAGGGTTCGAGCTGCGGGCCCGCTGGTATGACGCCGCCGCGGCCGAGGCAGTAGCCGGCAAAAACGCCGAGCAGCGGTTCCATGTCGAGATCCTCGCACCACTCGGCGAATTCGAGCAGCCCCAGGCCGTCCGTGGACCAGTAACCCCAGGGGCTGGGATGGCCAGGACGTTGTTCGACTGGGCCAATGGTTTCCTTCCAGTTGAAACGCTGATTAAAGGCATTGCCCTCAAGATAATTGCCGCCGGGGAATCGGAGGAACTTGGGTTTCATGGCCGCGAGCCATTCCATGATGTCGGCACGGTTGCCGTTCTCGCAGCCCTTGTAAGTGGGCGGGAAGAGCGAGACATTCTGCAGCCACAGCATTCCGGGGGTCTTGGTCGTGAGTTTGAAGACGTTTTCCTTGGAGGCGGGAACGTTCTCCGTTTTCAGCTTGGTCTCGAATTTCTTCCATTCGGCAGTCAGTCCGGAAATCTCTGCGCTGGCGAAGGTGGTCTTGCCATCGGCGCTTTCAACGCTGACGGTCACCGGGCCGGTGAAACCGGCGGCGGCCTTCGCAAAGAAAGACAAGCGATAGGTGGTCTGTGGCTTGACGGGAATACCCCAGTATCCGCCGTTGGCAACGCCGGCTGGAGACGTTGCGGAAGCGGACGAAGCGTCGAGCTTGAGGCTGACGTTCAGGAACTCGTTCAGAGGGTTGTTCGTGTCGAGCACCATCGAAGCACCGCCGACGACCGTCCAGAACCTGGGCTGGGTGTCAGGTTTGAAGGTGACGGGGAGGTATTTCCCAACCTCGTATGTCTCGGGCGTGACGCGCGGGACAACAGCGTCCGCCTTGAAGGAGCGGTTGCGAATGAGTTCCCCGTAGATGCCGCCCTCGTAGGCATAGTTGATTTCCTCGGTCATCAGCCCGTAGAGCATGGGGCTGACCTTGCCTGTGACCTTGCCAGCGTCAATTTGCAGAACGGTGGGTCCCGTGGGCGTGGTTGGAGCAGGCGTGGTATCGGCGGGGGCGGAGGGCGCGGCTGTGGCGGGAGCGGGCGTTACCGCGCTGGTTTCGGCTCCGGATTGCGGGATGATTTCAATCGCACAGATTTGGGGATTCTCGACCTTGGGCGTGAAGGTGACCTTGATCTTGCCGTCGGTGACTTCGACGGGAATCGTCTCCACGTAGGCGCGCATAGCCCCGCCGGCCTTGACCCAGACATCGAAGTCTTTGAACTCGCGTCCCTGCACGTTGAAGGAAAACACGCGCTCTCCCGGCCCGGTGATGCCCTCGAACGTTTCCGCGAAATGCAGCTTCACATGGTATTTCCCGTTGGGCACCGCCCACGAAAAGGAATCCATGCTGTAACGCTCCGCTCGGTAGAGGTCGGGACTCTTCGTGTTGGCAATCTGGATGTCGGGGCGTTCGATGGTTTGGCCGCCCTCAAAGCCCTGGTCGGCCAGCCAGACATTGCCTTCAGCGTCTTTGACCGGCTCGGATTTGCCAGCTTTGATCCGGATGATCTTCGCTGCTGGCGCGGTGGCGGCAGGAGCGGCCCCCTCGCGCTTGGCCACGATTTCCGTCTTGGCGAACTCGCCGACCTCGCGCGTGAACTTAATCTCGTTGGCGTCTGCCGAGAGCCGGCCGGTGTACGTGATGCGAATCTCACGGTCCTGGATGCTCAGCATCTCGAAGAACGAAATCGTGTCGCCGTCCACCTTGCCTTCCTTCAGCTCGGCTTCGCGCTTCCGGTCGCCGGCTTCCGAGTTGGCTTTCCCGGTCAACTTCGTTCCGTCCTGCTTGAAGGTGAAGGTGTAGTACTGGTGGCCAATCTGTGAGTCGAAGTCGGATTTCCAGGTGCCGGTGACCTCGGCGGCAAAAGGCTTCGCGGCTGGCGCGATGGCGGCAGGAGCAGGCGCCACCGCCGAAGTCGCAGCCGGAACCTGTGCCGCGGCCATCTTAACGGGACGATCCTGGAACTGCAGCGGTGCAAACTGATACAAGCTGCGCCGCCAGGACTGCCACTCGTGTCCCGTGTCGGGAGACACATAGAAGTAACTGTTTATCCCTGCTGCCTTGAGCGCCTCCGTGTTTGCCTTGGGGTCGCCGCCGAAGCCTCCGCGGCCGCCTCCGCGATCACCGCCCAGTTCACGGCTGCCGTAGCTGACGAACACCACCTTCACCTTCTGCTTGAAGGCGGCCGCGTCGGTGATGTTCGACAGCGCGATGCTGCCGCCGCTGAAGACCCCGATGTGAGAAAACTTGTCGAGGTTGGCCAGCGTGATGGATCGGGTCTGCATTCCGCCCATCGAGAGACCGGCCATGGCGCGATTGGGCTGATCCGTCAGGGTGCGGAAGTTCGCATCGATGAAAGGAATCAGATCGCCAATGAGGACCTTCGTGAAAGCGCTGAAGTCAAACATGCGTCCGCCGGGACCCCGGCCGGCAGCCGGAGCCGCGTTGGTGGCGCCGGCCGGAGTGAAATTCGTGGTGCCACCGGCAGCGGGTCCACGCCCCGGACCGAAAGCGCCGGGGACATAGCTGTTGGCCATCACGATGATGAAGGGCTTGGTTTTGCCCTCGACGATCAGGTTGTCCATGATCAGCCCCGCGTTGCCCTGGCTGCCCCAGCCAGTTTCGTCTTCGCCGCCACCATGCTGCAGATACAACACCGGATAGCGCTTGGTCAGATCCTTCTCATAATCCGGCGGCGTGTAAACGAAGCAGCGGAGAACCGCATTGGCGTTCTTGGAATAATAGAGCGTCTGCCGCAACTGGCCATGCGGCACGTCCTTGACGGCATAGAAGTCCTGGTCCTTTGCAGGCACTTCGACTCCGCTGCCCCAGCGGCTGCCGCCGTAGAAGTACAGGCTGCCGGGATCCGGCACTCCGGCTCCATCAATCACGAGTTGGTAGTAGTGAAACCCTTCGTCCTGGGGCCGCGTGACACCAACCCAGGCGCCGTCGTCACCCTTGGTCAGGGGATATGTTGCGCCGCCCAAGAATTGGAGCGCGACGTTGGTGGCCTGCGGCGCAACGATGCGGGCGCGGACGCGCCTTTCCGAGTTGACCTGCGGATACTGTTTGCCGGGCTGATTCAGTGACGATGGTTTGAAGTCCTCGATCGCCGGCTCGTTTGTCTGAGCCGTGCAAAGCTGGCCCGACAGCAGGCAAGCGAGCGTGAGCAGTGAGAGTTTTGCTTTCATGGAGTGTTGGTTTTTTTGGTCGTTATGGTTGGAGAGTTCAACTCGCGGAGGGCGTCGGTGGGCTGCTACTTTGCGGTGGCCATCTTCTTTGCCTCCGCGATGACGGCGTCGAAGGCCGGCTTGGGTTGGCTGTTGCCATCGAACAAGAGCGGCTTGCCATTGCCTCGCCAGGAGTTCGCGTCATTCGCACCCCAGAACGTGACCATCTCCACCGACTTGTCGTGCTTCAAGAATGCCCTGAAAAGTCCCGCGTAGGCCTCGGCCAGTTTGCGATCGGCGTCGCTCACCAAGCCGCCCTGAGTGGTCGCGGCGTTGTCGGCGATGTCCGCCCCGAAACTGCGTTGGCCGCCCTGTGCGCTGTTGACGTCGAGTTCCGTGATGTGGATGGGCAAGCCGAGCGTCGCCAACTCCGCCAGTTCCTGGTCCATCGTCTCAAAGGTAACTGCAACATTCAGGTGAGCTTGCGAGCCGATGGCGTGGACCGGAATCTTCTGCGCCTGCAAGGACTTGACCAGTGTGACGAGCTTCCTGCACTTGGCCGGGTTCTCCAATCCATAGTCATTGTAGCGGAGGACCGCGTTCGGGTCCGCCTCGTGGGCGTATTCAAAAGCCTTGGCGATGAAGTCGGGTCCAATGATCTCCAGCCAGAGCGAGTTCCGCAGGATGTTCGTGCCGTTGTCGGCGAGCGCCTCGTTGACAACATCCCACACCTTGATCTTGCCCTTGTAGCGGCCGACGACGGTGTGAATGTGATCGCGCATCCGCTGGAGCAGTTCCTCTCGGGACGCGCGCGGTCCGGTGTATCGGCCAAAGCCGCCGAACCCGCCGAAGCCACGGCCAAATCGGCCACGCCCGAACCGGTTGGTCCCGGGCGCATTCGTGTCCGCGAAGGGTCTGGGCGCGACGTTGGTGACTCCTGGCGGCGGCGGATTCGTGCCGGCGAACACCCAGTCGGGCGTCTGCGCGTGCCACACCAGCGTGTGCCCGACCAGATACATGTTGTTGCTCAGGCCAAAGCTCACAAAAGCATCGGCTGCGCGAAAGTCATAGCCGTCCGCACCTGGCTGTGGGTGGAGCGGCGCCCATTTCATTTCGTTCTCCGCGACGAGTTGGTTGAATTGCGCCTTGACCAGAGCAACGTCCTGCTTGACCTGCTCCGGGCTTCGGCGGAAGCCGGTGCCCGTCGTGATGTTTCGGTTGATGGCCGTGCCAACAAGGAAATGATCCTTGAAAGTGTCTTTGAGCGTGGGGGAATCGGCAGACCAAGCCCTGGTGCCAAGGGCGAGCAGTCCCGCCATCAGCCAGTGGGCGCACGGGTTTGGACTCAAGATGTGCGTCTTCATGGTTACATGTCTCACGTCGATCACCGGCAAAACATCGAGGTAGAATTTCCGGACACCGGTCGTGTCACCTGTCATTGCCCGCTGACGGTTCAAGCAGGCGCTTAGCTTGCCCTGTTGGGGGCGCTTGTTGCAACGCCGCCATGACCGCGTCGAACGCCCGCTTCGGCCGTCCGGCGCGGTCGAAGAGCAATGGGTGATTGACACGTCTCCACGGGAAACCATTCAGCCAACTCTGCCCGTCGTGCAGGTTCCAGAACGAGACGCGCGCGATGACATCGGAGTATTTGCGAAATAGGCGGAAGAGTCGCCCGTATTGTTCGGCCTGCCGCTGCAGGATTTCCGGCGGACACCCGTCGGCATACGGGTTCAGCTTCGACAAATCCTCGCGGTGTTTGCCGCCATCCGCCCACCAGCGGCCCCGCGGAATGACGTCAATGTCCAGTTCGGAAACGACCACCTTGAGGCCAAGCTCGCGCATGGTCACCAGCGTAGCTTCGATGTCCGCGAAGGGAATGCGGTCAATCTCGTAGTGCCCTTGCAGCCCAATGGCGTGCAGGGGGGCTTTGCGTTCGCGCAGAGAGCGCACCAGCCGAATGAGCTTGGCGTGTTTGTCCCTCAGTTCGTTGTTGTAGTCATTGTAAATGAGAAAGGCCTGAGGATCCGCGGCATGGGCGAACTCGAAGGCTTTGACGATGAACTCTTCACCACAGGCCCGAGACCAGCCGGAGCTGCGCAGGTAATTCGTGCCGTCATCCAGGGCTTCGTTGACCACATCCCACACGGCAATGCGGCCACGGTAGCGTCCTGCTACCGTGTCGATATGCGTCTTCATTCGAGCCATGAGCAGTTTGGCGCTGGCGACGTTGGTCCCGTCACGATAAAACCATGCTGGAGTACGGTCGTCCTTGGCCCAGACCAGGCAATGCCCGACGACTTGCAGATGGTTGGACGTGGCGAAGTCCACGAAGGCGTCGGGTTGGCTGAACCGGAATTGCCCTTCGACCCGCTGCACGGGATCGGGCTTCAGGGAGTTCTCCGGGGTCAGGCAGTTGAACTGCGATAGAAGCAACGGCCAATCCTGCGGCCGCGCGGAGATGTGGTCACTGAGACCGACGCCGATCAAGAATGTCCCCTCTGCCGCCGCGCGCAACGAGCGCACGGAACCCGGCTCGGCTCCCGTCGCTGAAACCGCGACCGCGATGGTGGCGGCCATCACCGCCCAATGAGATCGCAGGCGGGCCTGCCCAATGCTCGTGTTGGCTTTCATCAATGAAAGATGTTTTGCGCGTATCCTGGCAGAACTACCATTGAAAAAACGGTTCATTCGACGCTCACCTCCACGGAGACATGCTCCTGAAGTCGCCACACCTCGAGGATAACCTTGGTTCCTTTGGCGGCGCCGCTGAAGGCTGTCAGTAGTCCGTCAACGCTGCGGACTTCCACGCCCCGGCATTTCAGAATCACGTCGCCTTCCTTGAGTCCGGCTTTGGCGGCGGCGCTGCCGGCCGGAACCTGGGTGAGGATCGCTCCCACTTCGCCGGGCAGGCCGTAGGCGGAAACTTCGCCCAGACCGACGACGTTCTTGACCTTGCCGCCCAGAAAATCACGCGGGCCCGAATCGCGTGCGACCGACCCAGACTGCGGCGCAGTGCGGTTGTCGGAAACAAACGGCGTGCGCGCCAGGGCCTTCAGTTTGGGATTCGTGACGCCGAATTGATCCATGGGAAAATTCTTGAACCCGAGGGCCAGTGCCGGTGAACCGTCCTTGAGACGGAAGTCGCCCGTGGCTGGATTCGCAAACGAGAGGTCGGCGAGAATCGAGTGTTCATCGCGTCCACTTGCGTTCTGCAGAGCCGATGCAGGCGCAGAGGCCGCTTGGCCGGGGGTGTGGAGGATGTTGTGGTCGAAGAATTCGCCCCACGGCCCACGCGGCATGCCGATGGGCTTGTAGGTGGTGGAAACGATGTTGTTGCGAAAAACGTCGCGGCTTTTGTTGTACCAGACGTGCGGGTGGAACGAACCTTTCCGTTCGCCCAGGATAATGTTGTTTTCGACGATACGATGATAGCCTTCACGGTTCTTCAGGCCGCCATTGAGGAGAAGATTGTTCACGATGCGGTAATTGGACGAGCCGTCGTCCAGGTCAATGTCCCAGCCGTGGTCACAGCGCCAGCGGGAGTTGGCCACCGTGATGGGCTTGATGACATCCAGGAGCGGCAAGTCCGGATTCGCAGCGACGCGAGTGCTCGTGGCGCTGGTCGATGGAAGCCAGAAACGGTCGCGGCCCCAGGAATTGAAGCTTCCGTGGTCGCCGGTCTCCTTGACGGTGTCGAACACGTCACAGAACTCGATGGTGTGACCGCCCCAGCAGCCGTCGCCGATGTTGATCCCGGTGCGGGGCACGTCGTAGATGGAGCAATGCCGCACGGTAATGGACATCGCCATGGACACCTGTATGGGCGCCGTCTGCTTCTCGAATCGGCCCGTGCGATACAGCAGGCAATCATCCACAAGGCAGTCGGCGGGGTAGTCCTCCGTCTTCGGGCCGGGCGTGCGATCAATCTTGTCCACAGGCAGGGTTTGGCCGTACTCGAACAGCGGGCTGCGAACCGCCTCGGGGCTGCCGACGAAAGCGACCCCGTTTGCGCCGGCCTCGGAGATGATGGAGTCCTTCACCGCAATCCGCCGGTTGTATTGGTTGACGAAAATGGCATTGCCGCCGACTTGGTCAATCGTCGCGTCCTGGATCGTGCAATCTTCCGCGCCGTTGAAGAGGATGGCCCCGCCGCGATACGTGGTCCAGTCGCTCCGCAGCAGCGGTTCCCTGTTGTCCATGAACGTGCGGGCGGCGTGGCGGAAGGTGATTCCCCGAAGCGTGACGAAACGGACCGGGGCGGTCTGGGTGCCGCGGAATTCAACCAAGTGGCGGAGGCGGACGATTTCCACCGTGGCGGCGCCGAGCTTCAGATCCGCGGGAGGATAAAAATAAAGCGTTGCGGTTTTCGCGTGGATGAACCACTCGCCGGGGGCATCCAGTTCCTCGAAGATGTTTTCGACGAACCGGAATTGGCGGTGAGGCTGGCTTCGTCGGTTGTTCTGCCAGCCGCCGACGTAGGTCAGGTTGCCATCGGGGTCTTTGCCAGTGATTAGATAATGCATGTCGCCCCAAAGTGCGGAGTGCATCGCATGCATGAAACCGCCAACCGGGTCCGCCCAGCGCGCGGCACGGGCGGCGCCAAAAGCATCGGCGGCCGAGCCGTTGAACTGCGCGGCCTTGGGGTCGTAGTTGGGATAACGAGCCATGTGCTGGCGCTGGCCGTTGACGAAGAGTTGATCGGCGGTTGTGCCCGGCGGAACGGCCGCCTGCATGATGCCGTCTTTGTGTGGGGACCAGGTGAGCCGAAGCTTCTGGCCGCCGCTGACGACCGGCGTTTGGCCAGGGAGCGCGGCGTAAGTAATCGGGGCATCCTTGGTGCCGGAGTCGGCCGCTTGGAAGACCAATGTGTCCACCAGATAGTACGTGCCGCCGGCCAGAAAGACCGTGACCGGTTGCGAGCGATCCGCGCGCCGGGCGACGACTTGCCGGGCATGGTGCAGCGAGGCAAACGGACGCGCACGCGTACCAGGGTTGGCGTCATTGCCGTCAGGCGAGACATGAAACTCCACGTCCGCGTGAGCCAAGGAAGCGAGCGACAGCAGCAGAACGCTCAGTGGGGCGCGACGAGCGATGGGTCTTGCCTTGTGCATGTGGTTTGGGGTCCTTCCTGCGTCGGCAGCGGCGGATTATGGTCCATTCTGATGGCCGCTATCGCAAGTGGCAGATTGGTTCTCACAAAGAGGAGCTCGGAGTTTGTGCTTCTTGTCAGGGGTCGGGTTTGCCTTTGGCATAGAGTTCGCGGATTTCAGCGTCGCTCAGCGCACGGCTGAACAGTTCAAATTCATCCAACGATCCGCTGAGATTTCGGACCAGGGAAGGAGCGGGATTCGGATCGCTTCGGGCATTCCAGTTGCCCAACTCGGCCGGGCCGAGCCGAAAAGGCGGACCGAGTTTCAGCGCATGGGGAGAAACCGGATCTCCATTGACGTAGTGGACCACGTGCCTGGTCTTGCCATCGAGGACCACGGCCAAGTGTATCCACATTCCGAACTTGTCGAGCGTGAGCACGGGAGGACTGGCCATAATCTGGAAGTTGCCGGAGCCTGGCCCAAACACCGTCAGGCCCAGCACGCCATCGTTGCGGATCAGCCAGTGAAGGGTGCCTGGCTCGAAGCCATCGCACATGAACAGCGAATTGAACTGCCGATCCAGTCCCGAGAGGCGCACCCACGCCGCAAGGGTCAAGGTCTCGAACTCTCCCGGCACGGCCATGCGCACACGGTCGTTGACGTTTTGAAACTCGATGGCCTGTTTCTCCCGCCACCGGCCTTCCCCGCGCTGGCAGCCGACCATGGTCGCCTCCGGCACGGATTGGTTCTTTTCGGCCGCATTGCGCAGCGTCCAGTCCATGCCGTTGAGGTTTTCGAAATCCAATCGCACCACCAGCGACGGGTCCTGGTTGAGTTGCACACTGGCAAACTGCCATTGCTCATAGCGAAATGCCTCGGAGGCCAGCGAGCGTTGCTGAAACTCGAACAGCGAAGCAAAAGCCGCCGCGCGTGCGGCCATGAGCCGTGGCGGAGCATTTCCTAGCGACACCGCGGCCTGTCCTTCGTCCAGTGACTGCCTCGCCGCGGTTCCAGACAGCAACTCCACCTTCCCCTTGAACACGTGAACTTCCGTTCGGGCCTGGGTGGAATCGATCCCGAACGCGGTCCCGAGATCCACCACGTTGAATTGATCGGTTTTCAGACGGAAGCCGCGCGCTGGCTGCGGCACCTCCGCAAGCACTCGCCCGGTAGGACAGATTGCTTCGCTCGTGGAAACAAGCCGGAGTTCTGTGGGCCCCTCGAGCACCAGCCGCGCGCCGCTGTAAAAAACCACCTGCGCCAGACCGGATTCCAGTCGCAGCCAGCCCGGCTCCAGGGCACTGCCGACCCGCAGCGGACCGGTGCTTTGGCCCCAACGAGCGTCCACAGCGCGGGTCAGCATGGCCACGGCGGTGCTGGTGGCTCCATTTCGAGACGCAGGTTGCCTGAGCCAAAGGCCCCCAACGCCCAATGCAGTGAGGACAAGGCAAGCTGCCAGCGCCAGCACGGGAAGTAATCTCTTTGGGGTCGTCCGCTCTGCCGGGTTTAGAGCGACGACGGTTCGTTGGTCACCCAAGCCGATGTCAGCGAGACAACGACCTGCCTCCGCATCACTCGCCGAGGAGAAAAGATCCCGATCGGACGCCAACCGGCTGTGCAACTCGATCCGGATTAAATACTCGTCCCGGGCGCCGGCGTCGCTCCTCAGCAACTCATTCAAGGCGCGCATCTCGACCTCGGAGGCTGAGCCGTGGCACACGGCAGCCACCGCATCGTCAAACTGAGGAGACGGAAATGAGAGCGTCATGCCACCTCCGGTTTCGCATGGCTTTCCACGCAGAGTTGGAGCGCCTGCCGGATGCGTTGCAGCATTTTGTAGGTTGCGGCCACGGTTCTGCCGGAGCGCCCGGCCAAGGATTCGATGTCGGTGCGCTCGTAGTAATAGCCCTCGACCAGTGAACGTTGTCCCGGAGGCAGCTGGTCAAGGCAATCCTCCAGGTGCATCAGCCGCCGTTCAAACTCGGGCTGCAACTCCTGCCGCCGTTGCGCCAGTTCCTCGGCCAGGCCATGCTCCAGCAGGGCCTGCCAGCGTTGACGCCGCTCGATCCACTGACGGGCCTTGTTCAAGGCAAACCGGCAGGCCCAGGGTGTGAAGGGTTGGGCCGGATCATAGGCGTCGAACTTTTCCCAAAGCGCCAAGGCGGTCTGTTGCACAATGTCTTCCGCATCCATCACATTGGGGACGAAGACGGCCACGTAACGAAAGACCTCCCGTTCACTGCGCAGGAAGAGTGAAAGAAACCGCTGTTGCGCAGCGGTTGAATCATCGAATGGACGCTGTGAATCTGCCGACATACGTCAATTTCTACCAATACTTCCGGCAAACTGCGAGTTTTGGACATCCTCCCAGAAGATGAGGTTGCGGATGGTATTCTCGGATCTCTCCGTTTGCTTGGCGGCGAACACCGGTTGGAGCCGGAAAACCACGAAGGAGTTGGCGGCAAAGGGATCACCGATGCCACGGCGGAGCCAGGAAACTGATCGCCTCCGCGAAGGTCGCTTTGCGTCGGAAATCGGCCGGACTGTAGGTGGGAACTGCGGGATCTGGATTGACCCACTGGGGATGGTGGCGGCCAAAGTAGCTGCCGTAAAACTGGTAGTTGCTGTCCACCCAGCGGCTCACAATCATCGATTCCCTCTTCGTGAGCATCTTGGAATGGTCATCGTTCGCGTTCTTCGGATGCGCCGCCTCGGTCAAAAGGGCCATCAGCGTACTCGTGGAGCATCCCAAACTCTTCGGCGGCAGATACGCACCGTTGTAGTTGCCTTGGTCGCCTTGGAGGAACGAGGTGAATTCGGAAATGATGGGACCGGCCAACTGCTTCCGGGCGAGTTCCTCGTAGGAGGTGTTGTAGTACTCCGTGATTTCACCGGTCAGCCGCAGCCCGCCGGCCGGATTCGTCGTGCCGTGGCAGGAAACGCATTTGGCGTTGAAGATCGGCTGGATGTCGGCGAGGTAGTGAATGACCTGTCCAGCGAGGCTGTCTCCGCCGTTCTCGATCAAATCACACGGTTGCGCCTGGGGAACGCTCGGCGACCGGCTGAGCGCAATCAGGTTGGGGGCGGTGTCCAGGACCGCCGTGCGGTGGGATTGTCCGTGGCAACCTGTGCAGGAACGAACCTCGCCGGGCGCATAATTCACATACGTCCTCTCGCGCTGGAGTTCCCTGAAGTTATCGTCCAAGGCCTGAAAGAAGATGCTGCGATTGGCGGGTACGAGGAAGTGGGCCGAGCCGTCCTTTTCCACGGGCACAACACCCCACTGCACGCGCGGCCATAGGGCGGCCTTCCAACTGGAACTGCTCAGTGACGGGCTCCAACGCCGGCCAGTGGACCAGTAGCGCGGCAGCGCCTCGTTGATGCGGAGCCATTTGATTTGTCCCGGCGCAACCCCCTCCATGCCTTGATAGACATTGGCCACGACGCAGACGGCCTGATTGCTCGCGGCGTACTGTGGGTTTCGAAACGGTTGTACGTTCGGCGGGACGGGACGGGGCACCACCGGCAAAGGATGCCAGCAGGAGAGGTTGGTGTCGGCGTGAACTTCACGGTGGCGTCCCGCAGTGTCAATCAGGTACAGAGCGTAGGCATTGGCCACCTCCTTGTAGTGATCGGAGGGATTGACCTTGTACGAAACCAGGAACTGCCGGTCGCTGACAGGATAAGGATGGGTGTAAAGATGACCTTTCCGGCCCTCGCCGTCCTGAACATACTTGCCTTCCGGAGTCTGGAAACGCCACCCCGGTTCCGTCCGGCGTTGGACGAAAACTTCCGGGGTGATGTTGATCACAGGGTTCTTCGGGTCCGCTGGAACGTAACCCTTTTCATCCGGGTCCGGCCCACGCATGCGAAGGCCCATTCCGAAATCCACCAGCAGGATCGATCCAAGGCAGCCGCCCTGCGGAAAGTGGCACGTGCCCACGCACACAAAGCGATGGTCGCTGCCGGGAAGAGGCTGGGGATACATGTAGATGGTGGTGTCGTCGTCAGCCAGGCCGAAGAGCTCTTGCGGCTTGGTCCCGTCGGGATTCATGGACCAGACGGTCTTGGCGACGCGAGCGCCCTTGTCGATATACTCCCAACGGTGATACATCACGCGGCCGTCATTGAGAACGACCGGGCAGAATTCGCTGACCGGGCTTCTCGTGAGTTGCTCGACGTGGGTTCCGTCGGCATCCATCCGGTGCAGACCGGGAGCCACCAAGTGGGATGAACCGCCGCACAGAACGGTGTGCTCGTTGCGGGTCGAGGAGAAGATGATCCGGCCGTCCGGCAGATAGCAGGGATGAATGTCATCCGTGTGCCAGCCCCTGGCCCACCGCGCCACCTTTTCCGCCTCGTCGCCCGGCGGGAACGACACCTGGCGCAAGCCCGTGCCGTCAATGCCCACTTCCCAAATCCGAAATCCCGAGCCTGGATCCTGGCGGAAATCGAAGACGATCTTCCGGGCGTCAAACGACAGGCTGATCTTCCCGATGAATCCCGTGCCCCCGGGCAGATTCGTGGCTGTGACGACGGCGCGCTCCGACCGCGTGCGGAGGTTGTAGATGTAGATGCCGTTGTCCGGCAGGAACCGATCGGGGCTGGTGCCGTTGTTGATGTCCGTGTAGTAGTGATCCGAAGAGTAGGGCTTGCGCTTCACGAAGAGGATTTCCTCGAAGCCCAAATCTCGGGGAGTAACAGCCGGGGCCGCGACCGAATCGCGGACGGGTGCGGGGCGCACCTCCCCGGCACGAGCTGCTCCAGTCGCGGCCGGGCTATGGCCAAAGATTGCGATGGTCAACAGGCCGCTCAAGGCCAACTGAAGCGGCCACAGAGAGTTGCTTCCGAATCGGCTCATGGCGGATAGCGTGTCAGAAGAATGCCTTGGCAACAATCGCATTTTCCAGGGCAATTCCCAGGGAACGAATCATTTCGTGCGTTGCGCCTGTCTCGTCGTTATTCTCCGGACCGAAACCGAATGAAAGAAATGACTTCAGCAGAACGTGTCTTGCGAACGCTTCGCCGGGAGGAGCCGGATCGCGTCCCGCATTTCGAATGGATCATTGACCGGCGGGTGCGCGACGCGATCTGCCTCGGCAGCACGATGGAGGAATTCACCGTCCGCATGGGGCTGGACGCCATTCTGACCGCGCCGGATTACCGGCGGGAGCAGGTCGCGCCGAACCGCGTCCGCAACGAGTGGGGCACCATCCTGGAATACTCCGCCGAGGAATACGCCATGCCCGTCAGCGGACCGATCCAGACACCGGCCGACCTGGACCGATACCAGGCGCCCGATCCGCACGCGCCGGGACGCTTCGCCAGCCTGGAGAAGGTGGTGAGCCGCTACAAAGGCAAGCTGGCCATCGGCGTGCATCTCAATGACGTGCTCTCCGTGCCGCGCAACCTCATGGGCTTTGAGAACCTGATGGCGGCGTTCGGCGAGGAGCCGGAACTGGTGCGCGCCCTCGTGGAGCTTTCGGTGACGACAAATCTGGAACTGGCGAAGGAAGTCGCGCAGCGCGGAGCCGATTTTGTTTTCACTGGCGACGACTACGCTTCCACCGAACGCCCGTTTGTCTCGCCGAAGATGTTCCGCGACTTCCTCGCGCCACAACTCAAGCGCGTGGTGACCGGCTTCAAAGAACTGGGCCTGCCCGTCATCAAACACACCGACGGCAACATCCTGCCCATTCTCGATCAGATTGTGGAAGCCGGGATGGATGCGCTCGACCCGATTGATCCGATCGCTGGCCTCGACATCGGCGACATGAAACAGCGTCTCGGCGGCAAGCTGGCCCTCAAGGGCAACGTGGACTGCGCCCACACGCTGACCAACGGCACGGAAAAGCAGGTGGTGGAAGAAACGATCAGCGTCCTTCGCAAAGCCGCGGCCGGCGGCGGGCTAATCGTTTCATCGAGCAACAGCATTCACTCCGGCGTGAAGCCGGGCAATTATCTGGCGATGTGGAACGCCATCCGTACCTACGGGCGCTATCCGATCCGTCTGGACGGGTGGGAGCACTCGGGCGCGGTAGCCGCGTTCTCCTGAGAACTGGTTTCCTGAACATGAATCGCCCGAAACCAGTCCATCCTCGGTAACACGATGATGAAGATTCCTAGAATTGCGCGACTGGTCATCGCCGCCTTGGCTGCCGCCCCCGTTTTTTTCGTGGAGGTCTTCACGGTTGCGGCCGAGACCAAGCCGGTGACAAAGCCGCTGGCTCCACCCGCCGCACAGTTCCAGCCCAGTGCAGCCGCGAAGGAGTTGGTGAAACTGCTGGATGCTCCGCTGCTCTTCGTGAAGCGCCATTCCTACACCGGCATTCACATCTACGACACGTACTACAAATGGCCGCCGGGAGGAGGCGGCATCTACGTGCTGGAGAATCCGCAGGCCCCGCGGGCCGAGTGGAAAATTCGTCCCGTCATTGATCCCACCACGCCGGGAACGCTCGGCGAAGGCGTCTATACGCATCCGGAGCTTTCCTGGGACGCGACGAAGCTGCTTTTTTGCTTCAAAGGCAAACCTGACGCTAGCACGTGCATTTACGAAATCGGCATCGATGGCCAGGGGCTGCGCCGCGTGGCCAATCCCGCTCTCACCTGCGTCAGCTACAAGGGCGCGCACAGCGGTCAGCACGACATCGCCCCCGCCTACCTGCCGGATGGCCGCATTGTGTTTCTCTCCACCCGTCCCAGCGGGCTCGTCCCCTGCGCCAACGAAGGCGTCAGCATCCTGCACGTGATGAACGCCGACGGCTCCGATTTGCATCCGATCTCCGTCAACAACGTCAATGAGTTTGACCCCAGCGTGCTGCCGGATGGCCGCATCGTCTTTGGCCGCTGGGAATACGTGGACAAAAACGCGCTGACCATCCAATCGCTCTGGACGGTCCATCCGGACGGTACGGAGGAAACCGCGCTCTTCGCCAACAACATGGTCTTCCCGGAGGCCATCCTCGACGCGCGGCCTGTGCCGAATTCGCATCTCATCGTGGGCACCTTCGCCAAGCACAACGCGCCGCCGCGCGGCAGCATCGCCTTCATTGATCCGCGCCTGGGCAAGAACGGTCCGCAAGCCATCGTCAACCTGGAGCACCCCGACAAGCCTACAACTGACACGGGCGATTCCTGCGAGCCTTGGCCGATCTCGGAGAACGTCGTGCTCTTCAGCGGACGCCCCGCCGCCCACAAGCGCAACGTCCTCGAATTGATGGACCGCGCCGGGCATCGCTTCGTCCTGATGTCCGACACGAACATCTGCCTGCACTCGCCGATGCTGGTCAAAGCGCGGCCGGTTCCGTCCGTGATTCAGCCGGCCACTGTTCCCGGCGCGACGACCGGAAGGTTCTTCGTGCAGGATATCTATCAGGGTCTGGACGGCGTGAAGCGCGGCGAAGTGAAGTCGCTGCGCGTCATCGAGGAGACCTCGCGCGTCAGCGCCACGCACTCCGGTGCCAATCCTTACAACCAGACCTTCTTGGTCAGCGCCGCGCTGGCATTCAGCGTGAAGAACTATCTCGGGGTGGTGCCAGTAGACGAGAAAGGCTCGGCTTACTTCGAGGCGCCGTCGGGCCGCGCGCTCTACCTCCAGGCGCTGGATGGCGAGGGGCGTCTCGTTCAAAGCATGAGGACGTTCGTGCAAGCCGCGCCCGGGGTCACGCGTTCGTGCATCGGTTGCCATGAGCACAAGGCGGCCACACCGGTTCCCGGACGCTCCACGCCGGAGATTGCTCGCGGCGAACCCTCCCGTCCGCAGCCCGAGTCGTGGGGCAGCGGATTCATGGATTACCCAAGCCTCGTGCAGCCGATCCTCGACAAGCACTGCGTGAGTTGCCACGGCGGGAAGAAGGGCATCGCGGCGGGCCTGGATTTGTCCGGCGGCTGGACGGAGCATTTCAACATCAGCTACGAGAACCTCGTCAACCGCCGCGAGTCGCAGTTGGAGGCTTACTGGATTGCCGGCATTGATTGCATGAACGGCACGGCCCATGGCTCCTCTCAACTTCTCCCTCCGCGCCGCCACGGCTCCGGCGCCGCGCCGCTGGCCCAACTCCTGATGTCCGGCCACGGTGGGCGCCTCGGGAAACTCACGCGGCCCGAGCGCGATCTGCTGATGGCGTGGATTGACAGCAACGGCCTTTATCACGGCAGTTGGGATTACTCGCCGAGCGGCTGCGCGACTCCGGCGTGGAAGTCCACCAAGCAACGTCTCGTTTCAGTGATGGAATCTGCCGGTTGTGCGAAGTGCCACGGCGGCACCAATGGCATCGCCCGCTTTGAAAGCGACTGGTTCAACCTGCGTGAGCCTGAGTTCAGTCGCATTCTCCGTGCACCGCTGCCCAAGGATGCGAAAGGCTACGGGCTGGGCCTCTGTCGGGATCGCAAAGTGGACGCGAAGCAACAGCGCATCCGGTTGCTCGTTGATGGCTACGCCCACGCCGTCAAACCGGTCCAGGATTTTCCGCGCCGCGAACTGGCGCGCGGCGACACGAACAGCGCATCCGTGGTGAGCTTCACCTCGGTCAAGGACGCGCCTTACCAAAAGATGCTCGCGGCCATTCGCCGGGGCCGCGACGAAGCGCTGGCCGCTCCGCGCGTGGACATGCCCGGGGCCGAGGTCATCGCGGGCGCGAGCCGGCAGTTCGTTCCGCCGCCCGTGCCGGCCACCGCGCCGACGCTGAAGGCGGTGGCGGACGACGACGGCGTGGTTCATCTGGCGTGGGAGCGGTCTGCGCGGACGATTGGCCTTGAGGCCGAACTTCACCGCAGCGCCGAACGGAATTTCACGCCCAGCGCAGCGACGCTCGTTGTTCAAACCAACCGGTTCGATTTCTCTGACAAGCTTGCGCCCAAAGGACGGCAGCATTACGCCCTCGTGCTAGTTGCTGATGCGAAGCGCAGCCAGCCGAGCTATGCCAGCGTCGCCGTGCCTCGCCCCACGCCGCCGCGCGCACCGGCGGCTTTGCAGGCCACGCCCGCGTCCTGTTCCATCCGCCTGCAATGGGAGGCACCATCGGGCGGTTGCGCCGGCTACCACGTGTATCGCCGTCCGTCTGGATCGAAGGAACTGCAGAAGCTCACCGCGAAACCCGTTCGCCTGCTTTCCTTCACCGACAGCGGACTGGAGACGCGGGCTTCCTTCGACTACGTGGTCCGCGCCGTCAGCGCGCGCGGGCTGGAAAGCAAACCGACCAAGACCGTCACGGCTTCCGCGGTGGTCATTCAGGAACCTGTGTTCACAGCGGCGCTGGGCCAGGGCGCGCGCGGAATTCTGTATGACGGCGAGAGCTTTCCTGCTGCTCAGCACGACAAGGCCCGCTGCGCGGATGGAATTCTGGAGTTGAAGGACGGAGGCCATCTCACCTTTCCGCACCGGAGCGAATTCGAGTTGGGCCAGCCGCTCTCCATCGAGTGCTGGGTCTGGCTCGACCAGCCGGGCAAGTCCCCGGTGCTGGTGAGTTGCGGCGAGTGGCGGGGTGCCGGCTGGTTCCTGCAACGCCTCGGCGAACGCTGGCGCTGGCATGTCGGCGGCGTGGATTGCGACGGCGGCAAGACTGCCGTGGGCCGTTGGGTCCATCTGGCTGCGATCTATGATGGCCAGAACCTGCGGCTCTTCGAGGACGGCGCGCAGGTCGCGGAAGCGAAAGGCCCGGTGAAAACCGATGCCTGGCCCGGCGAACTGCACATCGGCCAATACAGCGCCAGCCCCGGCGATGATTTCCGAGTCACCGGCCGGATTGCAGGCGTGAAGATTTACCACCGCCCGCTCGCCGCTGCTGAACTGGCCGAAGCCGCCAAAAAGAAGCCGGAAAAACTGTAAGTTCATGCCCCACCTCGCAGGAATTGATCTCGGCTCCACGAGCCTGAAAGCCGTCATCTACGACCTTGACGGCCACGCCGTGGCCCACGCCAGCCGTCCGACGGAATTGGTTCACCCGTCTTCAGAACATCCAGATTGGGCTATCTGGCGGCCTGAACAAATCTGGGGCGGCGTCTGCGAATCTCTCCGCGAAGCCACCTCGCGAATTAAGAATCCCGGCGACATCAAAGCCGTCGCGGTGACGGGGATGGGCATGGATGGCGTGCCCATCGGCAAGGACGGGCGCTGGCTCTATCCGTTCATCAGTTGGCACTGCCCGCGCACCGCGCCGCAGCAGCAGTGGTGGCTGCAACACGTCGGTGCGGAGAAGCAATTCTCCATCGGCGGGAATCCGGTTTGGGCCTTCAATACGGCGCTGCGGATTCTCTGGATGCGCGAGCACGAACCGAAGATTCTCGCGCAGACCGACAAGTGGCTTCTCATCGAGGATTTCGTCAACTTCATGCTCTGCGGTGAGAAAGCCACTGACTACAGCATGGCGTCCAGCACGCTGCTCTTCGATCAAACCCGCCGGGCCTACTCGGACGAACTCCTCAACCTCTCCGGCATCGATCGCGCGTTGCTGGCCGATCCGAAACCCAGCGGCACCGTCATTGGCGCTGTCCACGCGAAAGCGGCGGCCGCCACCGGCCTGCGCGTCGGCACACCGGTGGTGCTGGGCGGACACGATATGCTGTGCGGCGCTCTGCCGGCGGGCGCGTTTCGCCCCGGCGTGGTGCTCAACATCGTGGGCACCTGGGAGATGGTCCTGACCGCTCTCGACCGTCCGGTGCTCACACCTGAAACTGGCGCTACGGGCTGGTGGATCGATTCGCACGTTGCGCGCGATCGTTACGCGGGCATTGGGTGCGTCGTCGCCGGTGACATGCTCGGATGGTTTCGCAAACACTTCGGCTTCGAAGAAGAGCAACGCGCCCAGAAGGAAGGCGGCGTGGATTGGGATTACCTGATGGCCGCGGCCAAGGAAGTGCCAGCGGGCGCCGGCGGCGTGATGTTCCTGCCGCATTTCTCCGGCAGCACCATCCCCGTGGTGGACCCGAATTCGAGCGGCGCATTCGTGGGCCTGCGCAACATCACCGGCAAAGGCCATCTGCTGCGCGCGATGGTCGAGGGCTTGAACTACCAGTTCCTCCAGATGCTCGCCGGCCTGCAATCGTCTCTCGGCGTCACGCCCGAGCGCTTCGTGGCTGTCGGCGGCGGTGCGCAAAACGCTTTCTGGACGCAGAACAAAGCCGACATGGTGGGCAAGCCGTTTGAGATTCCGCAGATCGAAGAAGCCACGCCGCTGGGCGCCGCCATCCTTGCCGGCATCGGCGTGGGGCTGTATCGGGACGAACAGGAAGCGTTCGAGCGCGTGTACCGCGCGGGGCGCGTGCTGGAGCCGGACCTCCGTCTCACCGCGCAATACCGCGAGCGCTTCCAGATTTTTCAGCGGCTGTATCCGGCCCTGAAGGAAATGCAGACAGAGTTGAGGAAGCTGGGGTGAAGGTTCGCCCGCAACTCCGCCGGCAGCGTCGCGGCTTCGGGACCGCCCTTCTCAATGGCAAGGTTGGCGTGCGACCAGTGGCGCACTTCAATTCGACGCCGGCAGCCTCCGTCAGTATCTGACCTCGACACTCACGCTTCCCGTCAGGGTGTGTAACTTTACGACTTCCCGGGCCGGGTCGAAGTCCGGGTAATCCCGGCCGTTGACCGTCACGCCTCGGATGGGGGCGGTCCTGGGGTGCCGCAGCCGTAACCACACCGGCGTGGCCGGATGGCGGGAGGGCATCTTGAGCGTGGCCTTGATCCGGCCGTGGTCCACGTCAGACACGATCTCGAAATCGACCGGCCCAAAGTGGGTCGGCGCGTTCTTCACCGAGATTCTCTGGCCCTGTTCCAGCCAGGCGCGAGGCGTGCCGCGGGCCAGCCAGAGGTTCGGGCCATCTTCCCAGACCAGCAGGCCGCGGAAGCGTTCCAGAAACGCGGCTTCTTCGAAGATTTTGTCCGGTGGCCCGCGGGTGGCGTGCTCGTTGAAGACGTAGCCTTCGTTCGGCAGGATGTCGATCGCATAACCGTTCAGGAAAGAGCGGAGGAAACAGGGGATGTCATCGCCCGACAGATGCAGGTTGGCGGTGCGCTCGAGTCCGGCTTGATGCTGCCAGCCGGCCTGGAACCAATCCCGTCTGCCGCCCCGCGGATTCTCCAGCAGCAACCGGTCTTCCAGCACATCGAGATACCCCTGCACTCGCGCGTCGTGCGGTGACAGCAGCCCCGCCGGACTGATCAGCGCGGCCGCCGACTGGACTGTCTCCCAATACAAGGGGCCGACGTGTTCGCCGGAACCATCCCGCTGCCAGCCCCACGCGCCGGTGCCCAACCCGCGCACGTAACAGGCGAACGGAATGACTGAATGAAAGGTGCCGTCGCGCACGGGAACCACCGGGGAGAGCGCGACGGACCGATCCACCGCCGCCCGCAGATCCCGGCGATAGGCCTCCGCCTCAGCCTGGAGTTTGGCCCCACCTTCCGGATCGATCACGCTCAGTGTCGCTGCGAGTCGCGCAACCGACACCCAATAGTAGCCCTCGCACTCATAGAACTGCATCCACAAGCCGCCGCTGTCCGGAGTCACCTGGAGCGCGGGTTGCAGGCCCTTGCACCAGAGACGCTCGCCCCCTGGGACCAAGTTCGAGAGCACTCGCCGTTGACGCAGCATCCACTCAGCGTTGGCCTTGATCCGTGGCGCGCAGGCTCGCAGCCAATTGGTATCGCCGGTCAGCCAGTAGTGTTCGGTCAAGGCCCAGCCAATCGAGCCTGGGCCAAAGGCATGAACCCCATCCATCTGACCGCCCACGCCCGGGGGACCGACG
Organism: Verrucomicrobiota bacterium; assembly: GCA_016219875.1. GTDB lineage: Bacteria > Verrucomicrobiota > Verrucomicrobiia > Limisphaerales > JACRJZ01 > JACRJZ01. The sequence continues at coordinate 89,153 of JACRJZ010000021.1, read as the reverse complement.
GCGTGTGTCAAACATCCGTGCCCTTCGGTGAACAGCCCGTTGGGTCGATCCAGCAGCGCCCATTCGTGATGACCTTTCGAGTTGGGATCCAGCGGCAGGGATAGCCATTGGTCAAATCCGTCTGCGGCGGCCCGGTGCGAACCCATCACGTCCAGCGCCGCGAGGATCAGATAAGTTTCGGCCCCGAGAATGCCGTAGGGATGATCGTTGAACCACAGGCGGCCATTCTCCGGGTGCTTCTGGCAATGCCGGAGAAGATGCCACACGCCCAGGTTCCATTGGGCGGTCAACCGTTCCGACGGGACCTGCACCTGCATCGGCGGCTCGAATTCCTTCGGAGGCATGGGGTGAGGCGGCAGGTTGGTGCCGCGCATCGCAGTGACGGCGCCCTCCCAAGTCTGTTCTTCACGCGCACGGGTCCGCTGGCGGATCGTGCTTTGCTTCCTGGCCTGGAGTTCCGCGATGAACTCACGGGCACTGGCGGCCTGCGAGGCCAGCACCAAGGGAGGTTGCGAGGGGATTGGTTGCGAAGTGGCGACTGATTTTTCGGCGTAAAAGTGCCATACCTCGGCACGACCCAGACCATCGGCGTGGGGATTGCCTGCCAGCAGAGTACTGATCACATTCTGCGTCAGGTTCCATACGCGCTCGGGTCCGCCCACTTCAGTAATGACCAGTTCGATGAGAGTGGTGTCGCAGTAATGAGTGCCCTTTGGGCCGACGATCAGGGAAATCGTATCGCCCGGTTCAACTGCGACTTCGCTCAAGGACTGTGCATCGGCCTCGGGGGGAATCGTCTGCGCCCCGCTTCCGTCCGTGATGCCATGAGCCAGGTGTTGCCGTTGCGTCTTGGTTTGGTGCGCAATCCACCAGTCGATTCCGTTGCCGCCCTTTTGGGCGTGCGCCACGCGGGCTTTGATTTTCACCCGTCCGGTGATGGGACTTCGCCAACCCGCGGCCACATTCTGCGCTGGCCCAGGATGCATGGCCAGACTCCGGGCAGGAACGGTGATGCCTTTCACGGAAACCGGCTGGCCGGCCGGATTGCCGCCGAACCAGGGCGTGCTGTCGCTCCCCCATCCCAACAGCTCCGCGCTGCTGGCGATGGCAGTCATTCTACTGGTCAGCAACGCCCGCGGAACTCGCAAGTCCGGGACAGGTTTGGCCGGAGGCACCGCCAGCGGCGATGTCCGACGGATGAAGAATCCGTACTCGGGTGCCAGGATCGGCCCGTTCTCAAGGTCCGCCGCCAGGAACGAGAAGTTGCCGGCCTTGGTCCACAAGGTCACGATGGTGCGCGCCACATCGTCCGGCTGGCTGGTATGGGGCTGCACCCGCCGCCATTGGGCCGTGCCGATGTAGAGCAGGCTGGCTTTCAGGCCCCGGCGGGCGGGGCCTTGGCCGACGGATCGCCACGAACTTGAGTCGGTGGCCGTGGTGCTAACATCGCCATCCAGCGGACGAAGCGCGCCTATCCTGCCATCATACGTTTCGACCCGTCCGCTGTAATCCTTGTCAACAGTCGTCGAGTCGAATCCCCATTCGATTTCCAGATCCATCTTCTTCCAGAGGTCTGCCACCAACACCCTCACCGAAGGCACTTCATATTCCGAGGCGCTCCTGGCGCCGGCAACACTGACCACGATGCCGCAGGTCTCTGTCGGCAGGTCATAGAGATAGGTTCTACCCTCGTTGGACAGAGTTGCCTTGATTGACTTCGGCACTGCCTCCAGATTGTTCCACCACGAACTGGCGGTGCCTTTGTTCTCCAGGGTTGTGATGGTTACGTCGCCCGGTGCAGGACGGCGCTTCAGATCGGCGGACCACGTCAACTCGACGCGCTGAACCGGACGGATTTCCTCCCACAGCAAGCCGCACAAGACCTGCTTGATCGCCGGAGCATTCACGTCCACCGGTTTGTTCAGCGCCTGGTGGGCATACCATATCAGGGCTAGCCAGCTCTCGGGTGGGTTATCCCCGGGCATCCTATCGGCGCGGTATTGATAGGCACTCGGCGCGATATCGGCCGGCGTGCCCGCCAACAAGCCAAAGTCCTGGGGCGGTGGGATCGTCACGGCAGGTTTCTCCAGCACGTCCGGCGCAGCGGCCACAACGTCAACCGTGGCGAGCAGGCTGCCAGCCATTAGCAGGCCGAAACGGGCTAGTCGTTTTGTCATGTTGAGGAGAAAGCCTGCGCTTGGGAATCTTCCACGTCAACGCGGATGCTTGGGCATCACGGCGCTTCAGTCACCGGGGTGAAACGCATTTGGCTTGGCAGCGAAACTTATCTCTACTCGAACTTGAGCGTGGTAAACGAGCGCGGCGCGAAGGTGTGATGGGAGTTGCCGTCGATGCAGCCATGCTGCCACTCGGTCTGCTTCGGGGTGACTAGATGGGGTTGTTGCGCGGTGTTTCGGGCGTCCAATGGCGCGGAGAGATGTGCCACTAGAGCGGCAGGCTTTCTCGGCACGAAGCCGTTCAGACGGATGGCCGTTGGCGTGGGGCGGTCGCCGACGTTCACCACTTGCAGCACCAACGTCTTGCCGTCTTCGCTGCGCTTGGCGGTGACATCGAGGGTATTTCCGGGATCCTGGACTTCGCTCTTCACCAGCAGCGGCTGGTAATTCTGTGAAACCATTCGCGTCACGTAGCCCGGCGGCTGGAGCCAGACCTGCGAGGGATTCAGGAACAGCAGGCCCTGGTTCCAATCGTTGTCATTCTGGCCGTCGGGTTGTAGGCAATTGGCCGAGGTGGCAATCGGCAGTCGCCCGTCGCGTTCAACCGTGTTGATCGCGGCGGCGTTGGCCAGGGCGCGACGTTGCGAGTGATTGCCGGCGTTGAACTCGAAGATCACCACGCGATGCTTCGCGCCGTCGGCGATCCGCTCCATCGCGTCGATGTAACTCAGCGTGCCGCCGAAATCCGGGCGCGGACCGTCGGTGCCGATGTGAACGTCGAACCAGACCTCGCGGTTGCGCTGCTTGGCGAGTTGCAGGATTTTCTGCTGGGCCGCGAGGCTGGTGATGCCGCCCGCCGCGCCTTTGAAGTTGAACGGGTCTTCGATCTTCTGGCCGTAGGCAAAGTCTCCCACCACGAGAATGATCTCGGCATCCTTGGCCCAGATGGCTTCGGCCATCGGCTTGAACTTCTGCCAATAGCTCTCGTTGACCTGCTCCTCGTTACCGAGCTGGAGATACTTCAACCGGTACGGCGCCCGGTGACCGTCGCCGGCGCGCTTGCGACCCCACTCGCTGGTGGTCGGGCCATTGGCATACTCGATGAAATCCGCCATGTCCCGCGGGGTTTCGCCCATGTTGATGTCTGGAATCCCGAGAAAGCCCGCCGCTTCGCAGAAGTTCAAGAAGTCGAAGATGCCCCACCCGTTCGAGGAATGCGGATACCACCAACCCGCGTAAGGGGGGCGCTTCTCACGTGGCCCGATCATCTTCTTCCAACGATACTCCGAGGCGTTCGCCATGCAGCCGCCCTGGCGAAGCACGGTAATTCCCTGGCCAATCAGCCCCTCGGCTACGTCCTTGCGGGTCGGAAGTCCTTTGAACCGTCCCCAGTCGTCGGGCTGAAGAAACGCGTAGCCCAGCGTCACCGAGCCGGGTTGCTTCAGCTTGATCGCGAAGCGGCCTGTCTTGTCGTCACCGTCCGGTTTCAATTTGAACTCAAGGCGCTGCCAATCACGACCGGACACCTTCAGACGTTTCTCGGCGTACACCTTTCCCCCGTCGCGACTCTCCAGCGCGACGAAGAGTTCGGCCGGCTGGGCCGCGCGCACGCAGACGTAACCTTCGTACGCCTTGCCTTGGATGAAGTTCATGCCCCAGCGGTTCAGGCTTTGGTTCTCGACACCGATTTCGCCCTGGCCGCCGGTGAACGTGAGGCGCTGACTCTGGTGTCCGGAGAAGGCGTCTTGCTCGTCGATCGCGAACTCGCCGTTCGCGCTGCCGCCTCGCAGCGCGCGCCACATGCCGCTCACGCCGTCGCCCCAGTTGCCTTGCGCGGCGAACGCGAACTCTTGTTTCCGGGATTTGCCACCGGTAGTGACGGTCAGGTTGCGGAAGCGTGCGTCGCGCTGCCATGTGCGCAGGCCGACTACCCCGGTTTCCAGCGGATGCTGCGTGTCTTCGTAGCGGGTAAGGCTTTGGCCGTTGAGCAGCACTTCGAGCGACTTGCCAGTCATGCGCACGGTCAGTTTGATCCATTGCTTGATGGGCACCTCGCATGGCACGTTGCGGATCGGTTCCCAATTCTGGCGATGGCGACCCAGGACCAGCCGGCCGGCCGTTTCGAGAGCGACCTCGTAACCGGTAAAACGATCCGCGCCCGGGCCGGGTTGACTGACTTTGACGATCAGCCCGGCGTTGCCGCCTTTCTGCTCCGGGAACCACACTTCCACGCTGGCTTCACCTTCGGCAAAGGCCGGTGCGTCGCTGAGCAGCTTGGGTCCATCGCCGCCGGCGGCGTGCAATTCGCCATCCTTCGGCAGCCACCGGCCGCCGTAGGCTGTGAACCCCTTCAGAGGCGGCGGCGGCGCGGGTTCGGCGAAGCTCTCGCCGAAGATCATCTGGCTATCGATGCCGCCATAGACTTCGTGGTTCACGTCCTCGATGCAGGCGCCGGTCAGGTATCGTGAAACGCGGTGAACCACTTGATCTGCGTGAACGGTGATGGTGGCTTCCTGGGCGTTCCCGAAGATGGCCGTGGCGGCCAGGGCTAGGAGAGAGACAGTTGTTGTGTATCGCATAGTTGGTAAGTTTCGATTTGTCAGATTCGTTTCTCCATCTTTTCGGCAGTTCATTCGAGCCGCCATTCCAGGATGCCGCCGGACCATTCCGGCTGGAGTTGGACTTCCATCCGCAGCGCCGGGGTGCTGAGCGCGGGGAAAGTCACACGGTTGTATTGGTCCATCTTCGTTCCGCCTTCGGACGCGCCTGGAACGAGTTTCCATTCCGTGCCGTCCTTGAAGAGCAGTCGCCAGGACTGCGGCACCCGGCAGTGGGCATTGATGCGCCGCTCGTCCCACCAATAGACCTCGACGGCTGATACCTTCTGTGTCCGGTCAAAGTCGTACTGCACCCACTCCTTCGTGCCCCGGTGGTCCCACCAGGTAAATCGGGGGATCTTGGCGTCGTCAGAAGCAGCCGGTTCCACCTGGTCGTTCAACCCGGCCAGTGTGTCGTTCGTCCAGCAACGCGAAGCGGAAGGCGTGGCCTCGCTGGCGAGGGTGGGCAACGGCAACGGCTCGGCCTTGATCGGCGCGCTGGCCATCCAGACCCTCATCTCCGTCGGTTGGCGGTTCGCGTTGGCGAAATAGGGGATGGCCAGGAAGTTCACGTTGGTCACGCCAGGCACACGGGAGTGGGGCAGGTAGAGCGTGTCAGGCCAATCCACGCGATGCAGGCCCAGCGCCGCGCCTCGGATGACGGTCACGCCACCAAGGAAGTCCGCGCGGTGTTCCGCAATCAGCGGCGAATCGGGCGGAAGGACCAGGTTCCGCAAGTGGCCACCATTGTCGCAGGCTTCAAGGCAATAAACGATGGGGCCTCGCTGCAACACGACACGGCCGAGGGCCGCTTCGACTTTCGGGTGCGCCTGGATGCGCTCCACCGGCATGGGCAAGGAGAGTTCCACCACGTCGCCCCGCTGCCAGGAACGCTCCAGGCGGGCGTAGCCGCGGACCTTCTCGAAGCTGGCGAGCGGCTGACCGTTCAGTTTGATCTGCGGCTCGGCGCACCAGCCGGGCATGCGGAGGTTGAGCGCGAACTCCGTCTCCCGCTCCGGTTCGACGATAAACTGAATATCGCCCTGCCAGGGATACGAGGATGCTGCATTCGATGAGCCACGAGTTGCCCCCTCACCCGCCCTCCGGGCACCCTCTCCCCCAGTGGGGGAGAGGGATGGGGTGTGGGGGACTTCGTTACGCTTGAAATCGCGTCCTCTTGAATGCGTCGTCTGCCGGAGCGCGACCTTGACGCCGTTGACGGTCAGGTTCGCGCGGCTGCCGACAAAGAGGTTCGCGTAAACCGAGTTCGTGCCCTGCGCGTAGATGTAGCCCGGCAGCGCCCCCATGATCTTGAGGAACATCGGCGGGCAACAGGGACAGCCGTGCCACGCCCAACGGGTCCGGTTCTTTCCCGCTTCAAGCGGATTCTCGTAGAAGTAGGTGTCGCCTTTCAGGGAGACGCCGCTCAGCACGCCGTTGTAAAGCACGCGCTCCAATTCGTCGGCGTAGCGTGCGTCGCCAAGAGCCAGGTTGAGGTTGTGATGGAAGAAGCCGGCACCGATGGCGGCACAGGTTTCCAGATATCCGTTGTTGGGCAGGACGTAGTCGGGGCCAAAGCCCTCGTGGCCGGCGATGGCCCCCAAGCCGCCGATGACATACATGCGACGCTCGACCATGTTGGCCCAGAGCCGCTGGGCCGCGGCGAGGTAATCTTCGCGGCCATTCACGCTGCCTGCGGCGACGAGCCCGGCGCAAAGCAGTGTCGCGCGCACGGCGTGGCCTTCGATGGTTTCCTGCTGTAGCACCGGCTTGTGGTCCTGGCCGTAGGGACCGTAGCTCTTGCGCCCTTCATGATTGCCGCGATTCTCAATCCAAAACTCAGCCAGCTTCAGATAACGCTGTTCGTCCACCGGCACGGACATCGGAGACTTCAATTCCGGCTTTTCGCGGAAAAGCAGATAAAGCTTCACCAGAGCCTCCTCGCCCAGCGAATGGCCCGGCACGACGTTCTTCTTCGGCGATGGCCCCATCACGTCCGCCATGTGGTTCGCTAGCCGGACGGCCGTCTTCAGCAGGGGCATCTTGCCGGTGGCGCGGTAGTAATGGACGGCAGCCTCGATCATCGCGCCGGCGTTATAGACATCGTGCTGCCAGTTGTCGTTTCCACCATTGAGCCCCCATCGATGCGTCGGCTCCCTTAACTGAGTGTAGGTGTTCAAATAGCCGTCGGTGTCCCGCGCCGCCGCGGCCGCGATGCGCTCGATGTAGCCGTCCAACCGGGATTCCAAGGCGGGATCGCGTCGGGCAGCAAGGAAGTCTGCGCAACCGCGGATCATCTCGTAGATCAAGCCGTCGTACCACGGCGGACCGCCGTGCTCGCCGCCCGTGCCGTCGCGGACTTTGTCAAAGTTGGCCAGTGCGCCGTCCTTCTCAAACTTCGCGAAGCAATCCGGCACGGTGACCGCGCGCCACACTTTGAGCCTGGGCGTCCAGAACTCGTCCTCGACGACCACTTGTTGGATGGAGAGAGGAGTCAATGGATTTGGCTTGGTGCCCTGGGCGAGAACTAGAGTTGCCAGCGCGTTGAGGAGAAGGGTCGAATTTAGCAGTGTTCTCATGCGATTATGCTCCGTAGATGTGCCGGCCGATGATCTGGTCCTGGTAGGCCGAGTCCAGTTCGCAGAAGTAGCCGCTCCAACCCCAGACCCGCACCACCAGATTGCGATGCCGTTCTGGATGACGCTGGGCGTCTTTGAGCGTTTCCACGTTCAGCGTATTGATCTGGAGTTGCTGGCAGCCGGCATGGGCAAACAGCCGGATCAGCAGCGCGACCTGATGCACCGCCTCCGGGTTTCGGAAAACCGTGTCGGATAGTTCCATCGTCAACGGGCCGCCGTTGCAAATGCGGCGGTAGTTCAACTTGCCGTAGCTTTGCAGCACGCTGAGCGGGCCGCGCACGCGCACGCCTGGCGCGGGCGCAAGGCTGGAACTGAAGAACTCGCCCTGTCTATGGCCATCAGCCATCGCGCCCACGACTGGCTCGTTCATGCCCTCGTGACCGCGTGCCAGCCAGACGTAGTACATTGCCGAACCGCTGCCGGGCCGCACAATGCCGCCGCAGCCATTGTCGCGAACCGCCTCGCAGGCGTCGGCGAAGAGATCAAACAGCCTGACCAGCATGGCATCGGCACGATCGTCGTTGTTGCCGACCTTCGGGCCCTCTTCGGCGAGCAGTTTTTGCAGCGGTTCATCCTGCTCGTAGTTGGTTGCGATCGCATCCAGCAACCCCCGTGCGGACACGCTCTGTTCGTCGAACACGAAGCGTTTGACTGCCGCCAGGGCGTCAGCGGCGTTGGACGAGGCTGCGCCGTGGATGCCGTAGTTGTTATACCGCAGCCCCTGCGAAAGATCGCGCCCACGTTCCAGGCAGCCGTCCATCAGCACGCTGTAGTAAGGCGCGGGCGGTAGGAGAAGGTGGGCGTAACGCTCCACGAGTTGGGTCACCTGATTGCGCAGGTTCACACCGACGCGTCCAAGGATGCCCTCAAAAGAATCCCCCGCGGCCAACCCGTCGCGCACCGCCACGTCCACGGCTGCCGGCATCGACACCGCACCAATGTTCACCACCTCCATGCCACGTCCGGGAATACTGAATTCCCAGCAGGCCGCGACGGTATAGTCGCGCGCATCTTCCAGTTCGTAGCCGTGCGCAACCAAGCCGGGTATCACCACGTCGTCGTTCGAGTATTGCGGGAAGCCGAGGCCGATCTCGGTCAACCGCGCCGCCAGTTCCAGCAATTCCAGGTCGGTATCCTTGGTGACACGCAGGTTGATCTTGGGATCAATCATGCCGACGCCGCGCGCCACGCGCAGCACCATGCGGGTCAGCGGATTCACCGCCGGCTGACCGTCGCGCGTCACGCCGCCGAGCATGAGTGATTGCCCATTGTCGCCCTGCTGGATGCCGGGGTAGAGATCGCTGTCCTTGTTAAGCGACAGGAAGAACTCGGCCAACAACTGCTCCGCGCTGCGCGCGTCCAACCGGCCCGCCGCCAAGTCGGCCTCCAGGTGCGGCCACATGTATTGATCAAACCGTCCAAGGCCGCAGTGGTAGTGCCCGCTGATCCATAGAACGGCATGACACAGGCGCAAAGCCTGGAGCGCTTCCTGGAACGTGCGCGGCGGATGTGCCGGGACTTGGTCCAGGGTCTGGGCAACGTCCAGTCGTCCCAGGCGCCGTGCCTCGGTGGCGTAACGCCGCGCCAGATTGAGCACCGCGTCAATCGTCTCCACCGCACAGTCGAGAAACTCAACCGCCTCGGCGTCGTGCTTCATCCGTTCGCGAGTCGCGAGAGCGACTCCCTGGCGTACGGCCAAACCCTGGCTCAGCACCATGCCCCAATCTGCGCAGATGTTGCTGATCGGCCCAAGCTCGTGCAGCTTGCACCCGGAGGTGAGCACTCGAGTTTGGGCGTCGCCGTAAATGCGCGGGAGCTTCGTCACCGTTTGCGTGAAAACGATCTGTTCCTCGGGACAAATCACCACTTGCTGCGCTTCGCACATGCGCCGCGTCAGGCGGGCGGCGCGTTGAGGCCAGGAAAGCCGCTCTGCTTCGCATTCGGTCAACACATCCACCTCCGGCGACGTGCGGAAGCGCTTATAGCACCCGTCGCGAAGCGCCTGCTTCATTCGCGCCAGGCGCGGTTCAAGTTGAAATCCACCGGCATGGCCATCGCAGAACCACTCTGCAGCGGTATTGCTGGGGCTCACCGCATCGCACCTACGATTGGTTGCCGTGAAGTCGTTTGCTGTCGGATTCATGTTGAAACTCCGGAGTGTTGATGTGCCGCTCGCTGCCCCGAAGAGGCGGGACGTGAATAGCTCCGGGTGAAACCCGGAGAACGGAGGCGGTTATCAATTTCGACCCCAACGGGGTCGAACTGAACTGCGGAAGATCGGTTCGGCCCTGTCAGGGCCAGTGCGAACATGCGATGGCTGTCCCGTGGGTTGCACCCACGGCTATTCATGTTAGATCCCTTTGGGATCATAGGACTCGCACCTCTACGCCTGCGGAGGCGAAGCAGGCGAGGTTGGGATTTAACGTTCGTGACTCGTCGTAGGTAGGCTGAAAGGCCAGCCCGCACGCGGCATACTTTGCGCCGGCCACCCGGTTGTAGGGCAGCAAATCCACGCGCTGCAGGCCAGGCATTCCGTTGACCAGGCGCGCGACACTGGAAAGGTTCGCCTCCGTATCCGTCACGCCCGGAATCAGAGGCACGCGGATGACGAAAGGCACGCCGAGGCCGCTCAGCACCCGGAGGTTCTGCAGGATGCGTTCGTTGCCCGCGCCGGTATGATGGCGGTGTTGCTCGGCATCGACCAGCTTCAGGTCGAAATAGACCAGGCTGACCTTGCTGGCGACCGCGCGGAACTCGGCTTCTTCCGCGTGACCCGAGGTATCGAGCACGACGTGGAGGTTGTTCAACTGGTCGATCACTTCCGCGACAAAGGCTGCTTGCGCCAGCGGTTCACCGCCGGAGAACGTTACGCCACCCTCGCCCGTGCGGAGCAAGTTCGCCTGCCCGTTGAGGCGCGCCGCGAGTTCCGCCGAAGTGAAGACCTGTCCCGCGACACGATCACCAGCCACGCTGCGCAACACCTGGGGTTGCGGCGACAAGCCTTCGGGATTGTGACACCAGGAGCAGCGCAAGGGGCAGCCTTTCAGGAAAACGGTGACGCGCACGCCCGGCCCGTCATGGACTGCGAATTCCTTGATGTCGAATACGACGCCGGTGAGCATGGAGGCGATGCTGGGAACCGGTTACTGGCGCAGCCACTTCTTCCAGTTCTGCTCGAACTCGTCCACGTTCTCTTTCGTGACGGGTGGCAGCGGCGAATAGTCGAGGACCTGAGTTGGGCTCTTGCCCAGGATGACCTTGTCCGCCAGCAACTCGATGGAGCGCCAGCCCCACTTGTAAGTTTGCTGGGCGAAGAGTTTCTGGACCACGCCTTTGCGGAGGTAAGGCAGTTCGGCGGGCAACGCGTCCATCGCCACGATCTTCACCTTGCCCGGCTCCCACTTGAGCAGCGCATCGGTGAACAAGCTCCATGACCCGATCATGGCCCAGCCGTCGATGTCCGGGTTCGCCGTCTGGACTTCCTCGATCTTCGCGGCCGCGTCCTGCGGCACTTCCTTGCTGTAATACACGCCGCGGATCGTGATGTCGGGAAACTTCTTGGCTTCATCCAGCGCGCCCTTGATGCGGTTCTGGATGTTGCGCGCGTTCTGATTGCCGCCCGGAATGGCGACGACGTGTTTGCCCGGCCCGAGCACCGCGGCCAGTTCGCGCATGATCGTGTGGCCGCTATCGACGTCGTCCGTGCCGTGATAGCAGAAGCGTTGGCTGGCGGGGGCGTCGCTGTCGAAGCACATCACCGCGACGCCCTGCTTCACCGCGCGGTCAATTGCAGGCGTCAGCGTCTCGGCTTCGGTGCAACTTACACTGATGCCATCCACGCCTTGCAGGATCAACTGTTCGAGATACTCGACCTGCTTCTGGGCGTCGTCCTCGTTCGGCGTGCGCCAGAGCATGGTGATCTTCACCCCCAGCTTCTTGCTGAGATCCGCAGCGGCGTCTTCCGCGCCGACGCGGGCAGCCTGGAAGACTGGGTTGGACTGGCTCTTTGCTACCAGAACGAAGGTGTATTCGGACTTGGGCGACTTCTTTCCCGTTTCGGGCGAAGCGGTTTGCGGCGCGTCCTTCTTTCCGCAGCCAGTGACGAACAAGACGCTCAGGCTGGCCAGGGCGAGGTATTGGAGTAGGGACTGAGTTTTCATAAATGGTTTCTGCGGCTTGAGTGTTTAGGATTTTGACTCGGAGGCTTCTTCGTTGCGGGATTCCTTTACCAATTGCGCCGCACGAGAGAGGCGCTTTTCGCGGAAGACACTATTCACGCGATCCAACAGCACCGCCAACACGATGACCGTGCCGATGATAATCTGGCTGTAGTTCTGATCAATGTTCAGGATGACGATGCCGTTGTTGATCATCTGGATGATGAGCGCGCCGAGCAACGCGCCCAGCGCCGTGCCGCGTCCGCCCGCCAGGCTCGCGCCACCGACCACCGCCGCCGCGATCACGTCGAGCTCGTAACCCTTGCCCGCGTCCGACGACGCCGAGCCGTAGTAGCCGAGCATGATCATCGCGGCGATACCGGCGGTCAGGCCGCTGAAGGCATAGACCTTGAGCTTTACGGCACTCACCGGTAGGCCGCTGAAGAGCGACGCCTGTTCGTTGCCGCCGACGGCGAAGACGTGCCGCCCCGTCACCGCGCGCCGCAAATACCACGCGGCCAGCAACGTCACGCCGATCATGATGGCGAGCGGGACGGGAAAGAGATTGGCGCCGCCCCAGGCGACTTTGTAGCGGATCAAACCGTCGGTGAACTCGGCTGGGAAATGCGTGAAAGCCTGCGCCTTGGTCATCACGAACGCGACGCCGCGAAAGATCGCCATCGTACCCAGCGTGATCACAAACGGATGCACGCGCAACCAGACGACGCCCACGCTATTGAGCAATCCGCACAGCGTTCCCACGCCGAGGCAAATCAGAATCGCCATCGGCACGACCCAGACCGGCGAAGCGCCCGCCCCGGCCCCGCGCGGGCCAAAGTGATTCAAGAACATCGCGCCGCAAACCGCCGCCAGGCAGTAGATCGAACCTACCGAAAGATCAATGCCGCCGGTGATGATGACGAATGTCGCGCCAATCGCCATGATGGCGAAGAACGAGGTGTTCTTGGCGAGCTTGTCGAGATTGTCAGCGCGCAGGAACTTGTTCACGGTGCGCGTTTCGCCGGTGTCGCGGTCCCGCACTTGCAGCGAGCCGCCGAAGATGGAGAGCATCAACCCGAGCGCGAGCATCACACCGAGCAGTCCCGTCTCCTTGAACCGAGAACGACGACGCGGCGGCCGCGCTGGCGATTCGGCCGCAATCACTGCGGGCAAGGTTTGGGGATCGGATTCCATCGTTTGGCTTAAGCGATTGCCAGTTGCGCGAGTTGTGTCGCCGGGGATGCTTGGCTCGCGCCGTTTCGGCCGGCCATGAGTTGCATGACCTTCTCCTGCGTCGCCTCGGAACGATCAAGGATTCCCGCCACGCGCCCGTTGCGCATGACCAGCACACGCGTGCTCAGGTTCAGGACTTCCGGCAGTTCGGAAGAAATCATCAGGATCGCGTGCCCGGCGGAAGCGAGTTCGTCAATGAACCGGTGAATCTCCGCCTTCGCGCCCACGTCCACGCCGCGCGTCGGTTCGTCGAGAATCAGGATGCGGCAGTTGCGCGCGAGGCAGCGGGCGAGGATGAGCTTCTGCTGGTTGCCACCCGACAGCGTGACCGCCGAGACGTCTGGCGAGGCCGCGCGAACGCGCAATAGCTGGAAGAACTTCGCCACCCATTGGCGCTCGCTGCGGAGCCGGATGAAATCCCAGATCCGCAGGCACTCGGCCTTGCGTGCGCACAGCGGGCAGTGAACGAATCGTCCCCAGACACCGCGCCCACCGGGACAGTGGAGCGACGCCAGCGTCACGTTTTCGCCGCAACTCATCTCGGGGACCATCCCCTGGCGCTTGCGATCCTCGCCCACGAGGCCGATACCCAGCGACATGGCCTCGCGTGGATTGCGAATACGGGCGGGCTGATTCTCGACGAACACGCGGCCCGTGGCCGCCGGGTCGAGCCCGAAAATGCCGAGCGCCACTTCGCTGCGGCCAGAGCCGACCAAACCCGCCAGCCCCAACACCTCACCGGCGCGGAGGCTGAAACTCACGTCGCGGAACTTGCCGGGTGACGAAAACCCTTCCACGCGCAGGCGCTCCGGCCCAGCCGCGTGGGCAGCATGGGCGGGGAAAAACTGCGCCAGCGAGCGGCCAATCATCATGCGCACCAGATCGTCGGGATTCGTTTGCTCCAGCGGCATGGTGGCCACGTGTCCGCCGTCGCGGAGCACCGTCACGGTATCGCAGGAACGGAAGATTTCCTCCATGCGATGGGACACGTAGAGGATCGTGGTGCCGCGTTGACGGAGTTGTGCGATCAACTGTTCCAACCGTCGCGCCTCGGCCAGCGAGAGCGAACTGGTCGGCTCGTCCATCACGAGGATGCGTGCGCCGGTAGCGAGCGCGGCAGCGATCTGGATCAGTTGGGTCTGACCGGTTGAGAGAGCGCCGAGTTCATCCTCCGGATCGCAATCCGCGCCGACTTCGTTCAGGAAGCGTTTCGCCTGTGTCAGCAGTCCCTCGCGATCCACCACCACGCCGCGCCTTGGCAACGCCGACAAGCACAGGTTTTCCGCCACGCTCAGGTTCGGGCAGAGCGCCAGTTCCTGGTGGACGATGCCCACGCCCGCCTGGCGCGCTTCCAGCGGCGAGCGAAACCGGCGCGGGACGCCGTCCGACTCGATGTGTCCGCCGTCAGGCTGGTAGATGCCGGCGAGGATTTTTCCGAGCGTGCTTTTACCCGCGCCGTTCTCGCCCATCAAGGCGTGGCACGAGCCCGTCCGGACCTCGAAGCTCACGCCGTGCAGCGCGACGACGCCGGGGAACCGCTTGCTGACATTCCGAAAGGCGATGGCCGGAGCGGCCTGCTCCTGCCGGCGCGAATCCACGAGACCACAGCCTGCCGCCGCGGTTTGGCGCAAACCGCGCGCATGGGTCTCATGGTGTCGAGCCGCGTGCATGGTTCAGGACTGTCTGTCGCGAGACTACGCTTCAGGCAGGTGACGACAATGAGTTCGCTTGTCCGGGGGATTGAGATTCTTTTCGACGAGAAGTCGCGTGCCGGCCGACGCGGACACCAGGAGGGTGAGTTGTTCCCTGAGAACCGTTACGCGTCGCTCGACCTGCCCGCTGGACGACTGGCCTGCCGGTACTGGCCGGGCGTCTGGCCCGTGTGACGCTTGAAAACCACGCTCAGATACTCCGGGTGTTCGATGCCGGCGGATTCGGCAATGCGAGGCAACGTCCAATCCGTGTCCGCCAGCAGTTGCTTGACGCGGCGGATCTGCACTTCGCGGATTTCAGCTTGGGGCGAACGCCCCAGATGCTCGCGGAAGCGGCGTTCCAGAATGGAGCGGGAGCAGTGCATTTCACCGATCAAGCCGGACACCTTGATTCCCTGGCAGGCGCGCTCACGAATGAGTCGTACCGCGCGGGCAACGAGAGCATCTTCCACAGCAAAGACGTCGGAGGACTGTCGTGTCACCACAGCCAACGGCTCCACCAGCAGGCTCCGGGCGGGTGGCTTGCCGCCGGTCATCAAGCGATCCAACAGCGCCGCCGCTTCGAAGCCAATGCGCTCGGCGTTGGGGACCACGCTCGACAGGGGCGGGTTGCACAGTTCGCAGAAGGTCTCGGCGTTGTCCACGCCCACCACCGCGATCTCGTCCGGCACGGCCGCGCCGACATGCCGGCACGCGTCGAGCACGTGCTGCGCCCGCACGTCGTTGCACGCCATGATGCCGGCGGGCCGCGGCAACGACTGAAGCCACTGGGCAATCCGATCGCGCTCTTCCTGCCACGGATGCTGGCGCAAGCCGGACCAGGCCGACTCGTAGGTGCTGCCAGGTGTCACGAGTCCTTGCGCCGCTTCGACGAATCCTTCGCGGCGCTGCTCCGACCACGTCTCGCCGCTGAAGCCGCAAAACGCTAAATGGCGAAAGCCGCGCTCGCGCAGATGCTCCGCGCCCATGCGCCCGATCGCTGGCATGTCGGAACCGACCCGCGGCAAACCGAGATCGAGATAGAGGTCGTTGAGATCGACGACTGGCAGCCGCCAGCGGCGAAAGATGCTGGCCCATTCCGGCGTGGTGGAGCGGCAGATCACGCCCTCCCCGCGCCAATGGGACAACCACTCCGGCGGAGGGGCGCGCAGTTCCCGCTCATCGAGAAACACGGACCAAGCCCCGTGCGTGCGCAAGTAGCGCGAGATGCCCCGTAGAATCTGCCGCCCATAGACCACCGAGGTTTCGATAATCAGCGCCACGTGAGGCCGCCCACGGTCGCCCCCCGCCTGTTGCCGAGGCCGGGTTGGCATCGCGTTCATCGTTCCACTCGGATGGTGAGCCAATTGCACGACCTACCTGAGTTTGGCCAGGCGCAATGAATCCAGGTCGAACCACACCTGGCCCTTGCTCGCCCTGAGTTCGCAGACCAGGACGATCTCCTGCAACGCCCCCGCCACGTCGAACTCGTGCTGGAGTTTCTGCCAGGAGGAATCGCCGGACAGCTTGTTGGTCCGCGACCCGGCGGCGCCCGAAACCCGCAGGCCCGCGCCTTCACCCAGTTCGTCCTTCACCGCCGCCACGTCCACGGTACGGGCCTGCCCTTCAAACCGATACCGGCCTGGGTCCAGCCACACGCGCGCCCGCCACGAGGCCACGGCTCGCGCGCTGGTGCTGATGAGCAGGACGTTTCGATTGTCTGGTCCCCTGCCCTGCTCCAACTTCGCCAAGCCCGGCTCGTTGTCCGCCTTCCAGCCGCCGACGCGCGCCACGCCATTTTCAAAAAGGGGCGGCTTCGCCGCAGGCGGCAGTAACTGCTTGGTCAAGTAGGCGGCCCGCTGGGCGATCAAATCGCAAATCCGGCGCGTCTGTCCGTCGCAATTCCGGCCCGCGTGCGGGTCGCGCGCCACCCACGCGCCGCGGATGTGTCGCGCGTAGAGGCCAAGGCGATTGGTGATCGCGGCCACGTTGAAGACGCCGTTGGTCAGCAACTCCGTCATGCGGGCGCGGTATCGCTGCCGGCCTTCCGGAGTGTCGAGCAGCGCCTCGGCCACCAAGCCCCGCATCTCGGGTTGGACCGGCCCACGCGGCTCCCAGAACATTTGGTCCAGGCCGTGCGGGAAGAACGTGATCTTGTTCGAGTCGGGATCCCAATAGAGCTTGTAGTTGTTCGGCTTCAAGACGTAGCCGTCCCAGTCCCAGCACATGACTTCCAGCACGCAGAACGAGATGAAACCGTCCACGTCGAGCAGTTCCTGCAGCCGTTGCCAGCGTTTGCCGAGGTCCCGCTCGTCGGCGGCTTTCACCAGCGCCTTCAGTTCCGGTTGCTCTTTCAGGGCACTGCCGGAGAGTTTCTCCAGCGGCTGGGTAATGTCGCGACAAAAGCCGCCGTCGTAGAGATTGCCTTTGGCCCGTTCGAAGTACTGCTTGAGAAAGACTTTGTCGAAGCCCTCGACGATCACGTACACGCCCAGATCACGACCGTTCAACGTTAAGCAGGCGTTCGCCGCACGCGGGGCCGGCACGCCCGCCTGCCGGAACAACTCGCCGCAGACATTCGCCGTCAGATAACTGCCGTCCTGGACGGAGTTGTTCAGGTGGAGCTTCGACAGTCCGTGAAACCGCTGGCCAGGGACGAACTTGTCGAAGTTCAGCGTGAGCGCCGGGACGTCATCAAAGCCGCGCCGGCTGCCGGCCGCCCCTTTGACATGCACGCCCACGTCGCGCAAGACCACTTCGCCCACGCGCACCGTGCAGCGCACGTAGTGGCGGTCATCGCGTCGCAGTTGCTCCAGGTCCCGTCCGACGACGTCAATCTTGAACGTGCGCAGCGGCTGCGGCTCGAAGAGGTCCGCCCCCGGCGCATCAAGCGGCGCGGTAACGTGCGCAGCCAACGCTCCGCCGCCCGCCATGACGAGGAGGACCAACACGATCCGCGGCCAACTCACCGCGGAAGACAGCCGAGGGCTGATGCCGCACTTGCTTCTCACTGTCGGTTACTGACGCGACGAACGGCGTTTTGTTCAAAGGGGAAAGCGGACGGAAGCAAACATGGGAGTCTTCCGGGAGCTTCCTGCAAAACTGTGGCAGCCGACGTTAGGAGAGTCGGAGCAACCGATGATTGCTGTATCGGGCCAAGGAACTTGGCCGGTTCGGTATTGAAGATGGAGGTGCACACTTTTAAAAGTGTGCACTTCCAGTCGCCCTCGCCTTCGCTGTCTCCTTCTGGTTTCGCACGTCTGCCGTCACCGTTCCTTGGCAGGCTCTGTTTTCAATCTGCAATCTGCATTCAGAGTGAGCCTCCTCACGTCGGCTGCTACGGGATCCAGCCATTGGCTCCCGGGGCAAAAAGTTTTACAAAGCCAACCCAGCCCGGCACGGTTTGGCCATGCCACTGTGCGGAATAATCCTGATGTTGTGCGCGGGCTGGACGGCGTTCGCTGGCGCGGCGGAAATGAATAGTGCCGCAGCGGGGGCCGGAACGGTCGCCGTGTGGCCGCAGTTTCGCGGACTGGGCGGGAGCGGCGTGGCGGAAGACGCCGATCCGCCCGTCCACTTTGGCCCGCAGTCGAATCTCGTCTGGAAAGCGGCCCTGCGGCCCGGCAACTCTTCGCCTTGCATCTGGGGCGACCGCCTCTTCCTGACGGCCTTCGAGAGCAACGAACTCCAGACGTTGTGCCTCGACCGTGGCCACGGGCGCGTGCTATGGCGTCGCTCCGTGCCGCCAGGCAAAGTCGAAGGCACCAGCCGGCTGAGCAGCCCCGCCTCGTCCACGCCCGCTACCGATGGGGAACGGGTGGTGGTGTACTTCGGGGCGTTCGGGCTGCTGTGTTACGGCTTCGACGGCGCGGAGCTTTGGCGCAAACCGCTGCCAGTGCCCATCACCCAACACGGCGCAAGCACTTCTCCGGTGCTGTCCGATGAACTGGTCTTGCTGGTGTGCGATCAGGACGTGGGGTCGCATCTGCTGGCGGTTGACAAACGCGATGGCCGCATCGCGTGGCGAACTGACCGCGCAGGCTTCCGGCGGGGATTCACGACGCCGCTGCTCTGGCGCGCTGATGGACGGGAGCAACTCGTCGTGGCGGGCACACTGCGGCTCACCGCCTACGATGTGGCCTCGGGCCGCGAAGTGTGGAGCGTGCGGGGATTGCCGAACGAGATGTGTCCTTCGCCGGTGATGGGGCCTGGGCTGATCTTCGCCGCGGGCTGGACCCCGGGCGCAGGCGTGCCGCGGTTGCCCTCCTACGAGAAGCTGCTGGCCGAGGACGACCGCAATCACGACGGCCAGCTCTCGCACAGTGAAGCTCCGAACGGCCCGGCCCGCCAGCATTTCACTTACATCGACGCGGACAAAGACGGCACCGTGACGCGCGCGGAATGGGACACCATGGCGGAGATTTTCGGAAAGTCGGAGAACGCGCTGTTGGCCGTGCGGCCTGGCGGACAAGGCGACGTGACCGACACCCATGTTTCGTGGAAACAGAAACGCGGCCTGCCCTACGTGCCGTCGCCGCTCTGTTATCAGGGGCGGGTGTATCTCGTGAAGAACGGCGGCCTGGCGTCATGCTTCGATGCCACCAACGGGGCGGCGCTGTTTCAGGAGGAGCGCATTGGCGCGCTGGGAGATTACTACGCGTCGCCGGTGGCGGCGGGCGGGAAGGTCTTTCTGTGTTCACAGAACGGCGTCGTGTCGGTGCTGGCGGCGGGCGACACGTTGCAGGTGCTGGCGCGAAATGAGCTCAAGGAAAACATTCTCGCCACTCCGGCCATCGTCGAGAACACGATTTACGTCCGCACGTTGGGCAGCCTGTTTGCGTTCGGGACACGGCGGGCAGAGCGATGAAGGTCATCGCCAAGCCAGGGCGAAGGCATCGGATCCTGCACCTTGCTCCCGATTCCGAAACCGCTCCGAACTCGGCCAGAAACCCGCCGGCGACGCCTCCAGGACGCAGATTTGCCGGAGCGGGGTTTGTAATGGAACGTCAGACTGCGATTTAAGGCTTGCGCTGCAACCCCTTGAGCGCGTTTCCGCTGAATGAATAGCGCAGGAAAGCTCCCAGTCGATAGGGTAGAGTTCAACCAAAACTCTGTGGCAGCAAAACCACCAACAACGTGGAGCCAATATGAAAACGAAGATTTTGAGAGCAGCAAAGATGAGCGGGGCGGTCGTCCTGGCCGGGTTGCTGGGATGCTCGAATCACTCCACTCACCATCACCCGCCGGCCGTCATGGCACCGACGCCGACGCCGGTCGTCGTCTCCCCCGCGCCCGTCGTGGTCACGCCTGCGCCAGCCGTCGTGGCGACCGCGCCGACCTCAGCGGTCGCGTCCACTCCAACACCTCAAATCCTGGCGACCGCCGCCGTGCCGGCGACTGCAGCCGCGCCCGTGGCGGTGACAAATACCCCGCAAGCTCCGGCCATCGAGCAGCGGATTGAACAAGCCGCGCCTCCAGCGGAAACGCGAATTTCTCCCGCGGCGGAAGAAATCGTGAAGATGGTCCAGGCCGGCGTGAACGAAGAAGTCATGTTGTCGTTCATCGAGAGTGCCAGCCAGCCGTTCAGTCTCACGTCGGACGGCATCGTGTATTTGAATGACCTTGGCGTTTCCGCTTCGGTGGTGACCGCCATGATCAAGCGCGATTCCCAACTGGCCGCCGCCGGAGTCACGAACGCGCCGCCGCCGGTTGCGGCGCCGGCGCCCGTGGTGACGCCGGCAACGGTCGCCGTGCCCGCATCTCCACTGCCCGAGGCGCAGGTGTCCGTGCCCGCGCCATCGACCCAGACCGTGTACGTCGCCCCTCCGGCGCAGGAGGTGCAGACGTCTTACTTCTATGACTCGCTCTCCCCGTACGGCTCGTGGGTCTATGTCTCCGGCTACGGCTGGTGCTGGCAACCAACCGTGGCGGTCACCTACACGGGCTGGCAGCCCTATTGTGACGCGGGCCGGTGGTATTGGTCCGACTCCGGCTGGTACTGGCACTCGGATTACACCTGGGGCTGGGCGCCGTTCCACTATGGCCGCTGGTTCCGCCACGGACACGTGGGCTGGCTCTGGCACCCGGACACCTGCTGGGGGCCGTCCTGGGTGAGCTGGCGCTACACGCACGGCTACTGCGGCTGGGCGCCGTTGCCGCCGGGAGCGCATTGGCGGACCGGCGTGGGCTTCTCCTGGCATGGGAGCCACGTGAGCGTCGGCTTTGAGTTCGGCCTGACGGACTCCTGCTATGCCTGGGTGCCGTCGCACCGGTTCGGCGACCATCATCTCCGGCGACACATCGAAGCGCCGGGCCGCAGCCGCACGATTTTCCAGAACTCCACCGTCATTAACAACTACGTGGTCGGGAACAACAACACGATCATCAACCACGGCGTCGGCCGTGAAACCGTCAACAAGTACGCCAGCACCGAAATCCGCAATGTCTCCGTGCGCGAGCAACCTTCGCCGAAAGCCTCTGGCCTGCGAGCCGAGCGGTTGCAGAAAGAAGGCTCGCAACTCGTCCTGTATCGCCCGCCCTTGCCGAAGGCGCCTCCCGCGGTCCCGGCGGCGGTGGCGAACGTTCCCAAGACCACGGCCAGTGGCGCTCCGCCCGCGAGGTCGGGAGCAGCCCGCGGCGGCAGCGAAGGACACAACAGCCCGGCCCCGTCTGCCGTGGGGGCGACGCCCGGTTCGAAGTTCAACGGTGAAGTGCCGAATCGACCGGCACGTCCGCCGGGCCTGACCAGAACCACGCCATCCGCGACCAGCTCAACTCCGACGGCTCCCGCGTCCTCAAGCACGCCGATCCTCGGCAACAAGAGCGAACCGAAATCTTCAGCGGAAACGCCGGCCCGGCCCACGACCCGACCCGCGACTCCACCGTCCGTGACGCCCAGAACTGAAACGCCGGCCACGGCCACTCCCAAATCGTCGGTCGAGCCGCTCCGTCCGCGGCCGGACACCCGCCGCAACACGGTCAGTTCCGTTCCAAAATCCACGGTGTCAGCACCGGCTCCTGCGCCCATGAGCGAGGCACGGCTGACCACACCGTCCGTGCGCCCGACCTATCCGGGATCACCCGCTCCGAGAATCGAAGCCCCGGTAGCCAGACCAGTGGCCCCGGTGACCCCGCCGAGTAATTCCAGGACTGAGACGCGGACCATCACGCCGCCGAGTCCGGTTACGCGGCCAGTGGAGCCGATTCGTTCCGTCCCGGCGTTCCGGCAGAACCCGCCGCCCTCAGCGCCTCGGTTTTCAGCCCCGGCACCGAGCTACACCGCGCCGTCCGCGCCTGCCGCGCCGCGCTTCTCTGCTCCGTCGGTTTCTTCAGCCCCTCGTTTCTCGGCCCCTTCCGCCCCGCCCTCCATGCCGTCCTCGGCTCCGGCGGTGCGCTCCGCGCCTGCGCCTTCGGTGTCTTCGCCCCCAGCCTCTCGTCCCGCGCCGGCGTCAAGGTCTGACGATCGGAGAAGGTAAGACTTGGCTGCGCCCGCCACCTCGACAAGGAAAGCCTACGAAAAGCGTGCAAAACTTCGTGGTCATCGCGGCGTCTCGGCAGAGCGCCGCCTGGCTGCTTGTCTCCCTCTGCTGTCTGCTGCTCAGCCGCGTCGCCTCGGCTCAAGTCACGACCGTCTATGCGACCGGCTTCGAAGCCTCGGAAGGTTTCTCCCAACAAACATTCCTCATCGGCCAGGCCGGCTGGCTGGGCGAAGGCACGGGCGGCAACGGCATTCTTGACCAGTTCATTCTCGACCAAGGCCAGCAGGCTTTTCTCGGCTTCGCGCTCCCCAGTGACCCCAACGAGGAACTGAGCGGGGTGTGGTATCCGCTCAACCGGGCTTCGATCCCCGCGAACAACTTGGTCCGGTTTTCGGTGCTGATGGAAGTCGTGGACTCCACCAACGGCGAGTTCGACGAATTCCGCTGGAGTGTTTTTGCGGCCAACGGAACCCGGCTCTTCAGCCTCGACTTCGACAACTACGACTTGGGCATCTACTACCTTCAGCAGAACAGCAACACGCTCGTGTTCACCGGCAGTTCGTTCGCCAACAGTTTTCCCTACAGCCTCACCCTCCTGATGGATTATTCGCGCAATCGCTGGAGCGCCACGCTCGACAACATGTTTGACGGCACCCACAGCTTGTTGGTCACGAACCTCGCCATCGCCACCAGCGGCTCACCCCAGGGGCTGGGCGACATTGACGCGCTGTGGCTTTGGGAGTACGGCGACAACTATCTGCTCTTCGACAACTACCGTGTCACCATCGAGAACCCCGCCGCCAATTCCGCCCCCAGGATCATCGCGCCGCCACTGACCCGTGACGTAGTGGCGGGCAGCGCCACGACTCTCACCGTCGTCGGCGTCGGCACGCCGCCGGTGCGTTACCAGTGGCGCTTCGGCACCAACCTCGTGGCCGGCGCGACCAACTCCACGCTGGCGCTGACCAATGTGCAGCCGGCGGCGGAGGGCGCCTACCGCGTGGTGCTGTCCAACTCCTTCGGGGTCGTGACCAGCAGCGTGGCAAACTTGTGGGTCGAAGTTCCGGTGTCCATCGTCACCGAGCCGAGCAACCAAGTCGCCACCGTCGGCAGCAACGCGAGTTTCAGCGTCATCGTCACGGGCACGCCGCCGTTCAGTTTCCAATGGTATTTCAATCGCACCAACGAACTGGCGGGCCAGACCAACGCCACGCTAGTGCTCAACAATGTTCAACTGAGCGCCTTGGGCGAGTACCACGCCTTGATCGCCAACTACGTCAACGTCGTCACCAGCCGCGTGGCTACCCTCACCGTACTGCCGCCGTCGCCGTGGGCCAACCACGACGTGGGTGTCACCGGCTTGCCGGGCAGCGCGAACATCACGGACGGCACCTTTTCTGTCAGCGGCTCCGGCGCCGGCATTGAGGGCACGGCGGACGCATTCCACTTCACGCATCAGACGTGGACAGGCGACGGCCAGATCGTGGCCCGCGTCCTCACGCTGCAAGACACCGCGCCCGGCGCGGAGGCGGGCGTGATGCTGCGGCAGACTGTGGAAGCGAATTCGCCGTTCGCGTTCCTGAGCGTGAGTTCAGGAAGAGGCGTGGCCCTGCGCCGCCGCTTGGAAACCGGCGCACTCCCGTTTGAGAACCGCACGCCCGGGGCCGCCCCACGCTGGCTGCGGCTCATGCGCCTGGGCAACACGCTCGTCGGCCACGTCTCCACCAACGGCACGAACTGGAGCCTGGTCTGGTGGACCACGCTCAACCTGCCGGCCCAGATCGAAGCCGGCCTTGCCGTGACTTCCCACAACAACGGCGCGCTCAACACGGCCACGTTCGACCAAGTCAGCCTGGGGCCGCTGGCGCCGTTGCCGGGAGCCTGGCCGGAGCCTGGGCCGGTGATCGCCCTCGGTGGCGAACCGGCGGGAACGGCGGCGTTCTTCAATGTGGGCGGATTCAAATTCCTCCTCAGCGGCGCCGTGGGAGAACGCTACGCGATCCTGGCCTCGGCCACGCTCACGAATTGGCTGCGCCTCGCGACCCTCACGAACACGTTCGGTGTGGTGGAGTATCGCGAAGCCGGCGCGCTGACAAACGGCTTCCGCTTCTACCGCGCCGCGATCACAAACGCGCCGTGAGCCAGCCTGAATTCCTCTCGCGCCGTTCAACCTAAACCCGGCAGTTGGAGAGCCACATCTGGCCCAGATGGCACAGAAGAGAGAGGCTCAGACATCCTGAGCCGCCCGCACGGTTTTCTGGGGGGCCAGAAATCGAGATGGAGCAGAGCCCGCCGGGTCAGGGGACCCGGCCTACAGGAAAGGCGTGCCTTGTAGGCCCGGTGCCCTCACCGGGCGGCCCAGGCGCGTTCCACGGCTCAGGGTGTCTAAGGCTTGAGCGGAGCAGGCCGTTCACCTGTTGGGTGAGTCTCCAAGAACTGGTTTCGACCTTTCATTTCCCTCTGTCAGTGTCATCGGTGCCATCTGTGGCCAAGACCAGCCGCCCCTTGTGTCCTCCACGGTCCACTTCATCCGTAGCGAAACGGCGGCGAGAGACTGAAGGTGTTCGGCAAGTGGCGGACCTCCTTCACTTCCTCGTCGCGCAACAGCACCTCCACGATGTCGAAGCGAATTCTCACTTCCGGGTTCTTGAGCAGGCGCAAGTAATCCAGCGCGGTCAGCGAGAGCAGGCGGCGCTTGCGCGCGTCCACGGCGGCGGCGGGCCGCACCCAATCTTCCGACGAGCGCGTCTTGACTTCGACGAACACCAGACAGTCGCCATCGCGAAACACGAGGTCGATCTCGCCGCGTTCGGAACGGAAATTGGCGGTCAGAAACTTCAGGCCCGCGCGCTGCAGGTGCCGCTTCGCCGCGCGTTCGCCGAGCACGCCGTGCCGGAGGTGAAGGGGCTGCTCAGGACGACCCAGCCAGCGGCGAAGTTGACTCCAGAGAGCCTCTTTCAAAACCGTAGCCGCCGACATGAGGCGGCGCTGTTTCCCTTGAAGTTTGAGCCTCCTCACGTCGGCTGCTACCGAGTTTTGCAATGACCTCCAGCGTTCCATCGTTCGCGGCTCGGGCTTAGTCGCCACCCGACGAAGTATTCCGCACGAAAAGCTTGCCAGGCAATTGCCGGATCACCCGCTTCATTTCCAAACCCAGCAACGCCACCGACACCGCGGAACTCGGCAGGCCGCTGTGGCGGATGACTTCGTCGATGCTGCGTTCCTCCCGGCTGAGCGCGTCATAAACCTTCTGCTCGTTCTCAGACAACGTGAGCGCGGGCAGCACGCCGGTTTCGTTGGGCGTGGGCGGGCGGTTGCTCGACGGAAACAGGTATTCGAACTCGCTCAAGATGTCCTCCGCGCCCTCGCAGAGCTTTGCGCCTTTCTTGATCAACTCGTGGCAGCCCTTGCTCCGCGGCGAGTCGATGCGTCCCGGCACCGCGAAAACTTGTCGGCCATACTCCGTGGCGAAGTTCGCCGTGATGAGCGCCCCGCTCGACAAGCTGGCCTCGACCACCACCGATCCCAGCGTCATCCCGGCCACGATGCGGTTGCGGATGGGGAACGATTGCTTGTCCGCCGGACGGTTGAACGGAAACTGCGTCAGTACCGCGCCGCTGGCCGCGATACGCTCGAACAACTCCGCATTCTCCGGCGGGAAGATGATGTTGATGCCACAGCCGAACACCGTGACGGTGCGGCCTTTGGCGTTGAGTGCGCCTTGATGGGACGCGGTGTCAATGCCGCGCGCGCCGCCGCTCACCACCGTGACGCCCACGTAGGCAAGCTGGTAGCCCAACTTCCGGGCCACTTCGATGCCGTAATGCGTGGTCTGCCGCGAGCCGACGAGGGCCACGGCGTTCTTGTCCTTCGCGGCCAGGCTGCCTTTCACGTAAAGGACGATGGGCGGATCGTAGATTTGCCGCAGCAGTTCGGGATACTCCTCGTCTTGCTGCGTGAGAATGCGGCAGCCGTAGTCCGCGATGCATTTCAACTCCGCCGCCAGATTGACGGTCTTCTCCCAATTCGCCACGGCGTCCGCGGTGTCCTCGCCGATGCCGCGCACCTGCATGAGTTGGTGTCGCGAGGCGCGCAGCACGGACGGCGCGTCGCCAAAATGCTCCATGAGCTGCCGCACGCGAACCGGGCCGATGCCCTCGACCATGTTCAGAGCAACCAAGGCTTCGCGGGATTCCATGCCGGGAGCGATAGCCGATCAGGGTGGCTGGGGCAAGCCAGAAACCGCGGACGAGCGTCCCTTCACGTGCGCGCTATGCCCAGCAAATTGAGCGAGAGCGGAACGCCCCGGCCTTGGGCGGGACCTAACTCGGCCATCATTTGGAGCCGCCGCCAAGCACGGACAAAGCGGAACGCCCACCAGAAACGTGAGCCTCCAACCGGTAACCACCACAGTCCAGGTCGTTGAACGGCGTCGTAAGGCAGAACCTTGATGTCCCGAAAACCCGCGTTGAAGAGCAGGAAATCCAGGCTGTGTTCGGTGAAGCTGCAATGGTGGGTCCAGCAGATGTAGCGATAGCGCTCTGCCAAGGTTGAGTTGGCATTAGGAACCGTGCAGATCAGGCTCCCACCAGGCTTCAACGTTTCGACGATGGCCCTGACAAAATCGAGTTGCTGCGGGACTGGAATGTGTTCAATGAGATCCAAGGCCAGCACAGTCTGATGCGAACCCCTCCTTGCTCGGAGGTAGGCGACCGTGTCGTCGGTTAGATCCACCGCCAATCCCTTCGCGCGACATGACTCGGCCTGGCTCTGATCGCTCTCAACGCCAGCGACGTTGGTGAAACCCGCCTCCTTGAGGGCGAGCAAGGCGAAGCCCATGCCGCAGCCGATGTCTAGAATGCGCACGCTTGGGTCGGCCGGCAGGTGCGGAGAGAGAAGCCACCGGTAATACGTGGTCATCGAGCGGATGTGCTCGGGGGCGTCGGAATGCCACTTCCGATAGATTCTGGAGTAGTCGATCCTCATGGGCGATGGAGCGGGTCCGCGCGAGAGTTTGCAGGAGTCAGGCGAGTTCGATGGAGTGTCCTGGGGCGACTGGTTTGACGAAGTCCCACTTTGAGGTGTTGGCACGACGCAGTCGCACGGGCGCCGCTTAAAGCTGCTGGCCACGGCAAGGAGGTTCAGACTCATGGGAACGGAACGTCCTTGCTCTGGGCCTAATTCGGCCATGAGTTCCAAACGCCGCCAGGAGCGAAAGAAGCGGAACGCCCACCAATGGCGGACGCCCCCCCGTGGCCACCAAGCGCGCGGTGGCCGCTCGACGAATTCCACCGCGGCAGTTTCGATGGCGTTGAAGCCACCATTGAACAAGAGAAAGTCCAAGCTGTGTTCGGTGAAACTGGAATGATGCGTCCAGTCGTTGTACCGCCAGCGCGCCGCCACGGCTGAGTTGGCGTTGGGCACCGTGCAGATCAGCCTCCCTCCCATGGCCAGCGCTTCGCCCAAAGCGGCGACAAAATCAAGCTGAGCCTCGACGGGGACATGTTCAATCACGTCAAGAGCCAGGATCGTGTCGTATTGGCCAGCGCGTGCGCGAAGATGGGCCGCGGTGTCATTCACAAGCTGGACATCGAGGCCTTGGGCCTGCGCCGCGGCCACCTGCCCTTCATCGCAGTCCACTCCCGAGACGGATGGGTATCCCAGTTCCCGGAGCGCGAGCAGGGCGAACCCCATGCCACAGCCTACATCCAACATTCGCGCCTTTCGGTCAGGCGGCAGGTGAGGCTTCAGGATGCGAGTGTAGAACGCGCGAGTCGCAGCCCGATGCTCCTCCGTGTCGGCGTGCCATTTCAGGTAGTAGCGCGTGTAGTCGATCTTCATCGTGCTTCGCGGAAGGAGCGGAAGAGACCGGGCAGCCGTAAGGGCAAGAAGAAGGCTTTGGTCTGCAGGCGGGCGCATTCGCGCAACTCCGCGAACAAGAAGGACGACAAGTGGGCGGCAATCCAGCCGGCCCCCAAGGCGGCCACGGACGCGCCCACCGCGCCGTAACGAGGAATGAGCAGAAGCGCAAAGGTCACATTGGCGGCGATGCCCAGCAGCGCGGCAAAGGTGTGGTAAACGGTGAGGTTCTCCAGGAGCAAGAACTGGCCGCGAACGGATCCGCTAAAGAGGATGGGAGCGGTCCAGGCCTGGACCGCCAGAATCGGAACGGCGCCGGCATACTTGGCTCCGTAGAGGAGTGAAATGATGCCGGGAGCGAACAGCGTGACGACCACGGCGATCGCGAACCCCATGCCCGTGAGGAGGTCAAACACGCCCTGCAACTTCTGCCGGTAGTTCTGCAGGTCGTGTTGCCGTTTCTCCACCAGAATGGGATAGATGCTCGACAACAGTAGTCCTGGAAGAATGTTCCAGGACTCGGCCAGGCGTGCGGAGGCGTAATAGATACCCATGCTGTGGCTGCCGAGCATGTTCATCACCAAGACCTGCTCGACGCGCAGGTAAACGGCGGTCAGGAACCCGGACACCATCAACGGCCAACTGTCCCGGAGGATGAGCCGGGCGACCAGCAACGAAGGCCGCCAACTCGTGATGAGTTGTGAACGGCCCCGAAACACCCAGACCAGGGCCACGGCATTGAACACGGCGTCAAAGGCCACGGCGCCGCAAAACCAGAGGATGGGGGCTTTCCATAGCACCAGCGTGATCTTCAGCGCAGCCCCCGCCAAAGCTCCCAGGCTCTTGGCCAGAACGGTGTATTTCGACTGAATCTGCTTCTGGAACCATAAATCAATGACGTCGAACGATTGGGGCAAAAAGGCCAGCGCCACGACCACAATCATCGGAGCCACCGCCGCACTCTGCCCCGCCAATTGGGCGGCGAGGTACACCAGCGCAATGGCCACACCGCCCGCGCAGAGCCGCATGACCCAGGCCGTGCCAAGGATGACGTGAGCTTGCGCCGGCGACTTCACCAGTTCGCGGATGACGATCCCTTCGATGCCCAGGTTGGCGACGGGGGCGAAGATGCTGGTCAGTCCGATGGCATAGTGCAACACGCCAAATTGGGAGGTGCCCAGGAAGCGGGCGACCATCCCCAACACGACAAACCCCAGCCCCATGCGAAAGAGACGATCCCCCGCCAGCCACATCACGTTGGCGCCGACCTGTCTGAATCGCGTTGACTTCAGGAGCACGCGCAAGGTAATAGGATTTCGGTGTTCCACAGACAACCTGTTTTTTGGATCCGACAAGCTCCCGGAGGACCGGAATGAATTGATCGAGCTGGAGGCACACGACTCATGCAGATCACCTCTTTCGACGTTTTCGATACCCTCCTGGTGCGCTCCTTGGCTGTGCCGGCTGATCTGTTCCTGGTGCTGGGTGAGCGGTTGCGAACCATCAGACTCATCGATCTGGCCGCTCCCGAATTCGCTCACGCCCGGAGAGAAGCCGAGTCGCGTCGGCGTCGAACCCAATCGAGCGAAGTCATTGTGGAGGAAATCTACGACGAACTGGGCAAGCAACTGCGCTGGAGCGAATCTCAACGGGAGCAAGCATTGCGATTGGAACTCGACCTGGAGCGGGCCAGCCTCCATGGGGTGCCAGGGATGCTGGAACGGGTCGAGGCCGCCCGCCAGACGAGCGAGAGGATCCTGTTCCTGACGGACATGTATTTGCCGCCGAGTTTCATTGAATCGGTGCTCCAGGATTGCGGCTTCTTCCGCCGGGGCGACATGTTGTTTGTGTCAGGCTCGTGGCGCGTCTCCAAAGCCGCCGGCCAACTTTACCAGGCGGTGCGCCGCGAACTGC
Organism: Verrucomicrobiota bacterium; assembly: GCA_016219875.1. GTDB lineage: Bacteria > Verrucomicrobiota > Verrucomicrobiia > Limisphaerales > JACRJZ01 > JACRJZ01. Next base: position 59,408 of record JACRJZ010000021.1, on the reverse strand, counting down.
CAGGAATCACCGGTTGGCGGCATTTCGGAGACAATGTGCAGGCCGACGTCCTGGTTCCTCGACGCCAAGGAATCGAGGCGGTCGAAGTGCCGGAAGGCCGGCTGACACGTTACGAGCAGTGGGCGCGCGGGGATGGGGACGCGCTCTGGCGCTCGCGTCTTGCCGGGGCCATGCGGTTGGCCAGACTGGCTTCAAGCAACTTGTCCGGCCGGCGCCTACCCATCTGGGGCGTGGCGTGCGATGTGGCCGGGCCGCTGCTGTTTGGTTATGTCCACTGGTGTTTGCGCGAAGCCTGGCAACGTGGCGTGAAGAGGCTCTATTTCGTGTCCCGAGACGGGCAGATCCTGCTGAAACTGGCCGAGATCATCAGAGGTCAATGGGACTATCCCATCGAGTGCCGTTATCTATACGGCTCGCGCCAGGCTTGGCATCTGGCTTCGGTCGAGAAGTTCAACGAGGGACAATTCGATTGGGTCCTGGTTCCGACCAAAGACCTCCATGTCGCCGAAGTGTTCGGACGAATCGGCCTCCGCGCCGAGGATTTCGCCACCGAACTCGAAACCGATGGATTCGGTCGCACCTGTTGGCAAGAGCCGCTGTCAGAAGCCCAACGAGTCCGGTTGCGAATGACGTTAGGAAGATCGAGCGTTGCCGCGGCCGTCGAACAAACCGCGCGCGACCGCCGCCAAATCACGCAGCGGTATCTTGCCCAGGAGGGGTTGTTCGATCCTGTGCCGGTTGGGATCGTCGATATCGGATGGCACGGCAATCTGCAGAAGAGCCTTTCCCGCATTCTAGCGCGGGCCAGCGGTGGTCCGGTGCCTTTGGTTGGGTTCTATTTCGGCTTGCTCACCAAGCCCACGGCGGGGACAGGCCAGAACATGCTGGCATACTGGGACCGCGAGGGCATCCCGGTTCGCCCCTTGCGCCGAGAGAACCTGGCTTTCTTTGAGATCTTCACCTCGGCGGACCACGGCTCCGTCATGGGGTATCACGAGGCAGGAGACTCTCTCAGCCCTCGGCTCCAGACGCCGGCCAATGATCGGGCAGTGGCGTGGGGACTCCGTGAGATGCAGGCGGGCTTGCTGGAGTTCGCCAGACGCTGGGCCAGCGTCATCGGGGCAAACGAGTTTCCCTTGGACGAATACCAGCAAATCACCCAGCACAATCACCGATCGTTCTACGAAGATCCGACACTGGAGGAGGCCCGGATCTGGGGCGAGTTCCCCTACTCGGACCAGCAAGTCGAGTTGCACTACTCTGGTCTTGTCCCAAATTGGCCTGCGGGCGACCTCTGGCGTGCCATCTTGAACCCGGCGCGACGTCCTGCCTATTGGTGGCAGGAGGGAACGGCGGCGCTTCATCCAAGCCTGGTTTTGTCGCTCTACATCGCGCTCCGGCGAATCAAACAGCGAATTCGCGACGCTTTCGGCGCTTGATCCCCGGCCTTTTCTTGTCTTCCACGGCGGGTATTGTTATCCCGTGCCGCCGCGAACCATGGCTAAATCGCCGCCGATGATTGTTATGTGCCGATCACGACTTGCTGCCTGCGGGCTGACCGCCGGGCTACTTATCTTCGTCTCGTTCTCCGTTCCCGCCGAGAACTGGCCTCAGTGGCGCGGGCCGGCGTTCAATGGCTCCAGCCCGGAGACGGGCCTCCCCACCCGCTGGAGCACCAACGAGAACCGCGTCTGGACCGTGCCGCTGCCGGGCTTCGCCGGTTCGACCCCGATCGTCTGGGGTGATTGCGTTTTTGCCACCAGTCCCGACGCGCTGAAGAACCTCCTCCTGTTCTGCTTCAATCGGAAAGACGGCTCGGTGCGCTGGAAGAAGGAAGTTGGCACCGGCGACCGCGTCGCCGGAAGGAACAACATGGCGGCGCCGTCGCCGGTCACGGACGGCGAGCGCGTGATCGCGTTGTTTGCCACCGGCGATCTGGCGGCGTTCGATTTCGAGGGCAAAGAATTGTGGCGGCGCAATCTGGCCCGAGAGTTCGGGCGGTTTGCCCACATGTGGATTTACGGTTCCAGCCCGCTGCTCTTCCAGGGCCGGCTCTTCGTACAAGTGCTCCAGCGCGACACAGCCAAGGACTACGCCCACGCCCTCGACGACAAACCCGAGCGCGAGTCCTATCTGCTCTGCATCGATCCCGCGACCGGCAAGACCCTCTGGCGGCACGTGCGCGAGACGGACGCTGAGAAAGAATCCCGTGAGTCTTACGCCACTCCCCTGCCCTTCCAGGGTCCGAACGGCTGGGAACTCGTGCTAATGGGCGGTGACTACGTGACGGGCCACAGCCCCACGGATGGCCAAGAATTCTGGCGCTCCGCTGGCTTGAATCCGCGCGAGACGGCCTTCCAGCGGTCGTGGTACCGCGTGGTGCCGAGCGCGGTGTTTGCCGACGACCTCATCGTGGCGTGCGGCCCCAAAAACCAGCCGGTCTTTGCCATCAAGTCCGGCGGCAAGGGCGGCATCACCGAGAGCCACCGGGCCTGGACATGCCGCGACGCCACCTCCGACTGGAGCACCCCACTGTTCTATCGGAACCAACTTTTCGTCCTCGACGGCGGCAAGCGCGTCCTGGCCTGCCTCGATCCCAAGACGGGCCGGAAGAAGTGGTCCGGCAACCTCGGGGTGCCCGACCAGGTCTGGTCCTCGCCCACGGGCGCGGATGGCAAGATTTACTGCCTGAGCGAACGTGGAACCGTGGTCGTGTTGGAAGCAGGAAACGAGTTCAAGGTGTTGGCCACGAACTCGCTGGGCGACGACGGCCCCAGTCGCTCTTCCGTGGTCGTTTCTGGCGTGCAACTCTTTATCCGCACCGGCAAGAACCTGCACTGCATCGGCACGCGGAAGCCGTGAGCAGGGAAGCCTGGCAAGGCCCTCCGAGAGAGGCGCAGGTGATTTGACCCGGACGCTGAAGTTGGGGGGCACGTGGCGCCGGCGTGTGTTGTTCGGCGGCCCGCCGGACAACCCGCTCCACCCCGTCTACACGCAGCGGCAGTCTGTTGAGAGGAATAAAAAACCATGTGCTTTGCGCGTGGTTTTTTATTGGAAACCCGAAGGACTTCGCGAAAACGGTGAACGATTTGCGGAACAGGCTCACGCATCCGGGCGACGCCACCGTCGCTGCCTCGATTTCATGAACGCGCACCGCGACGACTCCCTCTCCCGTCGGACGGGAGAGGGCCGGGGTGAGGGCACCGCTTGGTCCTCCCTCGAAAAACAAATTCTCTCCGAGTTCCGCCGCCACTTCCGCTCCGAATTCCTGAACCGCGTGGACGACACCGTCCTCTTCATGCCGCTCACGCTCGCCGACATCAAGAAGATCGTGGATCCCCAACTCGTGCTCCTGCGCGCCCGCCTGTCCGATCGCCACATCACCCTCGACCTGACCGACGCCGCCAAGGAACACATCGCCTGCGAAGGCTACGACCCGGTCTGTGGTGCGCGCCCGCTGAAGCGCTTCCTCCAGCGCGCCCTCGAAACCCCGCTCTCCCGCCAATTCATCTCCGGCGAAGTCACGGACCACAGCCGCATGGCGGTGGACTTTAAGAGAGGCGAGCTGGTTTTCGAGACGAAGACGGTGAAGAAGTCGGCCAACGCGTCGCACTCGTCGAAAAACTGATGCCCAAAACCGGGCCATCGTTCGGATTGAAAGAGGCTCCGAAGTCTCGAATCTGAGCCTGCGGCGGTTGACCGGCTCCCGCTTTCTACTGGACCAAGACGCGATAGAAGCGATGCGGCTGCGCGGCGGACGTGGCGTCCACCAGCGACGCTGTGCCGCCCGCGATGGTCACGGTCCCGCTCAAGCTGCTCCAGTCGCCGCCGTCCAGGCTGTCCCTGAACTGCACTTGGTAAGCGCGCCCGGCCGCTGCGGGCCACAGCAGCGTGGTGTGGCCGCTGGCCACGGACATGAGCGCGAACACGCGCAGGACGGAAGCTCGGTTGGTGGGATCGGTGCCGGCGCGGAATTCCTGGAAGTCGTTCGCGCCGTCCTCGTCGAAGTCGCCGGTGCCATCGCGCGCCAGCGTGCTGAAGAAGGCCATTTCCCAATCGTCGTCCAGGCCATCCAGGACTAGAACAGGAGTTGGGCCTCCGGGAGGGTTTGCCGAATTTGACGCGTCGATCCGCTCCCGGAGGCCGCCTGATGAAGTCTGGAGTATCCGCCCGTGGCTGAAAAGCCGGTTGCCAGCAAAACCAATCGCTCTTATTCCCAATCTGGTTGCGGCGGCTTCTTCCTGTCCGGATTGGTCAACTTCGGTGAATTGGTTGCTCCGTTTGGCGGCTGTCTCGTGCTGTTGGTCGGCCATGTCCGTGGTGCGTTGGGGCGAAGAATCATTTTCATGAAACTTCGCTTCTGATTCTCCGGCACCGGTACCGGCACGACGTCAATTTTGGGGTCCGGACGCCAGTAGTTCGTGGTGACGAGTGAGAACTGGACGATCTGCTTCTTCTCCGCGTTGACTACCACGGTGACGACATCATTGGCTGTGGCGTGGCGCCATTCCACCTCGCAAAAGGGAATCAGCTTCCCGTAGCGCGAAGAGACGCTGGGGCCGATGAATCTCTCCGGGGTCCCGTCGGCATGGAGCCGCTGGGGGTCGTAGCCCAGTTTGCGCAGCGCGTCCCTGGCGAACTCAATGACCTCGTTGGTCGTCATGTTCATGGGACCGAAGAAGTTGGTCGGCCATTGCTCCAGAGTCGTCGGCCAGTCCATGTCTTGCGGCGGCATGAGATAATTCTTGTAGCCGTAATATGTGAAGACGTCTCCGTGCTGGTAGAAAAACCGATCACCGTTGGTCAACGTCAGCGCGCCCGAAATTCTCTTAACCGGGACAAGCTTGAAGCTTTGCACTTGGGTGACCGTGATTGGTTGCGGGATTGGCAGTTCCAGCTTCTTGGCGAAATCCGACACGTTCGTCAGGATAGCCAAGAGCACCGCGTTGGAATACGCGGCCGTGATGTAAATGAATTCGGGCATAGGGCTACATTCCACTGAATTGTCCGTTGTATTGGTTCACTCCCAGGTTCCTGAAGCCGAAAACGGTCAGCTCGCGAGGGTCAACATCAACATTGAAATGGAGTGGACCGTCTTTGGCTTCATCTAGAGCCTGCCTCAATCCTCTTCCCGTCCCCCACAAAAATTGGAAGTTCTGAATGAACTCCCAGTGGGCAACGATCCCATAGTTGTTGGCGAAAGCTGCGGCTGGCGACTTGTTCCAGCCGACAAAGCTCGCAGGGCGTATCCCGGCAGCCTCAAGGTATCCGAACGACACTTCTTTCTTCTCGATGATGCCAAAGGCTTGCGCCAAATGTCCGTTGGCCGTCTGACAGCCATCCAGAAACACAAATCGGAACCCGTGCCGGTTCGTCTGACCACTCGGAACATTGTGCAACGCACTCACGAGTTCCGCTTGAGAAATGTACCGGTTGGTATTGGCCGGATTGCGGCCGATGCCGCCGTTGCCGCCATGACCGGAGTAGAAGAGATTCCGCGAGCTCGGATAATAGAGCGCCTGCCGGAACTGCTGCCAGTCCTGATCGGGCCGAGGATCGCTGAGAAGGGCATAGTGAATGCGAAAAGCTGTGCCAGGGTCAATCCCTGGCGGACGGACGGTGAGGTCGAAGGTCTGCCCTATCACCACGAAACCGTCGGTCATGGTGTCGAAATTCTCGCCCCCAATCACTCCTTCCCACGCCAATTGATTGCCGACCACCCAGTCTCCTCTAGCTGTCCAGCGGTCCCAGTTCTTCCAACTCTTCGGGGAAACGGCAGAGCCGTAGGGAGTGCCGACGACGAACCGGAACCAATTGTCGTCATGGTATTCACCTTGCGGGCCGCGCAAATCCCACACTGCTCCGATCATTCCATCCGTCGTCGTTCCTTCAAAGCTACCGATGTAGTTAGTGCTGCTGTCATAGATGTCGATGTACCACTCCGTGTTGGCATGGGCCGACTGGGCCGTGATCAGCAGGGAGTCGTATTCCTGTCCAAACATCGGCATCCAGTCGGTAAACGAGATTTCGTTCTGAACGATGACCGTGACGGGCGGGGACACCGCCTCGATATACGGGTTGACTCCGCCTTGCCCTTCCCCACCAGGCAAGCACCAGGAGGCCGCCGCGGAGATTTGATGTGCCCCGTTGGTCATTTGGGTTGTGTCCACGGTCACGGGGCCAAAGGGCGCGGTTCGCGTCGATAAATCACTGACCGGCGACCCGGCTTCTGTGATGCTCAAACTGGCCAGTTCTCCGGACGCATTGCCCGCTTCGACAAAAATCGCAACCACGCCACTCAAGACCATCCCGTTGGTCACGCCCAGCAGACGCGCTCCCTGCCGCACGACGCGATAAAAGCCCGTCTCCGCACCGGAGTTCGAAGTGAACGAGCCTCCGCCTCCCCCGCCCGGCGGCGCCGGCGCGGCAAGCTGAACTGCCTCAAGCGCCGGCGGACGGGGTGTTGGCCTAATCGAATACCCCGCGCCACTCATCCATTCGCCGGTCAGCGGATCGGAGATGAGCAGATCGGACACATCAAATCCCGGCGGGTAGATCTTCAACGGCACCGCGCCGCCCGACCCGTTCGCGGGCCTCGCCAGGGGGCCGGCCGGAGCGACCGGCCGGGCCTTGGCCAGGGTGAGGAAATCCGTTGCGCTTCCCCCGGCGGACATGGCGCCATACGAACCGCCGCCACAATTGGCAAGCTGGACCATGTTCGAATGAACATAGCGCGTGACGTTGGTGCCGGTGGCCGCGAGCATTTCCGTGATGAGCGTTGTCCACGCGCTGGTGGAAGTCAAATCGGGCCGGTATTGGACGATGTACTTTTCTCCAGCCTGGCTGGGCCAGGACAAGACGACGTTGCTGCATTGCACCGAGATTTGGAGTCGTTCGATGCCGAACGTGGGAACGGCGGACACAATGGTCAAAGCCACTGCTCCAACTACACCTCGCATTGATCGTTTCATAGTTTCCGACTTTTGATTTGTTTTAGGTTTCTGGTCCGAGCTTTGTTGCCCGGACTCGAATCTCCTGTCACTGCCCTGGAAAAAAAGATGCGCGCCCAGCGCACCCTCTTATCCAGGGAATCACGACCAAGCGATGCCCTTCCAAGACAAGCACGCCAGGACGCGCGACTCGCGCGCGTCGAGGCAGACTGCCTTGGAGAAAATTTTGGTCGTGATTTTCGGATAAGAGATTCGAGTCCTCGCAACGCAAAGACTCTTGCCAAAAGCCATCAATCGACTCTTGGCTATGGAAAAGAACGAGGGCTTGTTAGTAGGCCAAAGCGCCGGCCAGAACAAGCCTGGAATGGTTTCAGTTTATCCCGGCACCGTGAGGCTGGCCGGCTGGCTCCATTGGCCGACTTGGGAATCTCCCAAGCGGTAAATGGCCCGGTAGGTCCACTTCGTCGGCGCGGCAGGAAACGGCGCGGTGTCCACGTAATTCGGCGTGCTGTCAAACGCCAGCAGCCCAAAACCCTTGCCGTCGCCGCGGTCCACCTGGATTTCACACATGTCAAGATAAGCCGAGTTGCCTTGCCAGCCCCAGCCCACCAACACTTGGTTGCCGTTCAGGGTCACGTCAATCTCCGGCCGGAGCGTGGTCAAGTCTGGCGCAGACTGCCGCGCCGCTTCGATGCCGAGGGCGGTGCCGATGGCCCCGTTGTAGTTGGGGCTGGCCTTGATCTGTCTCACGAGGGCGCGGAAGCGGGCTTCAATGCCCGGCGGGACCGCCGGCACGGGCGACGGAAACACGGGATCGGTGGGAGCGCCGGAGGACAGGGACACGCCGCCGTCCCGGCTGAGGTCTTTCCACGCCGTCCACTGTTGCGCGCCCGTTTGCATGACGGCCAGGCATTTGAGGACGTACTCGAAATAATCGCAGTCGGCGGCCTGGGCCGCCACCTGCGCCGCGCTAAGGCCCAGGGTGGCGGCATAGCTGCCGATGTTGTTCTTGAAGGTCTTTAGTTGGTTCGCGAAGGCGTTGTCGTTGCCTTCAATGTAGTTTCCTCTGGGCATGGTCTGGTCCTTTCTTCAGGGGTGGTGGGTTTGACCGCAACCGCAGCGGTTCAACCGGAAACCGTTGCGGTCAACTGACTCGGTGGCACCGAGAAATGACTTCTCGACGCCGTGAAAGTGAGTCTCCGTGTCTCCACTTGGCCGGACGGCACGGCGCAGCGAGTTCTCCACGCCGCCGAGCGCGGTCGGGGATCGATAGAGGGATTTTCTGCCGCAGGATGAGGGGATTATCAGCGCGCGGTCTGGTGACTTCTCGGTACCGTGGAACAATGTTTCGGCGCGCAGAAATGAAGTTTCGACACCGAGAAAAAGACCCGCGATGCAATAAGAGAGAGACTGGGGACAAGAAGGACTCTGGCCGGTAGGCGGGTAAAGTTCTGCGATGTGTTCGCACGAATCCGCGCCTTCCTGAAAAGAAACCACCGTGCCGCGAAGTAAATCGCCCGCTTCAGCACAGGCACGCGCCATCAATCCAATTTCTCCGAACGACCCCATATCCAAGTTGAGCTTGGGTGGAGACTGAACCGGATTGCGCTCTCGGCGTCAAGCGTATTCGGAACCAGTTTCCAGAAGACGCCGGCTCGCAACTTCCGCGAACCCGTGCCACAAGTACCGACGTGATGCGCGCGAAATCATGGTTGCCGGTGTTGCTGCTGGGCTTCGTCACGTTCGCACTGCGGATGACGGAGGCTGCCACGCGAAAGGAAAGCTTCGATCAGACGCCGCCTAATTGGGAAGGCGTCAACAACCGCAGCACGCACTTCGCGCCGCGGACGGTCACTCAGGATTTTGGCTACAGTCCCGCAACGCATCACGCCGGCGGCCAACCGGGCGAGATCGGCGGGAGGATCAATCCCGCAGGCGAGGCGGCTTACTACGGCTGGGCGCTGCCCGCGCCGCGGACGCTCGATGATCCGATGAGCGCGTCGGGCAAGATGCTCGTGCCGCGCGGGCGCGGCCATTTTCTGCTGGGCTTCTTCAACACGAATACCTTGAACGAGTGGCGCACGCCCAACACGCTCGTCGCGCGCATCAATGCCCGCGGCGAAGCCTTTCACTGTCATCTCGAATACTGCTCCCGCCGCTGGCGCTGTGGGGCCGGCGTCATCGGCGCGATCGTCAGCGGGCAACGCATCGAGGCCCGCGAGATGCCGGGCGGACGCGTCTATTCCTGGCGGCTGGACTACGATCCCAAAGGTGCGGCGGGCAGCGGCTTGCTGACTTTCACTCTGGACGGCGAGACAGCCACGTGCGCGCTGGCCCAAGAACATCGCGGTGACGGCGCCGCCTTCACTCACTTCGGGTTGCTGCCCGTCCTCAAGACTTGGGACGATCCCGGCGAAGTCTGGCTTGATGATGTGACGGTCAATGGGAAGAGCTTCGCGTTCGACCAAGACCCGCGGTGGGACCAAAGGAACAACCGCCGCACTTACGAAACCAAAGACACGCGTCCGCGCTTCGATTTCGGCTGGAGCCTGACGCACTTGGCCGGCGGCAAGGCGGCGGGGGAACTGGGCGGCCTCATCTTCCGGGGCGACTGTCGCGAGCCGCATCGGCTGGCGGCCTACGGGGACCGGCTGGCGAGGCTCACGCTGAACGATCCGCTCCACGCGCGCGGCAGGCTGGCGATGGTGCGCGGCATCAGCGACAGCACGGCCTCCATCGGCTTCTACAACGCCGCTTCGAGCCTGCGCTCGAATCCCGCGCAGAACCAGGGCATCCCGATGGATTACCTCGGCGTCAGCATCGAAGGGCCGTCCGCCGAGGGGTTCTTCTTCTATCCGGTCTATCGCGTCCACGGTGACCAGGCCAAGGCGCTGGGCTGGGACGGCGGGCGGGCGCCGCGTCTGCAACCCGACCGCGCCGTTCACGACTGGGAGTTGAAGTATGATCCCGCTGGCGCCGGAGGCCGCGGCCAGATCACAGTCGCGCTCGACGACCAGACCTGCACGTTGGACCTCGAACCGGGCGCGAAAGAGACGGGGGCTTCCTTCGACCGCTTCGGCATCTGCACGCCGTGGATCGACGGGAACAGCGTGACGGTGTTCTTCGACGACCTCGAATACACCTGCGCGCCGGCTGAAACGGCGCCCGGCGGCTCAACCCCGAAAGGGCCTTGAGGTCGGGACGAGGCTTGCGAGAAACGAGGCGGCGAGCAACAAGCCAATTTCAAATGGTAGCAACAGCCGACGTGAGGCTCAGGACTCCTGATCCCGCGCCCTGGAGTGGAGGCTGCGTGGAGTAACGCTGGTTCCCCATCGCCGGGTCTGGGGACCCGGCCTACAGCTTCGGCGCGACCCGGTAGGCCCGGTGCCCTCACCGGGCGGGCCAGGTCATTTCCACGGGATCAGAAGTCCTGAGGCACTGTTTTGATCGTTTGAGCCTCCTTACGTCGGCTGCTACAGAATTTTGAGATCGCCTCCAACGAAAAGGGAATGGAGCCACGACGGACTCCATTCCCATGACAGTCTCTGACGCTTGACCAGCGCGGGCGCGGCGCCTACGGCTGCATTGGGGTGACGATGCGATAGAAACGCTGCGGTCGGCCCACGACGTCGGCATCCTGGGCGGAGAGCGGCTGGCTGGTTTGCAGAGTCGGGAAGTTCGTCAGCACGAGCCACTCTCCCGTGGTGATGTTGTCGCGGTAAAGCACGGAATAGCTTTGTCCGGCGGCGCCGCCAAAGGTGAGTTGCACCGGACTGGTCGGGCTGGTGGCGGCGATGATGCCGTCAAACCGCAGCACGGCCGGGTTGGTGACGGTGAGCGTGGCCGGATCGCTAATGGCCACGCCGGCCAGGTTGCTCACGACGACGTGATAAGCGCCTTGCTGGGCGAGCGTGACGTCCGTGAGGTCCAGGGTGGAAGCGAGGGCGTCGGCCAGGAGGTTGGTCTGGTTGAACCACCATTGATAGGACAGCGGGGCCGAGCCGGTGGCCAGGACGCTGAAGGAGGCGTTGCCCGACGCGATCACGACCAGGTTGCTGGGCTGCCGGGTGATGTGCGGCGGTTCGGCGATCTGCAGCAGGGCGGTTTGGGTGGCCATGATGCCGGCGCCGTTGGTGACCACGACCGTGTACGGACCCAGGTTGACGGGCTGCACGTTGCTGATCGTGAGGAAGGTGTTGACGAGGTTGGTGCCGTTCTTGAGGAGGTTGGTCCCGTTGAACCACCACGTGTAGTTGAGGACGTTGGTCACGCCGCTCGGGCCTCCGTTGGTGATCACCAAGTGGAACGTGGCGTTGGCGCCCAGCACGGCCGGCTGGTCGGCCAGGACCTCCATGACCGTCAGGTAAACCCTCGCGCTGGTGGCCGGCACGATGGCGCCGGCGATGTTGGTGATGGCCACGTCATACTGGCCGGCCTGGGCGAGTTGCACGTTGGTCAGGACCAGAGTGTTGGTGTAGCTCGGCATCAGGTTGGTGGCGACGCTGCCGCCATTCCGCCGCCAGCGGTAGCCCACCGGGAGCGTGGCGGTGTTGGACACGACGACCGTGTAGGAAGTGCCTTCCCCGACGAACAAGACAGTCGCCTGCGGCCGGGGCTGCTGGATGATGATGGGCCGGATGCGCAGAACGAAGGTGGCGGGATCGCTCAGCACCGAGCCGTAGTTGTCAGAGACGAGCACGTCGTAGGTGCCGACGTGGCCGGCCTGGGCGCTGGTGAGCAGGAGGGTGCTGTTGGTGGCGTTGAGCAGGTTGGTGCCGTTGAAGTGCCACTGGTAGCGCAGCGTGGTGCTGCTGGTGGCGATGATGCTGTAGGTCACGTTGCTGCCGGCGAAGGCGGACTGGCTTTGCGGTTGAACGAGGATGAGGGGGCGCAGGTACACCGTCACCGTCGCGGTGGTGCTGACGACGGAGGACACAATGTTCGTGATCACCACGCTGTAGTCGCCGGCATCCGCCGCCGTGGCGTTGATTCTGAAGTAGCTCGCGCCCGTGGCGTTGGGGATGTCGGTGCCGTTCAGCCGCCACTGGTAGGAGAGCGGGGTCGTTCCGAAGGCGCCGACCGTGAGGCTGAAGGAGTTGCCAGGGAAGATGGCGAGGCTCTGCGGTTGGTTGGTGATGGTGACCGGCACCATCACGGCGAGCGTGGCGGTGTCGCTGTAGGCCGAGCCGTAGGGATTGAGGACCAGCACCTGGTATTGTCCGTTGTGGGCCAGGGTGAGGTTGGTCAAAGTGAGCGCAGCGTTGGTCGCTCCGGCCAGGGTCGTGCCGTTGAAGTACCAGCGGTAGGAGAAGGGACCGGTGCCGCTGGCGCCGACATTCAGTGTGAGACTCAGGCCGCTGTCCACAACCGCCGACTGGGGTTGATTGGTGATGACCGGCGCTTGCCCGGGCGGAAGGTTGGCCCCGGGCGACGGCGCCCCGGCAAACCAGTTCGTCGGGTCGTTGCCGTAGTCGGAGGCCACCGCTCGATGCAGCGAACCGCCCTGTCCGTCAGCCACGGTCGGCCACGGGGCGGTGGAGTGGTAATGCACCCGGTCAACGTCGGGGTACAGGATCGGGTCCGTCACATCTCCCAGCACGGGCTGCTTGAGTTCGATGGTGTCTTCCGTGTTGTTGAGCGTGCCTTGCCACGGGCCGTAGATTGGGACGCCGCTGGGCACGCCATAGCGGGAGCGGAAGGCGGTCAGATAGCCAGAAGCGATGGCCGGGTTGAATGGCACCACGAGCACGAACCCGCCGGGCGGCAGGGTCACGCCGGCTGGGAAGTCGAAATCGACGGCGTTGCGAAGGTGCCAGGTGTTGGTGAGCGTGATCAGGCTGTAAAGCGGCACGTTGGTGGCGCTGATGTTCTGGAGCTTGAGGTAGCTGGAGGGCGGATCGTTCGAGGTCAAATTCGGCGGGTTGTACATGATCTCGCTGATCACGACGGGACCGATGACGGGTCCGGCGTTGTTGGTGCCGAGAGTCCGTACGGTTTGGGCCGGGAAATCGTCCGTCCCCTGGCTGGTGACGTAACGGCCAAACGTCACGCCCATCTCGGCGGCGTCAAACTTGAAGCCGTGGACGTAGCCGAGCAGGTTTCCGTTGGTGCCCGCAAAGAGATAAACGTCCTCGCCATTGGGACTGAAGCGAAAGCCCACATTGGCCGGATTGAACTGGGTGTCGTCCAGGAGGAGATAATTGCCCGAACCAAGAACCGTGCCGTCCGGGAGGCGGTATTTCTTCGGCACGCTAAAGTCGTCGGTCAAGTACCAGCCGCTGAGGTCCACCGGGCTGGCATTCGGGTTGAACAACTCGACCGTCTGGCTCTGGCCCAGCCCGGTGTCGGGAAAGACCAGGAGTTCGTTGACCAGGACCGGCAACACTGAAGTGGGCGCGGGATCAGGTTGTCCGGGCGAGCCGCCGTCGATGGCGCTGACGCGCCAGTTGGTGCGGCCGTTCCAGGCGCTGGTGGGCGCACTCTCGTCCACCACCACCAGGGAGAAACCCGCCCCGTCGGTGACGGGATACCAGCCGGGGTTGAAGTTGAAATCAAGGATCGGCTCGCTCAAAGGGCCGATCAGCACGATGCGGTCGCCGGCGTTGTTGAGGTTGCCGGTGTATTCGCCGGCGATCAGGTTGACGAGGGACGGGTAGCGGAGCGCGAAGGCCGCGCGGCTCCTGACGATGAGCACGCGTCCGCCCGGCGCGAGGCTGGTGATGCCGTTGGTGGCCGTGAAGCTGAAGAACACGCCGTTGGTCAGCTTGTAGCCGACCAAGCTGATCGGGGCGGGACCGATATTGGAGAATTCGATGTACTCGAAGTTGTCGGCGTCGTTGGTGTTGCCGGTCATTTCAGTCGGGTGATACATGAGTTCCGTGATGCGGAGCGATGGCACCTGCGTGTAATACGTCGCTGCGACCGGTCCTGACCAGCGGCTGTTGATGAGCGGCTTGCCGACTTCATTGCCGACGTTCATCAAGTTCGAGTGGCTGGGGTTGTAGGAGCGGGCGAAGAGCCGGACGTTGTTCGTGACGGCCAGGAAAAGCGTCCCGATGTTCGTCTTGGCGTACGGCGCTATTGCGCCGCCAGGCAGTCGCGGATCGGTGCCGTCGAGAGTGTAGAGCAGGAGGCTGTTGGCCTTAGACGCCGGAGAGGCCGTGAAGGTCGTTCCGGGAAGCACGAGCGCAGTGCCGGAACTGAGCATTGGCATGTCCAGGAAATTGGTGTCCATGAACTCGAAGCGATCCGCAAACCACTTCTTCTGGAAGTTCACCTCGTTGATGAAGCGGCCGCGGCCTTGGTTGTCGTTCGGGCCGAAGTCGAAGGTGTAGCCGCTGACGGTCTGGATGCCCGCCCGCGGGTAAGTGAAGCCCGACGGTGCCCAGCGGGCCTGTTCGCGCACCTGGGCCTCCTTGATCTCCTGGTAGTACCCGTCAAGCATCGCGAAGACAGCGTTGGTCGAGTACTGGTTGGTGCGGAACATCTGATAGCGGTCGATGAACCGTTGCCAGAAGTCCGGATCGCTGAACAGCCGGGCGAACCAATGCACGCCAATGTTCGACAGCCCGAAGAAATCCGTGCCGTTGTCGGTGCCAAGATCGGAGGCGGGGAGGCGCCAGAAGCGCGGACTGAAGCAGCGGTTGTCAGCCTGGGGTGTGGCGGTGCCGCCGGTGCCCATGCAGCGGTCGCAATCCCAGTACGGACCCTGCTTCAGGCGGTCGTTCCGGTCCTTGTAGAAGTACCCGCTGAGGCGATAGCCGTCCACGTTGAAGCAAATGATGTTGCCGATCAGGTGGTCCACCCATTGATCCGGATCGATGTACTGAGCATAACCGGTCACGGGGTTGGTGTAGCTCACACTGGCCAAGTTGGTGAGGAACGCCAAGATGTGGGTTCGAATATAGTCCCGTTGGGCCAGCAGCCTCGGGTCGGTGCTAGTGGTATAGATTTGCGGATCGTCAATGTTGATGGGGGCCGGCGTCGGACCGATGGGGGTCGCACCGAGGGGCGATATGTTGACGCTGCCCACGGTCGGCGGGTTGAAATTATAGTCCACCGGCACCGAGGGGTCGGCGCGGTCAATCCGCATCAGAAAGCCGCCCGAGACAGAGGGCAGATTGGTGTGCTGCAGTTCGAGGCTGGCAATGTCGAGGCGGTCGTTGCCGATCTTCGGATTCTCCTCCACCAAGTAGAGTCCAAAGTAATCGTTCATGGTGATCGGGCCACCGTCGATCTTGCGGAACACTTCCACGTAGCGCGTCCGGGAGGCCGTCTGACTGGGAAGCTGGCGTCCAAACCAGTGGTAGATGGCGTTGTGCATCAAGCCGGGATCGAAGCCGTTGATGCCGTAAAACACCCAGTCGGAGTCGGCCGGCATGTCGAGAAACGGCAGTCTCACGTCCTCGTTAAATTCGCCCCAGTACTCGACGCGGTAATTGGACTTGGCTTGGCCGATGGTGCTGGAGCCGCGCAGGTGGAACGCCATCCGGGTGGCCACCTGGGGCGGGTTCGTCGGCGAACTGCGGCCGTAGGCTTCATCGAAGAGCATGAGGATGCCCGTCAAGGGAACGCCAAGGCCACCGCCGCTCTGCGACGGGGTTGCCCCCAGCGAATGCACGACGGCCACCGGGATGTCGGAGTTGAAGTTCCCCACATTGGCATCGATCTGAATGTAGCACTCCGTCTTGGGCGTGCCTGGCAACAGGCCGGGTTCAAAGGCCCGCGCCCGGACTTGCGTCGTCGCGGTGATGGGGATCGGATTGGTGTAGATGGGGGAACTGGCCGTCGGGACATTGGTCACAGAGACCGCGGCCTGAGTGTAGTTCGTGATGATCACGTAACGAATGACGGCGTTGCTCGAGGCGGTGGACAACTCCAGGGTGAACGGCGTGACAAACGTGCCGCTGGGACGCGAGAAGACCACGTCGCTGGCAAAACCGCTCCCGCTGGTCGAATTGGCGGCGCCCGGTGTTGGCGTGCTGAAGAAGCCGAGAATGCCCGGGTCCAAACGGTCTCGTCCGTAGGAGACGTCCGTGCGTTGGGCCGGGTAAGTCGGGTAAAACGAAGACACGATGCTGGTGCCATCCGGCAGCACCAAGCCCAAGAAGTCGCCGTTCTTCGCCAGTTGGAAGTTGGCGTGCAGGGCCGCAATGTTATTGGTGCGGTCCTTCCCGGAGGCCCAGATCAGCAGGTAGCTGTTCGGCGGCATGGTGATGCCGTTGGGAATGCGCCATTGGGTCAAGGTGTTGGTGGTGTCTGTCAGGTACCACCCGCTGAGATCCACCGGGGTTCCTCCCGCGTTGTACAGCTCGATCCAGTCCTGGCGGGTGCCGTCCTCATCCCGAATGCCTTCTCCGTTGTCCGCCATGAACTCATTGATGCGCACATCGGAGAACGCCGCGTTCGGATTCAAGGTGTAAGTCCAGAAGCCACCGCCGAAGGCGTTGCCCATCGGGGTCAGGTCTCGAATGTTGTGGCCCGGTGCCCAGCCGACCACGACCGCGCCCGTCGGAGGCTCGGGGAAGGAGAAGATGAATTGTCCGGGCACGCCGTAAGACAGGTCCGTCGCGGGAACGGTGTTGATTAACAGGTCGCCGGCCTCCACGTTCGTCACCGGCTCGCTAAACCAGACTTCGACCTCCGTGAGCGTCCGCACGGTCGCATTGGTCAGCGGCAGCACGGCCGTCATCACCGGGGCCACCGTGTCATTGGTCCGGGTGACGAGTTGCGCCGTGAGCGACATGCCGAAGACGCAGTCGCTACTGGTGGTGCCGCTTTGATGAAGTTCGACCGCCATCACGTTGTCGCCGGCCTGCAGGTTGCCGGTGGCGAAATCGAGCGTTTCGGGCACGCCCTCAGTGCCCCGGTCCGCCGCAACGCTGCCGAAGAGTGGAGGATTGTCCGCCACGCGGAGATTCCCTGAATACGCGCCGTTGATCCAATAGGCGGCCCCGTCGTCCAGCAAGTTGACGGAACTCAGCGAAGCCACCGTGGCGTTGGGAGGGAGGGTAAAGTGGTAACGGAAATAGGTCGTGATGGGGCCGCCGTTGGCGGGCGCCACCAGCGGGGTGCGGATGGGTTCTGAATAGACGGCGGGCGTCGTCTCGGAACCCAGCAAGGCCGGGCCGCTCAACCAAGCGGTGTCGGTGTAGGTCCGTTCCTTCCAGGCCGTGCCCAAGTCCGTGCCGGCTTGGTTATACTTCCACGTCGCGCCCATGGCGATCAGTTCGACCGCCTGCGTGACCAGGATGCCGGGGTCGATGCGCAGCGTCGCCACCACGCTGGTGGCCTGGCCGAGATCGCTGGCGACGATCACGGAGAAGAGCGCGCCGTCGTCCGCCAGGGTGGTGACCGGAAGCCTAAAGGGGTTGGTCGTGGCGCCGGAAATCTCCAACCCGCCGCGGAGCCACTGGTAGGTGAAGGGCGGCGTGCCGTCCACGCCGACACTGAAGGCCGCTGGCAGTCCTTGAAGAACGACCAAGTTGGCCGGCTGGTTGGTGATGACCGGAGGCCCCTCCGCGGCGTGCGCCGGAGGGACGCCAACGCTGAGGACCAGGGCCAGGAGTGATAGAAGGGATGCGTTCGTGTTTCGGTTCTTCATAAATCGGGTCGTTCAGGGACTGCGGAGAAAAAATACACCAGGGGCCGTTCGAGGCGAGGGAAAAATCGCAGCGCACGGAGTGTTGTTTCAAGGTGGCTCCAAACTTGGAGCGCCTGCTTCGAAGGACGATTCCTGGACCCTCACCCTGGCCCTCTCCCGTCCGACGGGAGAGGGAACACGCTGCACGCGGTCGCGTGAACCAACGCCTGCTACATCATTACGCCAAATCGGCTCCTCCCTCTCCCATCGGATGGGAGAGGGCCGGGGTGAGGGGCAGCCTTCCTTGTGCGACTGCGGGAACAGCCTCGGAACAGGGTTGTCATCCCGACAACCCTCCCCGTGTTCCACTCTGTTCTCCAGAATCGTCAAGGCGATGGCGGCTGTTGCGGGGTGCGGATGCGGTAGAACCGCTGCGGTTGGCCCAAAGCGGTCCAGTCCCTCACCTCCACCGGTTGGTTGATCTCCAGGGGGCCGATGTTGGTGAGCGATTGCCACGAGCCGCTGTCCAAGTTGTCCCGATACTGCACCGTGTAGGTCTGGCTGGCCTGAGCCGTGAAGCCCAGTTTCACCGGGTCCGTGGGACTGCCCGCCATCACAATGCCGTCAAATTTAGGCGGCGTGGTGACGGTGATGGTCAGCGTCGCCACCGCACTGGTCACGGAGCCGAGGAGATTGCCAACCACAACGTGGAATGCGCCGGCTTGCGGCGGTTGCACGTTCGTCAGGGTCAGGATCGCGCTGTTGGCTCCAGCCAGCGGGTTGGTCTGGTTGAACCACCACTGGTAGGAGAGCGGTCCGGTGCCGGTGGCCACGACGTTGAATTCGGCGGTGCCGCCCTGGGCCGCCGTCTGGTTGGTGGGCTGCTGGACAATCTCCACCGGTTGCGGGATGGCCAGCGTCGCGGTGAAGGCCGCCGGCACGACGGAGAAGTTGGTGAGGCCAGCCAGGTTGGTGAGCAGGAAGGTGTAGGTGCCGAGATGCTCCGGCGCGAGGTTGGTCAGAACGAGACTGTTCGTGAAGAGGGCCGCGTTGGTGATGCGGCCTTCGGCGAGCACGGTGTCGCCAAACAGCCACTGGAAGCGGTTCGTGAACGTGGCGATCGGTCCGCCAACGATGGCCCGGAACGTGGCGGAGCCGCCCATCACGGCCGCTTGGTCGCTGGGTGGACGGACGACGACGACATAGGCTTTAGCGCTCAGGGCCTGCCCGCCAAGGACGGCGTTGGCGAGGTTGGTGACGACCACATCGTAGGTGCCGGCATTGGTCAAAGCGGCATTGGTGACGCCCCAGGTGAAGTTGCTCGAGCCGACATAGACATTGGTGCCGGAACTGTTTCTTCGCGGCCGGTAGTAGAGCGGGCCGGGACCGGAAACTTGGACCGAGAGGCTGATCATCTCACCCTCGGCCACCGTCATGCTCATGGGCTGGATGGCGATGGCCGGTTTCACCAGCACGTTGAGGGAAGCCGACTGGCTGGTGCGGGCGCCTACCGTGTCGGTGACGAGCACGCGGTAGCTCCCGGAATTCGCCACCTGCACATTCGTCAGGGTGAGAATGCTGCTGGTGGCGCCGGCGAGATCGATTCCATTGTACTGCCATCGGTAGGAAATCGTTCCCGTGCCGGTGGCGGTCACGCGGAAGCTCACATTGCTGCCCGCCTGGACATAGACGTTGGTGGGTTGCTGCGTGATGACGGGCAGCGGACGGACGGTCAGATGCGCGGAGCCACTCATGGCCGCGCCGCTGTCGCTCAAGACGTACACCGAGTAGTCGCCCGCTTGCGACGGCAGCACCTCGGCCAGAGACAGGGTGGGACTGAACGCGCCGTCCAGGGGTTGCCCGTTGAACAGCCATTGGTAAAGGAAGGGGCCGGTGCCTGAGACGCTCACGGTGAAATTCGAGGACGTGCCTTCGATCATCGTCATCGGCTGCGGCTGCCCCACGACGTTCGGCGGCGTACCGGCCACGCGGTCACGTCCGGCGGACGGCCCCGCGGCGATCCAATTGGTAGGATCGTTGCCAAAGGCCGCGGGGGACAGTCGTTGCAGGCTCGCCCCGGTGCCGTCGGCCAGCACGGGCCACGGATTGGTCGGGCTGAAGTCCACCCGATCGACCAGGATCATGGGGGCCACGCCGGTCCCCAAGATAAAGGGGCTGGGGAGACGCAACTCCAGCCGGTCGCCGGCGTTGTTCAAGCTCCCGGTGTAAGGCCCGTAGATGGAGACATCGTCGGACAGGCCGTAGCGCGCTCGGAAGGCGCTGAGCGAGGCGGCGTCTGCTGCGGGATTGAAGCCAACGACGATCGCGGCCCCGTGAGGAGGCAACTCGGCTCCGGTGGGGAAGGTGAAGTCCACGCCCTTCTCCAGACGCCAGGTGTTCTGCGGAGAAATCGGATCGTAGAGGGGCACCGTGTCCGCGGTGATGTTGCGAATCTCCACGAACTCATCGCGGCGGTTCTCTTGCGAGATGCCGGCCACAAACAGACGCGGCGGCCGGTACATGATCTCGTTAATCACAACGGGGCCGACCCGCGGGGCCGCATTGCTGTTGTCCAAGGTGGCCACGCTTTGGGCGACATACATGTTCGTGCCCAGACTGTTGATGTAGCGTCCGAAGCTGACCGTCATCGCCGCGGGACCGAAATCGAATCCCTGGTAATAGCCGGTCAGATGGCCGGCGCTGTCGCCCGAGAGGAGAAAGACTTCCTCGCCGCTCGAACTGAGGCCGAAAGTGTCGTTCGTCACCCCGAGAGCGTTCGTCACGCCCGGCAGGCCGAAGCTGGTGGTTTCGTCGAAACTGACAAACCCGTAGCCCGCGAGGACGGTGCCCGGCGGGATCAGGAACTTCTTCGGCACATTCAGATTGTCGGTGAGATACCAATAGCCGACATCGACCGGCGTGGGGTTGGGGTTCCACAATTCGATCACGTCGCCGGCCGGCGGGGTGGCGAGGGTGAGGATTTCGTTCACGAGGACCGGTTGGACCGTGACGGGCGCGGCATCCGGCGCTCCGGGGGAGCCGCCGTCAAACGCGCTGGGCCGCCATTGCGACTGGTTGGTCCAAGTGTTGAGGGCCGCGTTTTCGTTGACCACCACGAGGGAGAAACCCAGGCCATCGGTCGCCGGGAACCACTTGTTGTCGAAGACGAAATCGTGAATTGGCTCCGCCATCGGGCCGACCAAGGCGAGGCGCTCGCCGCCGTTGTTGAGGTTGCCGGTGTATTCGCCGGCCACCAAGCCGGCCAGGGCGGGATACCGCGACAAGAAGGACGCTCGGTTGGCCACGACCAGCACCCGCCCGCCCGGCGCCAGACTGGTGACGCTGTTGGTGGCGGTGAAGGTGAAGTCGATGCCGTTGGTGAACCTGAAGCCGATCAAGCTGAGCGCACTGCCGCTTCGGTTGGCCAGTTCCACGAACTCGAAGTTGTCCGCGTCGTTGGTGTTGCCCGCGGGCGGGCGGCCAGGGTGATACATGATTTCGGTGATCACCAGCGGTGGCACGGCGATCATGTAGGTGGCTGCGGCCGGGCCGCTCCAGGTGTTGTACCAGTTGTTGGCCTTCTTCGCGCGCGCGACCACGCGGAGGTTCGAGGTCACGACGACGTTGGCCGGGCCGGTGTTGCTGAGCACGCCGGGAGCGACCGCGCCGCCGGGCAACCGTGGATCGGTGCCGTCCAACGTGTAGTAGAGGACACCGCCCGCCGGCCCGCTCAGCGTGATGGAGGAGCCGGGGCCGACGAGGCCGCCGGGATGACTCAGCCCGGGCGTGGGCGTGAATTGACTGTCGATCCACACGTAGCGGCCGAGGGTCCAGCCCTTCATTTGGGCGATGATGGCGGAGTAGGTGGTGGGATTTTGATAATCGACATCCCAGCCGCCGCTGGCGCCATTGGGGTTGGGCCAGACGTAGCTGCCGAGTCGAGGGAACTTCGCGAAGTCCCGCGCGGCGGCTTCGCTCAAGAGCGCCGCCAGTTGGTCGATGCGGGCGACGACGTTGGTGCCGTTGAGAACATTGGTGCGGAGAACGCTCCAGCGGTCCGCGATCTTCTGGTTGAAATCGGGATCACCGCCGGCGCCCGTGGT
This sequence comes from Verrucomicrobiota bacterium, assembly GCA_016219875.1. Taxonomy (GTDB): domain Bacteria; phylum Verrucomicrobiota; class Verrucomicrobiia; order Limisphaerales; family JACRJZ01; genus JACRJZ01. The sequence goes on along the minus strand of JACRJZ010000021.1, from coordinate 37,773 downwards.
CGTCAAGTCCACCCCCGCGGTGCCGGGGACGCCGTGAATGAGACGGCGGAGCCAGATGTGTTCGGTGTTGTTCAACCCCTCCGCGGCGCGGGCGAAATACCAGCCGCTGACCTTGCCGCCCTGGAGATAGTTGGCGTTGCCGAAACTGAGGTTCCAGTCCCAGAGCGGCTCCCACTTGATCTTGCCCCCGCGATCCTTCGAGAAGTAGCTGCTCAACCGGTAGCCGTCGATCTGCTTGGTGAACTCCACGATCCAGTGCTGATCGACGAACGAGTCCACATCGATGTAGTGCGAATAGTGGTTGGTGCCGGTGGCGGTGAGCCAGTTGGCCGCGTAGGCGGTCCGCTCATACTGATTGAGGTAGTTCCGGATCCAGTTGAGTTGGGCCGTGGTGATGTCGCGGGCTTTGGGTTCATGAATCTTGAGCCCTTGCCCGCTGAACCCGCCTCCGCCCGTCGTGCTGAAGTTGAGATCGCCCGTGCTGTCTTTGTCCTTCTTCCACATGTAGCCGCCGGAGATGGCCGGCTCGTTGGTGTGGCTGGGCGTCAACTCCGTGATGTCCACCCGGTCCTTGCCGCGCTCGATTCGCTCCAGCAGCACCAAGACGCCGTGGTAGTCGTTTGCATAGTTGAGCTTGCCGCCGCTGCTATCCACAAACACCTCGACGAAACGGCGGCGGAGTTGGTAGTGCCCCATTTGCCCATACAGTTCGAAGGCCAGGAAATCATTCATCAGGCACTTGTCGGTGTAGGGATTCCTGAGCTTCCAGTCGGCTTCCGCCGGCATGCCCAGGAGCGACACCGCCCGGTCGTTGCCCAACTCGTCTTGGATTTCGATGTTGTAAGGCTTCTTGTTAAAGCCGGCTGAGGTCTGGCCGTAAATCTCAAATTCCGCCAAGCCTTGGAATTGAGCCGGCGAGCGCAACGAAGCCCGGCCGGTGTTGGTGCTGGTGTCAATCAAGACGAACGAGCCGGGCGTGCGGGCCTGGCCGGGCGCGACGTTCTGCTGGATGGCGGCGCCGGAGGAGTTGATGATGAGCAACGGCAGGTTCGAGGTGAAGTCAGCCGTGGTGGAGTCAAGAAAGAGGTAGGTGCGCGCGCCCACCGCCGAGGGCCAAAGCCCGGTTTGGAACACGCGCGCCTTGATGGTGGTGTTGGCGCTGAAAGTGATAGGCCCGGTATAGACCGGGGAACTGGCCGTGGGCACGGTGCCGTTCGTCGTGAAGCGGATGGTTCCCCCCAGCGCGGCGATCGTGACGGTGAGGGTGTTGTTCGTGTACACGCCGCTGTCGATGGAGAACACCGGATCGGCCGCGAAGCCCTGGCCGGTCGTCGAGTTCTGCGCGCCGGGCGTCGGCGTGGCGAAGTAACCGACCAGCGTAGGCTCGGCGCGGTCGCGCCCGTAAGAGATGTCGGGCTGCTGGGCCGGATAAGTGGGCAAGAAGGCGGAGGCGACATTGGTGCGCGGATCGAGCAGCGCCAAGTAGCCGCTGCCGTTGTTCAGCTTGAAGTTCGCGTGCAACGGCGCGGCGGAGTTGGTGCGGTCCTTCCCGGAAGCCCAGACCAGCAGGTATTTGTTCGCACCGAGGTTCAAGTCTGGGAAACGCCATTGGGTCGGCAGGTACGGATCATCCGTCAAGAACCAGCCGCCCACGTTTACATCCAACGGTCCCGGGTTGTAGATCTCGATCCAGTCGGCTTGCGTGCCGTCATCGTCGCGGAGGCCATGCGCGTTGTCGGCCATGAACTCGGAAATTAGCAGCCCGCCGCGCAACGCGTTCGGATCGAGCGTCAGCCCCCAGCTTCCGCCGGCGAAGGCGTTCGGGACAGCAGCCTGATCGGCAATGCCGTGGCCGGTGGCCCAAGCCACGGTTACAACGCCGGTCGGCGGCGGCGGAAAGGTGAACTGGTATTCCATCGGGGACAAGGTCAGCAACCCCGTGGCCGGCACGTTGTTGATCAACAAGTCGCCCGCCTCGACGCCCGTGACCAGTTCGTTAAACGTCACGTTAATAAATCCCAACTCCGTCACCGTCGAGTTCGGCAAGGGCAGCACCTGCTGCATCGTCGGCGCCAGCGTGTCGCGCGTGCGCGTCCCGATGTCCGCCTGGACGGACAAACCGAAGGTGATGTCCGAACTGGTGGCGTTGACTTGGTGGACTTCCACCGCGAGCAGATTGTCGCCGTGGACCAGCGCGGTCGCCGGCACATCGAAGGTCTCGTAAGCGGCGTCGCCGATGGTGCGGGTGGCCCAATCCGAGGCCAGGGCGCCCGCGTTCACGCCGATGCGGTAGAGGTCCTCTCCGTTCAGATAGAAGGCCGCGCCATCATCCAGGATCGCATTGAGCCGGAGGCTGACGCTGACGACGCCGTTCGTGCTGTAATTAAAGTGGGTGCGAAAATAGTAGGTGGTGAGGTCATTGACCGCGGGCTGCGGCCCCAGCGACAACTGGGTCCGGATGGTTTCACCGGCGATGGTGGTGCGCGCCCCCGTCGATTTGGCATCGAACGCGCCGGGACCGCTGGCCCAGGGACTGGCGGCGTCGCTGTAGCCGATGTCCTTCCAGGTCGTGCCGAGGTCGGAGCCGGATTGGTTGTAGCGCCAGGAGTTGCTGATGGCCACCAACAGCACGGTGTTGGTGGCGACGATCCCGGGGTCGATGGTCAACGTCGCGACGGCGCTGTTCGTGACGCCAAAGTTATTGCTGACGATGACCGAAAACAGCGCCGCATGGTCCGCCAACGTGGTGGGGGCAATGGTGTAGGTGGCACTGTTGGCCTGATCGATCGCCACCCCACCTCGCAGCCATTGGTAAAACAACGGCGCGGTGCCGTCCGCGACGACCGAGAAGGAAACGGGGTCACCGACGAAGATCTTTTGGCTGACGGGCTGGATGGTGATGACGGGCGGGCCACTGGAGGCCGCCTGCGCGAAATGCAGGCTGGCGCCGAGAGCCAAGGTCATCAGGGAGAGGACGGATACGCTTTGGTGTCGGTTCATCGTCGGACAGGTTTGGGTGGGGTGTGGGGAGAGAAGGCAACGTCAGCCTTTTGCCAAACGGCGTGGAGGCTGGTGCGCCCGCGAGAGGGGTGGACATCGCGGCAAACCGCGGTGAGAAGGAGAAAGCCAACTTCACCGATTTCAGAGCGCATGGTTGTTTGAACGCACACCGGATCGCCACGAGGCCGTGGTGATTTCTGTAGCACGGGCCGCGCGATTTGTCACAGAAAATTTACAGTGAACCTTCAAAGAAACTTTCGTACGACGGCAACCGCGACCGCTCTGACCGTTCCCGCTTGGTCCTGATCCGGGTCCCAACTTGACCCAACTTGACCGGGCTGAACAAGCAATGAGGTCAACTCCGGCCCTGAGGGTTCGGCGCAGACGCGCCGGGAAACGTGGCACCGGTTGGCCACCGCTTCGTATTCCACGGCGCGCAGATTGGAGAGGCGATGGTGGTGTTTGCGGCTCCAGGCGATGAGGGCGGGCTTGGCAGTCTGGAGTTCGGCTTTCAGGCGCGCAAAGGTCCAGCCATGGGCGCGGAGTTCGACGAAGCGGTCCAGCAACTGCGGTTCTTTGGTGTTCATGCGACGAGGGTGAGAGCGGAGAGTTGAGGGTTGAGAGAAACGACAGCCCGCGCGAGATGGAGAACTCGTGCGGGAGCCGGCGGAACAGGCGGTGGGCTGGCGCGGGGGCGTGACGGCAGGCTTGCGTAGGACGGAGGTGTTGTCTAGGGTCGGCGGCGTCATGTCGGGCTTGAGCGAATATGTTTTCATCAGTGGGTTGGGTTTGTCGGACCGGCACAGCTTGGCCCCGCGTGGGGCCGCGTTTCAACCCAACATGACATCTAACGCGGGCGAGGCACCTCCGTTGCCAATGCGGACGCGCTGGGCTGCCCGCGTCGCTCAGTTCTGTCTGGGCATCTGGACTATGAGAACGCTGCTTTCATTCGCGATTGCTCTGCCTCTGCTCCTCACGGGCTGTAGTTCATCCTCAGACCAACAGGCACGTCTGGATGCGATGGAGCACGAACTGTGCGCTCAGCGCGAAGAACTGGTTCGCTTGCGGGCCGAAATGAGCGGCGACCGCCAGCGACTCTACCGCTCGGTCGCTGCGATCCAGTCAGGACTCGAAGATCTGGATCGCACTCTGAGCCTGGCGCGTGCGGAGATTTGGGGCGACGGCTCTTCGACAGGATCTCGACTGTCGATGGCTGAGCGTGCGCTCACGTCAGTCCGGACCAAGGTTGACGACTTGGCCAGGCTGGCGGGTTCACCTATTGACTCACGATGACCAGGATGCCCAATACGTCGCTCCACACGAACCGCCGCCCCACGCGAGGGTTTCAACACTGCGAGATGCTCGGAGGCTGTACGTGGCGCCAGCGTCACCTTCCGGCGCTGGACGGTGAGTTCTGTTTCTGCAGCGGAAGATCGCACCGTGCGTGACTTGCAGTGTCCTCTAGAACCGGATTCTGTCCGAAATACCGACGACCTTGATCTCAAACGCTCCCAGTTCCGCCGCGAAGGCGTGTTGAACTCCCTCCGTCATTTATGAAGACCGCTTTCCTTTTCCTCGTCTGTGCCGCGCTGACTGCGGGCCAACTCTGCGTCGCCGCGCCGGACACAGCCGAACCGCTATCACCGACTCAAGGCGTCTATTTCGCGAAACAGACCTACCAGCCCAAGCCCCTGCCGACGTTCGCCCAGACGCGCGACCAATTGCCCGCGCCCCTCTTGGCGGAGAAGCCGGAGTGGGTGGCCATGTATTGGAAGGCATGGGAACTTGCTTTCAAAAACTTCCACGAGCCGGCGGCCGGCAGCGGTTACGTTTCCCAGTTCATCGACGCCGCGTTCAACCAAAACATCTTCCTCTGGGACACCTGCTTCATGACCCTGTTCTGCAACTACGGGCACCCGCTGGTGCCGGGCATCGGCTCGCTGGACAACTTCTACGTCAAGCAACACGAGGACGGCGAAATCTGCCGTGAGATCGACCGTCGCTCCGGGCGCGACTACGCCGAATGGGTGAACCGCGAAGGCAAGCCGCTGTTCACGCGCTGGGGCTGGGCTGGTGGACGCAACGACCCTGTCCTCTACCAAGGCCGCACGGCTCCCGAACCGTTACCCCGGCTGACGCTCGATGCGCTGAACCACCCCATTCTCGCCTGGGCGGAACTGGAGAGCTTCCGCGTCACCGGCGACCGGGAGCGGCTCGGCTTGGTCTATGAGCCGCTCGTCCGGTACTACCGCGCACTCCAGAAGTACGTCCGCCAGGGGAATGGCCTCTACATGACCGACTGGGCCAGCATGGACAATTCGCCGCGCAACGCCCATCTCAAGGGCGGCGGCTGCGCGGCGGACACGTCGAGCCAGATGACGCTCTTCGCCCGGAACCTCGCCACGCTTGCCGGTATGCTGGGCAAGGCCGAACAGGCGCAGGATTTCGTCCGCGAGGCCGACGAGTTGAGCCGGAGAATCAACGAGTTGATGTGGGACCCGGAACGGCGCTTCTACTTCGACCTGACTCTTGAAGGCCAACGTGCCCCGGTCAAAACCATCGCCGCGTTTTGGACCTTGCTCGCCGGCGTGGCCTCCCCCGAACAAGCGAAGGACTTGGTGGGCGAGTTGAACAATCCCCGGACGTTCAAGCGCCTCCACCGCGTGCCCACGCTGGCCGCGGACCAAGCCGGCTATGATCCCGCGGGCGGCTACTGGTGCGGTGCGGTCTGGGCGCCGACCACGGCTATGGTCATCCGCGGACTGGAGCGATACGGGCATCACGACCTGGCCCGCGAAATCGCGCTCAATCACCTCGACGTGATGGGGCAGGTGTTTCAGAAGACCGGCACCGTCTGGGAGAACTACGCCCCGGACAGCGCCAAGCCAGGGCGTCCCGCCAAAGGCGACTTCGTGGGTTGGAGTGGGATTGGGCCGATCCTGTGTCTGCTCGAATTCGCCGTCGGCCTGAAGCCCAACGCGACGGCGAACGAACTCGTCTGGGACGTGAACGCTTCCGGCGTGACGGGCTGCGAACGATTCCGTTTCAACGGGCACGTCGCATCGCTCAAGGCGGAGCCGGCTGCTGGCAACGACGCGCGTCTGGTGTTGTCGGTGGTTTCGGACGGCGCGTTCAAGCTGCGGCTCCGGCAGGGTGGGCAAACGGAAACGCGCGAAGTGACGCGAGGCACGAACTCGTTCACCTTCCCGCGGCCACAGTAAACGGGCACCAACGACGGGCTTCCATGAACGCGCTTTCGCCAGCCTGGCACTTTGTTTCCCAGCGGCTCGTGAAACGCGGCGCGTTGACGGTTGCCTTGACCAGCCTGGCTTTCCGGCTCGCTGGTGCCGCTGGCGCGGTCGCGGAATCGCCCGCCGTGGATTGGGTCCGCGCCGGTCTGAACACCAACCGGCCCTTGTGGGGCGTCCGCGGCAGCTTGCTCTGGGGCATCCCCGGCGCGAGGTCTCTGCGCGACGGCCCGCGCGGATTGATCCGCTTGTGGTCGCCGACCCTGACCCATGGCGGCTACGACTTGATCAACTTCATCGCCATCGAGCCGGTCGTGCGCGGACAGAAGGGTTTCAGTGAACTGGAGCGCAGTCAGCTTGACGGCACGCCAGGCAAGCGTCTCTGGTGCGAGACGGGCGAGCCGGGCCGCCCCTCCACGACCAATCTCTCTCCAGGCCGGATCGTGCATCTCGTTTCCGGCGCACAGTCCTTGCAGGTTCAAGTCGGGGTCGAGCGTTTTGAAAACGGCGCACAGGTCGGGCTGGCCATCACCCAACGCAGCGATGCCCCAGATGAAATCGAACTGACCATTCACGCCCAGCCTGACAGCGCGCCGATCGACTATTGCATCCTCACGGCCACGATGGGAAACAAGGCGCGCGCCCGACTGCTTTGGCTGAAGGATGGGCCGGTCAGCAGCCTCAAGTTGTATCCCGATTACCGGGAGCCTGACTTCGCACCTCACCAACTCTTCGCCTGGAACCGGCTTCACCGCACCGCCGCGGGTGACGTGCTGGCCGCGATCACCACCGACGAAGCGAACCCGTCGTCGGTCGAGCCGTTTCCGGGACGGTTGAACTGGCGTTACTCAGGTTTCCCCGTGACGCAATACTGGAAAAGGCCGGCCGGCGCCAGCCACGATGATTTGCACGTGGCGGTCAATGGCCGTTACACCTACTGGCTCTCGCGCCAGCCGATTCCGGGCGGCGTTGCCTTTGAGAACTTCGAGATGCGCGAGCGCTTTCACAACGGCCAGCGTTTCGTCTTCGGCATCACTCGCCAGACGCCGAGCGAACTCGGCTTTGCCCCGCCGCGCCGGGAGAGCCAGCGATGAGAACCAGAATCCACATTCCATGAAACCTCCCATGATGAAACTGGCCGCGGCCTTTCTGTGCGCCTTGGCCGCAGCCCGACTCGGAAATGGTGCGGAGCAGAGCGTCGCACCGCTGCCGAAAGGCGTGAAGGTCGTTTGGGACGCGGCCAAAGCGCATCGCGAGACGACGCCCACCCGCGAGCGCATCTGCCTCAACGGCCTGTGGCAGTGGCAACCCGCCGATCCCTCAACCCTCAACTCTCCGCCCTCAACCAACTGGGGCCATTTCAAGGTCCCCGGCTCCTGGCCCGGCATCACGGATTACATGCAGAAGGATTGCCAGATCGTCTTCAGCCATCCGAGTTGGAAGGACCGCCGGCTCGGCAGCGTCAGTGCGGCCTGGTATCAGCGGGAGTTCAGCGTGCCCGGCGATTGGGCGGGCCGCCGCGTGGTGCTCGCCGCCGAGTATTTGAACTCCTTTGCCGCCGTCTATGTGAATGGCAGCAAGGTTGGCGAACTCCGTTTTCCGGGCGGCGAACTGGACATCTCTTCGGTCTGTCATGCCGGGGAGAAACATTCTCTCAGCCTGCTCGTCGTTGCCCTGCCGTTGAAGGGCGTGATGCTCTCCTACACGGACAGCGCCTCGGCGCGAGAGGTGAAAGGCTCGGTCGCGCGGCGCGGGCTGTGCGGCGATGTCTGGCTGGTCAGCACACCGCGCGGGCCGCGGATCGGTGACGTGAAGGTGGACACGTCCGTGCGCCAGCGCGGGATCACTTGCAGCGCGGCGCTCGAAGGCGTTTCGGCGAATGACCGTTGCATCCTTCGGGCGCGGGTCTTGCAGGACGGGCGCACTCTCACGGAGTTCAAGAGCCAAGCGTTTTCTGCGAGCGATCTCCGCGAAGGCCGCCTCGCGTTTACGGAGAAATGGATGCCCGACAAGCTTTGGGACATCCACACACCGCAAAACATGTTCAACCTTGAACTCACGCTGCTCGACGCGCAGGGCAAGGTTCTGGATTCAGCCCTGCCCGTGCGTTTCGGCTTCCGCGAGATGTGGATCGAGGGCCGCGATTTCTTTCTGAACGGCACGCGCCTCTTTCTCTCCGTCGTCCCGCTCGACAACGCGCAGGTCAGCGCCGCGCTGGCCAGTTACGCCGCCGCGCTCGAGAGCCTGGAGCGGCTCCAGAGTTTCGGGATCAACTTCGTCTATACGCACAACTACGACTGTCTGCCCGGTTCGCATCTGGGCTTCACAGAACTGCTCCGCGCGGCGGACGACGCGGGGATGCTCGTCGCGTTCACCCAGCCGCACTTCAGCCATTACGACTGGCAGGCGCCCGGCGCGGACCAGACCAACGGCTACGCCCGCCACGCGGAGTTCTACGTGCGTGCCGCGCAGAACCACCCGTCGGTCGTGATGTATTCCATGAACCACAACTCGACGGGCTACAACGAGGACATGAATCCCGACATGATCGACGGGCTGCACGATCCCCGCGACCAATGGTCCGCGCGCAACGCGAAGAAGGCGCTGCTGGCGGAAGCCATCGTGAAGCGCCTCGATCCCGGCCGCATCGTGTACCATCACGCTTCGGGGAACCTCGGCTCCATGCACCCGATGAATTTCTATCCGAACTTCGTGCCGGTTCAGGAACTGTCCGATTGGTTCGGGCACTGGGCGACCGCCGGCGTGAAGCCGGCCTACCTGTGCGAATACGGCGCGCCGTTCTCGTGGGACTGGACGATGTATCGCGGCTGGTACCAGGGGAAGCGCGAGTTCGGCAGCGCACCGGTGCCGTGGGAGTTCTGTGTGGCCGAATGGAACGTGCAGTTCTTTGGCGACCGCGCCTTCCAGATCAGCGAACCGGAGAAGGCGAACCTGCGCTGGGAGGCGAAGCAGTTCCGCGCCGGCAAGGTCTGGCATCGCTGGGATTACCCGAACGAAGTTGGCTCGACGCGCTTCGACGAGCGCTATCCGGTGTTCGCCATGTATCTCACCGACAACTGGCGAGCCTTTCGCACCTGGGGCGTGTCGGCGATCTCGCCGTGGGAACACGGCCATTTCTGGAAGTTGCGCGAAGGCCGGAACCGGAACGCGCGCCAGCCACTCCCGGTCGATTGGGAGAACTTGCAGCGGCCTGGCTTCAGCGCCGACTACATCGAGCAGCGCTACGAGCGTATGGACTTGGCCTACGAGCGCGCCGACTGGGTCGCCACGCCCGCCGCCCAGGCGCTGCTCCGCAACAACCGACCGCTGCTGGCTTACCTCGCGGGCAAACCGGCGGCGTTCACGAGCAAGGACCACAACTTCCTCCCCGGCGAGACAGTGGAGAAGCAGATCATCGTCATCAACAACTCGCGGGAGACGGTGACGTGCGAAACCGACTGGACGCTCGGCCTGCCGCGAGCCGTGAAAGGCAGCAGGAAGGTGTCAGTCGCCGCAGGTCAGCAGGAGCGGATTCTGTTACGCATCGAGTTACCGGCGACGCTGGCGTCGGGACGCTACGAACTCGCCGCCACTGTTCGCTTCAGCAACGGCGAAACCCAGCAGGACAGTTTTGCCATTGAGATCCTGCCGTCTCCCACCATCCCGCAGTTCAGTGTGAAGGCCGCCCTGTTCGATCCCAAAGGCGAAACCGCCGCGTTGCTGGGCCGGCTGAAGATTTCCACCCAACTCGTCGAGACCGGGGCTGATTTGTCCGCCTTCGATCTCCTCCTCGTGGGCAAGTCCGCGCTCACGCCCGGCGGCCCAGCCCCCGACATCAACCGCGCGCGTGACGGCATGAAGGTGATCGTGTTCGAGCAAACCTCGGAGGTGTTGGAGAAGCGATTCGGGTTTCGCGTGGAGGAATATGGCTTGAGGCAGGTCTTCCCGCGCGTGCCCGATCATCCGATCCTGGCTGGAGTCAGCGCGGAGCACCTGCGCGACTGGCGTGGCGAGGCGACGATCCTGGCGTCGCGCTTGAAGTACGTGCTGAACCCCAAATTCAACGGCGCTCCCACTGTCCAGTGGTGCGACCTGCCAGTGACCCGCTTGTGGCGCTGCGGCAATCGCGGCAACGTCGCCTCCGTGCTGATCGAGAAACCTGCGCGCGGCGACTTCCTGCCGATTCTCGACGGCGGCTTCAGTCTCCAATACAGCCCGCTCATGGAATATCGCGAAGGCAAGGGCATGGTGCTGTTCTGTCAGATGGACGTGACGGGACGAACTGAAAGTGAACCGGCGGGGACGGCGCTGGTGCGGAATCTACTCCAATACGTGTCGGGTTGGAAACCGACTCCGCGACGGAGCGCCGTTTACTCAGGGGAACCAGCCGGCCAGAGGCATCTCGAATCCATCGGCGTGGCTGCAACTTCCTTCGACGGCGGAAGCCTCTCGTCGGACCAAGTCCTCATCGTGGGGCCGGGCGGTAGTCGGATGCTGGCCGACCGCAAGTCCGCCATCGCCGACTGGCTCAAAGCTGGCGGCAGTTTGCTGGCCGTGGGGATGGATCAGGGCGACGCCGATGCTTTGCTCCCATTCAAGGTCACGATGAAGAAGGCCGAACACATTTCAGCCTTCTTTGAGCCACCTGGGCAGAACTCGCCGCTGGCCGGAGTCAGCCCCGCCGATGTCCACAACCGCGACCCACGCGAACTGCCGCTCGTCTCGGCAGGCGCCGAGATCATCGGCAACGGCATCCTGGCCCGCGCGGAGAATGCAAATGTCGTCTTCTGCCAACTCGCGCCCTGGCAGTTCGACGGCTCCAAGCAGTCCAACCTCAAACGCACCCAACGTCGCGCTTCGTTCCTCGTTTCCCGTTTGCTGGCCAACCTGGGCGTTGCTGGCGCCACGCCGCTGCTGGAGCGTTTTCGCAATCCAGTGGACGCCGCCAAGTCTGAGAAACGCTGGCTGGACGGCCTCTACCTCGACCAACCTGAAGAGTGGGACGACCCCTACCGCTTCTTCCGCTGGTGAGAGAAGAATGACTCCGGGGACGCGAGCCGCCTGCGGGACCAAGGCCCCATCGTGGAGTATCTGGAGTGTCCGCTGAACCGCTACGGGGGGACGCGAGCCGCCCGAGAGCCGAAGGAAGCGACCGTCAAGTTGAAGCGTGTCCGCTGAACCGCTACGGGGGGACGCGAGCCGCTCGGGGTGAGCGACCCGGCCCAAGTGACGCATGAAGTGTCCGCTGAACCGCTACGGGGGGACGCGAGCCGCCACGCGGGTAAGCTTCTTTCTCTTTTCTCACCGGTGTCCGCTGAACCGCTACGGGGGGACGCGAGCCGCAAGACCGCATTGCTGAAAATGCTGTCCAACAAAAAGTGTCCGCTGAACCGCTACGGGGGGACGCGAGCCGCGAAAACGAAGCCGACACGTTGATCCTCGAAATTCTGTGTCCGCTGAACCGCTACGGGGGGACGCGAGCCGCGCCAGTCCCGTATGCATCTTGTCGAAGTTTGCTTGTGTCCGCTGAACCGCTACGGGGGGACGCGAGCCGCAGCACACCGTCGAAACCCAATCCACCCGCGGTCTTGCCGTCCAGTTTGCGAGCACGGCTTCAGACGTCAGCGGACTCCCGCCTGATTCTGACTTGCGGTATAGGTCTTCCATCGGCTATTGCTGCTTGCGAGCATTCGCGTAGCAAGACGTTCACCACCCGCATGCTCGCGGCGCTCCTCGCGGATTCGCCCTATGTCAAAGACCGCCGGTCGCAGTCTCCCGAACCGGTTCAACGTCGAGGTGCCAACAGCAGCTACGCTGGCCCTTGCGGGCGGCCATCGAAGGCGACGACACATGCCTCGACAATCTTTGTCCCTATAGGACGCGCCTCTTGTAGCCGAAGGCGGCTGCCACTGACAAGCCTCGTTTCACTCAAATCACCGTCATCGTCCCGCGCGGATCCGGCAGGCTCTCGCCCAATGTGACGACCGCGTCTCGCGCGGCCTCTTCGTCACCGCCCAGGTCCAGGATCAGGCACGCGTCCTCTTTCAAATTCAACTCCGCTTCCAGTGCCGTCTGCATGCGGACGCGGTCGATCTCGCGCAAGCAACAGAAGAACACGCTGTATTGCCAGGGCTCGCCGAAGCCTTTGAGCGTCTTGTGAACGCGGCGCAGGCGCTTCGCATTGCGCACGTCGTAGCAAACGAGATAGGCGCGGCGCATGGTTCAGCGCGTGGTGAGAAACGTGAGCACCGGCACCTCGCCCAACAGCCACGCCGCGATCAGTCGCGCGTGCAGACCCAGCATTCGCCGATAGGTCAGCCGATAGCCGAAGGCTGGATGCGTCACCTCCGCGTTCATGCGCCGGTCGTAGCACGAGAAAAACGCGCGCCGTCCCGTGTCGGTAAACACGCACCCCGCCGCCGACCGGAAGAAGTGGCCCGCGCCCAACTCACCCCGGTTGAAAGCCGCGAGCGCCAGCGAATCCGCGATCAGCGGTCGAAACGGCTCCATCAGGTCCAACGCCAAGGCTGGCCGACCCGGCTTGCTTCGGTGAAATCCGCCAAGGCTTGGTTCGAGGCGGGCCAGGCGCAGTGCGGCAATGCACTCGTGCGTTAACATGGCATAGGCGAACGAAAGGCAGGCGTTGACCGGGTCGGGTGGTGGCCGTCGGTCCCGACCGTGCTTGGCGAATTCGGCCGCGATCTCCTGGTCTTTGAACGTGCCGGGCAGATGTGCGAAGTAGAGCGCGGCTGCTTGTCCTTCGTGGCCGCGCACCACCTCGAGATCGGATGCCTTTGCAGCGGCAGCGGCGTGATGCGACATCTCCACGACCGCGCGCTCCAGGCTGGCGCGTCCGTCGATACCCGAATCTGCGGCTGAAGTCGAAAGGGCGCTCGCGTTCCCCTCCCCCGCCCTCCGGGCACCCTCTCCCCCTCCGAGGGGGAGAGGGATGGGGTGAGGGGGCAAGTCGGTGGCTCCGGCCGTATCGGCTCGCTCCGCAGTTGTAGGGGGCTTCGCATTCCGCATCAGCAGTGTGCGTTGGTTTTGGATTTTGGCAGTGATGAGGGTGCGCGCGAGTTCCAGCCGCATCACCGGGTCTTCCAAGCGCAACACCTGCGCCCGACGGACCGTGGCGCTCACGCTGTCCAGCGGGTCCGTCACCGCCTGGAGTCGGCCCGCCGCGCTCAGCCAAGCCACGGGCACGCCTTTCTCCGCCAGCATGGCGACGGCTTGGGAAGTGATCTGAACGTGGCCGAGCAGATAGACGCTCTCGACGCCCGCCAGTGGCAGTTCTTTCAGCACGCGCCCTTCGTTGTCCGTGACGCGCAGCGACTCGCCGCGTACGCCCACTCGGGCGCCGTATTTCTGGACGATGACGTGTTCGCCTTCGGCCCGCGGCGGCCAAAGCTTTCGCGGGGGCCGCGCCGGCTCGGCTTCCTCATCGCCTTCGGCCTTCAGGTAGTTCAACTCGTCCGGCAGGCAAAACGGCTGGAGCGAGCAACGCGCGCAACGCGAATCGTTCACCAACGGTGGCGGACGCTGACCGGCCTCGGCGGTTCGTTGCGCGGCGGCAAGACACGCACGGGCGTCAGCCCGAAGCGTGTCATCCACGGGGACGTCGAGGCGCAACTTCACCTCGGCGTAATACAGCACAGCGCGCGGGACCGTGTAGCCAGCCTCTTCGAGCAACAGCACCTGCAGGCCGACCTGAACACGGTCCGTCGGCCAAGGCTCAGTCTGCGCCAGCGGCGGATCGTCCACCTCATCGAGTTCATCAGGCGGTGGAGACATGACGGAACGCTTGGGCCGGCCTTTGCGATACTCGACGGGAACTGCCACCACGCCGGAGATCTCGGCCAAGTCCAGCTTGGCTGTGAGTTGAAGCGCCTCCGAACTGAGCGCCAGCGAGCGGACTGCGACGGGGCGGGCTGCGGCGCTGTCCCCTTCCTCCGGTGAAGCCGGCGCCTGAGACGGCTTGTCCACGCGGCGATGCACGGCGACGCCCTGTACGGTGTCGGTGCTGGGCAGGAACACGCCCTCGACCTGCATGAAGTAAAACAGGCGCGGGCAGTAAGCGTGTTCAGCGATGTTGCGGGTTTGCCACATGAATCTTTCGGGCGTAGCGGCGTTCTGGCGAGCGCCGCTGGTCAAGCTGTTTTCCAGATGGCGGCGAACGCCAGTTCGCCGCTACGACGGCAAATCGTCTTCCGGAGGCAGGTCATTGTGGGCGCGGAGAATGGCAGCGACGTCCTTTTCAACTTTCGACCAGTAGTTCTCGCGGCCCGCCCACTTGACGACTTCCTCTTTTCGGTCACGAACTCGCCTCCACACCTCATTCGGCTTCGCGGTGGAAACGTCACGCCACAGATACGGAGCTCTTGCGTTCCCCTTGCCTGCCCTGCCAACTGGTTCGTCCGCTCTCGGTTGTTCGTCTGTCGGCAACGGTTTGAAGGCTTTGCCGTCTCTCTCGAAAACCAGACAGCCATTCACCGCCTCGGCCACAGGACAAAACTCCTTCGGGTCACACGGCACATACCACCAACTACCCGCCCAGTCAGGATCAAGCAACGCCTTGAGGCCGACGTTGGCGGAGGCGTTCAGATCGGCTTGCAGCGCTGGCTGCCCGACACGCCGAGTGCCACTGGAGTTCTGGTCGGAGGCACTTGCCGCGGAAACGAACAACTCTCCGCCATTCTTCTTGAGCAGGCGAATGGAACCGTGCTTCAGCCGCTTGGCTTCGGCCTCACTTGGAGATTCCTGTCGGGCGGACCAGTGGTTGAACGTGTCGAACAACAACGTCTCCGCGTCGTCTCGTTCCTTCTTCCGGCGAATGCGCTCCGCCTCGCGCGCCCAGAACCCGCCCTCGCGGAGGAAATCGCGTAACGGTACATCCGTGCAACGCACCCCGGCTGCTCCGGTGCGGCTGTCCTGTTGCGAAGTCCATTTGGGATTCACCTCCCGCAAGTGCAGCCCGTTCAACTGGCAGGCTTCGGCGAGGAATTTCTTCAGTTCGGACACCTTCCACGTGGCACGCAGCCGGTTCTCCCGGCGCGTCCGCCGTTGATCCAGTTTGTAGTTGTCGAGGTTCTCGATGACGACCGCGTGGCAGGGGGAGAACGGCGCTTCACCCCCGGAGCGATTCACCAGTTTGTTCAACCGCTGGCGGGAAAGCCAAGCCAGCGTCGCCTGCACCCAGGTCAACCTCTCGGCTTCCGTTCCGTCCGGCTTGGGCAATCTCCGGTTACTCTGAAGGCAGACTGGCTTCAGGAGTTCCAGCGCACGAGCCAACAGCAACTTCCTTTCCGCCTCTGCTCCAGCCTTGCGATGCTGCCGCAACAACTCACCGACCCTCCGCTCTGTTTCTGAAGGCTTGTCCGGAGCCAGGCCCAAGGCGGCGGCAGCGATATGCGAGGCCAGTTGCTTCATACGCTGGTCCCGCAGTTCATCCACTGCGTCGAACTTCCGCTTGCCGAAACCTTCCTTCGCCGGCGGGTGAATCCACTTTCGGCCATCCCATCGCTCGCGTCCGGCAAAGGCCTTCTGCAAATCCCAAAACTCCCGCAAGGTTGTCACCCGCTGCGGTGAGAGGCCGCCGGTGTTCCGACCAGAAGCGACCTTGGCCCAATCCGTGGCGGCAGATTTGCCCTCGCCGGTTTGCCGCCGGTCTTTCCTCAGACCAGACGGCCAGAGACGGTCTCCGAGTTCTCGCAGCCAGAAGTGGAACCCTGTGCCTTTGGTGGTGGGCTGGGTCTGCCTCGGCCCCTTCGTTCCGGGCTTCGGGACATCTGCCGCCATGCCGTCGGCCTCTTCCCAGAGTCTCTTGAATTCGCCAGCGAGCCGCGGCAGTTCCCCCGGGGCGAACTTCCCGACGACCTTCGCCAGACTGGCGAGATTCCGCTTCTCGCGGGCTTTGCGCGTCGGCGCCGCTTCCGGGTCCTCGGGACGAACCTCCAAACCGCCTTCCTTCTCATCGCGCAGGAACGGCTTGAGGAAGTTCACCGATTCCCACAGCGCCCTGGCCTTCTCATCCGGCGCGCGGCGGTGCGTGATGAGGCCGTGCCAGTCGAGCAGCAATTTGGCGAGGAACTCGGGCCGTTCCTCCGCGGGCAACTCCACCCGTTTGCCTCCCGGCACCGTCTTGTGCGTAGCCGGCAGGTCGCGCGCGAGGCAGGCGAGGGTGCCGTGACGCCTGAGCGCGAGCCGGAGCGTGTCCACCGCGTCGCTCATCAAGTCATCCACGGCCAGCGAGGGCATCCGCTCGGCTATTGACGATTGGGCATTGGCTATCGGCGCAACCACCGGTTCCCAGCCAAGCCGGCGCAATTCCTCCAACCGCAGCTTCTGCTTTGGCCATTTTTCCGACTGCCCAAAACCAGCGGCCACCATGCGGTCAATCAACGGCAAGTCGAGACGCCGTTTCTGCTTGTCCGGTGGCGCTTGCCCTTTCATGCCGCACGCCCACTCCAGTTGATGCACGAACCAAATCTCCTCATTGCTCGCCTCGCGCGCGTCCGCTTCCTCCCCTTGCAGCTTGATGAGGAACTGCCGCTCCAACCGCGCCCACGGCGCAGGATGGGGTTTCGTCTGCGCGTCGTCCCAAAAGTCCGGGCCGATGCGGCGGAAAAGCGTGACAGGGTTGAACTCCTTGTTCGACGAATTGCCTTGGCGCTTGGGCCAGAGGAACTGCGCGAACAACGGCTGGATGTTCACGGTTGCGCCCGCCTGCCTCGCCTTGTCGCACTCCTGCCTGAACTGCTCCGGCGACAGCGTCTCCCAGACTGCGCCCGCCGCGCCGTAGCGATGGCCCAAATCGGCAGAAAGTAGTCGGAGGCCGGGCAGACGGGAAAGGATGAGTAGGGCGCGGTTTCCTCTTTTGGCGCTGGAGTCCGCTACGAGCTTGTTACCCTCCTCATTCAGTTTGAGTGGCTTGTTGAGCTCGTCATGCGGCCAACCTTCGAGTGAGGGAAAACTCTCCCCCATTCTCCGGGTGCCTTTCGTTTCTCGAACGGTTCGCTGAAACGGCGTTTTGTCCGCGCTTCGTTCGACGAAACCCAGCCACGGACCCTGCGGCTGGAGCCTGGCGGAGAACGTGACCAGCCATTCGAGATGATCGTGCAGACTCCGAGCGTGAGCGATGCGCTTGCCGGCAGCGGAATGTTCTCGTTCGCTGATTTCCGCGAGAAGACGATCGGCATGTTTTACGTAAGCATCCAGCGCCTCTTGTCGAGTGATCGCCTTCGGGGCGGCGTGCCTTCCAAGGGCGACCGCAAGTTTCTCCAATTGCTCGCGCGGCGCTTGGAGGCGTCCGTTCCAATCCTTCTGCTTGTCGAAGAGGTCCAGAATGGACACGGGCGCGGGCGCGACGGGCGCTTGGCCGGATGCGCGGCTGAGTCGATCGGCGCGCGTGACGGCTGAGGGACTGCCGGGCTTGGCGTCCAAGGCGAGGTCTTTGACGAGACGCTTGGATTGCCAACGAAGTTCGGCGTCCACGGGCTTGCCGCCGTCGAGCAGGCCGAGCGTGAGAGCGTGGGGCGAACCAAGCCAGGCAAGCTTCTTCTCCGCCTCCACGAGCTTGCGGACCCACTCGTCGAGTTCGGCCTGTTTCCTCTCACGCTTCGCGTCCTCGTTGGCTTTGGCCAATTGCGACTCCGTTTTCGCTCGGTTCTCGCGCAGACGCTTCACGTCCAGTTCCGCTTTGGCGGCTCTGGTGGGGGCGCGATGGCAGGCAAAACTAATCTCCCACCGCGAATTGCCGAAGTCGCAAAAGACCGGGTGGACCAACGGATCGGGGTGGCAGTAGGCGGGAACCTTGAAGTCCGCTCGCTTGAAATTCGCCCAACTGCCCGCGGCGTAGTCGAGTAACCATTCAGGATATGGGCTGCCGTCGGGCCGACCATCCTCGCGCCACACGCAGAGCGCGTCGTCGCCCGCCAGCTCCTCGAACAATTTGTGATCGCCGAACTTCTCATCGCGGTCGTCTTCAAACTCACGTTGGACCTCCCCGACGGCCTCGATCCGGAGTTTCTCCCGGACCTCTTCCGTGTCGCCGGTCCCCTTCGCCCATTTCGCCACGACTTCTTTCCATCCAGCCAGCGCACGCGGGCGAATTCTGTAGGCGTCCTTGGCGGCGGTGTCCTTGGAACGCTCGGCGCAGAAGTCGTCGAGGCGTTGACGGGCTGATGGCGGGACGCGCTGGAGACGCTGAGCCTGGAAGTAGAAGTTCCGACGCTCCGCTTCGGCGCGCTTGATCCAGGTGTGGCCGGTGGAAACTCGGCGCGCAGCGTGGTCGAGCATTGTTGAGAACTCGCCGGTGTGGTCCCGATCGACGTGAAAACGGAGACCGGCACGAGCTTCGATCACTCGTTGAACGCTCACGCACCAACCGGGCGCAGCGCGATTGCCGACGGCTGCCTTCTTGTCCGCCTCCTTCTCTATCTTCTCGCGCAGCACCTCCACGTCTGCAGCGGACAACACCGTCTTTGCAGCGGCGGCTTCAACTGCGAGGCGACCGATTGAAGGGCTTCCGGTGATCCAGCCAACATGCTTCCGAAGCTCATCGAGTAGGTCCTCAACAGGTGCGTCGTTCGAGGATGTGCCGCCGAGCGCTTGGATGCCCCGGCCGACGAACGCCATGCCGGACTGCCCCACGCAATCGTTCGCAACTCCGGCCAGTCGCCGCAGGCTCTGCGCGATTTTCTCTTTATCGCTTTTCTCGTCCGTTCCCCAGTTGGTGCTGACCCAGCCGCGCGCAACGGTGCGGAACTTCTGCTCTCCATCCGCATCACCACGAGCCGCAGTCTCGCCTTCATCGCCAAGCTCGACGGGCGCGAGATAGTCGTCGGCCTTCCCGAAGAATTCGGCGATGAGCGCCCCGGCTTCGTCGCGGTTCAGCACCGTGCCGAACCGCTGCACTTGAGCGTCGAACGCCAAGCTGCGGTTTACCCAGAGGGCGTCTTCTTTGATGTTGGCCTGGAGTGAATCCGCGCAGTCCGTTTCCCATTCGCGCACCTCGGCTTCCGTCAGCCTGCGCTTCCGCAGGACGTCGAGGAACGTGGCGCGAACCTTGTCCTTGTCTGTGCCGATGGCATGCGGCCCGTTGTAGCCGACTTCGACGCTGAGCCACGAGAGCGCGAGCAGAATGCGGCGGTCGCGAACCATGGCGGCGACAACTTCTGCCCGCGTCGGCTCTGGTTCGTTCGGCTGTCGCGCTTTGCGCCGGTCCTTCAACGCCTTGTCCACCGCCTTCGGGTCGAGCCGGGATTCGTCCGCCAAGCCGTGCTCCAGCCCGCCCCGCAGCGTGAGCAGCCAGTCGCCGAAGGCGGCGGCGCCGCGGTTCACGGCCAGGTGCGTGCGCCAGACGCGGTCGCGCCAATTGGGATCGTGGCTGGTCAGACGAAGCGCGTAGGCACGTTGCGTGGCAGGCAGGTTCGCTTCCGAGTTCATGGCAAGCCGGACTTTGCCAGAATTTCCGAGCAGTGGAAGAGGAAATCTGTCTTGCCAGAGAAGGGCTGAAAAATGTTTCGGACTGGTACAAATCACTGCCTGCGCATGAATGGATTCGTGGCGTTTTGAATCCAATCCTTCAACGTCCGTGAACACTGCTGTGACCAGCCGACTCGTGACCATGAAAACACTGCTTCATCTTCTGGCTCTCTGGATCGTCTTGAACTTGCCCGGAACCGCCGCGGTCGCGGCGGACGACGATGCTGCCGCGCGCAAGAAGATCGTCGGAACCTGGCGCGGTTTCGCTGTCGAAGGCGCTGGTGAGAAGCCCGACCAAGGTCCAGTGAAGCTCGAAGTGACGATCACCGAGACGGAGATCAGCGCCATCAAGGACGGCAAAGAAGACATGGGGGCCGGGGCCTACAAGCTGGGCCTCGCTCAGTCGCCGCAAGGGCTGGAGGGCACCCGGACGCGCGGCCTGGGACCCAAAGGGCCGTATCTCGGCATCTTCAAACTCGAAGGCGATACGTTGAAATGGTGCGTGGCCAATCCGCGTTACCCTCGGCCCACGGAGTTCAAGACCGTCAAGGGCCAGTTCCTGCTCATCCTCAAACGCGCCGAGCAGATAACCGGAAAGCCCTGAGCCGTATCCATGCAGTCGAGGGAACCACGAAACACACGAAAGACACGAAAACAAAGGCTGAACCGCGGTGGGGAGCGGAGGCTCCGGCGTCACCAAAAGGTGACCGCGCTGAGGGACCTTTCCGTTGCCGGGCCAGCCACGGTTTCCTTGGGTCTTCCTTTCGTGTGTTTCGTGTATTTCGTGGTTCTACTGAATTGTTACGGCTGAGCCAATTTCCAAATCCGCCTTTCCCACAAACCTCGACCATGCGCACCACCACTTCTTGCTTCCCGCGCCGAACGCTCCGACTCGCCTGCTCGACCTTCGCGCTCGCGGCCCTCCTCGCAGGGGGCCTCGCCTCCCGCTCCACCGCAGCCGCGCCCTCGTCTGCCAAAAAGGTCCCGCTCATGCAGGCGCTGCCGCTGCCCGACCAACAGGTGTCGTTCCAGCGCGACGGGTTCGAGCTGTGCCGCTACTACTTCGGCACCACCCTGCGGCGGCCGTTCATCTATCCGGTCATGGGGCCATCGGGCCGTTCGCTCACGCGCATGGGCCACCCGCACGACCCAGAATCGCACAGCCACCACTACTCGGTCTGGATTTCCCACGCCGACGTGGACGGCCTTAGCTTCTGGGAAGACCGTTCCAAAGCCCGCATCGTCCACCAGCGCATCGAGCAATTTGCCGATGCGGACGACGAGAGCTTCTTGGTCGCCGTCAACGCGTGGCTGAACGAAACCAACAGCAAGACGATCCTCACGGAGCGCCGTGCGGTGCGCGTCCAGCCCTTGCCGAACCAGGAATGGCTGCTGGTCCTCGACGTGGAACTTCGAGCCGGGACCAATGCCGTCACATTCGGGAAGTCGCCCTTCGGCCTTATCGGCGTGCGGATGGCCAAGACCATCGGTGTGAACGACGGCGGCGGCGTCCTGCGCAATTCCGAGGGCCAGGTGGGCGAGCCGGAAATCTTTTGGAAACATGCCCGTTGGGTGGACTACAGCGGGCCGATCACCGCCGCCGCCATCGAGGGCATCACCCTCATGGATCATCCGTCGAATCCCAACCATCCCACCGGCTTTCACGTGCGCAGCGACGGCTGGATGGGGGCGTCGCTCACGCTGGACGCCGCGCGCACGCTCCAGCCCGGCGAGGCTCTGGCCGTGCGCTACGGCTTGTACGTGCATTCGGGCCAGCCGTCGCTGGACGCTTTGAACCGGCGCTGGGAGACGTTCGCCAAGACGCAAGCTGGGGTGCCTGCCTTGCCAAAGAAGTAGGCCGCTGGCGCTTTGGGCCGCATCACCCTTCGCCCCGCCGCTTGACATTCCGTAGCCGGTTCCAGACGCTCCTGCCCACTATGGCAACGATACCAACCGAGTTTCGCGGAGTCACGGCGCTGACCAAAGCCAATGTCTATTTCGACGGCAAGGTCGTGAGCCACTCGCTACTTTTCGCCGACGGCAGCAAGAAGACCCTTGGCCTGATCTATCCGGGCCAATACCACTTCGGCACGGAGAAGGCCGAGCGGATGGAACTCACGGCCGGCGCTTGCGTGGTCAAGTTGGACGGGCAGAGCGTCACGACCACCTACACGGCTGGCCAGACGTTCGACGTGCCGGCCAAGTCCGGCTTCGACATCGAAGTGACGTCCGGCCTCTGCGAATACATCTGTTCGTTTCTGGGCTGAGCGGGTGGTTTGAAATTCGAGCCATCCTCTGGCCGCCGAAGTGACAAAGCTCTGGCCTCTGAATGGAGCCTCCTCACGTCGGCTGCTACGGTTCTTAAAGCGCGCTCCCCATCGGGCCTACTGCACGGCCTTCGTCAATGCCCGGAGCACAATGCCGGGCGTCAGGACTTCGGGCAGCACGATTGGCTCGGCGTGCGGGTTCTTCGGATAGACCAGCACCAGCGGCACGCCCGCACGGCTGAACCGGCTCAATTCGTCGGTGATGGCCGGCGGCGTCTTCGTGTAGTCGCCCAGGAGCGGCACGGCGTTGATCTCTTTGAGCTTCGCCCGCACGGACGGGACCTCGATGCTGGTCTTCTTGTTGGCCTGGCAAGTCACGCACCAGTCGGCGGTGAAATCCACGAAGACGACGCGCCCGTCCGCCCGGGCCTTGTCCACCGCCGCGCGACTCCACGCTTCCCACGCGATGCCGTCCGGCGATTCTTTCAAAATGGCGGCCGCGGTTTCTTCAACCGGCGAACGCCAGCGCAACTGGCTCTCCATCGCGTAGCCGTAACCGAACAGCAGCAGAAACCCGAACACGCCCCACGCCAGGCCGCGCCGCGCCCGGCCCCGCTGAAGGAACTCGCCGTACACCCACGCGGCCAGCGCCACCAGCACCAGGAAGAATCCCAGCCACCAGGACCGCTTGCCATAGTGGCCCTGGGCCAGCGTGAAGAGCCAGACCGCCGTGGCCATCATGGGAAAGCCCATGCCGATCTTGAATTTCTCCATCCACGCGCCCGGCTTGGGCAGGAAGCGCAGCCACGCAGGCTGCCACGACAGCACGAGATAAGGCAGCGCCAAGCCGGCTCCCACCGCGAGAAACATCAACACAATGACCGTCGCCGGCTGCGTGAAGGCGAAGCCCAACGCGATGCTTAGGAACGGCGCGGTGCAGGGCGTGGCCAGCGCGGTGGCCAGCACGCCGTTGAAGAACGCGCCGGCGCCGCCTTCCTGGCCCGCCAATTCGGCTGCCGCGCCCATCGCTCCGCCGCCCAGCGTGACTTCAAACACGCCAAACAGATTCAGCGCCACCAGCGTGACCAAGGTCGTCAGCACCACGAGGAAGATGGGATTGCCAAACTGCATGCCCCAGCTTGCCTTGTGGCCGGCTTGCTGCACGGCGATCACCGCCCCCGCCAGCACCAGGAACGAGGCCAACACTCCGAGCGTGTAGATCACACCGAGCCGGCGCACCCGTCCTGGCGCTTCGCGGCTCTGGTTCACGAAACCAAGAATCTTGAGCGCGATCACGGGCAGGACGCATGGCATGATGTTCAGGATCAGTCCGCCCAAGAAGGCCCAGCCCAACATGGCCAGAAGCGACGCCGAGGCTTTGGGCGGCGGGGAGTCGGTGCCGCGCGCCGCCGCCGCCGCATCTGGCGAAGCCGCCGACGCTACCGCCAGTTTCGCTTCGTAGGCAGCGGACGCTTCACCCGACTTCTCCACGATCAAGCCCGCGACCTCAGCCGGCCAATTGCCCTCGGACTTCTTCACCGACTTGCGGACGCGGAGTTTGCCCGGCCCAGAAGACACGGACTCGGTCTTCGCCGAGATGTCCAGGCTGGAGTTTTCGTAGGCGAAGAAATCGCCTTTCGCCTCCGGCTTGAGGGCCGCCCATTCGATCACCAACTGGCGCGAGTCGGCGTTGGTGCCGCGCTCCCACCAGGCCCGCGCGTTGAGCCGCGGTTCCGGCTTGGGGATTTTGGCCTGGGCGGCCTTGAGGATGCCCGCGCTGGGGGAGGGCTTGGTTTCATTGCCGATGTTGAGTTTGGCCCGCACCGTGCCTTCGCCCGGAACACAATCGACTTTGCATTCGAGCCACGAGACTTTGGCCACGATCTCGTGTTCGCCTCGCGGCGCATCGGCGCTCACCGTGAGCGGCACCAGCAGGACGGCGTCGTGGTGATAGACGTAAGTGACGATGTCCTCCGCGACGTATCGTTCCGGCGGCGGCCATTGCACGTCGCCGGCCGTGAAGCCCGCGGGCAGCTTCCAGGCGATGGACGTCGGCATCCCGGACTCGCCGCTGTTGCGCCAATACGTGTGCCAGTCTTTGGCCATCCTGAGATGCACGCCGGCCAGCACGGTTTCGCCCGGCTTCGCAGTTTCCGCGGATAGAATCAAGTCGGCCTGGGTGGTGTTGCGCGCCGCCGCCCAGGTCGTCGAAGCCGAAAGGAGAATTCCCGCCGCTACAGCAACCAATCTCATGGCGGAAAGAATGCACGATCTTGGCGGAAGCGCGAAAAGAAATTCAGAGGGCCTTCGCCCGCGGGGCTGCTTCAAGCTCTCGCCCGGCGCACTGGGTAGCGCAGGTTTTCAACCTGCCGTAGCGCCGACTTGCAGTCGGCAAGGCCATGAAATTTCCAGCCGGCTGGCCTCTTCCAACGCTCGCCGGTTGGAAAACCGGCGCTACGGCAGACTGGGAAGTCTGCGCTACGAGGGATCCCGAACCGAGTTTGATGCAGCCCTGCCCTGCCCGCGCCGGCCTGACTTCGGCCTGACTTCTGCCTTGCGCGGCAGCCCTCCGGTCGCTATGTGTGTCGCCGTTATGAACTACAGCATCTCGGAACGCGCCGCGTCGTTGTCCCCCTCCCTCACCCTGGCCATCGACGCCAAAGCCAAGCAGATGAAAGCCGAAGGCCAGGATGTTGTCGGCTTCGGCGCAGGCGAGCCGGACTTCGACACGCCCGATCATATCAAGATGGCCGCGATCAAGGCGCTGGCGGACGGATTCACCAAATACACGCCCAGCAGCGGCATCCCGGAGCTGCGCCAGGCCATCGCGGACAAGTTCAAGCGGGAGAACGGCCTCACCTACAAGCCCAACCAGATCATCGTTTCCTGCGGCGGCAAGCACTCGTGCTACAACGTGGTCATCGCCACCTGCCAGCCGGGCGACGAGGTCATCATCCCGGCCCCGTACTGGCTGAGCTACCCGGAGATGGTGAAACTGGCCGGAGCCAAGCCCGTGATCGTGCAGACGACGGACCAGACGGAGTTCAAAGTGACGCCCGACCAACTCCGCGCCGCGATCACGCCACGGACCCGGCTGTTGATTCTGAACTCGCCCAGCAATCCCACCGGCAGCGTCTATACGCCGGACGAGGTGAAGGCGCTGGGCGACCTTTGCGTGGAGAAGGGCGTCCTCATCATGAGCGACGAGATCTACGAGCACTTGCTCTACGATGGCGCGGTCCACAAGAGCGTGGCCAGCTTCAGCCCGGCGCATCAAGAGCACACCATTGTCGTCCACGGTTTCGCCAAAGCGTGGAGCATGACGGGCTGGCGGCTCGGCTTCCTGGCCGCGCCGGAACCGATCGCCAAAGCCATCGACGCCGTCCAGAGCCACAGCACGAGCAACCCCACGTCGTTCGCGCAACGCGGCGCGGTCGCCGCCCTGACTGGACCGCTGGACCATTTGTCGCGGTGGCTGGCTGAGTATTCCAAGCGCCGCACCTACGCTTGGCAGAAACTGAACAGCATTCCGGGCATCTCCTGTGTCAACGCCAAGGGCGCGTTCTACCTTTTCCCGAACATCTCCAAGCTCGGCCTGAAGTCTTCCGAGTTTTGCGCGAAGCTCCTGGAGCAGCAGAAGGTCGCCGCCGTGCCGGGCATCGCGTTCGGGGCGGACGAGTACCTGCGCCTGAGCTACGCCACCAGCCTGGCGAACATTCAGAAAGGGCTGGACCGGTTGGAGCAGTTCGCCAGGACCTTGAGCCAGTAACCGAGTCCTTTGAAAACCGCTGCCAGAACGAGCCTCCGTTGGTGGAGTGTTTCTGCGTCGGTTCCCTGGTTCTCCCGCCATGACCGAGCCGGAACGGTTCAGCTTTTGACCCCGTGGGCCGATGAGGAAGTCAGTGCTTTGATCACCAGATGCCGAAACTGAAAACAGACCTGCTGCGGGAAGGCATGATCGTGGGCGCCGATGTGAAGAACATCGACAGCATGTTGCTCATTCCTTCCGGCGCGTCCCTGACGGAGCGCCAGATCAACATCCTCCGGGCCTGGGGCGTGGAGGAGGTGGACGTCAAGGCCTCGGGCGATTTCACGGACGCCGGGGATTTTCTCTTGCAGCTTCCCGCGGAAGAGGCCGCGCGATTGACATCCGAGACGAAGGGCTTGTTCTGGCGTTTGGACGGCTCCAACGCGGTCCAGATGGAAATCTTCAAACACATCCTGGAGCGCAAAGTGCAAGCGGGCCTCAACCGTTGAGTTCATCATGGTCCCGCCTCCCGACATTCCGACCCTGGTGAGCAGCATCCCGCGGACCCTGGGTTCCTACGGCCCGGTCTTGCAGGAGATCGAAGCGGCGCTGAACGATCCGCAAGGCAGCCTGACGTCGGTCGCTGACGCCATCCAGCGCGACCCGGATCTCACGGCGCGGCTGCTGAAAATCAGCAACAGCTCCTTCTACGGCTTTCCGCGACGGCTGACCACGGTGCAAGAAGCGATCAGCTTGATCGGCATCCAGCAAGCGCAGGACTTGATCGTGGCGTCCGCCGTCATCGCCACGTTCGCCGGGCTGTCGCCGGAGTTCGTGGACATGCGTTCGTTCTGGCAGCACAGCTTGGCGTGCGGATTGGGGGCGCGTTTCCTGGCCATGACACGGCGGATGCCCAAGCCGGACAAATTCTTCGTGGCGGGTCTGCTGCACGACGTGGGCCGGCTCGTCCTCTTCTGCCGCCTGCCGGCGGCGGTCCAAACCATTTTTCAGGAATACCACCAGCGCAAGTCGCCTTTGTTCGAGATCGAGCGGGGCATCTTGGGGTACGACCATGCGCAAGTCGGAGAGGCCCTGATGAGCCATTGGCAATACCCGCCCAGCTTGGGGCAAGCGGTGGGGTCGCACCATCGTCCCGAGGAATGTCAGGCCTTCCCCGTCGAAGCCGCCGTCGTGCATGTGGCCGATCACTTGGTCAACGCCATGCAGATCGGCAGTTCCGGCGAACGGCGCGCGCCGCCACTCAAGCCCGGCGCCTGGGAGCAATTGCAGCTTCCCATGGACACCCTCGCTTCCCTGGTCAAAGCCATCGACGACCAACTCGGCGCCATGGAGGAAGCCTTCCTCAATCACGACGGCCCGCCTGCCAAGCCATGAGCGACGCCACTGACTCCATCTATCCGGCGTTTCTGGAAACCGGCCTCAGCACCCTCCACCACCTCGGAGCGCAACGGGAAGTCGTGGCGCTGTTCACGGCGCTGGAGAATTTCCGGCGCGACCTGCACGCGACGGAATCGGCGGAGGACATCCTGCACGTCACGCGCAAATACATCGGCGGGCTGAAGCTTTTCCAGCGGACGGCGTTTTACCTGGTGAACCCGTCGGACTTCGGCTTTGAGATGAAGCTGTGCCATCCGGCTTCCGCGCGGGCGGGAATGGAAGCGTGGGTGCAAGGCGAGATCAAGGCGGGCCGCTTCGCCTGGGCGTTGCGGCAGGCCGGCCCGGTCTTCCTCCAGGCGAAAGACCACGACGGCGAGGACCGCGGCGTGTTTCATCCGCTGGCCATCGCCAACCAAGTGTTGGGCCTGTTCTGCGGCGTCCTGGGGCGCGAGGTGTCGCCGGTGCAGGAAATCGCCTTCAGCGTGCTCTCCATCCTGCTGGGCGCGAGCGCGGACGCGCTGGCCACGGCGCGCAAAACCACGCAGTTGACCAATCAGATCAAGACCCTCAACGGCCTGCTGCCGATTTGCGCCTGGTGCAAGAAGATCCGCGACGACAAGGGCTACTGGGACCAGATCGAGAACTACATCGAGACGCGCTCCGAGGCTCTGTTCAGTCACGGCATTTGCCCCGAGTGCCGGACCAAGCACTTCGGCAAGTCCGGCTGAGGCGCTCGTCGGACACCTTCAGGGCTGATTCAAGAAAGCGTAGCCACCGACGTGAGGAGGCCCTGTTTTGATTTCGGATTTGAAAACAGAGCCGCCTCACGTCGGCTGCTACGATCCAGGGATTCTTGATCCACCGGGCGGGCACTTTACATGTCCGCTCGGAGAATCCGGTAGTGGCCGGCTTTGTCCTGTTCCACCAGCTTCTGGTCCAGCAGCCGCGAAAGAATCGGGAGCGCCCAGCGAGGGTTCTTCTCCCACTTTTCTTTGTCAGCGGCCCGGCGGCAGATTTCCCGCTGGGAGAAAAAGGAATTCGGCGCGGTGGCCAGATATTGCAGCACCACTCGTTCGTCAGGCGACTTCATGGCGCCACGATGGGGCGCGACGGACCCAGCGTCAATGTTCCGAAGCGAAGTTGCGGAAAAGCCCACGCTTGACCTCCACCGCGCTCCGCCGCTGCGAGCGCCTCCAGCCAATCGTCGATGACGCCGCGCACGAGACGCGTGTCCATCCCCAAGTGTCCCTCGGGATACGCGGCAATGCGCCCCCGCGAAAGCTTGAGGAGCGCCGCCGCGGGCCGCGGCCGCCCTCGCTGCAGGTGAACGAACGCGCCGGCCAGTTGGATCAGGCCTTTGTGGAATTCGCCGTCCGGCCCATGCCGGTCGCGCAACCACAAGTCTTCCAAGACATCGTGCGCCTCATGGAAGCGGGCGGCGTTGAAACACTCCACGAACCCCGCCAGGTGCGCGGAATAGTTTTGGCCGGCGTGCTTCTCGATCCATTGATTGATCCAGCCGCTCTGGTGGCTCATGCGGACACCATGCGGGAGAAGCGCGGAAACGCAAATGGGCGCGGCGAGTTTTTCCTTTTGAATTTTCCCCGGTTCCACTCATTCTCGCGTCATGTCAAAACCGGCTCTTGGACGCGGACTGGGCGCACTCTTGGGTGGCGTGGCAAACGTCACCAAGTCAGTCGCGCCCACGTCGGGTCCAGTTTCAACGTCCGGCTCGGTGCCGGCACCCGTGGCCCCGCCTGCGCCGCCGGGCGACGCGGTCCAACGGGTCGATCTCCTGCGGGTCCGGCCCAGTCCGCTACAACCTCGCAAAGAGTTCACGGCGGAGTCGTTGCAGGAACTGGCCGACTCGATCAAGGAACAGGGCATCGTCCAGCCGCTGATCGTGCGCGAGCGCGACGGCCAGTTCGAACTTATCGCCGGGGAGCGCCGCTGGCGCGCCGCGCAACTCGCCGGCCTGACGCAAGTGCCGGTGATCGTCCGCGAGGCCAGCGACGAAGCCGCGCTCGAACTGGCCCTCATCGAGAACCTTCAGCGCGAGAACCTCAATCCGATTGAGGAATCTCTCGGCTACCGCCAACTCATCACCGGTTTCCACCTGACCCAGGATCAGGCCGCGGCGAAGGTCGGCAAGAGCCGCGTGGCCGTGGCCAACTCGCTGCGCTTGCTGAACCTGCCGGCCGAAGTCCAGGCCTGGGTCCGGGATGGACGGCTCTCCACGGGCCACGCGAAAGTCATTCTGAGTCTGCCGGGTCCCGAGCAGGCCCTCGCCGGCCAGCGGGCCTTGAAGGACGGCCTCACCGTCCGCCAGACGGAGGAATTAGTCTCCCATTGGCTTTCCCGCAACACCGGGACCGCTGCCACAACACGGCCCGCCCCAGCGTCTCTGGCCTCTCGCGACGCGCATGTGGTATCCCTTGAATCCAAGCTCCGCGAACGCCTGGGCGCCAAGGTCGCGCTCCGTTACCGCCAAGGGAAGGGCGCGCTGGAAATCCGCTTCTTCAGCGACGACGAATTGGAGCGGGTGCTGGACATCATGGGCGTGAAGGTGGATTGAGCCGTTAGCAATGCGCGTGACGGCGAGCGAGAAGTCGATGACCTGTTGTGCTTACGTTTTACGTTTCACGTTTTACGCCTCGACTGTGACGCAAGGCTCCCGACGCCGTAATGCGTAAAGCGTAAAACGTAAACACTGAGGAGCGCGCCGGGGCGCCGGGAACATTCCTGAGATTCCGTTTGGTTTTCCCTGCCGAAACCTGTTCAATACCGCGCCGTGCAGGACCGCAGAGCACAAATCAAGCGCGTCACAAATGAGACGCAGATCCGCCTGAAGCTGGATCTCGACGGCCGGGGTCAGTCGTCGATCCAGACCGGCATTCCTTTCTTCGACCACATGCTGACGCTGTTCGCCAAGCATGCCGTGGTGGACCTCACGTTGCGGTGCAAGGGAGACCTCGAAGTCGATGCCCATCACACAGTCGAGGATTGCGGGATCGCGCTCGGCCAAGCCGTCAAGGCGGCGCTCGGCGACAAGGCTGGCCTCCGCCGTTACGGCAGCGGATTCGACCCGCGCAACCCGTTCACCGGCGAGGCCTATGTGCCGATGGACGAGTGCCTGGCGCGCTGTGTGGTGGATTTCAGCGGGCGGCCTTTCCTCGTCTGGCGCGGCCTCGACTCGCTGGCCTTCCGGCGCGTCACTCCCACCGAGAAACAGCAGGACATGTCGAGCGCGTTTCGGTTTGGCCTGGCGCGGGAGTTCTTCCAGGGATTCGCCAACGAGGCGCGCTGCAACCTCCACCTGGAACTGCTTTACGGCGCGGAACCCCACCACGTGGTGGAGGGGTTGTTCAAGGCCTTTGCGAAGGCCGTGGACTTCGCCAAACAGCGCGATCCGCGCCTCGCTGGACAGCTTCCGACCACGAAAGGGACGTTGTGACGGCGCGGTCACAATTTGCTGAATAACCGCCGAACACCCCCCGTCATAACGAATGGCTGCGCGAAAAAAAGATTACACCGCGATGAGCGACGAAATGCTTGTCCGGTCGGCGCAGCGGGGTGACATGCGGGCCTTCGAGGAATTGGTGGCCCGGCACCGCGACAAGGTGTATGCGCGGGCCTTCAGCATGATGCGGAATGAAGACGACGCCGTGGACATTTCGCAAGAGGCGTGGGTGAAGGGCTGGCAGCGGTTGAAGCAGTTTCAAGGCGAGTCCAGCTTCCTCACCTGGATGACGCGGATCGTCATCAACCTCTGCCTCGACGCGCTGCGCAAACAGAAACGCCAGCGGGCCGAGTCGGTGGAAGAGATGGAAGAAGAGTCGGGCGGCGTCGAACGGCAGATGCCGGTGGTCACGCCCAATCCGACGGCCGGGCTGGAGCGGAGCGAACTCCGCCAGCGCATTGACAAGGCGTTGAACCAGCTCAGCTACGAGCACCGGACGGTGCTGATTTTGCATGAGTTTGAAGAACTGGAATATAAAGAGATCGCCAAGCGGATGCAGTGCAGCATCGGCACGGTGATGTCCCGGCTTTTTTACGCGCGCCGCAAAATGGCGGCCTTGATGGCAAGCTACAAGAAAACAGAGTTGGCACCATGAACACCGAGATTGAACTGAAGTTGCAGTCCTACCTGGACGGCGAATTGCCGGCCCGCGAGGCGAAGCAGGTCGAGGGCCTCACCCAGGCCGATCCGGCGGCCCGCGCCTTGTTCGGGGAACTCCAGACCACCCGCGCCGCGCTCCGCGGCAACGAACTGGAGCGCACGCTGCCGGAATCCCGCGAGTTTTACTGGAGCAAGATCGAGCGCGCCATTCTGGCGGCGGAACAAGCCGGAGAGCGCAGAGCTTCCTCGTTCGGACTGGGCTGGCTGGTGCGTTACTGGCCGCAATTCTCAGGGGCAGCCGTGGCGGTGGTGCTGTTGATCGCCGGCGCCACGCAGTTCAACTGGTTCTCCTCTCCGGGCTGGGATGAGATCGAGAACACCCTTGATGACAGCGGGTCGTTTACCTTCCGCTCCGAGCAGAACCGCATGACCCTCGTCTGGGTTTCGAGCCATCCCCAGGCGGAGCAGGATGAGGACGGCGAGTTGGTGAACTGAGATTTTCTGCCACGGCCATGAGGGTTCCCTTGTTACGTCTCTTCCAGCAACGCGGAGGGTTGCTGTTGCTGGCGCTGCTGGTCGCCTGCCCAAGTCTCGCCACACTCGCGGTGGAGCGCAGACTGGAGGCCCGGTTGGTCTGGGCCACGGATGACGAGAAATCGCCCGATCCCAGCCACAAGCCGCTGGACGGCGTGCTGGCCAAGAAGCTCAAGGCCATGCCGCTCAAATACAAGAACTACTTCGAAGTCCGGCGACAGGCCTTCACCATCAACGACCGGGAGTACGTGAAGGTCGAGATGAGCAAGCAGTGCTACATCGAGGTCAAGGACAAGGGCGAGAATCGGGTGACCGTCAAGCTTTACGGGGAAGGCAAACTGGCCAAGCGCGTGGACAGCGCCTTGCCCAAGGGCGAAACCATCACCATGGCTGGCGACGACAAGAACGGCACGGGTTGGCTCGTGATCGTCTATCCGTGCGAAACCGCCGCCAAGGCCAAGTAGCAAAGACCCTTTGCCAAGCCCGGCCCATCTCTCCACAATCCGGGCATGAGTTTCCGGGAAAAGATTCTGACGTGGACACAGCTTGACCCTTGGCGTCAGGCGGCTCGTCAGGCGGGCCGGCGACTGGTCGTGACCAACGGCTGCTTCGACATTCTTCACGTGGGGCATGTCACCTATCTCGAAACCGCCCGCGGCTACGGAGACTTGCTCCTCGTCGGTGTCAACGGCGACCGCTCCGTCCGCGAACTCAAAGGCCCCGACCGACCGCTCAACTCCGAATCCGACCGCGCCGCCGTGCTGGCCGCCCTGGAGAGCGTGGATGCGGTCTGTGTGTTTGCGGAGAAGCGCGCGGTCAACTTTCTGCGGCAAGCCCAGCCGGACATCTACGTCAAGGGCGGTGACTACACCCTCGACACGCTGGACCAGAACGAGCGCCAAGCCGTGGAGTCTGCCGGTGGCCGCATCGTGATTCTTCCGTTCGTCCCCGGCAAATCGACGACCGGCCTGCTGGAAAAGATGGCCGCGCAGTAAAGTTTTGCCGGCCGCGTGCCGAGACTTGTCTTTTAGCGACAACGCAATAACATTCGCCCATGAAGAACGACGTGGTGCCGGTCCAGATCCGCGGGATTCTGCCCGCCAACAGCGGCGTGGCCATTTTCCTTGGCAACGACGAGAAGGTTTTTGTCATCCAAGTGGAGCACAACATGGGCGCCGTCATCGGCATGTTTCTGCGCGACACCCCCAAGGAGCGCCCGCTGACGCACGATCTCATGCTGAGCATCTTCAAGGGCTTCGGCATCACCGTCGAGCGCGTCGTCATCACCGAACTCAAGAACTCGACCTATTTCGCGCGCCTGATCCTCAAGCAGCAAAACGAGCTAGGTCTCAAGATCGTGGAGGTCGATGCCCGGCCCAGCGATTGCCTGGCCATCGCCACGTCACTCAAGAAGCCGCTCTTCGTCGCCACGACGCTCTTCGACCAAGTCGAGGACATGTCCGAGGTGCTCGAACGCATCAACGAGAACAGCGCCAGCAACAGCGACACCGAGTAGGCCATGCCGCCCGCCCCGGCCCCATCCAGCGCGGCCCTCGTCTTGATTTGCGGGGAAGATGACTTCGGCGTCAAACAGCGCGCTCGCCGTCTCTATGACCAGTGGTGCGCCGAACTGGGCGGGATGGACCACGAGATCATCGATGCCCAATGCTCGAACAGCGGCGAAGCGTTGCGCGCCTTGTCACGGCTCCAGGAGTCCCTCCAAACACTTCCCTTCTTCGGCACCGGCAAAGCCATCTGGTTTCAGAACTGCAGTTTCCTGGCGGACGATCGCACGTCTTCCTCCAGGGACGTGACGGAAACCCTCGCCAGCTTGGCGGACGATTTGAAGAAATTCCCGTGGGACAACGTGCGCCTGCTCATCAGTGCCGGGAAAGTGGACCGCCGGAAGTCGTTCTACAAAACGGTGGAGAAACTCGGCACCGTCGAACTCTTCGCCGCCCTGTCCCTCGATGACAAGGAGTGGGCCGCAAAAGCCGAAGAGGCCGCCCTCAAGGCATTGCGCGCGCTGAAGAAGTCCATTTCCGACGACGCCGTCGCAGAACTTGTCACCCAGGTCGGCCCCAACCTGCGCCAGCTTCACAACGAGATCGAGAAGCTCTCCCTTTACGTCGGCCACCGTACGGAGATCGAGGTGGCCGACGTGCGGGCCATCGTCACGCGCACCAAGCAGGCGCGCGCCTTTGCCCTGGCCGACGCCCTCGGCAACCGCGACCTGCCCAAGACCCTGGCCTGTCTCGACGAGGAGATGTGGTCGATGCGCTTCGACAAGGACAAGTCCGAGATCGGCCTGCTCTACGGCCTCATTTCCAAGGTCCGCGCGATGATCCTCATCAAGGAGATGCAGCGCGAGAAGTGGATCAAGCCCGACGCCGAGCGCGGCGGCTACGGTTCTTTCAAGAGCCAGCTTGAACGCATCCCGACGGAAAAGCTGCCGGAGGACAAACGCTTCAATCCGCTCTCCCTCCATCCTTACGTCCTCTTCAACTCCCTCCCCCAGGCCCGCAAGTACACGCTCGACGAACTCGTCCGGGCCATGGAATTGCTCCTGGACTGCAACCGCAAGCTGATCTCCAGTCCGCTCGAGGAGAAGCTTGTTTTGCAGCAAGTGTTGGTTCAGATTGCCCGCGGTCAGGCGGCTGACCGGCCCAGCGGCCTTCGGGCGGCGGCCTGACCCCGACCTCGAGAACTTGAACGATTGACACCAATGAACACGACCCCTTCCGCCGGCAACCTCTTTGTCTGGGTGGGCGACAACACGGCCTGTGTCCGCATCACCGGCCGTGCGAACTTCACCACGAGCGTGGACTTCAAGAAGCTGATGCAGCACTTCCGCGGCACCGGCCAGGCCAAAGTCGTCCTCGACCTGAGCGAATGCCTGCTCATGGACAGCACCTTTTTGGGCGTCCTGGCCAACGAGGCCAAGACCCGCTCCGCCACCAAGGACGGGCACACCGAACCCGGCGTTGAACTCGTGAACCCCAACCAGCGCATCCGTGATCTCCTCGACAATCTCGGTGTGGTCAGCCTCTTCAACGTCGTCCAGTGCGAAGCCTCCAAGGAAACGTTCGAGCCGGTGCAACCCGCGGAAGGCATCAGTCGCGAGGAGATCACTCGCACTTGTCTGGACGCCCATCTGGCCCTCATGGAACTCAGCCCGGGCAACGTGCCCAAGTTCAAGGACGTGACCCATTTCTTTGCGGAGAACCTCAAAAAGCTCCAAGACGAATCTCTGAAGTCATCCCCTCAGCAATAAATCCAACCCACCTGGAACTCCGGGCGCCCCCATCATGGAAATCAAGAAGGCCGTCATCACCGCCGCCGGCAAAAGCCAGCGCACGCTCCCGCTGCAAACCCTGGTGGACCGCGACGGCGCCTCCAAGACCGCGCTGTGCATCGTCGTCGAGGAGATCCTCCGGGCCGGCATCGACGAAATCTGCCTCGTGATCCATCCCGGCGATCGCGCCGCCTACGCAACCGCCGCCGGACCTCACGTCAGCCGGATTGACTTCGTGGAGCAGGCCCAGCCGTTGGGCTACGGGCACGCCGTCCACTGCGCCAGGCCTTTCACCGGCTCCGCTCCGTTCCTGCTCCTGGTGGGCGATCATCTCTATGTCAGCGGCGCTCAGAAACGCTGCGCCCAACAGCTCGTGGAAATGGCCGCCGCCGAGCATTGCGCCGTCTCGGCCGTGCAAGCCACCCACGAAAGCAAGCTCCCCTATTATGGCGCCGTCGGCGGGCGTCTCCTGCCCGCGCGCCAGGGCCTTTACGAGATCACCGAC
Organism: Verrucomicrobiota bacterium; assembly: GCA_016219875.1. GTDB lineage: Bacteria > Verrucomicrobiota > Verrucomicrobiia > Limisphaerales > JACRJZ01 > JACRJZ01. Next base: position 2,176 of record JACRJZ010000021.1, on the reverse strand, counting down.
GTGCTGGAGAAACCGACACCCACCGAAGCCGAACAGAAGCTGGTCGTGCCTGGACTGCGCGCCGGTCACTACCTCTGTTTCTTTGGCATGCACGTCCTGACGCCCAGCGTGATGGAGATGCTGGGGCAATCCCTGGAAAACGCCGCGCCGGGCGCCACCCTGCCGCTCTCCGCCGCGCTTGCCAAACTCGCCTCCCGCGAACGCTACCTTGCCTGCGAACTCCAAGGCCGCCGCTACGACGTTGGCGTGAAGTACGGGCTGCTCACCGCCCAACTGGCCCTGGCGCTCGACGGCCAAGACCGCGACGAAGTGCTCTGCAACTTGGTGGAACTGCTGGCGCTGCGGGGAGTGAGGAAATGAGAATTGCAGACTGCGAATTGGGTCAGCGCCTCATGCCGCTGGCCTGACCATGGGCCGGCTGGTTTCCCCCGATTGGCTCCGCCCCTAAACCTGTGCTGCCGCCAAACCAATTTGCATTTTTCATTTTTCAATTCTCAATTTGAATTCCCCCGTTGAAAAACCCGCCCCCTCGCCTTAGCTTCCGCCGCCATGCTTGAAGATCGGGATTACATGCGCGGCCCGGACTACGGCTCAGGATTCAGGTGGCGGTGGTCGCTGACGATTCTGTTGCTCGTCGTCAACGCTGCCGTTTTCCTGGTCCAAGCCGTCGCCGAATCCAGCCCCGACGGACAGCGGTTCGTCAGCCAGTACCTCGCCCTTAGCCTGCACGGCCTGAAGGAAGGCTGCCTGTGGCAGCCGCTTACCTTCCAATTCCTTCACGCCAACCTCTTCCATCTCCTGGCCAATCTCATCACGATCTACTTCTTCGGCGGCGCCATGGAGCAAGCCCTTGGCCGCGGGAAGTTCATCAGCCTCTACTTCGCCTGTGGGGTGCTGGGCGGCTTGCTGCAAATCCTCGGCGCCTGGGCTTGGCCCAGTCACTTTTCACCGGAGGCCCCGGCGATGCTGCAGTACGTCGGCGTCATGGGGGCCTCGGCCGGCGCGTTTGGGTTGGTGGCGGCGTTCGCGGCGTTGTTTCCCGACCGCGTCCTGACGCTCTTGGTGTTCTTCATCATTCCCGTGTCCCTGCGCGCCCGCTACCTGCTCTTCATTGAACTGGCCTTGACCTTGTTCGGCATCGCGGTGCCCCGGCTGGGCGGAAACATCGCGCACTTGGCGCATCTCGGCGGCATCGTCGCCGGGCTGGGCTATGTGCTCTGGATGCTGCGCGCGAAGCGGACCAGCCGTGTCCCGCGGCGCGCGCCGGTGCCCCGTCCCCATTACGCCGAAGTGCCGACCCGAAAAGCTCCGTGGCAAATGCCGCAGAAGAAAGTCATCGAAGACCTCCCTCCGGCGGAATTCATCAGCAAGGAAGTCGATCCCATCCTCGACAAAATTTCCGCTCACGGCATCCACAGCCTCACTCCACGCGAACGCCGCATCCTCGAAGCCGCCAGTGCGAAGATCGGCAAACGCTGAGGGCGTGGTAGAAGTCCAGCGGCAGGTGCGCGCCGCCCCAGCGATCCCTCGCCACGTTTCAGATCCGCGTACAGCAATGACGGAGGTTACGGCCCCAGCCGGATGCGGTAGAACCGGAGAGCGTTGGTGGCGGCTCCGGGATCAACCCGATTGGTGGTAGCGTCACCTTGGCCGGCGATGATCAACGGCGCACCCAGATCGCTGAAGCTATCATCCGCAACACCGGCGGCCCATTGTACCACGTTGGTTCGCCCGCCCGCCGTGGTCCAAGTGAGCAGAATGTCGTTACCTTGGCGCTGCGGCTGTTGCAGGCGTAACACCGAAGCCCTGTTGGTCGGATTCGTTCCGGCCGGGAACTCGAGGCGGTTGGGCGCGCCGTCACTGTCGGGATCAGCGTCCGGTCTGGCATCGGGATTATCCAGGCTGCCAAAGTGCAGGATCAGCCACTCCTCGAACGGGGTTCCAGCCGGTCCACCGCTCCCGGCGTTCAGGTTGCTGACCTGCACCGGCGTCCGGCTGTCCACGTTCGTCCCATTCCCCAACTGACTGTAGGGACTGTTGTTCCCCCACGCCCACACCGTCCCGTCCGATTTCAGGGCCAAACCGTGAACCATCCCGGCCGCAATCGCCACCACTCCGCTCAGGTTCGTGACTTGCACCGGACGGTTGCGCCCCGTGGTCGTACCATCGCCCAACT
>JACRJZ010000173.1 GCA_016219875.1 Verrucomicrobiota bacterium | reverse complement strand
TCTGTTGTGTCCGTTGTGTGATTCGTTTCGTAGCAGCCGAGGTCACGAGGCTCCGATCGATTGGCGATGGGCGGCTTACCGGCCGATTGGCTGGCCCGCTCGGGAATCGGCAATCGCCAATCGCCAATCGCAAATTGGAACAGAGCCTCCTCACGTCGGCTGCTACGGGGTGCATGGTTGTGCGCGGAGTTGATAAAACCGCTGCGGCGGTGGGGGATTCGTGTCGGTGAGGCGGAGGGTGTAGCCGTTGGTTTCCATCTGGGTGCCGGGCACGGGTTCCCAGTTCTTGAGCGTTAGATCGGACGCACGCCAGAGGGAAACGTTCCAGCCGTTCACGGCGTTGGCTTCGAGGCTGAGTTGGCCTTTGGTGAAGCCGATGCTGGAGATGTGCATCCAGGCGTTGGTGGGCGCGGGGATTTGCAGCCTCTGCGCCCACTGGGAGAAGTCCTGATCGACGAAATCCTGGAAGCCGTGGAAGCGGGCGCGCTCGGAATCGAGAGCCGCCTTGAGCGTCGGGCCGGCGTAGTTGGTCAACGTCGTCCACACGGAATTGAGCTGGTCGATCATCGCCTGGGTGATCTGAGCCTGCTCGCCTCGACCCGCAAGCAGGGCGGCCACGAGCGGCTGGAAGTTGGTGAGCACAGTGCCGAATTGAAGCAGCCGGTTTGTGTCGGACTGGAGAATCTGAACGGCCTCTGGTCCGTGCTTCCAATACAGATTCACCAGGCGCCGGCCTTCGTCCGTTTCCTTCATCAATGTTTCGAGAGCGCGGAAGCTGGCCAGGGAGACGGCGGAAGGAGCAGGTTCCTGAGCGGCAGCCGAACGGGCAAAGGAAGAACCGCCCGAACAAAACGCCGGAAAGGCAAGGCACTGCCAAGCTTGGAGGAAGGCAGCCAGAGCACAGTCGCGTCGCCGATTCCAAGTGGTCACATTGATCGAGAAACTTCGGGTCCCGACTTGCGCCGTGAGGGTGCAGACGCCTTGCGACGAAAGGCGGACCAGCACTCGGCCGGGGAACAAGGGATCCACATCGAGCCCGATGGGGGCCGGGTCTCTGTCGGTTGACCAGGTGGTCGGCTGCCAGCGCGGTAGTGGCTGAAACTCACCCAACGGTGAAAACTCGCCGACAAGCTCGACCCATTCGTATTCGCCCGCGTAAAGCGTCACTGCCCCCGGGCTGAGGTGAAATCCGCTGAGTGCCGGGATTTCAATCTGCCTCTCGGTGGTGGCGCGGTGTCCAGCGCCATCGGCCAAGGCCAGTTCTATCGTCCGGGCCGGAAATTCAATCGAGGGACCGGTGAAGGCATCGGCGCTGAAAACGGAGTTCGCATACACGAGCTGCCGCACCAGCGCCTCGATGGCCGCCGTGGTCGCGCTTGACCCAAAGGCAAATAACAGTCCCGCGGCGTCACGCCGTTGCACCGTCGCAAACCGCGCCCCGCCGAAGAACGCTTCTCCATCGTCCGCATCCAGCCAACTGACCCTGATCTGCCCCGCCAAGTCACCCTCGTTTTCCACTTCGAGACGGTCCTGGAGAGCGTCAAAACCCCCGATCACGGCGGCTTCCAGACTCCCACCGTCCCAGTCCACGCCTCCGGGGCCGACAAAGACTCTGGCGGCCGGATCAACGTGGCAAACGCCGGGCGGAAAGGGATACAGCGCGGCCTCGGAGGCCAACTGCAGAACAACCGGATCGGAGGAGTAGTCGCGCAAGACGATAGGCCCGGACTCTGGCGACGCGGGCGCGTGCAGCAGAAACGATCCCGCGCCATCGGCCGTCCACACGCGGTTGCCGAAAGCGACGTTCTGGAACGCACCGGCCCGCGTGCAGCCGGGGTCGAGGGTGAAAATCTCGAACTCGTCGGTGGGCAGGATGCTCGTTTCGAAGCCGTTCGTGAACCCCACCTCGAGCCGGCCGCCCAACGTGACGGCGTTGCCGATCCGGAAGTGGTCGTAGCGGTCCCGCTCGCGCCCGCCGAGGCTCACGCGGACTTTCGCGCCGGAGTTCACGGACAATTCACTGAAATGGATTTGCCCGGACAGGACCGGCGTTCGCCACGCCACGGGACTGCCGAGGGTCGCCCGGGTCACTACACCGGTCCCTTGAAGACTCCCGCCCGTGAGGTTGACGCCCAGCGGAGCCGGAGGCGTCTCGATGCGGCCGTTGTTCAGTTGCAGCGTTCCTAAGCTCTGGCGGAAACCCGCGGCAAACACTGCGGTCCGATCCCCCACCTCGACAAGGCCCTGATTGTGGAATCCCCCCTCGCACCGAAACGAGGTTGCGCCGTCGAGGATCCTGAAGAGGCCGGTGGTTGTCGTCTGAACGTCCGAGTCCGAGGCGAGCGACGGCGGCACCATTTCAATGGCCGCTCCGTCGAGCACCTCGAAGGGGCCGGCCCACGACGCGATCGAGAGGTAGGTGCGCGGGGAGACGCCGGCTCGATTGTTCACGCGCAAGACGGAACTCAATCGCGTGGTTCCTCCAAAGGTGAACGGCCGGTTTTCCAGGAGGAGGTAATCTGGCGCGCTGCCGTGCAAAGTCGCATTGTGGCCGACGGCGGTGTACCCCCCGGCCATCACTCCGCACGACCACTCCAGATCACCGCTGATGTCCAGATTGGTTCCCATGAGTGTGCCCGCCGTCGTGAAGGTGAAGTTTCGGATGAGGACGTATTGATCTCCATCCAGCGTGACGGTGACCGGGTGGTTGGTCCAGAACACGTCCCACTCTGGTCCGCCGCGGAAGCTGTTCGGCACGCGGCCGGTGTGCCAGTTGTTCGTGTTACTCCACCGGCCGTCGGTCGCGCCGATCCAGTGGTTGGTGATGACCGCGGCCGGGGCGGTGAGGCTGGAGAGCAGCAAAAGCAGCGTTGCAGCCGTGGCTGGCTGAGTCTTCGGATTCGTCTTTGGTTTCATGTTGTTTCGAGCGCCCCCACAGCAAAAGCCTTCCGGCGTCCGTGGGCTTCACAGTTACAGCAAGAAATGCAGGTGCAGGTTACGCGAGAAAATGGCCTGAAGGCGGCAGTTCCGCCGCGAAAAAGCGCAGCCCGCGTTTCACCAATCCAAGCTCAGTGCCGCCAACTCGCGCCGGAGTTCACGCAGGTCCCAAAGTTGAACCACGCCCGCCGCCGTGCCCGCCGCCAGCAGATGGCCGTCGCCGCTGAAGGCCAGGGGTTCGGCATTCTGGAGGGCCGGCGCGGTCAGGATCCCGAGTTCATCGCCCGAGTGCGCGTCGTAGAGTGTCAGTTTGCGGCGGCCGGCAGCCAAAGCGAAGAACCGGCCATCGGGGCTGAAGGTGGCGAACCCAGCCATCTCGCCCGTCCCGCTGAGCGGAAACCGTCGGCGGACCTGCCAAGTGTCGCTCTCCCACCAGCAGCACTCGCGCCCGGTCGCGGTCGCAAGCACCCGGCCGTCGGGACTGAGCGCGATGGCGGCGTGTTCGTTGGTGAGCAACTGGCGCTGGAACTGCCCCGTGAGCGCGTCCCACACCGTCACGCTGCCAGTGGCCGACGTCACGGCCACCCATCGTTTGTCAGGGCTGAGCGCGATCTGGCTATCGACGTGGCCTTGGGTAAGCGTCCTGGCGCGCCCGCGCTCGTTCAGATCAACGACCAAACTGCGGTTCACGCCCGCCACCGCCAGCAACGTGCCGTCCGCCGACATCGAGACGTCCTGAAACAGGCTGCCCGGCGACGAAACCAACACTCTCGCTGCGCCAACGTGAAGGCCCGTATTCCCCGTCGGTAGCACAGGCGACCCGCCTGTGCCGTCGGGCAACCTGCCCGACGGAATGCCCGGCAGGCCGCTCCCTTTCCGATCGCTCGGTGATTTTCCTGTGCCTTCGGTCGTTCCGTTTGGCGGGTCGCCAAACGGGACGGGCGAGTCGCCCGTGCTACCCGTCACTTCTAGCGCCCACTGCAACACTTCATCGGACGTGAACGTGATGACCGAGCGGCCGTTGGGATGAAACTGGAGATGGCCCCCGCGCGTACCCTGCACGAAAGCCAACTGTTTTCCCTGCTCTAAATCCCACAAGCCCCAGCCGGTGCCATCCCCCACGACGAGCCAGCGCCCGTCCGCGCTCAAGTCCACGCCGCTCAATTGCGGCGATTTCAAGCTCGGGCTGGTCCACTGGCGAAAGACGCGGCTGCGCAGGACGCGTGCCCGGTCCAGCCCGCCCGGCCCGTAGTGAACGCCCAGCCACTGGCCGTCGGCGCTGAAGGCGCAACTCACACCCAGCCGATGGGCGAACAGCAGCCGCCCCAACGCGGCGTCCCAGAACAACGTCTGGCCATCCCATGAATCGGTCACCAACAGCGCGCCCAGCGGATCGAACGCAATCGACGAGACATACTGGGCGTGTCCCCACAACTGGCGCGCCTCACCGGTCTCGGTGTCCCAGAACCACAACTCGCCGTTGCGGAAGCCGACCGCCAAGTGGCGGCCGTCCGGATGCCAGCCCATCACCACGCCGTCGATGGGGCGCTGGAGCGTTTTGGTCCGCATGCGCTGGACCAAGTTCCAGAGTTGGACCTCGCCGCCGATCATCACGGCCAGGCGCTGCCCGCTTGGGTCGAAGTCAAGGCGATAGGCCGCGGCGCCAACGGGGAGCGGAGTTCGTTCGGCCAAATCGGGGAGCGAACTTGCGGTCGCGGTCAGTTCACTCGGCGTAGCAGCCGACGTAAGGCGCTCCGGGGATTTGAAATCTGAGATTTGAGATTTCAAATTAGAGGCCTCCTCACGTCGGCTGCTACCGAGATCGTAGAAGTGAATGAAGCCGTCCTTGCCGGCGATGGCAAACGTGCGGCTGTCCGGCGAGAACGTCGCCGAACGTGCCGCGTCGCGGACGGGTGGGAAGTTCGTGTAGGCCGCCGCCTGCTCATTGCGGATTGCGGATTGCGGATCGCGGGTTGCGGCCAGAGGCTCCTCTGACTTCTGACCGTCCAAGTCCCACAGGAAGAGTTTGCCGTGGGCGAAATTGGCGAAAAGGAACCGGCCATCGGGACTGAACGCGCCTCGAGGCTGGCCCCGTGTCGGCGCGGCCAACTCGGCCAGGACGCGCTGGTCCTTTACCGCATGGAGCGTCACGCTGCCGCCCTCGCGCAGCACGGCGTAGCGCTCGAAGGCGGAGTCGAACGTGCTCCAATCGGCCGGCACGGCGGGCAGGTTGGGGTGGACCGTCACGGGCGGCTCGATGTCGGCCAACGCCAGACACGCGATGGCTTCGTTGCGCAACTCGAGCGAGGGGCGCATTTTCGCCGCTGCCGCAATGGCCGCGAGGCTTTCCCGCCGCCGGCCCGCCACGCCGCTCAGCCTTCCGGCGCGCGCCTGGGCCAGATAGGAAGCCCACAACTTCTCTTGTGCGTCGCGCTCGGCGGCGAGGGCGCGATGGCTGGCGCGATGCAACCGCTGCGCCACGACGCTCGCTCCCACTGCCACTGCCACCAGCAACAAAAACGTGCCGGCCAACGAGCCGGCCAGCGCGGGATTGCGCCGGCACCAGCGCCAGGTCTTCTCTGCGCGGCCCACCGGACGCGCGCGAATCGGTTCGTCGTCGAGGAAACGGCTGAGATCGTCCACGAGTTCCTGCGCCGTGGCGTAGCGTTTGGCTGGATCCTTCTCCAGGCATTTCAGGCAGATGGTTTCGAGGTCGCGTGGCAGACGCGGGTTGAGCAGCCGCGGCGGCACCGGCTCGGCTTGTTGCACCAACCGCATCGTTTCGAGGGCGGTGTCCGCCTGGAACGGCGGGCGGGCGCAAAGCAGATCGTAGAGAATGGCGCCGAGGGAATAGACATCGCTGCGCACGCTGGCGTGGCTGGATTGGCCGGCGGCTTGTTCGGGCGCCATGTAGCCGGGCGAACCCACCACCGCGCCGGAGCACGTCACTTCCGGCCCGCCCTCCAGCAACTTGGCCAAGCCGAAGTCGGTCACGCGCGGCTGGCCGGCGGCGTCCAGGAGGACGTTGGACGGCTTGAGGTCGCGGTGCAGCACGCCGCGCTCGTGGGCGTGTTGCACCGCGCCGGCGATGGCGTGAAGGTGCGCCGCCGCCTGCCGGGCCGGCAGCGGACCTTCCCGCAACAGCTCGCTCAGACTGCGCCCCGCGACGAAGTCCATCGTGAAATAGTGCTGGCCCTCCTGCGTCCCGATTTCGTGGACGGGGACAATGTGCGGGTGCTGCAGCCGGGCCGTCGCCTCGGCTTCGGTGCGGAACCGGCGGAGGTCCGAGTCGCGGGCCAGCCGGCCGGACTGGATCATCTTCAGCGCGACAACGCGGTTGAGGCTTTTCTGGCGGGCCTTATAGACGACGCCCATGCCGCCGCGGCCGAGTTCCTCCAGCAGTTCAAAATCGCCGAAGTCGCGCAGGAAAGACGGCGCCGCCGGTCCCGCGTCGGTGCAAGCCAAGTCGTCATCGGGGAACCCAAGCAGGCCGGCCTGAAGCAGGCAGGAGGAACAGAATCCCTCCGGCGCGTCCGCCGGCACCCGCGCACCGCACTTCGGACACCAGGGGCCGCTGCTCACAGATTCGAGTGGTGGCTTCGTTTCGTTCAAAAGAGATAGCAAGAAAACCGGGCTGAGGTTACGGCGGGACTGGAGCGTAGCGCAGACTTTCGAGTCTGCCGTAGCGCAGGCTTTCCAGTCAGCGGACCGCCCGAACTGGGAGAACGCCGCGAACTCTTCGTTCGGCCAGCCGACAAGAGTGTCGGCGATACGGCAGGCTGGAAAGCCCGCGCTACCTTGACGGCCCCTTTCACTCGCGCAGCACCTCGATCAGATGGCGCAACTCGTCCTCGATGTCGCCGGGTGTGGCCACGGTCTGGGCCACTTCCTCGCGCAGCAGTTCGCGGTAGCGGGCGCGCAACCGATGGACCGCCTGTTTCAGCGCGTTCTCGTTCAGGCCCAAGCCGGCCGCCACCGTGGCCTGCGAGCGGCCCGGGCCTTCCGGTGACAAATACGGTTTGAGCGCGTTGAACAACCGCTGGCGTCCGCTCGAGTCGTATTCCCGGCGCAGCCGGCCGAAGACCTGTACCAACACCGCCACGGCCCACCGGCGGTCAAAGGACCTCTCCACGTCCGGCTCCGTGGCCGGCTCCGCCGCGTAACGTTCCTCGGCTTGGACGAGGTCGAGCGGAAGCGCGGGCTGCCCCCCGCCCCGCCGGAGGGTGCGGGCGCGCGTCCATTCGTTGACCAGGAAATGCTTGAGCGAGACCAGGAGAAACGAGCGAAACCGGCCCCGTTCGCGCCGCACGGTCGCCAGGTCGTGCCGCTTCAGCAAGTGCAGGAAAAAGCCCTGAGTGAAGTCTTCCGCGTCGTGGGGGCTGCATCCCTGCCGCCGCACGAAGACGTAGAGCGGATACCAGTAAGCGCGGTAGAGCTGGGTGAGCGCCTCCTGGGCCGCAGGCGAATCTTCCTGACCAACCGCCAGGACCACGCTCCAGCGCGTCGAGTCGAACGCCGCCGCCTCTCGGGTGGAATGATCGTGCGAGCACGGAAGGACGCCAAGCCAAGCCCCTTCGCCAGCGTCCCGGGGAGAGGCCGGTGTGGCTTGGTTGCTGATCGGGTCTGTCTTCACGTGTCCGCACTGTCCGCCGCCGTGGGCCACGCCCTTCTCTTGGAGCCACGGTTTGCAGGTGTCGGTGTGGTTGGTAGCAAGCGCCGCGGCCTTCAGCAAGACCAAAACCCTGACTCTCGTGGGCGCGCGAGTTTAGTCGCATTGCCAGCGGCTTCCCCTTCACGGCTTCGCCTCGACACGGGCGAGCGAGGCCTTCGTCAGCAACCCGGCCTCGAACAACTTCTTGGCGTGAGCCAGTTGCCGCTCGCCCACGCGGTTGGATTTCTGCCGGTTCAGCGTCTTGGGAAGCATCTCCAAATTGGCCAGTTCGTTGCCGGCTTCAGGCGCGAGACTGATCGGCACGATGTGATCGATCTCCACGGTTTCGCCCGCGTAAGGGCCGCGGGTGACGACGGCGGCGTGGCCACGGCGGAGCCGGTCGCGGTTGTCGGGCGTGAGCAGACCGAGTTCCTCGGCCAGTTTGAGGTTGCGGAGCAGTTCCGTTTTCACCAAGCCCGCGCGCGGTTCCTTGGTGCGATTGAGCGTTTGCGTCCACCCGACCGCGGTTTCGGCGGACAGCCCTTTGCCGCGCGCTTGGTCGAGCCAATACACGATCTTGTTCAGGCGCGCGTTGGCTCCGCGTTTGCCCAGGGTGGCAAGTTTGGCGGGGTCGCTCAAGCTGGCGAGGGCGAAGACCGCTGGCAGCGGCGTGAATTGCCAAGCCAGCCAGGCAACCAGTGTCATGGCGAGCGAGGCCAAGCCCAAACGATTTCGGCGCAGTCGCATTGCGCCGGCAACATTGGCGGAGGGGCGAGGTTTGGCAACGCCTGACTGGGCCGTCACCATGCCGCAGAGGTTTAACGCAGAGGCGCGAAGACGCAGAGCCGCAAAGAAAACAGAGTCTCTCTCAGGTACGCTGGGCAGGCACGGTGGGAGACTCCCGGAAACCACCCCGACGGTTCCGACATTCTCTGCGTCCTCGCGTCGTTGCGTTGAATTCCAACTGCTCGGTTACGGCTGTGGGAAAGGGATTGACACCGGGAGCCGCGCTGTGGTGTTTGTGCCGCAGTCCAGCGAACACGACTACTGACAGCATGGCAGAAACCGACACCAAGCCCCCGACGCCGAAGCCGTGGCAACTCCTGACGCTCACGATCACCGACCTGGCCTTCGGCGGCGAGGGGGTGGCGCGACACGAAGGCTTCGTGGTCTTCGTGCCGTTTGTCGCGCCGGGCGAGACGGTCGAGGCGGAGGTGACGGAGGTGAAGAAGCAGTTCGCCCGCGCGAGGCTGTTGAAGGTGCTCGAGCCGTCGGCGCAGCGCGTGCCGCCGCCGTGCCGTTATTTCGGCGAGTGCGGCGGGTGCCAGTATCAGCACCTGGCCTATCCGGCCCAGCTTGAGTTGAAGCGCAAGCAGATCGCCGATTTGTTCGAGCGCATCGGCGGCTTCGATCCGCGGGTCGTCGCGCCGGTGGCGCCGTGCCCGCAGCCGTATCACTACCGCAACCGCATCATGGTGCGCAGCCAGTGGAACAAACCGCGCCAGACGCTGGACATCGGCTTCATCCGGCACGACTGCGGATTGGTGGTCGATGTGGAGGAATGCGTCATTGCCGAGCCGGTGCTGAACGAGCAGTTGCGCCAGGTGCGCGCGCATCCGCCGCCGAAAGGCGGGATCAAGGTGGTCCTGCGCGCGATGCCGGAGGATTGGGAGGTGCCGAAGGACTCGTTCTTCCAAAACAATTTCCACCTGCTGCCCGGCTTGGTGGAGGCGGTGGGCGCGGCGCTGCGCGACAGCGGGGCGCGGTTCCTGATCGACGTTTATTGCGGCGTGGGCTTCTTCGGCATTTCGCTGGCGGGCCAGGTCGAGAAGTTCATCGGTGTGGAATACGACCAAATGGCCGTGCGGGCCGCCAAGCAGAATGCCCGGCGCCACGGGCGGACGAACGGCGACTTCGTGATCGGCAACGCCGACGAACTCCTGCCCGGTCTGTTGAAGTGCTACGCCCCCTCCCAAACCGCCGTCATCCTCGACCCGCCGCGTACCGGCTGCCCAAAGAAATCACTGGAGTTGCTGCGCCAGGCGCGGCCGTGGCAGGTCGTCTATGTCTCCTGCCATCCGGCCACGCTGGCGCGGGACTTGAACGTTTTGTGCGCCGACGGTGTCTTTGAACTCAGGCAAGTGGCGCCGCTGGACATGTTCCCGCAGACGCAGCACGTCGAGTGCGTGGCCGACGTGCGTAGCGTGGACGGGTCGAAGGGTTGAAGCGCGGAAGCGTCGAAGGGCGGCCCGGCAACCCGCCGCCGCTGTGGCGCGGGCGACTCGCCTGCGGTAGTCGAACGGGCGACCCGCCCGTCGTGCTGCGCGGCAACCGAGTCGGTGGCCGCGACTTTGGCCGCCGGGTCGGCTGCCCTACTACTTTGGCGGCAGTGCCAAGTTGCGCCTTTGACGGAACTCAGAAGCAAACTGTCCTTGCCATCGAGCATGGCATGGGGTCAACTCGTGCCGCCCAGACGCGATGGAAACGAAAACTGAACGGAACTTCACTCGGTCATATCTGCCCTGGCTGCTGGCTGCGGGTGCGTTGCTGGTGTACCTCATCACGCTCGACAAATCCTTGTCCGTGATGTCGGCCCCCGGCGTAGCCCGGATGGTCGGATGGGATTGGCGTCCGGTCTATACGGCCCCGCTGTTCTACTTCGTCACCTACCCCATCCGCTGGCTGCCCCAAGGCGTGCAAATGCTGGCGGCCAATGGCTTTGTCCTGGTCTGCGCGGTGCTGACGCTGGCGCTGCTGGCGCGCTCCGTGGCCCTGCTGCCGCACGACCGCACCCGCGAACAGCGGATGCGCGAACAGAGCGAGCACGGCTTGCTGGGCATCCCCACGGCGTGGATCCCGCCGGTGCTGGCCGTGCTGGTCTGCGGGCTGCAACTGACCTTTTGGGAACTGGCCACCGCCGCCAACAGCGAGATGCTCGATCTCCTGATCTTCGCCTACGTCATCCGCTGTTTGCTGGAACATCGCGCCGACCGGCGCGAATCGTGGCTCTCGAAAATGGCGTTTGTCTATGGCCTCGGCGCGGCGAACAACTGGGCCATGGTCGGGTTCTTCCCTGCCTTTCTGATCTCGGTGGTCTGGATCATGGGCCTGGGGTTCTTCCGCTACCGTTTCCTGGTCCGCACGACGCTGTGGGGCCTGGCCGGGCTGTCGCTCTATTTAGTGCTGCCGCTGATCTACAGTTGGATGGACCCGGTGTACGGGGACTTCTTCCAAGCCTTGCGCTACAACCTGGGCTTCCAGAAGCAGTCTTTGAGCCTGTTCCGGCCGTATCTGCTGCTGCTGCTGGGGCTGACTTCCGTAATGCCGCTGCTGATCATTGGCATTCGCTGGCCGTCGTCGATGGGCGATGTGAGCGCGGCGGGCTTTGCCGCGACCAACCTGCTGATGTACGTGATGCACGGCGCACTCTTCCTGGTGTGCCTCTACACCACGCTCGACCCGCCGTTCAGTCCGCGCCGGCTGAGCATGGGCACGGGCGCGTCGGTCTTGACCGCCTATTACATGGGCGCGCTGAGTATCGGGTACTTCGCCGGTTACTTCCTGCTGTTGTTCCGCCATTTCGACGGCAAGGCGTGGGAACGGCCCACCGCCCTGCGACAGATGTTCAACCTGCTGATCACGGTACTGGTCTGGGGCTTGTCCCTCGCCGCACCCGCGGCGCTGATCTACCAGAACTTCCCGAAACTCCAAGCCCGCAACTCGCCAGACCTCGATCGCTACGGCCACCGGCTGGCGGAGTCGCTGCCGGCCAGTCCCGCGGTGGTCATGAGCGACGACCCCATCCGCATTTTCGCCGTGCGCGCGGCCTTGGGCAAGCGGGCGGACCAATACGTTCTGCTGGACACGGGAGCGTTGGCGAAAAAGCCGTATCACCGCTACCTGAAGAAGACCTACGGGGACAAGCTGCCGTCCGCTGCCGCGCCGCCGGCGGGCGTGGAGGAGTACTCCCCGCACTCGCTCATCGAGTTCGTGCGGTTGCTGCGCGAGCGCAACGAGATTTTGTACCTGCATCCCAGCTTCGGCTATTACTTCGAGGCGTTTTACCTGGTTCCAAAGGGCCTGGTGTACGAGTTGAAGCTCTGTCCCACCAACATGATCGAGTATCCGACGCTCGCGGCGGACCGCGTGCAAGCCCAGGCAGCTTTCTGGAAGGGTATGGAGGACGGCGACTTTGCCGGACTGAAACCCAAAGTCGCCGCGCTGACCAAGAAAGAGCGCGACTACTCGTTCAATCTCCTCTGGGTCGCCAGCTACTATGCGCGCGCGCTGAACCACTACGGCGTCATGCTGGATGCCAACGGCCACGCTGAGGAAGCGACGACTTTCTACCAACGCGCGCTCGATTTGAATCCCGACAATCCCAGCGCGTTCGTGAACCTGGAATGGAGCAAGGAATGGAAGAAAACCGGCAAGCTGCTCGAGAAGTTCAGCGACGAAGCGATGGGCAAGCTCAACCTCTACGCCGGCAACTGGGACCTGCTGCTCTCGATCAACGGCCCGGTGGAGGAACCCACCTTCCGCCTCGAACTGGCCCAGGTGCTCGCCCGCAGCGGTCTGGTCCGCCAGGCCACCTACGAAGTGATGCGCGTGCTTACCGTGGACCGCACCAACGCTCAAGCCTACGCCATCCTCGGCAGCCTCTACGTCCAAGGCGGTGAGCCGGACCGCGCCCTCACTCTCATCAATAAAATCCGTTCCGATCCCGCCTTGGCGCCAACCGAAGCGCCGCGACAACTCGAGTTGGCCCAGATTGAAGCCTGGGCGCATTTCGCGAAGGGCAGCCTGCCCAAGGCGGAGGCCCTCCTCCAGGCGGCGCAGAAGCAGTTCTCCACCATGGAAGGCGCCTTCCTGAACATGGCGCAGATTTACCTCATCCACGCCGAATCCCAACGCACGCAGGGCAAGCAGACGGAATACCTGGAAACCATGACCAACGCGCTGAGGGTCTTCGAGCGGCAACTCAAGGCCCAGCCGCGCAGTCTGTCGGCCATGATCAACTATGGCGGCATCAGCGCCCAACTGGAGGATTACGCCGGCGCCATCGCCTCGCTGAGCCGGGCTGTGGAGATAGAACGGGACAACGAGATCGCCCGCTTCAACCGCGCGGTCACCTGCCTGCGCGCCGACCGCCTCAAGGAAGCCAAGGCCGACTACGAGTATTTGCTTAAGCAGAATCCCACGTCCCATCGTGCCTACTTCGGTCTGGCCGAAATCGCCTTCCGCAGCCAGGACTGGCCAGCCGCCCGCGAGAATTACGACCTTTACCTCAAGCACGCGCCGCTCAACACCCCCGAGTTTTTCTCCGTGCAGAAGCGGCTCAGCGACCTGCGGCGCAAGGGCAAGTAGCCGCCGTGCGCGTCACTCACGTCATCACCCGGCTGATCGTTGGTGGCGCGCAGGAAAACACCATCGCCTCCGTCCTCGGCTTGCGGGCCAAGCCCGGCCTCGAAGTCGATCTCCTCTCCGGCCCCACCACTGGCAGCGAAGGCTCGCTGGAAGGTGCGTTCTCCAACTGCCCGCGGGTCCTCACCGTCCTGCCCTCGCTGGTGCGCCCGGTGCAGCCGCTCAAGGATTGGCTGGCGCTCTGCCAACTCACGCGGCTCTTCCGCGCGCGGCGGCCCGACCTCGTCCACACGCACAGCAGCAAGGCTGGCGTGCTGGGCCGGCTGGCGGCGCATCGGGCCGGCGTGCCGATCATTGTTCACACCCTTCATGGTCCTTCGTTCGGGCCGTTCCAAGGTCCGCTCGCCAACGCGCTCTTCCGGGCGGCGGAGAGACGCGCCGGCCGCGTCACCACGCACTTCGTCAGTGTGGCGGAGGCGATGACCCGGCAGTATCTCGCCGCCGGCATCGGGCAGCCCGGACAGTTCACCCGCATCTTCAGCGGCTTCCCTCTGGAGCCGTTCCTGCGCGCCCGCCACGACGCCGCGCTGCGGCAAAAGTTGGGGCTTTCCCCGGACGACATCGTCGTCGGGATGATCGCGCGCCTGTTCAAGCTCAAGGGTCACGATGATCTGTTCGCCATCGCGCCGGAGTTGGTGCGGCGGTGTCCCCGCATCAAGTTCCTCCTCGTGGGCAACGGCCCGTGGCGGGCGCGGTTGGAGGCCAAGGCAAGGAACCTGAACTTGCGGGACGGCTTCGTCTTCGCCGGTCTGGTGCCGCCGGAAGAAGTGCCGGCCCTCGTGGGCGTGATGGATTGCCTCGTTCACCTCTCGCGCCGCGAAGGGCTGCCCCGCGCGCTGCCCCAGGCGCTGGCCGCCGCCCGGCCCGTGGTGGCCTACGACTGCGACGGCGCGGGCGAAGTCTGTCTCGATGGTCAGACGGGCTTCCTGGTGCCGCCCGGAGATCACGTGCGGCTCATCGACGGCCTGCTGCGGCTGGCGGACGACGCGGCCTTGCGCGCGCAGTTCGGTCAGCGCGGACGCGATCTCGTTCGACAGCACTTCGCCGTGGAAAAAATGGTGGACGACTTGCACGCGCTTTACCTGAAGCTCGCCGCGGAGAACAGAGCATGACCCGGAACGTTGAAGCGATGAAGCGTGAAGCGTTGAAGCGAATCACCGGCGCGGCCTCTCGCCGTTTCAACGTTGCAACGCTTCAACGCTTCAACTCCCTTCTCCCCCCATGAACTTCCCGGCCCACGCCTATCTCCTGGCCCTGCTGTCGGCCTTCGCCGCCAGTTGGGCCAGCCTCCCCCTGTGGCGCGCGTGGTGCCTGCGACGCGGCGTGGTGGACGATCCGGGCCATCGCAAAATCCACGCCGAACCCACCGCGCTCGCCGGCGGCCTCGCGGTGATGACGGGCTTGGTGCTGCCGCTGCTCGGGGCGTTGGTAGTCATCAAGCTCAACCTGCTGGGCGTGGAGGCGGCGGACAAACTGCGCTACGGGTTCGGCAAGCGCGCGGGCCAACTCACCGCCCTTTTCGTGGGCGCGACAGGCATGTTGGCGCTGGGCTGGCTGGACGACCGGCATGAGTTACGTCCGGCTCCGAAGTTCCTTGGCCAGCTTGTCATCGCCTCCGTCGTCGCGGTGGCGGGCGTGCGCGTCACGCTGTTCGTGCCCAACGTGGCGTTCAGCTACGCGGTCACGGTGCTGTGGATTCTGGCCGTGACGAACGCGCTGAACTTCATGGACAACATGAACGGCCTCTGCGCGGGCCTGAGCGTGGTCGCTTCGGCGTGCTTCGGCCTGCTGGCGGCACAGCACCAGCAGTATCTTGTGGCGTCCATCGCGTTTCTCACTTGTGGTGCGGCGCTGGGCTTCTTGCCGCACAACTTCCCGCGGGCCAAATCCTTCCTCGGCGACTCCGGCAGTCACCTACTGGGTTTTCTCCTCGCCGTGCTGGCCATCCTGCCGCATTTCCATTCTCCCAAACACCCGCAGCCCCTGGCCGTGCTCAGCCCATTGCTGGTGCTCGCCGTACCGCTGGGCGATCTCGCCTGGGTGGTGGGGCGGCGTTGGCGGCGCGGCCAGCCGTTCTACATCGGCGACACCAATCACCTCTCCCATCGCCTCGTGCAACGGGGCCTGACTCGCACCGGAGCCGTCGTGCTGATCTGGCTCCTGGCTGCCATCACGGGTGGCGCGGCGTTGCTGCTCACCTGACGCGCGCGGCACTCCAAATAAACGGTAGCAGCCGACGTGAGGAGGCTCCGATGTCCGTGAAGTTGGAGCCTCGTGACCTCGGCTGCTACGGTAACTTGTGAATGCACTTCACCCTGCGCGGCACTCCAACTCGACGACGCTGACTGAACGCGGAAGGAAGCTCCACTTGAGCACCGCGGCGCGGGGCAGCGGGTGTTCGCGGGGCCGGAACACCTCTGGATTCAGCGGACTGATCTCCTGGCGGGGATCCTCCGGCGCGACTTCCAGCACGCGCCCGCCCGTCACCGCCAGACCCTCCACGCTCAACGCAACCTCCGTCGAACCGGAGAAGTTTGTGTTGGCCACGTGCAAGAGAAACTTGTCCCCCGCGCGGCTGGCGGCGATGTCGAGGTTGGACGGCGCCGACTTCACCGCCACGCCTTGCGTGCCGTTGTGCCGCTTGAACAAGCGCGCCACCGCGCCCACCGGCATCAGGTAACTCACGCCGGACGGGGTTTGGTGAATCACGGCGTTGGTGGTCCAGCGCGTGCCGTTGAAGTCCGCCGCCGTGGCGATCTTCACCCGCGCGCCGTGGCGCTGATAGAGGTTCAACACGCGGGCGTGATACACGCCGGTCAGCCATTCCGCGAGAATCGGATTGGCGTTGTGCGGCGCGAGGCTGAGATGGCCTTCGGTGATGGCGACGGCAACTTTGGATTTCCGCGCAGCCAGGGCTTCTTCGAGCGCGAGGAGTTTCTTCTCCACCCGCGCGCCGACCATCTCCATGAGTTCCGCCCACGCCCGCTCTGGCTCCGCTTGGTAGCGGCAGCCGCGCAACACTGTGTCGTTGCGCAACGGCGTCTGGCCCATCATGTGAACGGCCACGTAGTCGAGGTGGTCGCCCGCGCGATCCACGAGGTCACCGGCCCAGCCGTTGTCGCCCCAGCCGATCAACTGAATGGACTTGTCGCGTTCGCGCATCGACTTCGTGAACTGGATCGTCGCGGCGATGCACTCGTCCTTGGTAAAGGTCGAGGCGCCGCCGTAGGAAGTCTCGTTGCCCAGTTGCCAGAGTTTGATGCCGTACGGCCGCGCGACGCCGTGGGCCTTGCGGGCCGTGTCGTCCGGATCGTTCGCATAGGAAACCCAGTCCGCCGCTTCGCGCGCGTCGCCGGAGCGATTGCCCTCGCGCGTCGTGGCGTAACGCTTCTCACCGTCGCTGAGGAAGTTCACGCAGTAGAGCGGTTCCGCCCCGACGCGGCGGCAGAAGTCCACGAACTCGTGGGTGCCGACGCGGTTGGTTTCCTTGCCGCCCCAAACGTAATTGCGCATCCACGGACGCTTCTCCACCGGCCCGACGCCTTCGCGCCATTTGTAGTAACGGCTGAACAGCCCGCCGTAGCGGATGACATCTGGGGCGAGGTCCTTCGTGGTCTCGATGAAATCCCGCCGCCAGTCTTCGCGGTGGTAGTCCCACGCCGCCTCGACTGAGGAATCGGTCACGCCCAGCGGTTCCATAAACTGCATGTAAAGGTAGGGCGAGATATCGAACAGCGGCTTCGGGTCGATCACGATGGCGCTGCCGGCCTGGCTGGCTTCTGCCGCTTGCGCACGGGCGAGGCGGTGCAACTGGCTGGCGGCAACGCCAACGGCAATGCCAGTACAAGTCTGGAGAAAATCTCGACGTTTCATGGGAGTAGTTCAGAAATTTGTTTCGACGATCGGGCGAAAAGTGAGTTCGTGGACCACCACGTCGTCCGGCGCGGTGATGCATTGCACGATCATCCGTGCGGCGGACTCCGGCCGCATGTAATCCGGCCGCGCGTTGGGCCGGAAGGTCGTGTCCACCCCGCCGGGGTAAACTCCGGTGACCTTCACCCCAGTCTGCCGTGCCTCTTTGATCAAGCAGCCCGTGAATCCATGCAGCGCGTACTTCATCGTGGAATAGACGGAGTAGTTCTCCATCTTGGCGTGCGCCACGCTGCTGATGACATTGACGATGTGGCCCGATCCGTGCGCGGCCATGTCCTTCAGGGCCTCGCGCGCCAGGAGGATCGGCGCACGGACATTGACGGCGTAGGAGGCGTCCAAGTCTTCCGTCGTGACCATGGCGAGGGGTTGCTTGGCTTTGTTGAAGCCCGCGTTGTTCACCAGCACATCGACGTGGCCCAGCGCCTGTCGGACTGCGGCGAATAGCTGGATCGCGGCCTCGGCTTCGGCGAGGTCCATTGCCAACCCCGGACAGCCCAGTTCACTTTGGAGCGACTCCACCAACTGCAGGTCTCGCCCGGTGATGAAGACCGCGAAGCCAGCGGCTTTCAGTTGCCGCGCCACCTCGCGGCCAATGCCTCGCGTGGCGCCGGTGATGAGGGCGGTTCGCATGGGGGTGCTATTCATGGAGCGTACAAGTAGCAACAGCAGTGAACTTCGCTGCGGCAGCAGCCAAGCCAGTGCGAGCTTGGCGAGAATCGCTGCGCTGGATCGCATTGCGCGTGATAAGTTCCGAATTCATCGGGCCAGTATGCGGCCTCGTCGCCGTTCTGCCAACCCTCGGAAGGGCGTGGCCTTTGAGCCGCTTTCCCCCATAGAATTCCTCAACGGAAGGCGCGTCTGGTTAAAAAAAGTTGCTTGACGCGGGAAGCTCTTTGAGGACAATCGCGCCAAATCCGGCCGGAGCGATTCCGCCCGCTCCTGCATGTCCGACGCCGAAGGGCGTTTCCTCGGCCGGGATGTCAGCCCCGAAATTCTATACAACGTATGAATGTGGGCGTCTTCATCGGGCAGGCCCTCTCAGCGGGCGAACTCAACGCCAGCGCCCTGGCGGCCTACGCGTCAAACCTACCCAAAGTTAAACATGTGCGGAACCTGGGCTTTCGGCCCAAGCTCGATCCGGCTGTGCTCGCTGAAGAAATTCGCCGCGAGCAGATCGAGCGCGTGGTGATTGCGGGCGATTCGCCCGGGTACTTCAAGCCGGTCTTCACGCGGGCCGCCGCGATGGCGGGAGCGCGTCCTGACGAGGTGCGGCTCGCTTCCTTCCGCGAGCACGGCGCAGGGGCCGCGAATGAAACGGATCGGGCCAAGGCCATCATCGCTTGCGCGGTCGAGGGCGTGCCTTTCTCGCTCGTGGCGGTCCCGCGAGAAACTTCAGTGAATCGCGCGACGCTGATCGTGGGGGCGGGCATCGCGGGCATCCAGGCGGCGCTGGAGATCGCGGATGGCGGGAACAAGGTTTATCTGGTCGAGCGCACCGCCACCATCGGCGGGCACATGGCGATGTTTGACAAAACCTTCCCCACCCTCGACTGCGCGGCATGCATCCTCACGCCCAAGATGGTCGCGGTCGGGGAACACGAGATGATCGATCTGATCACCAACGCCGAAGTGTCGGAGATCGGCGGGCGGCCGGGCGACTACAAGGTCAAGGTGCTCCGGCGTGCGCGGCGGGTCGATCTCGACGCGTGTGTGGCCTGCAACATCTGCACGGACATTTGTCCCGTGTCGGCCTGGAGCGAGTTCGACTGCCATCTGGTCCGCCGGAAAGCCATTTACATCCCGTTCCCGCAGGCCGTGCCGAATGCCTACGTGGTCGATCCGGAGAATTGTCTTTGGACTCAGAGCGGCGGCAAACGCTGCGGCGCCTGCGTAAAGAAATGCCCGAAGGATTGCATCCACCTGGACGAGCAGAATCGCACCGAGGAAATCGAGGTGGGCAACATCATTCTCGCCACCGGCTACGAACTGTTCGACGCGGAGGTCATCCGGCGTTACGGCTACGGCACGTTCCCGAACGTGCTGACCTCGCTCGAATTCGAGCGCATGACGAACGCCTCCGGTCCGACCGGCGGCAAGATCGTCCTCAAAACCAAGAAGCTGAACAAGCGGACGAAGACGGAAGAGTGGCTGCCCGAGGCCGACGGTCCGCCGCCGAAGAGCGTGGCCATCATTCATTGCGTCGGCTCGCGCGACACCAACTACAGCCACTATTGCTCGCGCGTCTGCTGCATGTACTCGCTCAAGTTCGCGCATCTCGTCCACGAGAAGCTGCCGCAGGCGACCTGCTACGAGTTCTACATCGACATGCGGGCCTTCGGCAAAGGCTACGAGGAGTTCATGGAGCGGATCAAATCCGAGGGCGTCCACGTGGTGCGCGGCCGGTCGGCCAACATCGTGGAAGCCAACGGGCAGATGGTGGTGCGGGGCGAGGACATTCTCCATGATCGCGTCGTGGATTTCCCGGTGGACATGGTGATCCTGGCCGTGGGCGTGGTTCCATCGCCCAGCACCCGGAAATTGGCGGCCATGCTGGGCGTGCCGCGCGGTGAGGACGGCTGGTTTTCCGAACTCAATTACAACGGCCAACCGACTGTGACGGAGCGGGGCAGCATCTACGTCGCCGGCATGTGCCAGGGTCCGAAAGATATTCCCGACACCGTGGCGCAGGCTTCCGCCGTGGCCGCCGGAGTGCTCGGCAGCCTCTCCAGCGGTCATGGCGTGGGCAACCTGGACAGCCTGAGCCTGAGTGAAATCGAGGCGCGAGCGCGGCAGGCGCAGGTGGCCGTGGCTCAAATTCCCGTATGTGTCTAGCGCGTCAATCCACGTCTCGTAGCGCAGACTTGCAGTCTGCTGTATCGTCGAATTGCATTCGGCAGAGCGTCCGCCCGCTGGCAGCGCCTTGGCCCTTCGCGCGCCACGCGGAGTGCAACCCCGCGATACAGCAGATTGAAAATCTGCGCTACAACCGCCCAGCGCCGGCAAACGCCGTCCACCTTTCCTGACCACTCCTATGGCCATCCGAGTGAATCCAAAACTGATCGGCGAGCTGGAGTGCTACGGCGCCGCCGACGTGCAGAACTGCTACCACTGCGGCAACTGTAGCGCGGCCTGCCCTTTCTCGAAGGACCCGTTCGTCATCCCGCGCAAGAGCATGCGCCAGCTCCAAATGGGCCTCGAGCAAAGGCTCTGCGGCACGCTCGAACCCTGGCTCTGCTATTACTGCGGCGAGTGCTCCGCCCAATGTCCGCGCGGCGCGGAGCCGGGCGAGACCATGATGAGCCTGCGCCGCTGGCTGACGTCGCGCTATGATTGGACCGGCCTGGCCCGCCTCTTCTACCGCTCGTGGAAAACCGAGCTGACGGCACTGGTGCTCGTCTCGCTGCTGACGCTCGTGGGCTTTCTGTGGATGGGCTTCACGGTCGGCGGCGGCAGCTTCAACGTGTATTCCGGCCCCGGCGCTCTGTTCCCCGCCCACACCGTCCACATCATTGACCTCGCGCTGGCCGGCTTGCTCGTGTCGATGCTCGCCAGCAATGCGCTTCGCATGTGGTGGTTCACCACCGGGCGCGACCCAGAGTTGCGGCCCACGCTCTGGATGTATGTGAAGAACGTGCTCCTGCTCCCGTTCCATTTCTTCACCCAGGCCCGCTACCGCAAATGCGAGCGCAAGTCGCCTTGGGCCGTCCACCTCGGCATTTTCCTCGGCTGGGTCACGATGGAAATGCTCGTCGTGCTGTTCATCGAAGTGCTGCATCAGGAGCAAACCATCTGGGCCGCGCACGCCTTCGGCTACGTGGCCACCGTCGCGCTGCTCGCGGGAACCGGCTACGCCATCGTCGGCCGCTTGCGCCGCAAGGAAGCGCACTATCGCCACACGCACGCCACGGATTGGATGTTCCTTCTGCTCGTGGCGGGCGCGGCGCTGACTGGCATTGCGCAGCACGCGGCGTATCGCTGGTTCGGCTCGGACTTCACCGCCAACGTCGCTTACCTCGTTCACATGATGCTGGTGGTGCCGCTGCTCGCCATCCAGATTCCCTTCAGCAAGCTCTCGCACCTGGCCTTCCGCCCGCTGGCCATGTATCTCGCCGCCGTCCACGCCGACGCGCTGGCCCGGCAGAAGACGCCCGAGCTCGCCGCCGAAGCCCTCAGCCTTCCCGCCTGATTATGCCGCCCAACGATGAACTGGCTGTAGCGCAGGCTTCCAACCCTTGTCATTACCCACATCTTTTTTCTGCTTTCGTGAGGACATCTGATCGTTCAAGTCATTGTACTTATGGTTGTTATGGCTGGACCTGGAATCCAGCCTGTCGGCGAACGCTCTCCAGCGAATTCGTTCCGAGCCT
>JACRJZ010000174.1 GCA_016219875.1 Verrucomicrobiota bacterium | reverse complement strand
GGCGTAGAAGCGATGCGCGTGAATGGCCCTCGGAGAGCCGGATGCGGGAAAACCGCCTGTCCGGTTCGATGAGGGGCGGAGCCAGACGGTCATTGGCCGCGTGCCTTTCAACCCGTCGGCTCCGCCTACTCTACTCAGTGCCTCCGGAACACCAACTGGTGATCCATCCGCCGCGTCTGGTGATAATCCAACGGCGGCAGGTCCGTGATCGTGGGCGACTCGGTTTCGAGCAGGATGCCCTTGGCCATCGCCTGGAGCGCCGTCCAGCGCGCCCACTCCAGCGGCGGCGCGTGCGCGATCTGCCGCAACGTGCTCCGCCATTCGATGATCACGCGGTCGATGTCGCCCACCCCCAGCCACTCCGTCGTCCACGCGTGTTTGCTGTTCGGGTTCTTGTGGACGTGCGCCACGATTTCCTCCGCGCCCGCGCCGTAGTGGATGGGGACTCCGCCTTCCAAGTACCCCGGAATGTCCTGCAGTCCGTAGATCTTCTGGCAGGCCATCGCCAACCGGCCGGCCCATCGGCTTTCTTCCGCGCAGAAACGGAAGCCGGCGTCGAGGTTCGCCAGTTCATAGACCATTTCATCCAGGGGAAAACTTTCCTCTTCGAGTCCCGCCGCGATGGCCAAGCCGTCGCCTTGCGAGAAGAAGCTCACGATCCGTCCACGCCGCGTCGGCACCCCGCCTGCATCCACCAAGCCCAGCCGCCGCCACAGCATGGCCGTGCCCGTGCTCGGCGGCAGTTGCCGGCAGACCGGCACGAGCGGGCACATCGCGCAGTCTGGCGGGAAGACGTCGCGTTCCGTCGGCTTCCACAGCGCGACGCCGTGGCGATCCACGGGCACGCGCATCGTCTGTTCCGTCAGGCTGACCACGGCGACGATCTTGTGCTTCTGCGTCTCGAACCGCGCCACGGGCAGCTTCTGTTGTTCGAGCCGCTTCTCCACCAGCGGGACAATTTTCTGTTGCCACAACGTCATCGGCGTTTGCCGTCCCTGCCAATTCGTGAGCCGGCGAATCCACTTGGCCAGCAGCACGCGCTCGCCATTGAGCAACTCGGCCACGGTGATAGCCCGGCCCAATACTTTGTGGCCATCTTGCTCGCCCAGCTCCACCAGCGCACCATGCCCGACCTTCTCCAGCGCGGGAGCACAAGTCAGCACCGACAGCAAGCGCGGCGCGGGCGGCGGATCGAGTGTTGCAGAGTCCGGCGTCGTTTCCGGTGGTGGAGACGAAGCTTCGGCCCCGCCTGACGCTTTCACCGGCGAGCGTCCTGAAAAACTGTCGCAGCCGACGTGAGGAGGCTCTGTTTTCATTGAAGTTTGAGCCTCCTCACGTCGGCTGCTACGGGGTTCTGCAATCGCTTCCGGCGTCACGATTTCCTTGAGCGCCCGCTCGACGAACGCCGGAATCGGCTCCCACTCGCCGCGGCTGTTCAGCATCTCGTGAACGCGCTTGCGCACGTGCCGGGCGCGCTCGGCGTCCGTCTTCAAGCCGCACGGCGTGTCCGGATGGCGCAGCGATTCCTCCACGCCGAGGACGACGGGCTTGCTGGTGAAGAGGCGTTGCTGCACGCGCACGGCTTCGGCAAACGGGTCGCGCCCTTGCGCCGCGGCCTCGTGCATGATGCTGAGCAGCGCGCTCCAATCGACCAGTCCGCTCCGCGCCAAGTGGACGGGATAGCCGTCGCGCAGCCGAATTTCGTTCGCGCTCACCAGCACGTAGCCCGTGTCATCGATGCCCCGCCGGCCCGCGCGGCCGAACATCTGGAGAATCTCGTCCGAGCGCAGCGGTTGTTCCGCGTGATCGCGGCGGTAGGACTCGCCCGCCAACGCCACGCTGCGCAGCGAGAAGTTGATGCCGGCGGCGAGACCCATCGTGGCGACGACGACCCGAAGCTGGCCCGCCTTGGCCAACGGCTCCACCACACCGGCCCGCGCGCCATAGCTCAGTCCGCTGTGATGAAACGCCACGCGGGCCTTGAGCAACTTGGCCAGGTGCTCGCCGACGAGTTGCTTCTGTTCGGCGGTGAGAACGAGCGGGTTCGGGCAAGGAAGTTGTCGCGCCAGTTCCGCCGCGAGCGCCTCCGTGGCCTGACGACGCGGAGCGAAGACCAGGACGGGGCCGAGGTTCTCCGCCAGGGCCTTCGCCACGAGGCGCGGCCAGTAATTTCGGATTTCCGGGGGCAAGTGATAACTGAGCGTGTTGGCGAACACTTCTTCCTGCGGCACGGGCCGAAAATCCGTGCGGATCAGCACCGCCTTGCGGCCCAATCGCAGGAGCCACTTCACGAGATCCTGCGGATTGGCCACGCTGCCGCTGAGCAACAGAAGCTGCGTGGGCGCCGGCGCCAGCGCCAACGCCAGCTCGTAGTTCAGCCCGCGATCAGGATCGGCGATCATCTGATACTCGTCCACGACCAGCAGGGACGGGCCGTCGCCCTGGATGAGCCGGTTCTTCTGCGTTTCCAGCGTGGCCACGAGCACGGGCGCCTCCAGGTTTTCCGCGAGATCACCGGTGGCGATGCCCACGTTCCAGCCGCGGGCGCGCCACTCGGCCAGCTTGTCATTGGCCAGCGCGCGGGTGGGCACGGTGTAAATGGCCTGGCCGCGGCACCGTCCTTGATTCGACCAGTGCTCAAAGATGAGCGTCTTGCCCGCGCCGGTCGGGGCCTGCACGACCACGTCCAGCCCCTCGCGCAAAGCCGCGATGGCCTGCTGCTGCCAGAGGTCGGGCATCACGACCTGGTTCAGCGCCGGCGCGTTCTCCAGTTGCTCAGCGAGCGTTTGCACGCGGGGAAGATAACCGAAGAGGTCGGATGGGGAATGGGAATTTCGAAAGCGCGATCCCGACTGCTTCCACGCAGGTTCGGGGCGAAACGCAGATGGGGAAGAAGCTACTCCAGAATCGGATTCGTGTTCCGCTCTGAATCGGTGTGGAAGTTTTGGAGCGAAACAGAGGATTTCGCTTTCTCTGGAGGGTTGTCGTTCGTCCCTCGTGGCGAGGCTCCCCGTTCTCCAGAGCGCGCACTGGGACCATGAACCGGTGGGGCGAGCGTACTCGCGAGCCGGTGGGAG
>JACRJZ010000171.1 GCA_016219875.1 Verrucomicrobiota bacterium | reverse complement strand
GCTGGACTCTGCCGGCCCAGCCCCCGCCCCAGATCACGGCCAAACGGGAAGTCGAAATGTAGAGCAGACCTTTCGGATGCCTGGCTTGCGAATCAACCACTTCCCTCCTCGTGTCCCGTCCAGTTGCTAAGAAGAGGCTAAGCTGGTCCTGCCAGAGTCGATGGCGCGCGGCTGTCCCAGCCGCAGCAATCGGAACTTGGCGGATGCCTCGGAGAGTTTCCACCTCATGGTGAGCGGGAACGTGGCTGCGACTGGCACACCCGCGCGCCGGTCACTTCTTCCTGCTTGGCACCGGGGACGCTGCTTCCACTTTTCGCTTGAAAGCCTCCAGGTCTTGGCGCAGTTCGCGGTTCGACTTCTGCAGGTCCAGCACTTCTTTGCGGAGTTCACCCAATTCAGCCGACGGCTTCCGCGCGCTGCGGATGGTGTCGATGGCCTTCTCGGCTGCCTTGCGTTCGGGTGTGTCCTTGGCGGCGCCGGCGAACGTTTCCAGCACGGCCACGGCGCGCGCGTCTTCGAGCGTGCCCAGCGCCGTGATCGCGGCGACACGGACCTGCTGTTTGAGGCTGCCGGTGTGGCGCAGGAGAAGTTCGCGCACGGCGTCTTTGTTCGGCTGGGCGCGCGCGAGCCACGCTAGCGCCTCCAAGCCGGAGGCAAAGCCACGCGTGGTCAGCTCTTGTTCCCGCTTTTGGAGCGCGTCGAGCAGCGGCTCCACGAAGGCCGGGTCGTCCTGTGTGCGCAGGGCGCGGATGGCGGCGTCGGCGAGCGAGTTTCGGTAGGACGACGAGCGAAGAAGCTTCAGCAGCACGTCGCGGACTTCGGGCCGGGCGAAAGCGTCGAGTCCCGCCAGAGCTTCGGCGACGATGTCGGGGTTCTTCTCCTCGTTCACCACGCGCCGCAGTTCGGTGAACGCCGTCTCGCGATAGAAACCGCCGAGGTCGCTCACGACCTGCCGGCGCACACGCGCGTCGGGCTGCTTCGTGCCGGCGAGGAGGGCGTCCAAGGCTTCGTCGGTGTGGAGCGCGCGCAAGGCTTTCGAGGCTTCCTCGCGCACGCCGTGGAAACGGTCGCGGCCCAGGAGGTCTTTCAGCTTGGCGACGGCGTCGTGGTCGGCGCGCGACTGAAGCTGTTCGATGGCGAGCAGCCGGCCCAGCGTGTCGGTCTGGTCGGCGAGCTGCGCGTCGAGCATCGCGGGCGGCGGACGGAAGTTCACTTTGGCCAGCACGGCGAGTTCGGGATCGAGGCGGACGGTTTCAGGCGCTTCCTTGAGCGCGAAGCTGAAGTCCTCGCTGCGGTCTTTGACGAGAATCTGCCGTTCCTCCACGCCGGATTTCGACTTGAAGCGGACGGTGAGCGGAAAGCGGAAGAGCACGACCTTGTCGCTGACCGGCTGGGTCTGGCGCACGGTGAGTTTCGCCAGGCGGCTACTAGCGTCCCACTGGTAATCCACGTCCAACACGGGCGTGCCGCCGTGATAGACCCACTGGTCGAAGAACCGATCGAACGAGCGCCCGGACAGTTCTTCAATCACGCGGTTCAGGTCTTCGGTGACGACGTTGGCGTAAGCGTGGCGCTCCAAGAAGGTTTTGATGCAACGGCGGTAGAGGTCGTCGCCCAATTCGTGGCGGAGCATGTGGAGCACCCACGCGCCCTTGCCGTAAGAGAGATGGTTGAACTGCTCGTCCGGCTGCCGGAACCGGTTCATCACGATGGCGCGCGTGTCGTTCGTCGCGCCGGTCAGGCTGCGCGCGCTCAGCCACAGCCGGTAGAGCAGCGCGTCGCGGCCGTTCTTGTGGCCGTCGTAGAGATGTTCGTAGTAAGTGGCGAAGCCCTCGTTCAGCCAGACGTGGCTCCAGTCCTTGCAGGTGACGAGGTCGCCGAACCACTGGTGGGCCAGTTCGTGCGCCACCAAGCCCTGGCTGCTGCGGAGGTTCTCGGTGGCAACAGTGTGAAGCGTGTCGTTCTTGAGCGTGGTCTGGCTGGTGTTCTCCATGCCGCCGACGATGAAATCCAGCACGCAGACCTGGTCGTACTTGGCCCACGGATACGGCACGCCGGTTTCGCGCTCGAAGAACGCCATCATGTCCTTGGTGTCGCGGAAGGAGTTGGGCGCTTCCGGGAAATCGGAAGGCACCGTCCAGAACGCCAGCGGCACGTCGCGGTGGCGGTCCTCGATCTTCTTGAAATGCCCGGCCACGAGCGAAATCAGGTAGTTGACGTGCGGCTTGTCCTGCAGCCAGCGCACCGCGACCAGGCCGCCGGCCTTCTCCTCGGAAACTTTCCGTCCGTTGGCCAGCACGACCATGCCCTCGGGCACGCGGCAGGTGACTTCGCTGGTGAACTTCTCATTCGGCGCGTCGAAACACGGGAACCAATGCCGCGCCAGGATGGATTCGCCCTGCGTCCAGAGATGCTCGTCCTGCGCCGGGTAGCCCATCTCTCGCGTGCGGAAGTAAAGGCCCTGCCGCGGCTGCGCGCGGTAGCCGATCGTCACGCTGGCCTCGCGCTCGGGCGGAAGCGGCTCGGCGAAGGTCACGATGACTTGGTCCGCCGTGACCTGCCAGGCGAGCAGGCGCGCGCTGGCGGTGACGTTCGTGACCGTGAGATCGACGGCGTCGAGGCGCAACTCGGCCAAGGGCTTGGCGATGGGCTTGAAGCGCAGCGTGGCTTGGCCAGCGAGGCTGCGCTGCCGGAAATCCAGCGTGACCTCCAGCGCCAAGTGCAGGATGTCGATCTCGCGGCTGGGGGCGTATTGGGCGTCGGGCGGGTCCGGCGGCCCGGCGCTTGACAGGGCGGCGGCGGGCCAGGTGGAGGATTCGCTGGCGGCTTTGACTTCGGCACGGGCCGGCAGGAGATTCATCCCGACGACGATGCAGACCAGAACCAACAGCTTTCATGGCGGTCATGAGCGCGGCGTTCCTACCACGGAGCGGGCCGGGACGGAAGCCTGGGATTTTGGCTGGGATTTTGGCTTGCAATCGCAGAGAGGCTGACAACAATGCGCCCCTCTAACGCAGCAACCGATAGATTAAACAATACAACCATAGTTGAGGAAACGTATGAAACTCAGCAGAACATTACTGACAGTGACCGCGCTGGCCTCTTTGGCGACCAGTGCATGGGCGGCAATTTCCGTCGGGCCTACGGGAAGTGGAACCTTGGACTTGGCCGCACGCCCAGCCGAAACCGAATGGGCGACGGCAGTCCTTCCCGGAGGCGGCACCACCTACGCGGACGTCGCAGGGATGGACGCAGGCGTCGCAACTCTCGACGCGGCCACCATCACCACGCAGCTTCCAACTTCTGGGACGGTGCCACCCGGCACCTCCGCTCTGGGTTTCCGCTACAACACCGCTGGCTTTTACATCCAGTCCAGGCCGACGACCGCCAACACCAACGCCGCCAATGTCCTGATGGCGACCCTCCAGAATGACTCTGGAAGCCCGATCACCTCGCTCGTCATTGCCTATGACTACGGCATCTCAGATCTTCAAGGGGCGGGCACCGACGAGTTGCCGGGCTTGTATGCGTACTACAGCCTGAGTGGGGCTCCAGGATCCTGGATCAGCATCCCTGCGCTCTCTGGAAGTGACACCGCCGGCAACGTGACGGCCACCATCGACCTGAGCGCGACTCCATGGTCGGCCGGCAGCACCATGTATATCGTCTGGGCCGATGACAACGACGAAGGCCAATCAGACACGGGGCGCACCCTGGACAATGTGGTTTTTGTCCCGGGCAACGTCGTGATTCCGCTCTCCGTGAATTTGACCGCGCCCACCGACGGGCAAGTGCTGGCGGCCCCGGCCGACGTGACGATCACGGCGACCACGGCTGGCAGCACCCCCGCCACCAGCGTGTCCTTCTATACCAACAACGTCCTCTTCACCACCCTGACGGCGGCTCCCTTCACGGCGACGCTCACCGCCCTGCCTCTGGGCACCTATGCCATTCGCGCTGAAGCCGTCAATGGCGTCGATCCGGCCGCCGTCTCTACCACCAGCACCATTACGGTGCGCGAGGAGTTCGTGCTCTACAATGGCGGCACCCTCAGCGAGAACTTTGACGGCATGGGGACCGCAGGGACCGTGACCCCGATTGGCTGGTACGTGGGCGCAGCGCTTCCGGCCACCACCCTGAGCGTGACCGTGGGCGACGGCAGCGCCGCAGCCAGTGGCACCGTCAACGGCTGGAATTACGGCACGTCTGGCGACGGCGACCGCGCCTTGGGCACGGCCCCCACCGGGGGAGACCGCAACATGGTGCTCCGCCTCAAGAACACCACCACCAGCAGCATGGTTTCCTTCGAGATCCATTATGACGGAGAAACCTGGCGCACGTACACCAACCAACTCGGCATCCTCACCAACTACGTGAGCTTCGACCTGGGGACCACTTGGATTCCCACAACCTTCGACTACACGCCGGTGGCCCAGTCGGAGCCAGGAACGCAAGGGGCGGTCAACGGTAACGACGCAGCGAATCGCATCGCCAACATCGGCGGCATCGTGGCGGCTCCGGTCCCTGTGGGGCCGGGGGGTGTCGTTTACGTCCGGTGGAACGACTTCAACGAGGGCGGAACTGACGGCGGCTTGGCCATCGACAACTTCACCTTCGTCGGCACGTTTGAGCAGTTCCAGCCGTTTGCGGTTCTGACCGCTCCGGCCGACGGCGCAGCGTTCGCCGAAGGCGCTCCCATCACCTTGAGTGCCATCGCCACCATGAACAATCCGATCGCCAGCGTGGACTTCCTCCATGACGGCCTGCTGATCGGCACCGACACGACCAGTCCCTACAGCGCGGTTTACAGCAACGCCACCATCGGAACCCACACCTTGACGGCGATCGCCAACGACACCCTGGGCAACTTCATCATCGCCACCAACACCGTGCAGATCACGGTCAATCCGAATGTCCCGCCGAGCCTCACCTTCACCAATCCGGAGCCGGACCTCGCTTACCTGGTGGGCACCATGGTGTCGGGCCTCTCGGTCAGCGCCGCGGACACGGACGGCAGCATCGTGCGCGTGGAGTTTTACGACAACGGCCTCTTCCGCGTCAGCGACACGAACAGCGCCTATAGCTTCGATCTCTGCGACATCACCGCCGGCGATCACAACATCATGGCCGTGGCCGTGGATAACCTCGGCGCTCGCGGCACCAACACCTTCTTCTTCGTGGCCACGAACCCGCCGGACATCTCAGTCATCGTGGCCAACAGCCAGGAGTGGAAGTATTTCGACCTGGGCACCGATCCGGGCGCCACGTGGAACACCTTGGGGTATGACGACTCGAGCTGGAGCAATGGTGTGGCTGAACTCGGCTACGGCGACGGCCCCGGCCGGCCGGAGCGCACCGTGGTGAGTTTCGGACCGAGTTCCACGGCCAAGTACGCGGCCACCTACTTCCGCAAGAAGTTCGACGTGGCCGATCCGAACGCCTACACCAACGTCGTTCTCAATGTGCTCAAGGACGATCGCTGCATCGTTTATCTGAACGGCACTCTGGTGTACCACGACATCACCAACGTCCCAATCGATCAGGTCACCTTCCAGACCTACACGCCGGGGACGCTCTCCGATGACGGGACCGTGTACCAAGTGACGAACCTGCCGCCGAGTGCGCTGGTCGCCGGCCAGAACATTCTGGCAGTCGAAGTCCATCAGGACGCGGCCGGCTCCTCCGACATCAGCTTCGATCTGATGCTCTGGGGCCAGGCCGGCGCGACGGTGGGTCCGAAGTTGTTCATTGCTCCTGGTCCGGGTGCCGGGGAAATCACTATCACCTGGACCGGCGGCGGCACGCTCCAGGAATCCGATGCGATCGTGGGCGGCACTTGGACGTCCGTGTCCTCGACCGGCACCTTCTCGACCTCGACCGCCGGGAAGGCGCAGCGATTCTACAAGCTGATTCCGTAACCGGAGTTGCGGTTCAGCCGCCGTTTTTCAAACCCTGCCCGCGCGAGCGGGCAGGGTTTTTGATTCTACACGAAGACCGAGGAGAGAGGGCGGGGGCTGCGCTGGCCAAACGAAGCATCGCCCTCACCCCGGCCCTCTCCCATCCGATGGGAGAGGGAGGACCAAATCACGCGTTGTGACGAAACAGGCGTCTTGATGAAGTGGGCCTTGCTTCACGACGACCGCGTGCAGCGCATTCCCTCTCCCGTTGGACGGGAGAGGGTCAGGGTGAGGGCTTCGGGAGCATGCCTTCCGCAATGACTCCCCTTCTCTGCGATGCTCACACCAGCCGGTACTTGCCCGGCAGGGCGACCGGCGGAACCGGGAAGGGACCGAACTCATACTTCTCCGGCCCGAGCCGGGTCTGGGCGTGGAGCGCCTGATCCCACTCGATGCTTTGCCCGCTGTAGGCCGATTCGCGGCCCATGATGCCGGTGAGGGTCGATTCGGCCACGGCCTGGGCCTCGTTGAGCGGTTGGCCGGCGCGGATGCTCGCGATGAGGTCAAGGTGTTCCTGCTGGTAGGCGTCGCCGTCGCCCTCGCGGAAGCGCCACATGTCGGCGCCGGCTTTGATGTAATTGTGGCAGTTGCTGACGCCCTTCGAGCCCATCAGCCATTCCTCCACCTTGCCTTCGCAGCCGTTGATCTGGCGGCATTGACTGAACATACGCACGCCGTTCGGATACTCGTACTCCACGGCGAAGTGATCGTAGATGTGGCCGTGAACGGGTTGCGTGCGCACTTGGCGTCCGCCGAGCGCCGTGGCCTTGATCGGGTGCGCGCCGATGGCCCAATTCATGATGTCGAGATTGTGAACGTGCTGCTCGACGATGTGGTCGCCGCCCAGCCAGGTGAAATAGTTCCAGTTGCGAAGCTGCCACTCGATGTCGCTCCAGCCGTCCTTGCGGTCGATGACCCAAATCTCCCCGCCGTTCCAGTAGCAGCGGCCGTAGATCAGGTCGCCCAGCGCGCCGTCGCGGATGCGCTTGATCGCCTCCTGGTAGCCGCGGCCATGGCGGCGTTGCGTGCCGGCCACGATGCCGAGGTTCTTCTGCTTGGCCAGTTCGCCGGCCTCCAGCAACAGGCGCACGCCGGGGCCGTCCACGGCGGCTGGCTTCTCAATGAAGCAGTGCTTGCCGGCCTCGATGGCGGCTTTGAGGTGGGCCGGGCGGAAATGCGGCGGCGTGGCCATGATGACGTAATTCACGTCGGGCAGGGCGAGGAGTTGCTTGTAGCTGTCGAAGCCGGTGAAGCAGTGGTCGTCCGGGATGTTGATCTGAAGGGCCTGCAAGTTCTCGCGACAGCGCGCGAGGCGGTCGGGGAACACGTCCGCCAGCGCCACGACGGCGACGCTCTTGTTCGTGACCTTGGCGCTCTTGTCCACGTCCTCGGTGTGGAAGCCCGCGCTGGGATAAATGACTTTGGTGGCCGCGCCGAGGACATTGAGTACGGCGCCGGTGCCGCGCCCGCCGCAGCCGATCACGCCGATGCGGATGGGGTCATCGGGCGCCGCGTGGCTGGTGAGGGCAAAAGGCAATTGCGAGGCGGCCGCCGCGCCGGCCATCGCGAGCGAGGAATGGCGGAGAAAACTGCGGCGGGAGAGGTGGCGTTCCGGGGACGAAGCAATTGAAGTCGGTGTGTTCATAACGGTCGTGCTGGTTTGCGACGTGGTGGCGTCCGCCAGCGCATCGGCAAACGGTTTCAACGGGCTGGGATAGTCCGCAGGCCGCTGAAGAAAGGCCAGCAGAATCTCTCTCACGTTCGGAACTCGGCGCCTCTACGAGTGGTCGGTCCCGTGGGCTGGACCAGGGGCGCTCGCTCGAATGCGTCCAAGCAGGCCACGCCCAGCATTCAGTTCCAAGGCTGCATCAAGCTCGGCTCGGGAGCACTCGTAGCGCAGACTTTCGAGTCTGCCGTATCGCCGGTTTTCCAACCGGCGAGCGTTGGAAGAAGCCAGCCGGCTGGAAGTTTCACGGCTTTGCCGACTGCAAGTCGGCGATACGGCAGGTTGAAAACCTGCGCTACCCAGCGCGCCGGGTGGGAGCTTGATGCAGCCCTGACTCAGTCCCAGCGAGCGCATGGTCAAGCGGAGTGTGTCTCACACTCTGCAAAGTGTGAGACATTGGCAGGCGACGTTCTCGCACCGCCAACTTGTGGATCCACTGCCGGGAACTGCCCGCTCAAGCAAGCCTCGCGTTGCCCCGCGATTGGATGAGCACGCGGAACCGGCTCCCCAGATGCTCCGGATGCGTGAGCGTCTGGAACTGGCGGGTGCGCGCGGGCGTCCACGCTGGGAACGAGGCCGGCGCCGCCCAGACGCGCGAGGCAATGCCGACCATGAATTGGCCCTGGGAAACCAACGCCTCCGTCTTCAGCCCCGCCGCTTCTCCCGCGCGCTGGAGCGCGGTGAAGTCGATGTGCGCGGTCAGGTCCTGTCCGCCGGGATCGGCGAGAACATCGTTGCCTTGGTGGTGTTGCTGGTAGGCGCGCAGCGTGCCTTGCGGGCGATGCGGTGCCAACCACTCCTCTTCGGTCAGGCCGTAGTCGATCGCGAGGAGCTTTCCCTGTTTCAGAAAGGAGGCGGCGTCGCGCCACCACTGCACGGCTGCGGGGGAAATTTCCACGGTGTAGCCGTCAGGCAAAGCGGAGCAGAGAGCAGCGGGCAAACGACGGAGGGCCGGCGTCAAGTCGCTGGCCAGCGGACGCCGTGCCCAGACGAAGCGGTCCTGGGACCACGTCACATGCCACTCGAACCATTGCTGCTGCTGCGCGTCCCAGCCGAGGCGGTGGACAGGCAGGGCGTCGAGCAGTTCGTTGCAGAAGAGAATCTGGAAGGCGGAGGGCGAAGGCGATTTCAAAACTCCGTAGCAACCGACGTGAGGAGGCTCAAGCTTCAAGGGAAACGGAGCCTCCTCACGTCGGCTGCTACAGCTTTGAAAAAGGCTCTGCGGAATGCGGAAGGCGGCATCCGCCCAACGGACGCCAGGAAGGAATTCCACCAGGGTCTTCTCCTGCCACTGGCGTCGCTGCGCCGAGGGTTCGATGATCCAGTACTCCAGGCGGCCCAACACATCCGGTCGCTGTCGCCGCATCCAGCCGAGGATGTCGGCCGCCAGCCGCCCGTCATGCGCGCCGGCTTCGACGAGCTGAACTCGTGCCGCACCCATTCCGCACTCCGCATTCCGCATTCCGCATTCCGTGATCCACTCCGCCAACTGAAACGCGAGCAATTCTCCGAACAAGCTGCCCACACTCACGCTGGTGTAGAAGTCCCCACCGCGTCCGATCGGCACCTTGTCCCGCTCGTAGTAACCCAGCCCTGGGGCGTAGAGCGCCAGCTCCATGAAGCGCGCGAACGGGACCGTTTCGTGCGCGTCGATTTCGCGCCGGATCAGTTCCGTCAACGCGCCGCGATGATGTTGGGGCTTGCTCAAGTTTGCGCCGGCTCGTGCCGTTGTTAGTCCTTGTATGGCGAAGATCGACGCTTTCTTCAACTTGATGTTGGAGCAGAAGGCCTCTGACCTGCATTTGTCGTCGGGCAACCCGCCGATTTTGCGGATCAATGGCGAACTGCAGCGCGTGGACTATCCCCCGCTGGAGAACGACGCCCTCAAAGCCATGCTCTACGAGATCACGGCCGAGTACAAGATCAAGGTCTTCGAGGAAACCGGCGACGTCGATTTCGGCTACGAAATCCCGGAGGTGTCGCGGTTCCGCGCGAACTTTTTCAACCAGAAGCACGGCATCGGGGCGGTCTTCCGGCAGATTCCCAGCAAGGTCTTGTCCTTTGAGGATTTTGAGAAGCTCGACGCGCCGTTGCCGCCGGTGCTGAAAAAATTCGCCATGCTCCACCGCGGCCTGATCGTGGTCACCGGCCCGACCGGCTCCGGCAAGTCCACCACGCTGGCGGCGATGGTGGACCACGCGAACAAGAACCGGAAGGAGCACATCATCACCATCGAGGACCCGATCGAGTTTGTGCATCAAAGCAAGGGCTGCCTGGTCAACCACCGCGAAGTGGGCATCCACACGAAGGGCTTTTCCGCGGCCTTGCGCGGGGCGCTGCGCGAAGATCCGGACATCATCCTGGTCGGGGAAATGCGCGACCTGGAAACCATCGAGTTGGCCATCACCGCGGCCAGCACCGGCCACCTGGTGTTTGGCACGCTGCACACGGAGAGCGCGGCCAAGACGGTGGACCGCATCATCGACGTTTTCCCCGCCGACCAGCAGAACAAGATTCGCGCCACGCTTTCGGAATCGCTCCGCGGCATCGTGGCGCAGAACCTCTTCAAACGCATCGACCGCAAGGGGCGCGTGGCGGCGCTGGAAATCCTGGTCTTCACCACCGCCATCTCGAACCTCGTGCGCGAAGGCAAGACGCACCAGATTCCGGGCATGATCCAGGTCGGCAAGAAACTCGGCAACCAGCCGCTGGACGACGCCATCATGGAGCACATCCGCATGAAGCGCATCTCCCCGGACGAGGCTTACGAAAAATGCCTCGACAAGAAGAAATTCCGCCCGTTTCTCAGCGCGCCGCCGCTGGACGACGATGCCATCACGTGACCGCTTGATTTCCCATGCGCCGCAACGAGCTTGATTACATCCTGAGCACGATGCTCGATTCGCAGAAGGAGGTGTCCGATCTGCTCTTCACCGTGGACCGCCCGCTGCAGGTGGAAGCCGATGGCACGTTGTATCCGGTCCCCTGCGAACCGCCCTTGGAGCGTCTGACGTCATTCCAGACGGAAATGGTGGCCTTGAATCTCATCGGCGGAAACCCGCGGCTGCTGGATGACTTGCTGCGCTCCGGCTCCTGCGACACCTCTTACACGCTGGCGGACAAGGCGCGCTTCCGCGTCAACATCTTCGCTCAGCGCGGCAGTTACTCCATTGTGCTGCGCAAGCTGAACACGAAGATTCCCACGCTCGCGGACCTCAAGATGCCGGACATCTTCCATGACGTCGCGCGGGAGAAGACCGGCCTGATCCTGGTCACGGGCGCGACCGGCTCCGGCAAATCGACCACGCTCGCGGCCTTGCTCAACGAGATCAACGAATCCCGGCCTATCCACGTCGTCACCCTGGAGGACCCGGTCGAGTTCGTCCATACGCAGAAGGCCTCGACCATCAACCAACGCGAGCTGGGGCAGGATTTCGACACGTTTCCCAACGGCCTGCGGGCGGCGTTGCGCCAGGCGCCAAAGATCATTCTCGTTGGCGAAATGCGCGACCGCGAAACCGTGGAGATCGCCCTCAGCGCCGCGGAAACCGGCCACCTGGTCATGAGCACACTGCACACCATCGACGCCGGCCAGACCATCAACCGCGTCCTCGGCATGTTCGAGCAGGAGGAGCAGGAGCAGGTGCGGCAGCGCCTCGCCGACACCCTGCGCTGGGTCATCGGCCAGCGGCTGGCGCCGAAGATGGGCGGCGGACGCCAGGCCATGCTGGAGATCATGGGCTCGAACCTCCGCACGCGCGAAAGCATCATTCTCGGCGAGAGCGAGGGCAAGTCGTTCTACGAGATCATTGAGGCGAGTTACCCGTTCGGCTGGCGCACGTTCGACCAGTCCTGCCTCGAAGCCTTCGAGCAGGGGGTCATTGCCGAGGAAACGACGCTGCTCTATTGCAGCAAGCGCGGCCCGGTGACGCGCGGCATCGACAACATCAAGAAGCGGCGCGGCGAACTGACTTCCAACGTGAGCAACCTGCGCATGGCGGCCCTGGCCGAGCAGCACGCCATCGCGCACGCCAAAGGCTCTCCCCCGCCCCCGCCGAAGAAAGCGCCCCCGCCCATGTCCACCGGATCCAGCGTCAAGCTTCGATGACCATGAGCGCGAACTTCGATTTCATCAGCGTCAACGACCGGCCGGCCATCCTCGCCCTCAGCACACCCGAGTGGCAGGAGCTGGCAAGGGCCGCGCTCAACGAACTGGGCTACAAAGTCCATCAGGCCGCGACCCACGGCGACTTCATCAGCAACTTCCTGCAGGTGCCGTATCAGGTGGTGGTCATCGAGGAGAACTTCGCGGCCGACAGCGCGCCGGAGAACCGCAGCCTCACTTTCCTCCAGAGTGCGCAGATGCACTTGCGCCGTCACGCCACGCTCGTCTTGGTGGGCGACGCCTACACCAGCTTTAACCCGATTCAGGCTTTCCAGCTTGGCGTCCACCTGGTCGTGAACCGCTCGGAAATGCTGCTCCTGATCCAGTGCATCCAAAAGGCCGTCGGTGACAATGACCTTTTCTACCACGGCTATCGCGAGGCCCAGCGACGGGTGACGTTGGGCGGGGCGCGGGAGTGAGCCGTCCCCTCGGATCGGACGGATCGGACTGATCCGACCGATCTGACCGATGGTCCCCCGTGACAACGCTCCTCCCTCCCCGCTACTCTCCCCTCCGCCGATGTCTCGGCTGGACCAAGAACTCGTGGACCGCGGCCTTTGCGAAAGCCGCGAGAAAGCCAAGCGCGCCATCATGGCGGGCTTGGTGCTGGTCAACGGCCAGCCTGCGCGCAAGCCTGGCGACTCCGTCAAGGCCGGCGACGCCCTCTCGCTCTCGGCCGTGGAGAAATTCGTCAGCCGCGGCGGCCACAAGCTGGAGCACGCCCTCCGGCATTTCCACTTGGAGGTCGCGGGCCTTACCGCCGTCGATCTCGGCGCCAGCACGGGCGGGTTCACTGATTGCCTGCTTCAAGCCGGCGCGGCGAAAGTCTATGCCGTCGATGTCGGCCAAGGCCAACTCGCGTGGAAACTGCGACAGGACGCGCGCGTGGTCGTGATGGAGAAGACCAACGCCCGCCACCTCACGCCGGCATCGTTTCCCACGCCCTTCACCCCGGTCGATCTGGTGGTCATTGACTGCGCGTTCATCTCCCTGCGGAACTTGGTCCCCGCCGCCGTTGCAATCCTGCGCGTCTCCGGTAAGATCGTCGCGCTCGTCAAGCCGCAGTTCGAGGCCGGCAGGGCCGAGGCCGACCGAGGCCGCGGCGTGATCACCGATCCCGCCGTCCACGAGCGCGTGCTGGCCGAACTTCGGGAGTTCGTGGCCGCGCAGCCGGGATTGACCTGGCAGGGCGTGACCGAATCCCCGTTGCTGGGGCCGGCGGGCAACAAAGAATTCCTGGTGCTGCTTGAAAAGACTCGCTGACAACATCAATCGCGTCGGGCTGGTGGCCAACTCGGCCAAGGTGTCCCGGCGCGCCCTCGTCCAACGGGCCGCGGCCGTCATCCAACAGGCGGGCCGCTCCGTCTGTGCCGATGCCGAGACGGCCCGGCTTTTCGGACTGAAATGCGGCTCCACGCCCACCGTCGCCGAACTGGCCCGCGGCACGGACTTGCTGCTGGTGTTCGGCGGCGACGGCACCATGCTGCGCGTGGCGCGCGAAGTGGCCGGCCTGCCCACGCCGATTCTGGGTGTGAAGGTGGGCGGGCTGGGCTTCCTCACGCATGTCCCGTCGGGCGAAGTGGCCGGCGCCTTGCGTAAAGTCTGGGCCGGCGACTACTCGACCGAAGTACGCCCGCTCATCGCGGCCTCGGGCACGGCCCGCGCGCAGCCGTTCACGGAACAGGCCCTCAATGATTTCGTGGTCAGCCGCGGCGGCTCCTCGCGGCTCATTGAAGTGCGCGTGTGGGTCGATCAGCAAGTGCTCACGGACTACCGCTGTGACGGCCTCATCATCAGTTCGCCGACCGGCTCGACGGCTTACTCGCTCGCGGCTGGCGGGGCGATTGTCAGCCCGAACGCCGAGGTGCTCACGCTCACGCCGATTTGCCCGCACACGCTCTCGAACCGCTCGGTGATCGTGCCGCTGAGCGCCGTGGTCAAGGTGCAGGTGCTGAGCGAACGCGTGGAAACCATTGTGACCGCCGACGGCCAGGTGCAGTTGCCGATGGAGGCCGGCGATTTCATCGAAGTGCGCCGCAGCCGCGCCGGCATCCGGCTGCTGAATCCCGGCGGGGCCTGTTTCTTTGAAACCCTGCAACGCAAACTCCACTGGAGCGGAACCAACGTCTGAAATGCAGAGGCGCTTTCAAAACTCCGTAGCAGCCGACGTGAGGAGGCTCAAACTCCAAGGGAAACAGAGCCTCCTCACGTCGGCTGCTACCGTTCTGAAAGAAGCTCTGCAGAATACAGAATGCAGAATGCAGAAGGGGAGCCGCGTGGCGCGCGGCGCAGCCCGCCGGCCTTCTTCATTCTGCCTGCTGCCGTCTCCCCTCCCTCTATGATTCGGTTGAAAGACATCGCCGTGCAGGCCCGGGTTTCGGTGATGACCGTTTCGAAGGCCCTCCGCGACGCGAAGGACATCTCGGCCGCCACCAAGGCCCGCATCCAGAAGATCGCCGACGAACTCGGCTACATGCCCGATGTGGCGGCGCGGTCCTTGCGCAGCGGCCACACGAAGCTGTTCGGCGTCGTCATCTCCTCGCTCACGAATCCCATCTACGCCCGTATCCTGCTGGCCCTTGAAGAACACGCGCACGAACTGGGCTACGAGGTGATTTTCGCCCACTCGCTCAACCTGCCGCACCGCGAGGCCGCCTCTATCCAGCGCCTGCTTTCCCGGCGGGTGGATGGCCTGTTCATCTCTCCCGTGTACCGCCTTGAACCCAAGGCGCCCGCCTACGAACGGATCGTCACCCAAGGCACGCCCACCGTGATCCTGGGCCACCGCGCGCCGTTCTGCGAACAGTTCACCGCCGTGGAGACGGACGACGTCGCCGCCAGCTTTGAAGTCACCCGGCACTTGCTGGCGCTGGGCCATCGCCGGATCGCCTTCTTCACCGGACGGCAGGACGCACCGTGGTCGATCGAGCGCCTCGAAGGTTACCGCCGCGCCCTGCGCCAAGCCAACCTGGAGGTGGACGACAAGCTCATCTTCCCTGGCGGTACCACGATCGAAGAAGGCTCCAAAGCCGCGTTGCAACTGATCGGCGAAGCGCCGCAAGTGACGGCGGTTCAGGCGGTCAACGATCTCATCGCCATTGGCGCCGCGGAAGTGTTCTTGAAACAGGGCCAGCGGATTCCCGAGGACATCTCCGTGACCGGCTTCGGCAACATTCTCACGAGCGAACATTTCCGCGTGCCCCTCACGACGATCAGCCAGCCCAAATACCGTCTGGGCGAGGCCGCCATGGAAGCCATGCTCGCTCTCCTGCGGGGCGAGAAACCTCAGACCCGCCGGCTCAGCGCCGAACTCATCGTCCGCGAGAGCACGGGACCGGCGAAGAAGGCGTAGGGCGGTTCGCTATGACACGGCGACCGCCTGCGCTTGTTGGATGGACTCCAGCACGGCGAATGTCAGTGCCATGCTTGCGCGCGATTGCGCATACGGCAGCGGATGCTCCGCGTCGCCGCGCAGGAAGGCGCACCACGCCGCCATCTCCTCCGCGTGGCCTTTGGAGGCGTGCGAGGAACTGTGCTGCTTGCGCCCGCGATGGAGCACCAGTTTCTGGAAGTTCGTGATCTCCCCCACCAGACCAGCGCCGAAGACGGTGACGGTTTCCTTCGGAAAGCCCGCGTCGCCTTCCGCGCTGTAAATCAATTGGCCCGCGGAGCCGTCGGCGAATTCCACCTGCGCCGCCACGCTGTCGGGAAAGGGCAGCCGTCCCGCGGCGGGCCAGGTCGTCTGGGCGAACACGCGGACCGGCTTCGCGTCGAAGAGGAAGCAGAAGAAATCCAGGAAGTGGCAGGCCTCGCCCAGCACGCGCCCGCCGCTCTCGGCGTGGTTCGCATACCAGTGCTTCGGGTCCAGCGCGCCGGCCATGACGCGATAGGCGCAGGACTTCGGCCCGGCACAAAGGGCAAGCTGCCGCTTGAGTTCCACGCTGGCCGGCGCGAAGCGTCGGTTGAAACCGACCTGGACCGTCCCCTGGCTCCGCGCCACCGCGGCGTCGATCTGGGCCAACTCTTCACGCGTCAGGCAAAGCGGCTTCTCCACGAAGACGTGGCGGTGCGCCTCCAGCGCCTGGACCACCAGCGGCCCGTGCAAGTGGTGGCGCGTGGCGATGAGCACGGCGCGGGCGTCGGCGGAGGATGTCAGCGCCGCCGCCGCATCCGTCGCCGCGTCGGCGAACTCGAACTTGGTCCTGACATGATTGGCACTCAGCGCCGTGGCATTGACGATGGTGCCGAAAGCAATCCTCCCCTTGAGATGCGGCAAGAGCATCGTCCGGGCAAAATTCCCGGCGCCGATCACGTCGAGACGGTTGATGGGTGTGGACAATTTTAGATTTGAAATGTCAGATTTGAAATCCGCTCCCTCGCCTGCCACCGGAGAATTTTGAACTTTGAACTTTGGACTTTGAACAAAAGCGTCAGCCTCCCCGTACTCCAGTACCACTCCCACGTCCTTCGTCCCATCGGCCAGCAGATCGCGATACACGTCGAGCGCCCCGGCGAACGGCACGCGCCGCGTGGTGAGGGCCGCGAGGTCCAATTGGCCCGTGGCCATCAGGTGCAGGGCGGCCTCGAAGTTGCGCTGCTCGGTCCAGCGCACGTAGCCGATGGGATAATCGCAGCCGCCCCATTCGTAGGCCGGATCGTAGCGGCCCGGCCCGTAGGAGCGCGAGTAGCGCACGTCGATTTCCTTTTCGTAGCAGTGCTTCCAGAGCAGCTCGGTTTTGGTGTTGCCGACAATGACGAGCCGGCCACGGTCGCGCAACGCCTCGACTGATTGCTCGACTGGCGTGTTGCTTGGCGTGGAGGTGCAAAGCACGACGGCGTCGGCCCCGTAGCCGTCGGCCCACGCGCGGACTTCATCGGCAAGGTTCTGCTGGTCGATAATGACGACTTGCTCCGCGCCCATCGCGCGGCAGAACGGCGCGCGGGCGGCGGCGAGATCGACGGCCATCACCCGGCAACCGTTGGCGCGCAGCAGCGCGGTCACCAGCAGGCCGATCAAGCCCTGGCCCATCACGAGCACGCGGTCGCCGAGGGCGGGTTCGAGTTGCCGCACCGCCTGGAGCGCGATGGACACCAGCGTAGTGTAGGCCGCCTGCCAGTTCTCCACCGCGTCCGGCACGCGCGCCACCAGCAAGTCGGGCACGGCGATGAACTCGGCGTGGAGCGCGCACTCGTTGCCGCCGCAGGCCACGCGGTCGCCGACGCGGAAGCGCGTGCTGGCCGGATGGACTTGCACCACCACGCCGGCCGCGCTGTAACCCAGCGGCGTGGGGGTTTCGAGCCGGTTCTGCACTTTCTCGAAGGCCGCACGCCAGCCGAGATTGCGGGCGGTGTCGAAGACCTTGCGGACTTGGTCGGGGCGCGCGCGGGCCTTTTGCAGCAGGTTCATGCGGGCCTGCTCGACTTTCATGCGTTCGGTGCCAGCACTGATGACGGAGTGGGTGGTGCGCACCAGAACGCCGCCGGGAGGCGGGATGGGCGTGGGGACTTCCTGAAGTTCGAGACGCCCGTCCTGGTATTGCGCGATCTGTTTCACGATGGCTGGCGGTAGTTCAACGGATGCCGGTGAAACGTAGCAAGCTCGAAAGTGGGCGCGGACGCAAGAGCGTGTTGTCTTGCGGACGGACAGACTTGCCTCGATGGCAGACAGACGCCGTGCCAACCGCAGTCCAGCTTCCGGCTCGTCGTTCCGGTGTTGTGGGGAGTTTTCATCAGTGAAATCGAGGTTTTGCGGCTCATCGCCTGTGGCGTAGGACATCCACCCGTCTCTTGGAACATCACCTGCTGGCAAGGGAGCATGATCGTGATGACACTACTGGCCGTTTGGTTCGCCGTCGCTTTTGTCTTCTGCTTGGCGCTGGGCGGGGCGGCAGCGTACGCCAGGACTGGTCCCGTGGAGAAGGACACCGTGGAGACTCCAGCTTTTGCCGGATCCCATGGCCGTTTTGCGCCGGTGCCTCTTGAAGCGATGAGTTGCTCTTGACCCGCATCTTCGGTCAACTTCTCGCATTCCTGTTACCGGCTGGGGGACGAAGTGTCCAGATGTTCCAGTAGCGCGACCGCCATGTCACGGCCT
Organism: Verrucomicrobiota bacterium; assembly: GCA_016219875.1. GTDB lineage: Bacteria > Verrucomicrobiota > Verrucomicrobiia > Limisphaerales > JACRJZ01 > JACRJZ01. The sequence continues at coordinate 23,621 of JACRJZ010000171.1, read as the reverse complement.
AGCGCCCGAGCGCTGGTTGCGTTGACCTCGATGCCCAAAGCGTCGGCGTAGGTGATCTCGATGGTGGTGGTCAGACGCGCCGCCGGAAACCTCTCGCTCGTCCAACCACTGCACGTTCTCCCTTGGGTCGTGTTCTTCGCCGTATTCCAGGCCGTGCCGAAGGCCAGGCAGTCTGCGGCCCTGAAGCGGATCGGGCCGCGCTGAACCCGCTGAAGGACTTCTCCGAAGGCCTTCTGGTTTTCCCAGGTGGCTTTGTCCGACGATCCCACGATGTAAACCCGATCATTCCACTCGCCCCGAATCCACGGACAATGCAGGTCCATCGTGGCGACCACCCGAGCCTGGAGCGAGGCGCCGAGTTTCATCAAGGCCGCGACTTCGGGATAGAGCGGCTGGGTGTTGTAGTCGCGGTTGTGATCGTGAGGCCGGCGGAACTTGCCTTGGTCGCCCTCCTCCACACCGTCCTTGTCCATGAACGGCACCGCGATGACCTGCCATCGCTCGCGCCAACGGCGGCCTGCGGCGTCATCCGCCAGCACGGTTTCCAGGAAACCCTCGACGGCGTAGGTGGCCATCGCCTCGCAGCAGTGGTGCCGGCTCGTCAGCAAGACCACGCCGTGCGCTTTGGTCTGATCCAGACAGCCCGCGCGCAGCAGCTCCACCGGCCGGCCTTTGCGGCTGCGGCAAAGGGCCTCCACGCTCAGCGACGGGTCCTTGGCGTGCCGGGCCAGCCAAGTGCGAAGGTGGCTTTCGAGATACTGCGGGCAGAACGCAAACCGGACCTCCTCTTTTCCTGTCGGCACACGGCCCACAAACGACCAAGCCGGTTGGCCGTCGTGTTGGAGGGATCGTACCGCCGACCCTCCCATCCATTCCCAAGTCGTGCCCCCGTCCAGACTCCTCGCCGGGCCACGAACGCCGAAGGGGTTTTTGCCCGTGAAGACGAACGTCACCGGCTGCCCGGCCACGGCCCGGAGCCGGAAACTCCAATTGAACCACCACTGGCCGGCCTGGGTGTCACGTTGGTCTGGTGCAATGAAGACACGGTCCCCTCGCCTCTCCACCACCTGGATGTTGCCACCGGCGAAGTCAGCATCGACACGAAAAGCATCGTCCGCGCCCAACAGAGGGCAGGTTGAGAAAGCGACCAAGGCGCCGGCCTCAAGCCAGCCGTTGCGAAGGAGGGAAAGCGCAGTGTTCATGTCGCCGGCAGGTTACGCGCTGGAGTTGTCCGGGCGAGTCTTTCTTTCGGCTGATCGAGAAGGGCGGAGTCCTGCCGGGGCGGCAGGATCTTTTCTGAGTGCGCTGGCCAGGAAAAACCTCTGAACAAGTGGCGGGAGCGGCGGGGCTCGAACCCGTAACCTCTGCCGTGACAGGGCAGCGCTCTAAACCAATTGAGCTACGCCCCCGCACAACGGGAGGCGGAACATATTGAGAACCCAGCTTTCAAGTCAACGGCTAAGTTGAGGATGTTCCACCCCAAAAAAACGATTCGGGCGACAGACGCCAAGGAGGTGGGGGTGGAGAACCCCGCTGAAGAAACGTGCTGTCACCCGAATCAAAATCCTTCAAAGAACTGGCCAAAGAATACGGAAATGAGTTTTCTTGTCAAGAGGTCTGTGAACTTTTTTCCAAATTTTTTTTCACGGTCATGGAGTCCAGGCCGAAGCAACTCAAGGACCAGACGCATGGACCAGATTTCGCCTTCTGGTTTGGCCTTCCCGCCGCGGACGTTTCCTGCCACCGTCCGCCCATGCCTGTGCCAATCATCACCGTGGCGCAAATGCGCGAATGGGAACGGGCCACCTGGGCCAGTGGCCAGACGGAGCAGGCCGTGATCGCCCGGGTCGGCGAGATTGCCGCTCGATATGCACTCCGGCTTACCCGCGTCGGCGACACTGTCCTCATCCTCGCTGGCAAAGGTCACAATGGGGACGACGCCCGGCTTGCGCAGCCGCATCTCAACGGACGGCGAGTGGAACTGATCAACGTGGCTGAGCCGAAGGCGGCGCTCGCTCCCGTGACGGCAGCGTTGGAGCATCGGCCCGCGTTGGTCATCGACGGGTTGTTCGGCATCGGCCTGAACCGGCCCCTCGACGCCGACTGGTGCCGACTCATTCAACACGTCAACGACGCGGCCCTGCCCGTGCTCTCGGTGGACAACCCCTCCGGCCTGAACGTGGAATCTGGCGCGGTGGCGGGGGCCGCCATCCGTGCGACCGTCACTCTCACGCTCGGCGCGCCCAAACACGGGCTGTTTGCGCCGGGGGCAGTTTCATTCGTCGGAAGGCTGAAGGTGGCGCCGGACATTGGGTTGGTAAAACTGGAGGCCGGAGGCCGGAGGCCGGAGGGCGGGCACGATCCGACGAAGGAAGACTTCGGCGTCAAGAGTCCTTCCTTCGCCATTCCTCATTCGTCCGTCTCCGCTTGGTGGACGCTGCCGGAGGATTTCACCTGCTTTCCGCCGCCGCGTCCGGCGGGCGGACACAAAGGCACCTTCGGCCATCTCGCGGTCCTCGCCGGCAGCCGGGGCTTTCACGGCGCAGCGGTGCTGGCGGCCCGCGGCGCACAACGGGCGCAGCCCGGCCTCATCACCCTGCTTCCGCAAGAGGACGTCTATGCGCCGGTGGCGTCGCAGTTGCAGGCCGTAATGGTACGGCCGTTTGAGACGGCGCAGAGCTTCGAGAACTTCACCGCGGTGCTCGCGGGGCCGGGCTTGGCAGCGCCGGATTTGCCGGTTTCGTTGCGCAATGTCCTGACGCGGCTTTGGACGGATTTCGAGCAGCCGGTGATCGTCGATGCCAGCGCGCTGGACTGGTTGCCCCCGGGCGAGCCGGTGCCGCGGCAGGCGATCCGCGTGATCACGCCCCATCCGGGCGAGGCGGCGCGGCTGCTCCGGTGCGGTGTGGCCGAAGTGCAGGCCGATCGCGAGCAGGCGGCACGAGAGCTGTCGGCCCGTTTCGGCGGCTGCATGGTCGTGCTCAAGGGACATCAAACGCTCGTCGGGCGCGCGGGCGGTGATCTGGTTGTGAATTCCTCCGGCAATCCCGATCTCGCCCAGGGCGGCAGTGGCGACGTGCTGGCAGGCTATCTCGCCGGCTGGCTGGCCCAGCCCGCAGTCGTCGCCACTGCGGCGGACACCGCCGTGCGGTACGCCGTCTGGCAACACGGCGCCGCGGCCGACGAGTTGTCGCAAGAGCGGCGCAACTGGGTCGTGGAGGATTTGGTTGAGCGGATTGGTGATGCGGAGATGAAGCGTTGAAGCGGCTTCGACGGGCGGCTTCAGCCCGATGGCGTAGCCTCTTTCACCCTGCAACGCTTCAACTCTTCACCACAGCGTTTCCCCGTTCCGGCAACCGCTGCCCTCTCATCACCGCTCCTCTGCCCGTGAGATATAGCAGCGCCGTCAGCACCGTGAACGGGAGCATCGCCAACCAATCCGCTTGCGGGCCGGCGAAGAACGGATTGCTCGCCTCGGCCCATTTGGTGATCGCCGTGTCCAGCTTGCTGAGGGCGCCAGCCATAAAGGCGATCACGATCCCGGCGATGGCCCCGCCGGCGATGTAGCCGCTGGCCAGCAGGACGCCGGGGCTTTTGTCGCTCTCGGCGGCGAGTTCGGCTTCGTCGAGTTGGTGTTCGCGCAACTCGTGGCGCATCCGCCGATCCACCAGCCAACGCACCAGGCCGCCCACGAAGATCGGGGTGGACGACGAGATCGGCAGATACACGCCCACCGCGAACGCCAGCGACGACACCTCGCACAACTCCAGCACCACCGCGATCATCACTCCGAAGAGCACCAGCGCCCACGGCAGCTTGCGGTCGAGGATGCCCTTGATGATGTAGCTCATCAACGTGGCTTTGGGCGCGTCGAACTTCCGCACCTCCGTGCCGTCGGGCCGCGTCTTCTCCGTGCCGTTGATTCCGGGATCAACCAGCCACACCGCGGCGCCGGAGCCGTTCACCAGATACTTTCCCGGCGGGCCGCCGAGGCCGTCGGTCTTCTGCCAGACGCGGTAAGAGCTCGGATCGTCCTTCGCCTGCGGACCGCGCAGCGTTTCCGCCGGACCGAGCCGCGCCTCTGCCGGCGCGCGCAACCCAGGCGCGACTTTCGCCGCCGGCACATACACCGTCGCAGCGTCGTTCAAGCCGAGCAGGATCGGCCCCAGCATCAAGGCGCTCGCCGCGGAGCCGATCAAAATGGAAATCTGCTGCAGCCGCGGCGTCGCGCCCACGAGGTAGCCCGTCTTCAAGTCCTGCGAAGTCGTGCCGCCGTTGGACGCCGCGATGCACACGATGCCGCCCACGGACAGGGCGGTCACGTAAGCCATCCCGCCGGTCTTGCCCACGATCACGAACAGCAGGCAGGTCAGCAGCAGCGTGGCCACGGTCATGCCGGAGATCGGATTCGACGACGACCCGATCTCGCCGGTCAGCCGCGACGACACCGTGACGAACAGGAAGCCGAACAACACGATGAGCACCGCGCCCAGCAGGTTCATCTCCAACGTGCGCGCCGCGAGAATGGCCCCGACCAACGCCAGACAGCCTACGGCCACAAATGTCATCGGGAGGTCCCGCTCGGTGCGGACCACGGAGCCGGGCGCGCCCGCGGCCAACTTGAAGTCAGACAGCCCGGAGCGCAGGCCATGCAGGATGATAGGCAGCGACCGGAGCAGGCTGATGATGCCTCCCGCCGCCACCGCACCCGCACCGATGTAGAGGACATAGGCGCCACGGATGGCGTGCGGATCCATGTCTTTGATCGGCACCAAGCCCGGCGGCACCGCGGCGCTCATGCCTTCGCCGAAGAACTTGATCAGCGGGATCAGGAGTAGATACGAGAGCGCGCCGCCCGCCATCATGACACTGGAAATCTTCGGCCCAATGATGTAGCCGACACCCAGAAGCTCAGGAGAAATTTCCGCCGAGATGGAGCCAGCCTTGAGCGGCGCGCCAAAGACTTTCTCTGGAACGTCTTTCCAGACTTTGAAGGCCGACATGAGGGTCTTGTAAGCCAGCCCAACGGCGAAGCCGGTGAAGATGGTGGTGGCGGAAACCCCTCCGGCTGGGCGCGCCACGCTCCGGCTCCCGGTGGCCAAGGATTCAGGCTCGCGCGGGACCGGCGTTCCGTGCTCCGCCACGGCGCGGGATTCCTCGTTCGCGCCTGCCTTCAGAACTTCCGCGCAAGCGGTGCCCTCCGGGTACTTCAACGTACCGTGCTGCTGGACGATCAACGCTCGGCGCAGCGGGATCATCATCAAGACGCCGAGCAACCCGCCCAGCAAGCCGACCAACGTCACGCGGGCCACGTCGAGATCGAAGCCCAGGATCATGATGGCCGGCATCGTCACGCCTACGCCAAAGGCGATCGACTCGCCCGCCGAACCCGCGGTCTGGACAATGTTGTTTTCGAGGAGGGTGGAATCGCGCCCACCGAACTTGGACCACAGCCGGAACAGCGCCAGCGAGATCACCGCCACCGGAATGGACGCGCTGACGGTGAGACCGACCTTGAGCACCAGGTAAAGCGACGAGGCGCCGAATACCATCCCCAGCAGCGTCCCGACGATCACGGCGCGCAACGTGAATTCGCGCATCGAGGCGTGGGCCGGAATGTAAGGCTGGAACCCGCCGCGGGCGGCTCCGTTGGATGTGTTCGCGTTGGGCATCGATACAAGACGCTGGATCGGCACGCGAAACCTACACGCCCGTTTGCGCCCGACAAGTGCCGGGGCACTTCATTCCACTACGACGACGCTGTGGATCTCCACACGCGGCACGGTCGTCCGCGCTTCGCCGTCGCGATAGTCAAACGCCAGTACTTGGCCGCCCGGCTCCAGAGTCAGCCGCGCCGGCTTGGTCTGCGTGCGGATCGTGATGTCCAGCGGTCCGACCGGCGCGATGCTCTCAACGATCGGCTCCGTCTGGTGCGGGCCGGAGGTGTTGACGAGATTGACGAGCAGCTTGCCGTGATTGCGCGCGAGGGACACGTCCACATCGGACGAGCCGCTCACTTCGACCCTCGGCTTGGGGAAGAGTTGCCGCACAAGATCGCGCGTGAACTGGCGCACCACCACGCTCCGAGCGCCGGGGTAGCTTTGGCCGAGACTGAAATAGACGGCGGCGATTTTCCCTTTCCCCAGCGGAGCGAGGGAGGCCGCCGGCTGCGAGGCGGAGTTGGCATCGCCGGTGGCCTGCAGTTTGCCGAAGGCCGTGGCTTGCGCCCCAAGCTTCACCGCTTGGAACAGGCCCTTGATCGGAGCCAGCGCGGCGTTGTGGGCGAGTTGTTGAGCTTTTGCAGCCGGCTCGCCTTCCAGCGTGACGCCGAGTTCCGCCTGGAACAGGGCGGCGGTCTTCGGCCCGATGAGCAGCAAGTTACCTCCGCCCTTCACGTAGGCGGCCAAGTCGTCCCTGAACTTCGGCTCCAAGTATTCCCATTCCGGCACGACGATGAGCGGATACTCCGCCAAGCGGCCTGCAAGTTGGTGTTCGCCGACGACCTCGACCGAGTGCTGGCTTTCGAGCAGAACTTGCAGCGCGCCGCTCACGCGCGAGAGGTCGCGGTTGAACAGCCCGTTGATCCGGCGGTAGTGCCCCGCGGTGGAGAGCAGCAGCGCGACCTGCGGCACGGGTTCGGCGTGGTGGCAGATCGCCTGGCGGGCGCGGCAGAACTTTGCCACCTCTGCCATGACAGGAATGCGCTCCTCGCGAATCGAGCCGTCGCGCTTCTGGGTGATGTAAGCCTGGAAGCCGCCGCCCAGCGCCACCACCACGGCGGCTTCGCGCTGCAACTGCACGGCGGTTTTCTGGTTCGATCCGTTCTTGCCGGGGTTGCGCGAGAAACTCCAGGCCATCAAGTCCCACGTCTTGCCCTGGCGCACGAGGTAGCGCCCGGACAGGCGGGCGGAGTTCACGCTGTCCTCCGGCGAGTAGTCGCCCGACAGAAAATCCACCGGCGCGTTCACCGGCTCGGCCATGTGGTCGGTGTAGGCCCAGTTGCTGCACAACTCGAAGTCGGGATGCGTCTTCTTCACCTCGGCGAGGTAGTGGCGGAGGTAGTTGCGGAAGGCTTCGCGGTGGAACTGGAGAAACTCAAACCAGTGCGGCTCGCCGGCCTTGCGCGGCACGTCTTGAATGCCGGTGGTTTCGCGGAACGCCTTGAGCGCCGCCGCGCTGTAGTCCGGCACCGACGCCCAACACTCGCCGTCGATCCACGCGCCATCCACGCCATAGACGCCAGCCAACTCGCGCAATTGCGGGATGAGCAACTGATCGGCGTAGGGACTCCAGAACGACGTGGCGTTGCCGTTGGTCTTGCCGTCGGCATTGATCGCGCCCCACGTCGGGTGCTTGAGGATGGCTTCGCTGTCCCACACGCCGGAGTAGTGCATGTAGAGCGAGACGCCGCGCCGGGCCGTGGCCTCGCGCCACACGCGCAACGGATCACCGACGAAGCCCGGCGCTTGGTTGCCGGCCTTGGTCGGGTAACTTGACAGCCCGCGGTGGCCTTTGCAGTCGATCTGGAGGTAGTCCGGGTGGACGAGGTCGATGATGCTCTCGACCATCGCCGGCGTGGTGTTCTTGCCGATCTCTTTGCAGTCAGGGCCGGCGTGGAAATCGAAGTGGATGCCGACGAAGGTGTCGGCCCGCTTGGGGCGCGGAGGGTATTTCGAGTTGTCGAATTGGGTTTCCGCGGCTGGGAGTACGGTGGCGCCGAGGCACAGAATAGTCGAAACCATCACGGCGGACTCAGGGAGGCGTTTCAAGGTCATGTCCAACAGACCGGCGGGCGGGCGCGATTATTCGACCAGGCTGCTGGAATGCAGGCGCGGCGCTTTCGGATTCGCCTGAGCCAAACGATCGAGATTGAGGTCCAACAAAAAACCCCTCCCGGTTTTTCCCGGGAGGGGTTTGGGAAGCTGTGAAGTCAGCTTAGAACTTGTAGATGATATTGGCCGCGAGCAGGAAGGCGTCCCGGTCGGCGTCGTTGAACAAGCGCCCGGTGCCATTGGCCTGGTGGTCCCAGCGGAATTCCAGCCGGCTCAGCACATTGGCCCACAGGTCGTATTGGACGGTGCCTGTAAGCGCAAGGATTTTGTCCGGCAGACCCGCCGCGATACCGCCCGATCCGTTTTGCTGGTACCAAAAGTACTCAGCACGGCCATGCAGGCTCAGCTTCTCCGTGGCTTGGTAGGACAGGTACAGCGAAGCTGCGTCAGCCCAGAACTTGTTGCCCTTGCCACCGGTGTTGTGTCCACCCAGGTAGTCGTAGGACACACCGGCCTTCAAACCCTTGACCGGAGTATTGACGGTCGCTCCGGCATAGAAGGCAGTCTGGTTGTCGCCCGTGGCGGTACCTACGGCCGCCGTGTTGAAGCCGTTGATGGCGCCAACATAGAGGGTTGAACCGGCCAGGAAGCCCCAGGAGTCGGGAGCTGTCAGGGTGGCGGCGCCCATGTAGGTCTTGTAGGTTTCAGACCTCGTCGCATCTCCCAACCAAGCACGGTTGTTGATCCCGGAGTTGTGGGTATTGGCAATCCCGAGGGCGATTCCGAATTCCTTGCAGAACTGGTAGGTGCCCATCACGCCCGTGTGCTGGGTCGATTCCATCGTGTAACCGTACGAGCGGGTGTAGTTCGGGTTGTTGCCCGAATGGTACACTTCGTAACCGATGATGGTGTCGAAGGTGCCGATCTTGAAGTCAATGCCGTTCCCGACCGGAGCGCGCAGAGCAACGTAGGCCTGCTTCAACCCGAAATCGCTGGTCGAGACACTGCTGCCCGAGTAGCTCTGGACCGACGTGTTCCATCCTGCCGCGTTCGGCCCGTAGATCATGTCGATCATGTAGCCGGCGGCCCAGTTGTCTTGAGCGTCCAGTGGCTTCTGGATGGTCAGATTCACCACGTTAAGGTTGAATCCGTCCTGCTTGCTGGGCGTGTTGAAGGCGTAACCCGGAGGGGTCGCCCCCTTGGCCTTGCCGATCTGCCACTGCGCCGACGTATCGACGTAACCGCCGATGGTGGTAGAAGACAGAGCCGTCTGCAACGCGCTCATCTTCTCTTCTGCCTGCATTGTTACCGGGATCGTGACTAGCCCGACGGCCGCCAGACCCAGCGTCCATTTGTTCACTTTCATCATTCGTTCCTCCTGCGATGTTTTTTTGTTCGTTTTATGCGTTTTCTGTGCGGGTAAAAAACCGTTTACCCGCGCACCAAACGGTGCGTTTTCGCGGGATGTTTAGGGAATCGGCGCGGCTTTGACAATAGATTTTTTTGGGTTTCTTCCGCCGTTCCGGGAGAACGACAAACCACGGAAACCGTTCAGAACACGCGCGGAACGCCTTCTTCCAGGACGCAGATCTTCCGGGTCAGGCCGTCCCGCTCCGCGATCTGACGGAGCCACCGGGGCGGTTCGTCCATGTCCTCGAAGGAAAGCTTGAAGCTGCCAAAGTGCATCGGAACCATCCAACGGCCGTGGAGGTCGCGGAAGGCGCGAACCGCTTCGTCCGGCCCCATGTGAACGTGTCGGAAGGAGTCCGGATAGTAGGCCCCGATGGGCAGCAGGGCGATCTCCGGCCGGCAGCGGCGGGAGATTTCCTTGAAGCCGTCGAAGTAGGCGCTGTCCCCGGCGTGGTAAATCCGCCGGCCTTGGTGCTCCAGCACGAACCCGCCAAACCCCCGGTGCAGATCCCGGAGGGTGCGCGCTCCCCAGTGCTTGCAGGGGGTGAGCGTCACTCGCCAATCGCCGTGCCCGAAGCTCTCCCAGGTCTGGAGTTCGATGATCCGCGTGAAGCCCAGCCCCCGGGCCAGTTCGCCTACGCCCCACGGCATGATGCCGATCTTGGGGGCGGGCAGTTTGCGCAACGTCGGCTTGTGAAAGTGATCGAAGTGGGCGTGGGTCAGGAGAACGAGGTCGATGGGCGGCAGGTCGCGCAGGCGCAATCCAGCCCGCTTGAGGCGTTTGATCAGGAACAGCCAGTTGGCAAAATTTGGGTCGATGAGCACGTTCAGGTCGCTGAATTGGACCAGGAACGAGGCATGGCCGATCCAGGTCAACGCCACCTTGCCCCGGCTGAGCTTGGGAAACACCGGACGCCGATGCTCGCCCTCGCGCGGAGTCAGGATGGCCTTCCAGATCATCTCGAAGAAGAACTTGCGCGGGCTGAAATGATGGCACGGCGTCAACTCCTTCAAGGAGCGGGGCAACCGGCGGCGCGGCTTGGACGTGGCGGCAGGCATTCTATTCAACCTGTTTCTCGGAGAGAGATACGCGCACCTTGAATAAAACTCAACCCGTCAGGTCGAATCGGATGAAACGGACCAGCAAGGTCCGGAACTGAAAGGCCAACGATGAAAAAGTTGATTTTGACGGGAATGACAATCGCGATCACCGCGGCGGGAATGCAAACCGCCTCTGCCGACAACGGCTGGGCGACTGCCGGTAAAATCCTGACGGGAGTAGCCATTGGCTCGGTCTTGACCCATGCCGTGTGCCAGCCGTGCCCGCCGACGGTCTATGTTCAGCCGGTGCCGACAGTCTATATGCAACCGGCCCCGGTGGTAGTTCAAGCCGCGCCCGCCCCGGTAGTGGTCCAGGCAGCCCCAGTGGTTGCGCCGGTCCAGACCGTGGTGGTGCAACCTGCGCCGGTTTATTTGCTCCCGCCGCGGGTGGTCTATGTGCGGCCCGCGCCGGTCTTCTGCCCGCCGCCCGTGGTGGTTTACCGACCCCACTGGCATGGGCATCACGGACATCATTGGCGGTAGGGGCCTGAATCCAGTCTGACTTCCGCAGCCCGCCCGGCAAACGCTGGGCGGGCTTTTCGTTGGCGAGAACTGGTGAGCCGTGGAATTGGCTTGGGCCACCCGGTGAGGGCACCGGGCCTACAAGGCACGCCCTTCCTGTAGGCCGGGTCCCCTGACCCGGTGAACGCCGCTTCATCTCGATTCCTGGCCTCCACAAAACCGTGCGGACGACTCAGGATGTCTGAGGCTCCTGGCAAACAAAGAAATAGCCCGTGACCGTTTCCAGTCACGGGCCAAAAGCAACCGGCACGCGTTCGATCAATCAAAGGCGTGGCCAGCGCAGCAGAGGACGTTCTTGACCTTGTGCCGGACGAGATCCTTGACGGCGGCGCGGGCTGGGCCGAGGTACTTGCGCGGATCAAATTCCTTCGGGCTTTCCGCGAAGACCTTGCGGATGCCCGCGGTCAGCGCGATGCGGAGGTCAGTGTCGATGTTGACCTTCGTGCAACCGGTTCGGCGGGCCACTTCGATGTCGGCTTCGGGTACGCCCTGAGCGTCGGGCATTTTGCCGCCGTACTTGTTGACCTCGGCGACGAGTTGCTGGGGCACGCTGGAAGCTCCGTGGAGCACCAGCGGATAATCGCCCAAGCCGGCGTCCATGAGGGCTTTCTTGATGAGCTTGAGGCGTTCGAGATCGAGGTGCTGGGTGCCCTTGAACTTGTAGGCCCCGTGGCTGTTGCCGATGGCCACGGCGAGGGAATCACAGCCGGTTTCCTTGACGAATTTGACGGCTTCGTCCGGGTTCGTGTAGTGGCCGCTGCTGGAGTGGGCGCCGCCTTCTTCGCCGTCGTCGAACTGCGCGCCGACGAGATGGCCGAGTTCGGCTTCCACGGAGCCATTATGTTTGTGGGCGTACTCGACGACCTTCCTGGTGATCTCGGCGTTTTTCTCAAACGGCTCGTGGCTGGCGTCGATCATGACGCTCGTGAAGCCTTCGTCGATGCACTGCTTGCACAACTCAAAGGTGTCGCCGTGGTCGAGATGGACGGCAATGGGAATCGTGGAGAGGCTGACCGCCGCTTCGATGAGCTTCTTGAGGTACACCGGATTGGCGTACTGGCGGGCGCCCTTGGAAATCTGGAGGATCAGGGGGGCCTTTTCCTCTTCGCAAGCCTCCACAATGGCCTGGATGAGTTCCATGTTGTTCACGTTGAAAGCGCCCAGGGCATACTTGCCTTTGAGGGCTTTCGCAAACAGGTCTCTAGTGTGTGTCAGTGGCATAATCGTGTGTCGGTTTCGGTTCACCAACGCAGGGCTTCGGCCTGCAATTGAGCCGCGCATGATAGAAAAGGGCGGTCAAAAGTGAACAAGAAAAATACGGTATAAGCGGCGCCTGCCAGCGGGTGAAGCGGAGGTCATGGGGGAAAGAAAAAGACCACAGGACCACGGGACCACGGCATACAGACCGTCAGACCATGAACCTGGAACTGGGGAGGACGATTTCCGGTCCCGCAACTTGTCTGGCAGTTTGTGTGCGATCCGGCAGCACGGTAGTCCGCGGTCCCGTGGTCTGTGATCCAGCGATTGTCTCAGTCCAGATACCGAATCCGCTTCGCCACGTCCGTGTTCACGGAATGATACGGCTCGCTGAGGTTTCCGGAGTGGAACAGTTTCTGGCGGATGTACTCCACGTCGTCGTGTCCGATGGCGCGGTTGAAAATGTTCAGCAGGTACTCGATGCCCACCCGCGACGGGCGCATCAGTTGCGGGTCGTAAAAGGACGGATGCATGGTGCGCGCGTGAATCAGCCCCCAACGGTCGCGGAAGCCGTTCCCGTCGAAGCTGGAGACATGGAAGCCGCGCCGCCCGTTCCACTGGAGGGTGGCGGCGGCGTTGTTGGTCCCTTCGGCCAGCATCTCCACGGCCTTGCCGCCCAGTTGCGCGGCGTAAAAGCGGTCAAACAGGATCGGGCGTCCCCCGCGCTGCGTGTGGCCGATTTTGCGGGTGAAGATGGCTTCCTTTGCAGAACCGCCGCGGCGCCGGCTCTTGAAGTAGTCGTCGCCGATCCGCTTGATGAGCAGTTCGCGCAAGGCTTCCGCCGCGCCGCTCAAGATTTTGTTGCCGGCAGGGTCCGTGGAGGCCTTCTCCGCCCCGAGGACGTTCCCCTGCTGATCGACCACGCCCTCGCCGCAGACGATCACCACGTTCTTCTGCAATTCATAGACTTCCTTGACCCGCTCTACGAGGGCGTCCACGTCGAGGGGACATTCGGGCACCAGCACCATGTCCGGCTGGCCATACATCGAGCCGAGCGCGATGTAGCCGGAGTGGCGGCCCATGACTTCCACCACCGCAATGCGCCGGTGGCTTTCCGCTGTGGTGCGAATGCGCAGGATGCCGCTGGCCGACACGTAAACGGCCGTGGCGTAGCCCGGCGTCACGTAGTTGATCATCTGCTCCAAGTCGAACACGGTCCGCGCCGGTCCGCGCTCGTAACGGAAGCCGCCCGGCTCCGGCCCCGGCTTCTGCCGCCATTCGTCGGCTTCGTTGCGGTAATTCAGTCCGAGATCGTTGTCGATGGTCTTGGGCGCCAGCACGCACGGCAGCCGTTCGGAAAGCGGCTGCATCCCATTCAACGTCCCGTCGCCGCCGATGCAGATCAGTCCCTCGATCTTGAGCTTGCCAAACCTCTCGACGAACGCGTTCAGCGTCTCGTAGTCGTCGGGCCGCATGTAATCGCGCGACGCGCCAATGATCGTGCCGCCCAGCGTCGGGTCCAGCTCCGGAATCGTCTGAAACAGCGGGTTGAGCAGGACATGCGGCACGTGCGGATTGAAAAGCGAGTTGTAGCCCTTAATCAAACCGACGACTTCGATGCGCAACTCGTTCGCGCGCGTGACCGCGCCGTGAATGGTTGCGTTGAGCGCCGGCGTATCGCCGCCGGCCGTGAGAATCCCGATGCGTTTCATAGTCGTTCGCCAACCGTTTGCTCCATGTTTATCGGTCGAACGGGGCTGAGAATTGAGCACTCAAAGCAGGCAATCAAGGAGGAACCGGAGAGACCGGACCTGGAGGGATGCCGCGGACTTTGTTCCACACTTTGCATAATGTGGAACACAAGCCGCGACGCGCGAAGACTCAGCGCGGGTGTCTGGCCTGGACAGACGGACGAAAGCAGAATCAAGCGTCCGGTCACCAGTTCTTGAACCGCCGGTCCGTACGGTTGGTCGGCGGCGGAACGAAGATCAGCGTCTTCTCCTCGGCCTTGACGGCGTCGAGCAACTGCTTCGCTTGTTGGGGCGTCATCTGCATCGGCTTGCCTGTGGTGGCGGCTTGCTGCTCTTCATCGGGCTTCTTGTCCTGCTTCTCCTGCTGCTGTTGTTGTTGCTGCTCCTGTTGCTGTTTCTCCTGCTCCTGCTTCTGCTGCTGGGATTGCTGATCGTCCTTCTTGTCTTGCTGCTGCTGTTGCTGCTGGTTCTTCTGATCATCCTTGTTCTGCTGGGACTTGTCTTGCTGGTCTTTGTCGTCCTTCTTGTCCTGGTTCTGCTGCTGCTGTTGTTGCTGCTGCTTCAGTTCCTCCAGCTTCTTCTTCACCAGTTCCAGGTTGAAGCGGGCGTCCTCATCTTTCGGTTCCAGCTTCAACGCGCTGTCGAAGCTCGACACCGCCTGCTGCCACTCGGCCTTGCGCTTCTCCAGGTCCGACTGCTCCTCGCCCAGCCGGAAGCGCGCGTTGCCGAGGTTGTAGTAAGCCTGCTCTTGGAGCTTCACGTCGGTCCCGCTGGGCGTGGCCAGGCTGGAACTGAACTGCTTCACCGCCGCGTCGTAATCCTTGTCCTGATACGCCGCCGCTCCCATGTTGAAATGCAGTCGTGCGTCGTCCGGCTTTTTCGTGGCGAGCCGCTCGTATTCGCGGAAGGCGCGGTCGTACCGCCCTTTCTGGTAATCCCGCATCGCCTTCCCCGCCGACGCCGCCTCTGTGCCGAACGGCAGCAAGCATCCGAGGGCGATTAGCGCCACCGCCAACTTCGAACCTTGAACCTTGAACCTCGAACCCGGCCCCGCCTCCGGCCAGAACATCTCCGCCAGCAACAACAGCAGCGCCACGCCGATGAACCACTGGAACCGCTCATGGAAACGTTGGACCATCTTGCTCTCCGAATCCGTCCTGGGCAGTGGCTTCAGGCCGCGCTCGTAGAGCGTGTCCATCGTGCGCGCGCCGCTGAGCGGGAGGTAGAAACCGTTGCCGACGCTCGCCATCTCCTGCAAGAGCGGCTCGTTCAGACGCGACTTGATGGCTTGGCCGTTCTCGTCCTTGAGGAAGGTGGTCTTGCCGCCCTCGCCGGGGATCGAGATCAACTCGCCCGCAGGCGTCCCGACGCCAATGGTGAAGAGGCGCATCCCCTCCTTGGCGGCGTCGCGCGTGGCTTCGACGGCGTCGCCTTCGTGGTCTTCGCCGTCGGTGAAAATCACCAGCACTTTGTGGTTGTCGTTCTTGTCCTTGAAGGCCGTCAGGGCCGTGCGGATGGCTTCGGCCAGCGCGGTGCCGCCTTGGGGAATGATGCTGGCGTCGAGGGCTTCGAGACTCTGGCGGAAGGCCTCGTCGTCGAGCGAGAGCGGGCATTGGAGAAATGCCGTGCCCGCGAACGCCACCAGCCCCAACCGGTCGGCCTTGCAGAGCTGCTTCAAGGCGATGGCCTCCAGCTTGGCGCGGTCGAGGCGGTTCGGCGCGACGTCGTTGGCCAACATGCTGCGCGAGGTGTCGATGGCCACGACGACATCGAGGCCGCGCTGCTTCACTTCCTCCCAGCCGTAGCCCCAGCGCGGCCGGGCCAGAGTGACGGCGAGTACGGCCACGGCGGCGATCA
Organism: Verrucomicrobiota bacterium; assembly: GCA_016219875.1. GTDB lineage: Bacteria > Verrucomicrobiota > Verrucomicrobiia > Limisphaerales > JACRJZ01 > JACRJZ01. The sequence continues at coordinate 8,011 of JACRJZ010000171.1, read as the reverse complement.
TCAGGGCCAACCGCGTCTGCTGCCGCGCTTTCGAGACATCGACCAGCAAGCCGGCCAGCAAGCGCGCCTGGATGAACTGTGTCATGAGCCGCTCCTTCACGCGTCCGGCCCACCAGAAGAACGCGACCAGCGCCGGCACGAGGAGCAACAACCAGAGGAAATGGGGAGAGGCGAAGTTCATGGTCATCGTTGACTGGCATCCGAAGCACGTGGGGCCACCCTGCGGCAAGCCAGGGACTCTGAGCTTGCTGGAGAAGCAGCGACCGACGTAAAGAGGCTCCAACTTCCCTCGCCGATCGGGCGCATCTCGAATGGACCGCCATAGCGCAGGCTTTCCAGCCTGCCGTATCGCCGGCTTACAGTCGGCAGAACCCGCCAGCTCTTGCACGCGCCAGCATCTTGTCTGGCCGTCTTCCACCGGAGCGGATCCGCAGGTTGAAAACCTGCGATACGGCAGACTCGAAAGTCTGCGCTACGCTGCCCACTCTGACGGAGCGGTGAACCTTGAACCTTGAACCATGAACTTTGAACTCTTCCCCTCACGGCATCTTCCTCCAAATGGTGTGGGCCAGCGCCAGTTCCGCCAGGAGCAGGACCAAGCCGGGCAGGACGCAGAACAAGAACAACTCGTGGCGGCGCACGTATTTTTTGGTTTCCACGTCGGTCTTCTCCAGTTGGTCGATCTCGGCGTAGATCGCGCGTAGCGTCTCGGTGCTGTCCGCGCGGTAATACTTGCCGCCGGTCTTTTTCGAGACGGACTGGAGCGTCTCCTCGTCGATATCGACACGCACGTTGCGGTACATCTTCTGCCCGAACATCACGTACGGCATCGGCGCCACGCCGCGCGTGCCCACGCCGACGGTGTACACCTTCACCGCCAGCGCCTGGGCCGCTTCCGCGGCCATCATCGGCGTGATCTTGCCGGCGTTGTTCTGCCCGTCGGTCATGAGGATGACAATCTTGCTTTTCGACTTGAGATCGCGCAACCGGTTGACCGCGGCGGACAGCCCCGAGCCGATGGCCGTGCTGTCTTCGATCATGCCGTGGTGGAGACGGTCCAGGTTCGCTTGAAGGAAATCGTGGTCCAGCGTCAGCGGCGACGCGATGTAGGCGCGCCCGGCGAAGGCCACGAGCCCAATCCGGTCGTTGGGCCGGCGCTCGATGAATTTCTTGAGCACGTCTTTGGCGATGACCAGCCGGTCCACCCGCCGGCGATTCAGGGTGAAGTCTTCCGACTGCATACTTCCAGACAAGTCCAGGGCCACCACGATATCGACGCCGCTGGCCTTCACCGACGTCTCGCTCTCGGTCAACTGCGGGCGGGCCAGCCCAATGATGAACAACGCCAGCGCCAGCCACCGCAGCGCCAGCAAGACCGCGCCGGCCCGCGACCGTGAGGCGTTGTCCAGCCCTCGCACCAACGCCAATGATGAGTAGAGGAAAGCTGGCTTCCGCCCTTGCCGTCCCTTGAGCCAGGCCAGCGCCGGCAGCAGCGGCAACAGCAGCAGGAACTGCCAGTGCGCGAAGGTGAAGTGCTGGAAAAGGGAGCGGATCATGCGTCGTGCGTAAAACGTGAAACGTAAAACGTAAACTCAGACGGAGGCGGCGGATGGCTGCGGGCGTTCGTGTTCATTTTACGTTTTACGCTTCACGTCTCACGTCTCACGCTTCGCCTCGCCCACCCCGTTCGCCACACCGGCTTCTTTCCCCGCTTCGCCTCCCACCAACGCCTTCACCGACTCGTATTGGGTTTCATCCACCAACCGCAATGCCGAGTCGTGCAGATCACGCAACGCCGCCTCGGTTGGCTCGAACTTGGCGAACTTCACCAAGTCGCAGCGTTCCAGGAAATCCGTCAGGCTGAGTTTCTGCTCCGCGTTCAGCACCTCGGTTCGCTGGAGGTCTTGCAGAGACTCCTCCGTGGTCCGTTCCGGCGCGCGCAGATGGAACCGCTCCTCCAAATACCAGCGCAACGCATCCGACACCGCGATGCAGAACAACCGCGGATCGCCGATCAGCCGCAACGCTTCGTGGAGCCGCTGCTTGGCGCGGAGGTGGGGCGGAATGACGGGCACGATCTCGGGACGATCCAGCCGCTTGCGCCACCAGCGCCAGAGGAAGACCAGCGCCACCACGACCGCGATGGCTCCCAGGGTCCACCACAGCCATTCCCAGCCCGAAGGAATCTCCACCGGCGGCTTGATGCCGCGGATGTCGTTGGTCAACGACTCCGCGGAGTTAGTGCCTGTCTGGACGACGAGCGCGCTGTTGGTGGCCCTCATGGAGAAGTGCGGAATGCAGAATGCAGAACGCAGAATGCGCCGGCTTCGGCCCTCGACCATCGGCGTGATCCCGCGACCTTGGACCTTGGACTTGGAACCTTGGACTTGGGACCGACTTCACCCACGCAGCCTCCTCTTCTCTCTCGTTTCGAAAAATCTCCCCAGCGCGACGGCGTACGGCTGGTCGGTGCGAAGCTGGATCGAATCCACGCCCGCCTTGCGGAAGAGGCGCTGCCACTCGGCTAGCGCCTGCTCGCGTTCTTCCGCGAAGCGTCGCCGCCGTCGGGCGTCGCCGGTGTTCAGTTCCGTGACTTCACCCGTCTCCGCGTCGCGCAGGATCAGCCGGCCCAGCGCCGGCAGTTGCAACTCGAACCGGTCCGTGATCTGCACTGCCACCACGTCGTGCCGCCGATTGGCGCGCCGCAGCGACACGCCGACGGGGTCCAGAGCTTGTCCCGGCGTCACGGCCCGGATTTCTCCGCGCCGCTCGTCCAGAAAATCCGAGATCACCACCGCGATGGCTTTGTGGTGCGTGACCCGGTTCAGGAAATCTAGCGCGCCCAACAAGTTCGTCCCGCGCCGCTGGGGCTCGTAGAACAGGATTTCCCGGATGACGCGCAACACGTAGCGGCGGCCTTTGCGCGGCGGCATGTACTTCTCCACTTCATCCGTGAAGAGGATCAGTCCCACCTTGTCGTTGTTGCGGATGGCGCTGAAGGCGAGCACCGACGCGATCTCCGCCGCCAGTTCGCGTTTCGATTGCTCGCCCGATCCGAACAGCCCGGAGCCGCTCACATCGACCAACAGCATCAGGGTCAACTCGCGCTCCTCCACGAACTTCTTCACGAACGGATGGTTCATCCGCGCGGTGACGTTCCAGTCGATGGACCGCACTTCGTCGCCGGGCTGATACTCGCGCACCTCTTCGAAGTTCATCCCCTGGCCCTTGAAGACGCTGTGGTACTGGCCCGCGAGTGTCTCGCTCACGAGCCGGCGCGTGCGCAGCTCGATCTGGCGGATCTTCTTGAGAATCTCGCGGGGGATCACGGGAATGACCAAGGACCAAGGACCAAGGACCAGCAGGCTCGCGCCGCGTGGGAGCGGCGCTGCAGCCGGCGTTTTCGTCGGACGATGTTTAGTCGGTTCTTCATGTCAATCGGACGGCCCGATTCTGTTTCCCAGATTGGATTTCGTCGAGCCGGTTTCGTTCAATGGAAAAGCCCCACGGAACCCTCACCCTAACCTTCTCCCGTCCGACGGGAGAGGGAACGCGCCGCATGCGTTTGGTGCGAGTCAACGTCTGTCCCGTCACGACGCGTAAGTTGAGTCTCCCTCTCCCATCGGATGGGAGAGGGCTGGGGGTGAGGGTTCAGGGTGAGGGGAAACCACCCACGCCCGCATCGGCGTCGTCGAGTTTAGAGCAGCCTTGAAACCCGCGCCTCGCCTTGACTTCGTGCAGACGTAGGAGAACTTCCCGCCGTGGTTCGTTCGTATGACGATGCGTTCTCCAGGCTGGACCCGGCGTGAATTCCTCCGCGGCGCTGCGGCAGTGGCCGCGGCGGCCCCGCTGCCATTCGCGTTCGGAGCGGGCTTACCCACCACAGACGCCGCAGGGACTCCACCAAACGTCTCCGCCCAGCGTCGTCCAGACACCAAAGTCGCCATCGTGTCCTGCACCGCGTACGGCCCCGAAGTGCGCGCGGCGATGAAGGAGGCGTTGGATCTCCTGGGCGGCCTCGGCTCCTTGGTCAAAGGCAAGACCGTCACCGTAAAACTGAATTTGACCGGCACGGACTTCACGCCGTTCCTCGACCGGCCCGTAGGCGAGACGTTCATCACCCATGAGGCCACGGCGCTGGCCCTGGTTGGGCTGCTCTTCGATGCCGGCGCGCGGCGCGTCCGCTTTGCTGAATCGACGCAGAGCCGCAGCGGGCTGGCCGACACACTCGCCCTGGCCAAGTGGGACGTGAACGCCTTGCGCGCGCTGGGGCGGATTGAGTTCGAGAACACCCGCAACCTTGGCAGCGGAAAGCAATACGCCGAACTCAAAGTTCCCGACGGCGGAAGGATGTTCTCCTCCTTCCAACTCAATCACGCCTACGCCGAAACCGACGTGATGGTGTCGCTCTGCAAGCTCAAGCAACACGTGACCACCGGCGTGACGCTGTCGATGAAGAACCTCTTCGGCCTCACGCCGAACTCACTCTACGGGGACGAAGCCGGCAGCGAAGACGCGACCGCGGGCCGCGGCGTCATCCACGCACCCGGCGATGGCTGGGACCCAAAGCGGTTTGAGCAACGCCAATTCAAACTCCCCGGCCTCAAGCCAGCCAAGACTCTGTCCTCCGATCCCGGCGTGCGGGTCCCGCGCACCATCGTCGATCTGTGCGCGGCGCGGCCAGTCCACCTGGCGATCATTGACGGCATCACCGCCATGTGCGGCGGCGAAGGCCCGTGGTGCGGCAACGTCGGCCCGATGCGCCTGATGAAGCCGGGCATCCTCATCGTCGGGCTGAACCCCGTGGCCACGGATGCCGTCGGCGCCGCTGTGATGGGCGCGGACGACCCGCGCGCGCCGCGCGGCACGCCGCCCTTCCGCCTTTCCGAGAATCACCTCCTCCTCGCCGAGCAAGCCGGCCTCGGCCCGGCGGACCTCGCGCAGATCGAGGTGCTTGGACGGAGCGTGGAGAAAGCGCTTTGCCCCTATCCGCCGCTGAAGGTGTAGCTTCAAGCATCACCGAGAGCCGGGCTGGCCGGTGGAGTGAGTGCCCTCGCGAGCCGAACCCACATAAAGCCAAACGGCTCACGGGGACGCTCTTCAAGGAACGGGGCGCAACCGGACACCCCCGCCGTAGCGCAGGCTTTCCAGCCTGCCGTAGCGCCGACTTTCAGTCGGCAGACCGCGAAAACGACCGGCCCGCTTGCCTCCGCTCGCGTCCGCCGGTTGGAAAACCGGCGCTACGGCAGACAAGAATTCTGCGCTACGGCGGCAGGGTCAAGGTGCGTCCCAAGGAAGGCGTCGTTTCAGCTTGCCCTTGCACTTCTCCCGTCGGAGGCGCTAACTCACGGGCCGACGTTCAGGCCACGCGTGATGACTCACCCCACCAGCCACGGCTTCGTGCTCGAGGTGCGCAACCTGTCGAAGTCCTTTCCCGGCGTGCGGGCGCTCGACAGCGTGCAGCTCGCCGTGCGTCCCGCCTCGGTCCACGCGCTCATGGGCGAGAACGGCGCGGGCAAGTCCACCCTCATGCGCCTCGTTGCGGGCCTCGATCAGCCGGATGCCGGCGAGCTTCTCCTCCGCGGTCAGCGAGTCCGTCTGCGCAATCCCCATCACGCGCTCAAGTTGGGCGTGGCCATGATCCATCAGGAACTGCTGCCCTTCCCCGACTTGAGCGTGGCGGAAAACATCTTCATGGGACAGGAACCCGCCGTGCCGTTCCTGGGCTGGATCAACCAGCGGAAAATGAACTCCGAAGCCCAGCAACTCCTCAGCCGGCTCGGCGTGGCGCTGGCCCCGGTGCGGAAGATGCGCGAACTCAGCGTGGCCGAAATGCAAGCGGTGGAGATCGCCAAAGCCCTGGCCCATCGCGCGGAAGTCATCATCATGGACGAACCGACCTCGGCCCTCAGCGACCGGGAAGCGGAGGCGCTCTTTGGCGTGATCCGCGATCTCAAGTCGCGCGGCGTCGCGGTCATCTACATCTCGCACAAGATGGACGAGGTCTTCCGCATCGCAGACACCGTCACGGTCTTGCGCGATGGCCAGCACGTCGGCACCTGCGCCATGACGGAGATGAACCGGGACCAACTGATCGCGCTGATGGTCGGGCGGGAGTTGAGAGAACTCTTTCCCAAGACGGCTGCGGCCAAAGGCGACTTCGCCCTGTCGGTGCGGCGGCTGGGTAAGGCCGGGCGGTTCCAGGAAGTCAGCTTCGATGTGCGGCGCGGCGAAGTCCTCGGTCTGGCCGGCTTGATGGGTGCTGGCCGCACCGATTTGGTGAGCGCCCTCTTCGGTCTCCCACCGGCCGACACGGGCAAGATTCTTGTCCACGGCCGCGAGGCGCGCATTCGCCGTCCCGCGGATGCCATGCGTCATGGGATCGGCTTCGTGAGCGAGGACCGAAAGGCGCACGGGCTGGTGCTCCCGTTATCCGTGAAGCAGAACGTCACGTTGGCCAGCCTGCGGCGCTGCTGCCACGGCGGCTTCATCAATCCGCGCCGCGAGAACACCGTCGCCGACGAGTGCATCCGCGAGTTCTCCATCAAGACGCCGGGCCGCTCGCAGCCGGTGAGTATGCTCAGCGGCGGCAACCAACAGAAAGTCGTGTTGGCGAAAGCGCTGCTCACGCAGCCGGAGATTCTGCTCCTCGATGAGCCGACCCGCGGCATCGACATCGGCGCGAAGGCGGAGGTGTATGCGCTCGTGGCGCGACTGGCGCAAGAGCGGAAGGCGATCCTTCTCGTGTCGTCCGAATTGCCGGAGCTGCTGGCGCTGAGTGACCGTATTCTGGTGATGCGTGCGGGCGACATCGCCGCCGAACTCAATCCCGACTCCACCACACCCGAGGAGATTTTGAAACATGCCATGCCCGGCTGAAGCAGCTATGAACCGGAAATCTCCAACCTGGCTGGTCCGCTTCGGCCTCGTGCTGGTGCTGGTCGTGATCTGCGGCATGCTGGCGGTGCTGAAGCCGCAGTTCCTCACCTGGCCCAACCTCATCAACGTCGTCCGCCAGATTTCCATCAATGGCATCCTCGCGGTCGGCGTCACCTGCGTGCTGCTCACGGGTGGAGTGGACTTGTCGCTCGGCTCGGTAGTGGCACTGGCGGGGGTGGTGGCGGCGGGCTTCGCGCATCCGGATCAATTCCCGCTCGTGGTGCCGGTGGCGGCGGGCGTGCTGGCGGGCACGTTGTGCGGCGCGGCCAATGGCCTCGTCATCACCCTGGGCCGCGTGGCGCCGTTCATTGTCACGCTGGGCATGATGACGGTGGCGCGTGGTCTGGCGCTCGTGATCAGCGGCGGCCGGCCGGTGTCGAACCTGAGCCGCCCCTTCGGCTGGATCGGCGGCGGTGACGTGCTGGGGATTCCCATTCCGGTCCTGATCCTGTTCACGGTCACTCTGGTATGCTGGGTGTTTCTGGCGAACACCCGGCTGGGCCGCTACATCTACGCCGTGGGGGGCAACGAGAACGCGGCGCGCGCCTCCGGCCTCAACGTCACTGCGATCAAGACGCTGGCCTACACGATTTGCGGCGCGATGGCCGGCTTGGCGGGCGTGGTGCTGGCCTCGCGCATCACCACCGGCCAGCCCAACGCGGGCGTGGCCTACGAACTGGATGCGATCGCAGCAGTAGTCATCGGCGGCACGAGTCTGTCCGGTGGCGTGGGCGGCGTGGGCGGCACGCTCTTGGGCGCGCTGCTGATGGGCGTGATCAACAACGGCCTCGATCTGCTCAACGTCTCGTCCTACTACCAGCAGATCGTGAAGGGCGTGATCATCGTTGGCGCGGTCTGGCTGGACCGGCGGGGGCGGAGCGGTTGAAGGGTTGAAGAGGCTGCGGCATGGGTAGAAGCTACCCCCGGATTCACTCAGTAGAGTAGGCGGAGCCGACGGGTTGAAAGGCACGCGGCCAATGACCGTCTGGCTCCGCCCCTCATCGAACCGGACAGGCGGTTTTCCCGCATCCGGCTCTCCGAGGGCCATTCACGCGCATCGCTTCTACGCCGT
>JACRJZ010000170.1 GCA_016219875.1 Verrucomicrobiota bacterium | reverse complement strand
GCAAGCAGGACGGGCTGCCCGGCTGGCAAACGATCTGGCGCGGCTGGCAGCGTCTGATGTGGATGAGTGAAGGCGTCCAGCTAATGGGAGACTGAAAAGATGTGGGTAATGACAAGGGTTGAAAACCTGCGCTACCCGGTGTGCTGGGCGGGAGCTAGATGCAGCCTTGTCGCCGAACCGTTAGCAAGACCGCCGCGGCAGTGGCGAAAAACCGCTTCGTTTCAGCGCCCGCCCGACGCGGGCTTGGGCGTGCGCTCCGCCGCGTGGGCCGAGAGGGTGGGCAACGGCACCATCCGGGCGTGATTGAACGGCGAGGCCCCCGGCGTGCGCAGGAAGGCTTGCGGCTGATGGCCGACCTTGAGCACGCCAACAATGTTGCGCCGCGAAACCGCGCCGTAGTGGCGGCTGTCTTCGCTGTTGTCGCGATTGTCTCCCAGGACGAAGAAGTGTTCATCGGCAACGACGACCGGGCGCTCCATCATGGCGTCCAAAGTGGCGACCGCGCTGGCAGGGAGGTAAGGCTCCATGAGCCGGTGGCCGTCGATGTAAGCGATGTTCCTCTGCATGACCACTCGCTCGTGCGGCAGGGCCACCACGCGTTTGACGGCATACTCGCCGTGTTCAGGATCGCGCAGCACGACCAGTTCGCCGCGCTGGGGCGTGCGATGCCAGTAGCTGAAGCGGTCGAGAAAGTAGCGGTCGCCGTTGTGCAAGGTCGGGATCATGCTCAAGCCACAAACCTCCACCGTGCTGAGGATGCAGCGACTAAAGAAGAGGTAGCTGAAGATCGACAGCAGCACGATCACGTAGGGCCGGAGCCGCGCCGGCAATTGAGGCTGCGGACGCGCGCGGGCGGGCAGTGGTTCGTCACCCGTTTTCGCGCCCGCCAGGGGCCGGTTGATTTTCAAGGACACCAGTCTCATGAAGTGTGCAACGAATAGATAGCGGACGAGACGGCGCGCCACAATCGGGCCATCTCCGGTAGTTGTGCTGAAGCTTTGCGGTGGAGGACATCGGGGAAATACGGAGGCGCCGCGGAAGTCGCGACGGCGGCGCGTTGGCGAGGGGGCGCTGGGGCCTTGAAAGGGTGAAGCGCGCAAGGGTCTAAGCGATCAAGCAGGCCAATGGCCAGCCGCTGCCGACCGGGACGCGCGAACGCGTCCGCCCGGCGCCGCCGCAACACGTCCTGGCCTAGTTTATTTTCTCAATCTGGACCTGCCGCGGGTCACTAACGCCGATCTCGAGGATCGAGGCGTTGCGATAAAGATCGAGCGCGTTGGTGCTGGAGTGACTGGAAACCCCTTTGAGCTCGCGCTGACGGTTGAGTTCCTCGATGGAGAGAACGTCGAGCGCCACCGGGTCGGTGCTCACGCGAATCTGGTTCAGGGCCACGGAATAATGCAGCCGTCCGATCTGCTCGCCTTCGTACTGGCAGATCAGGCCATCGACAATGTTAAGCGCCACGCGGTCGCCCAGCACGGGCAGGGCGTAGATTTCCGGCACGGCCTGGGCCAGCCGCGACGGCTCGCCCTCAAACCGCATGGCATTATCGACGCTGCCGAGCGCGAGGCTGTAGAGGTGGCCGCACACGCCGGCCGAATTGTGGTTCAACAGCGGGGCCACGCTGATGAACTTGGTGATTTCTTGCGTGACCAGCCGGGTGACATAGGAGCGGCGGCCCACACTCTCGCCCTTCTGGTTGAACTCGAGGTCCCCGAAGACCGGCTGGCCCAGCAAGGCGGACTCGTAAAATGTCTTCTCATCCCAGCCGGATTCGCGGCTGGCCGCGGCGCGGACGCCGAGGCGATCCGCCAGTTTCACAAAGCCGGCGCGTTTCAGGTCGTCCCAATGCCGGTCCCAAAGGATGATGCGGCGGGGCGGGACCTCCGCCGCCAACAAGCCGCGCACCACGGCGTCCACGACCGCGAGCCGCGTGCCGACGTTGGGATCGGAGGTGGTGAAGACCTTGACGCCAACGACGTCCTGCGTGGAAACCAGACTGCGCCAAGCCGCGGCCCCAGGGACGCGACCGGTGTAGTTGGTCAGCGCGCGATCCAGGAGGGCGCGGACGCGGGCCGCGTCGGGCTTGAAGGCCCGCGTGGCGTCAGCGTCTTCGACGATCACCACGCGGGCGCGCGGACTGGGGCTGAGCGAAGAGAAAGCGGAGGCGTGGCCGGTCGCTTGCGCGAGGACTGCGGGCGGCAGCAGGCAGCAAAGCCAGCATAGTAACGTCGTGATCGCCGTGTTGGACCGTGCGTTTCTTGACACTTCGGAGGGCGGATGTTACCACCGGCCCCGATGCTGGCCATCAAAAATCTTTTGCCCCACAGGGTCCTCTCCAGCACGGCGCTGCTCGCGGTGCTTTGTCTGCCAGGCTGCGCGCCGTCCGGGCCGCGTGCCTTGCTGCAGGGCGACCGGCTGGTTCAGGAAGGCAAGTATCGCCTCGCCGTGCAGAGGCTGGAACCGGCCCGCCGCTTGATGGAGCACGATCCGCGCTACTGGAACACGCTGGGCATGGCCTACCATGGCGCGGGCGACACTGCGCGCGCGGTGGAAGCGTACCGCTACGCGCTGTCTGTGGACCGCAGCAATCTGGTCTTTGCCGCCCACTACAACCTCGGCTGCCTCTATCTCGAACAGGGCAACGCCGCCGCCGCGGTCAACGAACTCCGCAGCTTCTGCTTGCTCAGCAACTCGCTGCCGGCCTATTTGAAGCTCGCCTCCGCCGAACTCCGCACGCGCCAACTCGAAGCCGCCGAGCGGACTTACGGTTATGCGTTACGGATGCGTCCGGGTGATCCGGCGGCCCTGAATGGGCTGGGCATGGTGTTCGCCCAACGGGGCCGCCTGCCGCCCGCCGTGCAATACTTCAGCGCCGCGCTGAAGAATGATCCCAAGTTCGCGCCCGCTCTGCTGAATCTGGCCGTGATCTACCATCAGCAGCCACAGCAGAAGGCCTACGCCTTGCAGAAGTACCGCGAGTACCTCGCGCTGGAACCGCGCCCCGAGAGCTACGAGGCAGCCCAGGCCGCCGTGCGACACCTCGAAAGGGAACTGACGCCGCCGGCGGTCGCCTCGACCAACGCCAGCGTCGCGACCGCTGCGAGAACGAATGTCCTGGCCTCGGCCACGAACGTGCCCACGGTCGCCACGCAGAAAGCCGCAGCGGCCACGGCCAATGTTCCCAGGCCGGCTACCAATGTCGTGGTCCCGGGCGCTCCGCTGGTCCGCACCGCCGCGCCACCCGTGATGGCTGCGCCCACGCAGCGGGTCGTGACCGTCTATGTTACGAACGTGATCAAGCTGACGGCCGAAGTCGCCCGGGCTTCCGCGCCGGCCTCGGTTCCGTTGGCCGTTGTGAAGCTGCCGGACGAAGCGCCGCTCAAGACGGCGAGTGATCTCGTGTCTTCAACGGCGGCCGTTGCGGCGGCGCCTGCGCCTGCAGCCGCAAGTTCTTCAAGCAACCTGTGGGTGGTCCGCGCGGCGCCGACGAAGCCAGAGAAGAAAGGCTTCCTCAAAAGCCTGAATCCGTTCCGCAGCAAACCCAATCCCCCGGCGACCAATGCCCCGCCGAACTTGCCGGAGCCGGAGTCTGTAACGCCCGCTCCGAAGCAGGAAGTTCTCAAGCCGGAAATCCCCACCGTCGCGCCGCCGCCGCTTGCCCGATACACGTATCTTTCCCCGGCCAAGCCCGTCAGCGGGGATCGCCCAGCCGCCGAGGGCTTTTTCCAACAAGGTCTGAAAGCGCAGCAGGAGAACCGCAGCGCGGAGGCGATGATTTCCTATCGCGTGGTCCTGGGGAAAGATCCGGCTTACTTCGAGGCCCACTACAACCTGGGCTTGCTGGCCTTCCAGGCTTCGGACTGGAAGACAGCTTTGCACGCTTTTGAGACAGCTTTGGCCATCACGCCTGGGTCGGTGAACGCCCGTCTGAACCTCGGTCTGGCTCTCGACCGCGCGAACTTTCCCATCGACGCCGCCCGCGAACTGGAGCAAGTGGTGTTGGCGAATCCCGAGGAAGCGCGGGCGCACTTGACGCTCGGCAACCTCTACGCCCAGAAGCTTGCGCAGCCGTCCAAGGCCAGAAATCACTACCTCGAAGTGCTCGAGCTGGACCCGCGCCACCCGCAATCCACCGCCATCCGCTACTGGCTGGCGGCAAATCCGTGAGGGCGGGGGAGAAGGACGTGGAAGCGATGCAGCGTTAAAGCGTTGAAGCGGCTCCGGCACTGGGCCCAAAGCCATCCCCTGAGCCGCTTCAACCGAAACGGAGCAGTGGCCCTGAACGCAAAGGCGCGAAGCCGCAAAGGCGCAGAGGTTTTGCGAACCAGCAGACTTCACCGAAATGGTCGCGGCTCCCGCCCTCCACCCAAAAGTGCCCTCTCCGTCTCCTTTGCGTCTCTGCGACTTTGCGCCTCTGCGTTAGCTGCTACGTCTTGGTTCAACGTTTCAACGCTTCATCGCTTTATCGTTTCAACGCCTTTTGCGTTTCGCCTTCGCTGGTCAGAACGCTCCGCCGCCCCGACAGGCTTTCACCCGGAACTTGCATTTGGCACACGGAATGTTAAGCAACACCCGCATGAAGCAGCACATCTTGGTGGTGGACGATGACGGGCAGATTCGCGAGTTGCTCACGCGTTTCTTCGAGGCCTACGGATATGGTGTGGCCACGGCCAGTTCGGCGGCCGAGACCCTCCAGCGGGTCGGCGAAACCAAACCCGACCTGGTCGTGCTGGACATCGGCCTGGGCGAGGAGGACGGGTTGAAGGTGCTGGCGCTCGTGAAGTCCACGCATCCGGAAACCAAGGTGGTCATGTTGACGGGGATGGGCTTCGTGGAAGACCTCTTGCAGGAAGCGCAGCAGAAAGGCGCCGATGGCTACGTGAGCAAGGTCCTGCCACTGGATGAATTGCTGGGCACGGTCAGGCGGTTGCTTAAGCCCGCGCAGAGTTGAGTCGCAAGTATTCGGCAGGTGCGGTGCTAACGCCTCCGTGCCCGGTCACCGGTCACTCCACGTAAAGGATCGACTCCAGGTCATGCACCAGCAGGCTGGCGATGGAGTAGCGCCTGTCGGCCTCGCGCTCCAGGCATTTGAGGATGGCCTTCTCCAGCCCGATGGGGATCTCCGAATTGATCTGGCGCGGGGCCAGGAAATCGTGCCGGTCCAACTGCATCCGCAGCACCTCGTCGGGCGAGTCGCCGGGGAACGGCTTGCAGCCTGTCAACAGTTCGTAGGCGGAGACGCCAAAAGCGAAGATGTCCACGCGGTGGTCGAACGGTTCCCGCAGCAGTTGCTCCGGCGCCATGTAGGCCGGAGTGCCAGGGTTCTTGGCCTGCTTGGTGGGCTTCTTCGGAATGGGTTGCGCGAGGTCGAAATCCACCAGCCGCACGTTGCCGTTGCGGGAGACGAGGACGTTTTCCGGTTTGAAGTCCAAGTGCATGAAGCCGCTGTCATGCACGTGTTCCAGGGCCACCGCCATGTCGATGAGGATGTTTCCCGCGAATTCCTGAATGACCGAGTCGTTGTTGGCCGCGAGCAGTTTCAGGTTGGAGCCTTCGAGATACTCCATCAGCAGATACAGCGTGCCGTCGATCTTGCCGTGTTCGTGGTAGCGGATGACGAACTCGTGCTGGTGAATCTTGGAGAGGATTTCGCAGCCGCGGAGGAACCGCTTCCGGGTGGTGAAGTCGAAGCGGGATTTGCTGCGCAGCAGGCGCATGGCGTAGGGCTTGTGGGCGTCGTCGGTCGCCAGCCAGATTTCGGCCATGCCGCCGCAGTTGATCAACTCCTGCAAATAGAAGCGGCCAAACGTGCCGGGCTTGTGGGCCGGCTGGTATTGCGAGTCTGTCACCATCTCGATCGCCATGGTTTCTTGTCGGGCGAGGTTCTAGCACGACCGCGCAGCGGGGGCAAAGGTTATCCGTGCCGGCCAATGGCACCCGCATCAAGCTCCGCCCGGTGGCATTCGCGGCGCGGACTTTCGAGTCTGCTGTGAGCTTCGAGCGCAACTGTAGCAGCCGACGTGAGGAGGCTCCGTTTTCATTGAAGTTTGAGCCTCCTCACGTCGGCTGCTACGGCGTTTTGCATTTGCCTCCTGTATCGCCGGCTTTCCAACCGGCAGACGTGGACAACGACAAGCGGGCTGGAAACTTCAACGGCCTGCCGACTGAAAGTCGGCGATACGGCAGGCTCGAAAGCCTGCGCTACGGACCCAAGCCGAAGGCACCGGTCACGCTTTCGCGGCGTCGCCGGGGTGACTCTGCCACGGCACTTCAAAGCAGTTCACAGGCGCTTGAATCCCTTTCAGCAGGACCGGCGGCATCGCGACGCACGAGGCGCCCAGGACCGCGTCGTCGCGGACCAGCGCCAGGCGCGCGGCCTCGGTGACAACGATGCGTCCCGCTCCGGCCACTTGCTCGATGCGGCTGGCCACGTTCACTTCACGGCCAAAGGCGGTGTAGTTCAGGATGTGCGCCTCAGAGCCGACCAGCCCGACGATGGCCATGCCGGTGTTGATCCCGATGCCCACCGCGAGCAACGGCAGCAAGGGCAACGGATCTTCGCCGCGGGCGGCACGGCGGGCGTTCTCACTTTCGCGCCGAAGGTTCTCGGCCGTGCGGTCCTGGTTCAGCCGTTGGATAGCGCGCTGGGCCTCGATCATGGCCCGCACACACGCGGAGGCATGGCGCGCGTTGGGCGCGGGGGCGCCCCAGAAGGCCATCACGCAATCGCCGATGTATTTGTCGAGGGTGCCGTCGAATTGCTTCACCGTGTCCGCAATGAGACCAAGGCAAAGGTTCACCGTCTGAAGCACCTCCTGGGCTTGTTGCTCGAAATGCTGCTGCGCCTGTGTGCCGGGAAGTCCCTTGCGCCGGACGAATTCCTCGGCCCGGGCCTGGCTTTCGTCCGTGATGGCCGTGAAGCCGCAGATGTCGGCGAACATGACGGTGATCTCGCGCCGGACCCCGCCGAGGGCCAGTTGCGGCGCGTCGAGCAACTCGTCCCGCACGCTGGGCGAGACGATGCGCCCAAACACATGGGTGACGCGGCGGCGCTCCGCTTGCTCGTGCAGCACCCGATACGTGACCAGGCTGGCGTGCAGCACGAGCAGCGCGCCGCCCACCGGCAACACGATCGGCACGCTCCATCGCCACTGCGCATAAAGCCAGACCGCGCCGCCCAAGTACAGGGCCGCGCTGAGCAGCACACAGGCGTTGCCTGCCAGAACGCGGAGGTTCCAGGTCAACCAGCCGGACAGCGCACCGAGGAGGAGGATGATCCCCAGTTCCACGGGCAGTGAAGGGATCCTCACGAAGCGGCCGGTGAGGAGGGAGTTGGCCACGTTCCATTGCTGCGAGAGCAGGTAGGTTTCCCTTTCGAGCGGCGTGGCGCCGAGGTCGGTGAGGTCGTTGCCGGTGGCGGTGCTGCCCACGATGACGAGCTTGTCTCTCCACCGGTTGGTGAGTTGCGCCGTTTGGCCGGCTTGGCGGAGTTCATACTGGAGCAGGAGCGATTCGATCGGTTCCTTGGTCAACGCCGGATCGTAGGGCGTCATCTGCCAGTCGATGAGGAATCGGCCCTCGGCATCCACTGGAATGGTGCGCATGACCCCGCTGTCGCCGGTCAGCACGATGCGGCTTCGCGGGAGATCGACCTGCGCACGATCCAGATCAAGACCCAGAGAGCGGGCCGCCAGCACGAGCCCCAGTTGCCAGCAACGGAGGCGCGTGAACGCGGGTGACCACGCTTCCACCTCGGGCAACGGCTGGCCAGCGGCCGCGCCCTCGATCTTCTCGCGAAGTTCTTTGAAGAGCAGGAGTTGGTTGAACTGGTTCCCGTTGGTGAGCGCCAGCACGCGCTGGCCGCCGCCGGCGACTGGGATGACCACGCGTTCTGGCCCAATTTGGGCGGCGCTCAAGTCCCACTCGAGCAACCGCCCCGCGTCCTTGATGAGCGGATGCCAGAGGTAAAGGTCCTCAAAGGCCTTCGCGCGGCGCAAAATGCCGTCGGCGTCATGGTGGGCCGAGATGTCGGCCACGCCCAGGGCGTGGGCACGAAAAAGCTCGTGAGGCGGCAGACCGTGGACGGCAGCGAGAATGACGTTGCCGGCCTGGCGGATTTCCGCGGCGAAGAAAGCATCCGAGACTACAGGGCCGTTGGACGTTTGCACCGGCGGATCGGGGCGGAGTTCCGGGAAAAGGATGTCGAAGCCCACGACGGCCGCGCCTTGAGCGGCCAACTCGTTCACGAGCCGTCCATAGACCTGCCGCGGCCAATAGAGTCCGAACTGGTAGGGCAATTGGCCTCCCATGCCATCCAGCACCGCTTGGATGCTGTCATCGCTGATGGCGACGAAGCCGAGGTTGGTGGCGGCGAGGGAAGCTCTGGAAGCCGCCATGCGCACCCGCCAATCGTGCGTCATCCACTCAAGCCGTTGGACCAGATTGAACGACGGGAGGACCCGGCTGAGGATTCCGACAGCGCAGATGACCGCGATCACTGTGGCGCAGATCGCGAAGGAAGTTCTGCCTGCCGCTGTTGCTTTCACGGCCGCGAGATAAACAGAAAACCCAGAGCGATTCAACGTCGCTCTGGGTTTGAAAGAATCGGGTTTCTTGAACCCGCCACCGGGAAAACGGCTACCGCAACGGCAGGGTCGGGGACACGAACGGCTCCTGACGGCCTTCGTTGAGGAACTTCTTGGTGTCCGGATCAAGACCGGCCGCGTCATACCCGCCGTGGGTCATGGCGTCCAGCGTCTGGGTATTGACGTCCTTCAATTCCTGGTCCGTGGCCGGACGAATCGTGCCGGTCGCGGCTACGAGCGTGTTCCCGGCCGTGATGGTGAAGGTCTTGATCGAGCCATCGGGCTGCACAATCGAGATGATGACCGTGCCCTCCGAGACAGTCACGTCGCCGTTGGCCGCGATGCGGTAACGGGTGCCGCGGATGCCGGCGACGGCCTTCGGTGTCTTGACCTCGTACTTGGACGCCGCGTTCATCTTGTTCACCTGGCCGTACACGACGCCTTTGCTCAGGCTCAACTGGGTGTTATGCACAACCTCGAGGCCGCTGTATTCCCAGGTCAGGGTGTCCAGCTTCAACTCGGAATCCGGGGCGACCTCGATGCTGCCGTTGTTGTTGCCGAGCGCGATATCGACGTGAGCGCCCGCGCCGCTGTAGATGGTGTCGCCCGGCTGGAGTGCCATGCCTTTCTCCAGCTTCTGCTTCTGGCCGCCGGGCTTGGCATACTCAGCTTGTCCCACCACGTATCGCACCTTCGCAAAGCCCTGATGAAGGGGTGCTGCGGTGAGGGAGGCCACCATCGATGCCAATGCGGCCACCGCCAAACCCACCGTCCACCGACCGCCCAACCGTTGCGTATAATTCATAGCAAATCCTCGGAATGTCTTAACGATGTTGTCTTTCGTGCGCGCAGTCTAGTTTTGGGCGGGCAATTGTCAATTTCAATTTTGCCTCAGTGCAGGGCTGCCTCAAGCTTGGTTCGGGAGCACTCGTAGCGCAGATTTTCCAGTCTGCCGTGTCGCCGGTTTTCTAACCTGCAGACGCCGGAAATGGCAAGCGGGCCGGGAGTTCCAGCGCCCTGCCGACTAGAAAGTCGGCGCTACGGCAGGCTGGAAAACCTGCGCTACCCGGTGCGCCGGGCGGGAACTTGAGGCAGCCTTGGCCTCACGCCGTAACTCAAAAGGGGGTGTTACCCAAGATGAGGCCGGAAAATGCTCCGGTTGACTCAAAAGTGGTGTTACCCAAATGCCCCTGGAAATTGGAAGCGAAGGAAGCCGGGGCACGGTGGCAGTCCGGCCTCCCTCGT
>JACRJZ010000169.1 GCA_016219875.1 Verrucomicrobiota bacterium | reverse complement strand
GTGAACAGTCTAATTCGACCGGCGGGACTCGCACCCGCGTGGCGGCCAGCTTCACCGGCGCACGCCCGAAAACCGAGATTGACCACCAAGAACGCCAAGAGACGCCAAGAGGGGCCACCGTTTTGGCCGCTTCATCGTCGAACAGAAACCGATTCCGCCTCCGCTTTCTGAACTGCTCTCTTTGCGGTGATTCAACTTCGGACTTCGGGTGTGCGCCGGTGAAGCTGAGTGCCACGCGGGTGTGAGTCCCGCCGGTCGAGTTAGACTGTTCACGACCGAAAGCTGGGTCTGGGAAGCAGCCCCGAAGCTGAACCCGAAAGCACGATCCAGGCTGAACCGTCCGGTCGTAACGAACGTGAACCTCATCCAATGAGCCTCGAAACAGATGTCCGAGAGCCGAGCCGCTACTCGAACGGCGAAGGCGGCCAGGCGCCGTCCTCCAACAGTCATGCGGCGGGGCCACCTCTCGGCGGGGTCAGCGAGGACGACAGGACGGGACGGGCACTCCGGCTCGGCCTACACCCAGAGTGACGAAGCGTGGGTTTGCTGGCGGGACTTGTTGCTGGAAGAACTCCGCACCAAAACGTATCGGCCCAGTCCGGTGCGCCGGGTGTGGATTCCCAAAGGCCACGGGAAAACCCGCCCCTTGGGCCTCCCGACGGTCAAAGACCGTGTCGTGCCGACGGCGGTGGCGTTGCTGCTGCTGCCGATCTGGGAAGCCGACCGCCATCCCCACAGCGACGCCGACCGGCCCCGACGCAATGCCCACCAAGCGATGGACGCCCTCAGCCAGGCCCTGCGCCGCGGACGCACCGAAGTCATCGACGCCGATTTGAGCGGCTACTTCGACAGCCTCCCGCAATCTGAAATCTCAAATTTCAAATTTGAGATTTCAGAAACGGCACCCCGCCAGGCGGTGTGACTTCCCCGCGGCTGGCCAACCTGTATCTGAACCGGCTGGACTGGCAGGTGAGCGAACGCTGCGCGTTGCGCCCGGTGCTGGTGCGCTACACCGACGACTTCGTGATTCTGTCCCGACCGGGGCAGGGGAGCGAGTTGCAGGCGCGGCTGCAACGGTGGCTGGACCGCCACGGCCTGAAGCTCAACGAAGAGTAGACTCGCCTGCTGGAGGTCCGGCAGGAAGGCTTCAAGTTCCTCGGCTTCAGTGTGAGTTGGCGACAAGCCAAAAGCGGACGCGCCTATCCGCATATCGAACCCCACCCCAAAAGCCAAACCAAGCTACGGGACAAGCTCAACCCCTGGACGCTCTGGCGTGCGGCGGACGAGGTGATTCCGAAACTCAACCGCTTGCTCAAAGGCTGGGGCGGGTATTTCCATTACGGCCACAGCACGCGGGTGTTGGACCGGATGAACCACTTTGTGGTGAACCGGGTGCAACGCTGGCTGTGGCGCAAAGGCGGGTGTGCGCGCAACCTGTGGCCGACGACGCCACGGGAATAACTCCAGGAACGCTGTGGCCTCTATCGGCTGCCCACGAGGGCGGTGTGGAAACGGGCACGGGCGTAGAAGCGCTGCGCGTGAATGGCCCTCGGAGAGCCGGATGCGGGAAAACCGCCCGTCCGGTTCGATGAGGGGCGGAGTCAGACGGTCATGGGCCTTGGGCCTCTCACCCCGTCAGCTCCGCCTACTCTACTGAAAACTCCCTTGAGCCGCGACGAATCGAAGTTTGGAGTTCCGCGTTTTCGCGGTTTAGCGGGGGCGCGCCGCACGAACCGTGTAAACGCGGAACTCCAAACGGGGTTTTCAAACAGGCTCTTAAGGTTTGAGCCTGCCAAGGAACGTCCCGGCCGGTTGGGGTGTGCTCAGCAGGCCCCACCACCGGTTGGGGCTGCCCGAAGGCACTGGAAAGTTCCTTGGCCCGATCCAGCAGCGGCTTTTCGCTGCTCAGACTCTCCTTACGTCGGCTGCTACGAGGTTTGGAAAGAGGCTCGTATTTCGAGTTTGTTTCAGGATTCGGATTTCGGATTTGAGCGCGGCTCGGTGGCCTGCTTCCTGCCGGGTTGACCTTTGCCCGAAGTTCGACAAGCATGGCCGCGCAACAAGCACGACATCGCACAGCCATGACGAGCCAAACTTGGACCAGCCGAAGCCGCGTCGCCGCGGCGCTGAACCATACTGAACCCGACCGTGTGCCTTACGATCTGGGCGGCACGATCCTCACCGGCATCAACCGTCACGCTTACCGCCGGCTCCGCCAACACCTCGGCTTGCCTGAGACGGAGCCGCAGATCGAAGACATGCACCAGCAGCTCGCCAAGGTGGAGGAAGACGTGAAAGCGCGGCTCAAGGTCGATGTCTGGGGCCTCAATCCCGGCAAAGTCCCCGGCTCCACTCCGCCGCCCTGGACCGAGAACGGTTACCACAAGATCATCGACGAATGGGGCATCGAGTGGTGGATGCCGGTGGAAGGCGGATTCTACTTCGACATGCGCCGCCATCCGCTGGAGCACATCGACACCGTGGAAGGGCTGAAGAAGTTCAAGTTCCCCGATCCGCTTCATCCCGCGCGCTACGACAGCATGGCCGCGCGCGCCGACGAGTTGATGAACCGCCGCCACGTCGCCTACGTGCTCGGCCGCAACGCGCCCGGCATCTGGGAAATCGCTATCTGGATGCGCGGCTTCGAGAATTTTTTCTGCGACATGGCCGAGCGACCCGCGTTCGCCGAGGCGCTCATGGACATCATCATGGAGATCAAAGCCCGGTATTGGGAGCGAGCGCTCGCCACCGTCGGCCCGGACGTGATGATGGTGAGCGAGGCCGACGACCTCGCGAGCCAGAACGCCTGCCTGTGCAGCCCGGCCATGTATCGGAAGTTCATCAAGCCGCGCCACACGCAGCTCTTCGCCCACATCCGCAAAGTGGCCAAGGCACCAGTCAAGATCTTCTATCACTCCTGCGGGGCCGTCCTGCCGCTGCTGCCCGACCTGATCGAATCCGGCATCGACATCCTGAATCCCGTGCAAGTGAGCGCCGCCGGCATGGACTCGAAGGAACTGAAGCGACGTTTCGGGAAAGACCTGACTTTCTACGGCGGCGGTGTGGACACCCAGCATGTCCTCCCGCACGGCACGCCCCAGCAAGTGCGCGACGAAGTGAAGCGCCGCGTGGATGATTTCGCGCCGGGCGGCGGCTTCATCTTCAACACCGTCCACAACATTCAGGCCGACGTGCCCGCGGAAAACATCCTGGCCATGTGGGAGGCGTTGCAGGAGTGCGGGGGGTATCGGAGGTGAGGGAAGGGTAAGTTGGAGCATCTGTCCAGCGCGCCGCTTCACGTTGGCCGTCTTGCATGGCCGTCCTCCGCAAGCCGCCCTTGGAATGGTTCTACAGCGACCGTGACCGGCAAGTCTGCATCCAAGCTTTCACAAGCTTTGGAGGTCGCTCCACCGTTTCCCTCCCGAACAGCACCTCGTCCACAAACCCCATGTGGAGCATGTCCATGACGCGACAGAGGTGCGACCGACCGCACTCCCGCCAAGTGAAATGGTCGTCGAGGATCAGGTAGTGCCACACATGGACGCCTTCGTTCACGCGGAGCTCCTCCGATTCCATCCCATCCAAAAGCGTTTCGTAAACCCCGTCGGCAACGCGACTGCCAAACGTGGTCGTGTGGTAGTATTCCTGGATCTCCAAGCCGGTCAAGTGGGGGGACCTTGGAGGCGGCGCCAACGGAATCAGGCCGGAGGGCCGCTTTCAACTTGAAGCGGACCACCCGCGCCACGGCCCTGGGTCAGCATCCGGCGCAGGGAGTTGGGATGGACCTTGCCGTGGACCATGTAGGTCTTGCCCTTTTCGTTCCAGATGGCGGTGGTCCACTCGCCTTGCGCCACGAACTTGATCTCGCCTTCCGGCGGGATGGTGCCGTCGGGAAGTTCGTCCATGACGAAGAGGGTCAGGTAATTCTGGCCGGTGATGCGGAAACAAACCACCGAAGCCGTCCGGTATTGCACCCCGACCAGCGTACCGCCCATGACCGGCAGCTTGCGCAAGCCCGAGGGCACGTCGAAGTCCGCCGGCGCGCGGCACTTGCTGAAGAACTGCCGCACGCCGGCCAGATTGTTCGTGTGCAACGAAAGGTGGGTGACCCGGCTCTGAGCGATCTCGATGGCCTCGTCGGTGGCAGCGAGGATGGTCTGCGTCTTGTTCAGGCTGAACAGGAATGCCGCTACGCCGACCACCAGGATTGCGGCACACGCGGCCACGCGGCGCCAGTTGATGAGGTGCCACCAAGCAAGCTGTCGGATCACTTTTTCTCCGGCGAGAATGGCCGTTCTCAGGTTCGGCGGCACCGGATTGGACTTGAGCTTGGCGCTGATGGAGGCGTCAAAGGCCCGCTCCTGGGCCAGCCACGCGGCCAGTTCCGGATCGGTTTGTGCCAGGGCCATCGCCTCCGCGCATCGCGGGTTGGCGGCGTCCTGCCCGCCGGGGC
Organism: Verrucomicrobiota bacterium; assembly: GCA_016219875.1. Classification (GTDB taxonomy): domain Bacteria; phylum Verrucomicrobiota; class Verrucomicrobiia; order Limisphaerales; family JACRJZ01; genus JACRJZ01. Next base: position 60,146 of record JACRJZ010000169.1, on the reverse strand, counting down.
GGCAGGCTTGCAGAATCAATTTGGCTTCGTCACGCGTCATGGAAAACCTCAGTTGGTTGACGGGGCGGGCGAGGTCGGGTTCCCGCCGCTTTGTTTGTCGGCCAGCAACCGGCGCAGCAGCGCCTTGCCCCGCGAGATGCGCGACATCACGGTCCCGTCCGGGACGCCCAGGATGTCCGCGATCTCGCGATACGAATGTTCCTCCAGATAAAACAGCACCAGCGGCGAGCGGTAGATTTCCTCCAATTGCTGCAGCGCCTCCACCACGGAAGCCTCGTCGGCCCGCGCCTCGACCTGCGGGGCCACGGGCGGCAGTTCATGTGCGACGGATTCCACCTCCAGGTGCGGAAAGCGGTTGCCGCGGCGCAGGGAGTTGAGGAACTCGCGGTGCAAGGTGGTGAAGAGCCACGACTTGACCTTGGCCTTGTCTTCCAACTGGTGGCCTTTGGTGGCCCAGCGATAAAACGTCTGCTGGGTCAGGTCCCAAGCGTCGTTCTCCTGGCCGGTCAGACCCAATGCGAAACGATAGAGAGACTGGTAGTACATACTCACCACCCGTTCAAAGCTCAGTTCGTCCACAATGTCGCCAAGGTCTGCCCGCGGTTTCACGTTCCACATCCGCGGCGGATCCTGCCCCTCGGCAAGACCGCCGCGCCCGACACCCCGGAGGATGCCGGGCCGCGGGGCGGCACGCAAGCAGACCTTCGCACCGTTCTCGTTGCGCGGTCACAAACTTCACAACGGGTACGAGGTCCGGGCCGCCGGTTTATTCCCGGCCGCTTTGGGCTTTTCTCCCGGCCGGCGCTGTGGCTAACTCCGCGCGACATGACGCGCCCGCGAACGCCGCCCGCCGCCTGGCTGGCCCTCCTGCTCGCCGCCAACCCTTCCGCGGCGGCGGCCTACGGGCCGGGCAAAGCCTCCCCGCCCCTGCCGGCGCGCGAATTTCGCGGCGTCTGGGTGGCCACGGTCAACAACATCGACTGGCCCTCCAAGCGCGGCCTGCCCGTCGCGCAACAGAAGGCCGAGTTGCTCGCCCTCCTGGACCGCGCCGCCCAACTCCGCCTGAACGCCGTCGTCTTCCAAGTGCGTCCGGCGTGCGACGCCCTGTACGCGTCCCGCTTCGAGCCGTGGTCCGAGTATCTCACCGGGCAGATGGGCGCCGCGCCGCAGCCGTATTACGACCCGCTGGAGATTGTGGTCAGCGAGGCCCACCGCCGCGGCCTGGAGTTGCACGCGTGGTTCAACCCGTTCCGCGCCCGCCATCCCTCGGGAACTGCGGCGATCTCGGCCAATCACATCAGCCAGACGCGCCCGGCGCTCGTCCGCAGCTACGGCAAACACCTCTGGCTCGATCCCGGCGATCCCGCCGTGCAAGAGCACTCGTTGAACGTGATCTTGGACGTGGTCCGGCGGTACGACATCGACGGCATTCACCTCGACGATTATTTCTATCCGTATCCTGAAAACAATGCGGCGGGCCGGGAAATGGATTTCCCGGACGACTCCACCTGGCGCCGCTACGTCCAGTCCGGCGGCCAGCGCAGCCGCGCCGACTGGCGGCGAGAGAACGTGAACAGCTTCCTCCGCCGGCTCTACAGCGACGTGAAGGCGCAGAAGCCGTGCGTCAAAGTGGGCGTCAGTCCCTTCGGCATCTGGCGTCCTGGCTTCCCCTCGTCGGTGCGGGGCTTCGACGCTTTTGAGAAGCTCTACGCCGACTCGCGTTTGTGGTTCGCCAGCGGATGGCTCGACTACTTCTCGCCGCAACTCTACTGGAGCACCGACGCCCCGCAGCAAAGCTATCCGGTCCTGCTCAAGTGGTGGGCCGGCCAGAACAGTCAGCGACGCCATCTCTGGCCCGGCCACAGCGCCTACCGCACCGCGCTCGTGCCCGGTGAACTCACCCGGCAAGTTCAGGCCACCCGCCGCCAGGCGCGCGCCACTGGCGATCTGCTCTGGAGCATCAAGCCGCTCGTGCAGAACAAAGGCGGCGTGGCCGATGAACTCAGCCGCGTGCTCTACACCCAACCCGCGCTCGTGCCCGCCTCGCCGTGGTTGGGTCGGCACGCGCCCCTTCAGCCTTCGTCCCTTGCGGCCAGTGTGGATCGCGGCGATCTCCAGATCACCTGGCAGTCGGCCGGCCAAGAGGTGCCCTGGCTCTGGCTCCTCCAGTGGAAGGAAGGCAAAACGTGGCAGACCGAAATCTTTCCCGGCGCCCAACGCTCGGCCCGACTCAACACCCGTTCCGGCTTCCCGGCGTCGCTGGCTCTTCGCGCGGTGGACCGTTGCGGCAACCTCAGTCGTGCCGCCGCTCTTCAGCGGAGTGAAAAGTGAGGCTGCCGCCAAGCTGGCCGCCTTCGAGAAGAAACCGCACAAGGCCCACTAGAAAGCCCATCAGGCCCTCGCGAACTGGAAATCCAACATCCGAGTGCCGCGCACTATCGCCCCGACGCCGGCTCCCGTCCCTGCCGCCAGCCCCTCCCAAAGCCACGCCTCTGCCTTGACAAGTGCGGAGACAAGCCGGTGACTGGGCGCGCCATGATTCGCGCGCGCACGCCTGAAGCCCTAAAAGACCTCGACCGCCCCCTCGACGAGTGCATCGCCGCCTGCTTCCCCCGGTCGCGCGCGCTCCTGGAAGCGGCGCGGCATAGCCTGTTTTATTCGCTGCCGGTGGCGTTCGATCCGGCGCAGGGCACGGGCTGTTACCTCGCCACAGTGGACCGCGACGAGCGGGACGAACCCTGGCGCTTCCTCGACATGGGCGCACAAATCGCTACCTGCGCCTTTGGGGAAAACGACCCCGACTTGGCCGAGGTGATCCTGGCTGGACTACCGACGTTGGTGAATCGCTACGCGCACAGCGAATACCAAACCGTCACTTCGCTCCGCTTCAAAGCGGCCCTCGATCGTCTGGCGCCGAAAGGCACGCCGCGGCATTTCGTCGTGAACACCGGCGCCGAGGCGGTGGAGAACGCCATCAAGGCCGCGCTGCTCGTGCGGGCGCGCACTGCCGGAGTCAAGGAAGGCGGCGTGATCGTCTCATTCGAGGGAGCTTTCCACGGCCGCACGCTGGGGGCGCTGGCCGTCACCCACCGCAAGAAAGCCCGGCTCGGCTTCCCGACTTTCGACTGGCCTCAAGCTGTCTTTCCCACCGAGGATTCACGCCAACCGGGAGCGACGCTGCGGCGCGAGGAACGGAGCCTGCGGCAGGTCTGGCAAATCCTGCGAGGCCACGGCCAGCGCGAATCCTTTGCGGATGAACTGGCGCGGATCGACACCTTCCTCGCCCAACCGGGAAACCTCGCTCAGTTCGTCGCCACTGAGAGAGAACGAATCGGCGGAGAGACTCTGAAGCGCGCCCAACGAGTGGCGGCGGTCATCATCGAACCGATCCAGGGCGAGGGCGGAGTGCGCCTGGCGAGCGCGCGTTTCTTCAAACGCCTTCGCCTGCTCACGCTGATCCATGACGTGCCGTTGATTTTCGACGAAGTGCAGACCGGTTTCGGCGCCACTGGAAGAATGTGGGCGCACGAACACTTCGATCTCCCGGCACCTCCGGATGCGGTCACGTGGGCCAAGAAAGCCCAGAACGGCGTGCTCTTTGTGAGCGAGGCGCTGGCCGCTTTCTTCCAGGAGGAGAAGAAGTTCAACACCACTTGGGAAGGCGATCCCGTCGGCATGTTGCGTCTCATGGCCACGATGGATCGTTTGGACCTCGACCAAGTGCGGCGCACCGGTGCCGCGGCCCGTGCCGCGCTCGAAGGCTTGCAGGCACGCTTTCCAGAACTCATCCAGAAAGTCCGCGGCCTGGGCGTGATGCTCGCCTTTGATGTGGCCCGCTCCGACTGGCGGGATGTGCTGCGGGACCGGGCCTTCCGGCGCGGGCTGATCCTCTTGCCCGCCGGCGAGCGCGCGCTCCGTTTTTACCCGCGCTACGACACATCGGATGCCGCCATTCAGGAGGCCGTGGAAATCCTGGCGGCGGCGGTGGAAGACATTCTCACGCGCGGCGCCGCCGTGCCGTTGGGGCCGGAGCTTCGCGCCAGCCCCATGAGCGTCCCACCCGCGGGTGCCGAGGTGATCGAGTTGGACGCGCAGAACTTCCCCGAGCACCGCGCCAGCGTGATGACCGTGGAGATCGAGCGTTACGGCTCCTTGTCGCACTACCCGCCGGACGTGCTGCACGAGGGACGCCGCCCACTGCTGCAATTCCCGGTTGAAGCGATTGAGAGTACGCTGGCCAACCCGCGTGCAGTGGGATTGGCGTTGCGCTTCTCCGGTCGCATCATCGCCTACGCCGTGGGCAGCCCGCTGGAAAACTATGACGAGGAAGGCGTGCATGACGATCCGCACTTCGGCGAACACCAGACCTACTACCTGCTGGCGATGGCCGTTCACCCGTCGGTCGAGAACGCCGCCGAGATCGAGCGCCACCTGCTTGATCTGCTGCGGACGCGCGTGATCGCGCAAAGCTACCAACGCCTGGCCGCACTCGTCGAAGAACGGTTCCACACGAGTGGCCCTCCGTGGCTGCGCTCGGCCGAGGTGCTGCGGGTGGTGGACAACTACCTGCGCAGCGGGGTGCGTTTCGTTTACCTGCATACCACTTTGGCCGACAGGCCAGCGCCCGCAGCAACGACGAGTTAGCCGGCGCATGGTTTAATCCAGTCTGGCAACGCTGGCACCAAGCTGGTGCGAACCTGGCTGCTCCCAGCTACGCCTCCTGGGCAAGGCATCCCATCTCCAAACCTGCGCCACGATTATGAAATCCTCCGCCCTGTTCGCTGGCATGATGGCTGTTCATCCGTCGGTCGAGAACGCCGCGGAGATCGAGTGGCCCTCTGTGGCTGCGCTCGGCCGAAGTGCCGCGAGTCGTGGACGACTACCTGCGGAGCGGGTGCGGCGACAAAAACCGTTCTTGACACGGATGCTTTGCCATGCAAAGTGTCCGCCATGCAAACCAATTGGGCCGCCGAACACCTCCAGGTCATCCGCACCCTCATGGAACGCTCCGCCCTCTACCGCCGCGCCCTGGCGCCCATCATGTTGATGACGGGCGCCATTGGCGTGATTGCGGCAGTGGCCGGCTGGAAGGCAGGAATCGAATTGCCCCGCTCGTTCGCCGAATACTGGATGGTGATTGCCGCTCTCGCCATCGCCGCTGCGTTTGTCATGGCGCGACGCCAGGCGCTCAAAGAGAAAGAGCCGTTCTGGTCTCCGCCTACACGGCGCGTGATGCAGGCGCTGCTGCCGGCGCTCACTGCCGGGCTGTTGCTCACGCTCGCCTTCTCTCTTGGCGGCAGGTCCGCTCGCCTCGAAGCAAGCATGTCCATCCACGCCCAAAACGTCGCCGCGTTCGTCTGGCTGCCCGCGGCGTGGATCGTCCTCTACGGTTGCTCCATTCACGCGGCGGGTTTCTTCATGCCGCGCGGGATGAAGCTGTTTGGCTGGCTGTTTATCGCGGGCGGCGCAGTCCTCTTCTGGACGACGTTCCAGCAAACGCCGAGCTGCCGCCTGGCCCACGCGCTGATGGGTTTCTTTTTCGGCGCTCTGCACCTGGCCTACGGCGGCTATCTCTACTTCACCGAGAAAAAGAAAACGGCGTGAACGCGGAACCGTTCCTCCAACTCGATCGTGTCATCCACGAGAAAGGGCGGCTGGCCATCATGTCCCTGCTGGCCGCGTCGCCCCAACTCGCCTTCACCGAAATCCGGGACACGCTGGAGATGACCGACGGCAACGTCACCGCCCATCTGCGCACGCTGCACGAAGCCGGCTACGTGGCGGTGACGAAGGCCTTTCAGGAGGGCCGCCAACTCACGAGCTACGCCCTGACGCCGCCCGGACGGAAAGCCTTCTCCGCCTACATCGACCTGTTGGAGCAGATCGTCGCGCAGGCCAAAACGAAGTGACCCGAAAATGTTTGAACACCGTGCCACGCTTTGGGTCGATTACTTTGTAATGCAAAGTGAATGTCCAGTGAACCTTCATACCGTGTCATTGAACCGGACTCTCTCCCCATGAACATCCTCCGCGCTTCGCACCTCGGCATGTGCTTCGGCGTCCGCGACGCCATCGCGCTCGCCCTCGACCACCCCGGCCCAGTCACCGTGCTCGGTGACTTGGTCCACAACGAAACGGTCCTCGACGACCTCCGCTCCCACGGCGTCCGCATTGCCCAGCAGATCGACGCCGTAGCCACGCCATCGGTGATGATCACGGCTCACGGGGCCTCGCAGCGGGCCATCGCGCGCGTTCGCGAACGCGGCCTGAAAGTGCTGGAGGCGACCTGCCCGCTGGTCCACTTCGCCCATCGTGCGGTCAGCAAGCTGGTCCAGGATGGCTTTCACCCCGTCATCGTCGGCAAGCGCGATCACGTGGAAGTGCGCGGCATCACGGAAGACTTGGCGGAGTTTGATGTCGTGCTCACGGAAGAGGACGTGGCGCGGCTGGCGGAGCGTCCGCGCTTCGGCGTCGCCGCGCAAACCACCCAGCCGATCGACCACGTGCGGAAACTGGCCGCCCTGATCAGCAAGCGGTTTCCGCGCTCCGAGGTGCGCGTGGTGGACACGGTCTGCCGGCCCACGAAGCAGCGCCAGACGGCCGCCCTCGAGTTGTCGCTGCGCTCCGAGGTGGTGGTGGTCATCGGCGGCGCGAACAGCAACAACACCCGCGAATTGGTGGCCGCTTGCGCCAAGTACTGCTCCCGCGTCCACCACGTCCAGACGGCGGGCGATCTGCGGCCGGAATGGTTCGCCGCCGCTGAAACCGTGGGCATCACGGCAGGAACCTCCACGCCGGACGAAGTCATCGACCGCGTCGAAATGCGACTGAGAGAGTTTGCCGTCCGGCCCAACGCCACACCCGCTGAAACCTTCCGGACTCAGGAGGAACATGAACATGCCCTCGCCGTTCACGCCCACTGAAGACGGACCTGGGCCAGGCTCACGCGCCCGCTGGGGCGTCGTCGTGGTCTTCGCCATCGCGATGGCCTACCTGGAGTCCGCGACCGTGCTCTACCTGCGCACGCTCGGCAACCGCATCGACCCGCATCAAGCCCCGGCGCTTCCCTCCGCCATCGATTTCGGTCTCACGGAAATCATCCGCGAAGCCGCCACCATGGTCATGCTGGCCACCGTCGGCTGGCTGGCGGGACGGAACTTCCGCGCCCGCTTCGGGTTCTTCCTGATCGCGTTCGGCGTATGGGACATCTTCTACTACGTCTTCCTCAAGCCGCTCACCGGCTGGCCTCGCTCGCTGCTTGATTGGGACGTGCTCTTCCTGATTCCGCTGCCGTGGTGGGGGCCGGTGCTGGCACCGATGTGCATTGCGTTCTTGATGGTCGTGTATGGAACCTTGTTGAGCCAGTTTGAACCTCCGCCCTCCGGTGCCGGGTCCAATTGGAGAGTCTGGCTGGCGGGTTTGTCCGGCATGGTTCTGGCCTTGTACGTTTTCATGGCGGACGCGCTGCGTGTGGTCGGCCAGGGCAGGCAGGCCCTGGAGAACCTGCTGCCGACCCATTTCAACTGGACGCTTTTCCTCTTGGCGCTGGCGCTCATGGCCGTGCCCATTCTGGCGACCAGCCGGCGAATCTGGGGCCAACGACAACCGCCTGCTCCCATCTGCGAACTGCCTTCTCCGTGAACACCTGAATCACCACACTCGACTCCACCCCAAGTTATGAACGAATGGAAAACTCCCGGAATCCCCGAAGCGCTGGGCTTCCTGAAACGCTGCGCGACCCTTTTCAAGATGGCGGGCGTGGCGGTGCTCGTCCTGCTGTTGCTGATTCCGCTCCGTATGGTGTGCTCCGTGTTGCACGAACGGCTGGGCCGTCGCAACGAGGCGGTGGCGAACATCACGTCGAGTTGGGGCCGCGACCAAAAGCTGGTTGGCCCGGTCCTCATCGTGCCCTATCGCTACACGGTCAAATCGTGGAAGGAGCAACCGGCCGCGGGCGGCAAGATTGAGAAGGTCGAGGTCGTGGACCAGGTCACGGCCAACGCCTACTTCCTGCCGGCCAGCCTCGCGATCACGGGCGACATCAAGCCCGCGCCGTTGCGGCGCGGGATCTACCAAGCGGTGGTTTACAGCGGGACGCTCGAGTTCACCGGGCAATTTGCGCGGCCTGATTTCAAACGGTTGCGGATCGAAGAACAGAACGTGTTGTGGGAAGACGCGCTCGTCGCCTTCGCCATCCCAGACCTGCGCGGGGTGAAGGAAACATTGAACGTTAAGTGGGGCGAGAAGACGCACCCTTTGTTGCCGGGAAGCAAATTGGGAGGCTTCCAATCCGGCGTGTTTGCCCACGTCGGCGATGTGCGTGGGAGCGACGCGGTGATCCCGTTCCGGCTCGATCTCTCGCTCAACGGCAGCGGCGGGTTGAGCTTCGCGCCGTTGGGTTCACAGACCACCGTGAAGCTCACGTCGCCGTGGCCGGACCCGAGCTTCTTCGGCACGTTCCTGCCGGCGGAGCGCAAGGTCAGCCGCGAAGGTTTCGAGGCCACGTGGCAAGTCTCCTACTACGGACGCAACTTTCCGCAGCAGTGGACCAGCCAGACGCCCGAACCGTGCCTGACGCCGGGCGGCGTCGAAGCCTCGCTCTTCGGCGTGAACTTCCTCTCCGGCATTGACGCCTATCGCAACACGGAACGGGCGATCAAGTACGGCGTGTTGTTCATCGTGCTCATCTTCGCGGCGTTCTTCCTGTTCGAGATGCTGGCGGCGCTCAAGATTCATCCGTTCCAATACGCCATCGTGGGCGCGGCGCTCTGCCTGTTTTATCTCGGGTTGCTGTCGCTGTCGGAGTTTATCCCGTTCGGCTTCGCCTACCTCGCGTCAGCGGGTGCCACGACGCTGCTGATCTGCTTCCACAGCGCGAAGATGCTGAAGAGCGGGGCCAGAACGTTCATCGTCGCGGGTCTGCTGGCGGGCATCTATGGCTTCCTCTACATCGCGCTCCAGTTGCAGGATTACGCGTTGCTGCTCGGCACCGGCGGATTGTTCGCCGTGCTCGCCGTCGTCATCTGGATCACGCGGAACATTGACTGGTATGCGCGCGATCGGGCCGAACTTCCACCACGCCCCGCCCAATGAAGCAGCGCCAACAAACGATCATGCGCCGGGGAATCGGGCTGTTGTACGTGGGGACCGGCGCGTTGTTCCTTTGGATTGGATTCCTGCTCACAGATTCTCCGGGCATCTTCAACGCCAAAGCCCCTCCTTACCACGTTCCGCACGACTGCGCGTGCCTGGAATGCCGCCACGGATACGTCGGCGGGCCGAATGGGAGCCTCCATTGCGCCAAGTATCCACCCAAGGAACTGCTAGAGGCGCGCCTGTCGCCGTCCGTCAAGCGAGCACGTCTCACCGCCGGGGTCGTCTGCGGGTTTGTCGGTCTGGGTTTTGCGGCCCTGACGCCGCTGTACGGACTTCTCCAGCTCTTCGGGTTCGCGATTTCGGCGAAGCGGGCGATCTGGCTAAGCCTGCTTTGTTGGGGCGCCCCGCTCCTCACGCTCGGCTGCTGGATGGCCGCCTGCGTGATGAAGGCTATCTACCCGGTGACACCGTTGTGATGATTGAGACTTGGAAAGCTCCAGCGCGCGGTCGCCGCTTCGCTCAACGATGGGCCCAATCTCTGCGTTCGGGTCCAGCGAGTCATTCCGAGCATGACCGCTGACAATCATCCGTTCCCGTCGCCTTGGGAGCTCCGCCCGCTCGACCTCTTTCTGTGCGCGGACCCCGCGCTGCTCGGCGAACGTTTGCGTGCCCGGCCGGCTGCTATCGCTCTGTCCTGCGGCGTGGCGATCGTGTTCGGCGCCGGGTTGTATGGCGCCGCGATGGGTTGGTGGCGCGACCCGCTCCAGGCCCTCTATACCGGCCTCAAGCTCCCGCTCGTCATCCTGCTCACCACGCTGGGCAACGGCCTGCTCAACGGGATGCTGGCCCCGCTGCTCGGACTCAACCTCAGCTTCCGGCAATCGCTCATGGTCGTGCTGATGAGTTTCGCCATCGCGTCCGTCATCCTGGGCGCGCTCAGCCCGGTGGCGCTGTTCATCGTCTGGAACACCCCGCCGCTGACGGCGATGACGCGGCTCACGTCGCCCGAGTACGGCTTCCTGCAACTCTCGCTCGTCACGTTCATCGCCTTCGCCGGCATGACCGGCAATCGCTGCCTTGTGCCGCTGTTACGCGAATGGAGCGGCAGCGTGGCCACCGCACGCCGTGTTCTGCTCGTGTGGTTGGCGGTGAATCTTCTGCTCGGCAGCCAGATTTGCTGGGTGCTGCGGCCGTTTCTGTGGGATCCATCGCGGCCGGTCGAATTCCTCGGCCCTGAATATCTTCGTGGCAGTTTCTACGAGACAGTTTTCCACGCGCTTTGCCAACTGCTGCTTCCTTAGATGCGAACAACCATTCCCATGAAACCTGCCGTTCTGTCACGAATGCGGGAGAGCTTGCACGAACCGTTCGCCCGCCGCGGTTTCCGCCCTTTGACCTCGTCGTTAACCGTGTTTGCTTTTGCCTCCGCGCTGGCGGGTGCGCTCGTGGCCGCGCGCATCGCCGTCACGCATCGCTTCCAGGTGCTCTACCTGATTTGGAACTTGTTTCTCGCCTGGCTGCCGCTGCTGTTTGCGCTGGCCGTCTGGAGGGAAGCCGGGACGCGCGTGCCGCGTCGCAAGCGTGTTTTCGCCGCCGGCGCCGCATGGCTGCTCTTCTTCCCGAACGCGCCCTACATCTTCACCGACTTGGTGCATCTGGCCAAACTGCACGCCTCCGCCACGGCCCCGCCGTGGTTCGATCTGCTGCTGCATCTGCTCTTCGCCATGATCGGGCTGATGATCGGCTTTGCCTCGCTCGCCGTGATGCACAAGCTGGTGGAGCGGGCGTGGGGCTGGCGCACTGGCTGGCTGTTCGCGCTGGGTGCGCTGGCTTTGGCTGGCTTTGGCATCTATCTGGGCCGCTTCGAGCGGTGGAACAGTTGGGACGTGCTGCTCTCGCCGTTCGCGCTGCTGGGCGACATCGCAGCGCCCTTCCTCGCCCCGTGGAACCATCCGCGCACCTGGGGCTTCTCGGTGGTGTGTTTCCTGTTCCTGGCGATCAGTTATCTCCTCTGCAGCCAATTTGGCCAACTCTGTGCCGGCCAACGCGAGCCTTGCGCAGGCAGGTCTGAAGCGTAGGTCAAACCACCCGCGGCGGCGGCGCTTTCACAAAACTCACCGGCCGCAGGTAGATGGGTTCCAGCTTCTCTCCCGGCACGAAGTCGGCGCGTCCCGCCGCCATGAGCGCAAGGTGTTGCGCGCTCGGAAACACCACCCGACCCGCGGCGCACCAGCGGTTCACCTCCGGGCCGATCACCACGTCGCCCGACTCGGCCAGCGCCTGCAACTCCGCCATCGTCGCCAGGCAGAGCGGCGACAGTTCCGTCCAGCCCGTGTCGCTGATCTGGTAAACGGCCACATACACCTCTCCGCGCTGGGCGTCGATGGCCAAGTGCGCGCGCCCGCGCAGTCCGGCCTCGCGAGCCGCCGCCGCCGCTGAGTCCGCGCTGCTCAGGCCGAGCAGCTTCACACCGCGCGCCAGTTGCCAGCCTTGGGCCAGCGCGATGGCGATGCGAATGCCCGTGTAGCTGCCGGGGCCGAGACCCACGGCGAGGCACTCGATCTCCTCTTTCGTCACGCGCGCCTCGCGCAACGCGGATTCGATCAACGCCACTGCCTTGACGGATCGCGCGCCCGTGTCGGTGACGCTCGCCCGCACCGTCGGGCTTCCGCCGGCCGGTGAGGCCGCCACCACGGCCACGCTGCGCTGTTCCGATGAGAACTCAAGTCCCAGAATCTTCATAGCTGATGCGCCGCTCCGTTTCGCTGACCGCCTCGATCACGACCCGCCGGAATCGCCCGCCGCCACTTTGAACTTTGAACCTTGAACTTTGAACCTGCCCCCCCGTCCACCGCTCGATCCACTCCACCACCGCCACGCCATCCGGGTTGAACAAATACTCCTCCAATCCCGCGGCGATGATCTGCTCCGGCGTGTCGAGCCGGTAGAGGTCGAGATGAAACAGCGGCAGGCGGCCCTCGCGATACACGTTCACCAGCGCGAAGCTGGGCGAGGTGACGCGCGCCGTGATGCCCAGACCGCGCGCCACGCCCTTCACGAGTTGCGTCTTGCCCGCGCCCAGTTCGCCGCTCAGGCCGATGACCAGCCCGCGCGTCGCCGCGCGGCCCCAGGCTTCGCCGAGCGCAAGGGTTTCTTCAGGACTTCGCGAAGTGAGTGTAGCCATGCGCGGTCAGCGGTTTGACGCCTTGTTTGTCGCGAAGGTGGAGGCCGGGTTCGGCGGTGATCTTGCCGATGCAGTTCAACCGGATTTGGGGAAATTGCTTCTTCCACGCATCGTGGAGCGGCACGGCCACGCTGGGCGGCACCGTGAATAGAAGTTCGAAGTCTTCGCCATCCGTCAACGCGGCGAGCAACGGCGTCTTGGCCGACGACTCCGCCCGCGCCTGAAGTTTCGCCGCGCGGCTGACGGGAATGGCCGAGGCAAGCAACTCGGCGCCGACCTTGCTGGCGTGGATCAAGTGACGCAGGTCGCCCGCCAGGCCGTCGCTCAGGTCGATCATCGCGTGAATGGCAAAGTGCGCGGTCAGCCAGCGGGCCTCGGCGATGCGCGGCTCGAACTCCAGATGCCGCCCCGACAACGAGCCGCCCAGTTCGCCGGTGACGAAGAGCGCGTCGCCGGCCTGCGCGCCGGAGCGCAAGACGCACCGCTCCTTCTCCACCGTGCCGAGCAGCGCAACGCTGAGGAGCATCCGCTCGGGATTGGTCGTGGTTTCGCCGCCGACGAGCGCGACGTTGAAGCGCTGGGCCGTGGCGTTGAGGCCCGCATAGAGTCGCTCCACACGCGCGGGGTCGAACGGGCGCGGCAACGCCAGTGTGACGAGAGCGGAGTTGGGCTGGCCGCCCATCGCCGCAATGTCGCTCAGGCCGCGGGCGAGCGCCTTGTGGCCGACTTTTTCCGGCGGCGCGTCGCTCGCGAAGTGGATGCCTTCGACCACGGCATCGGTCTTGAAGAGCGCGAACTGGCCCGGCAGGCCGAGGTCCAGCACCGCGCAGTCGTCGCCCGCGGCCACGACCACGGAAGCGTTCGTGGCCAGGCCGGGCGTCAGGCGCGCGATGAGTTCCCACTCGTTCATGGGGTCACTTGAAGTGCAGCGAGTCCGGCGCCCAGACGATGACGCCGAAGTTCACCGCGTTGAAGAGGACATGGGCGAAGATCGGCGTGAGCAGGTTATCGGTTTTCTCATAGAGCCACGTCAGTACCAGCGCCAGGAACGTGAGCGAAACAAACGCCAGCAGGTTCACGTGCGTGGAGGCGAATAGCATCGACGTCACCCACAAGGCCAGCCGGGGATGGCCGCTCTGCTTGAGCGTCGGATAGAGGATGCCGCGAAAGAGGACCTCTTCCGCCACCGGCGCCAGCAAAATGGCTGTGGCAGCGAAGAAGGCGAGTTGGCCGGGCGGCGGACGATTCTGCAGCATCTTCACCGCGACCTGCAGCCCGGACGTGATTTTGAGCCGGGTCAGCACCCAATCGCTCGCCGACCCGATCAGCGACGCCAGAGGGACCACCACGAGCACGGCCAAGGCCGCCAGCGCCAGCGTGCGCCCCGGGCCAGCCCACGAAAGCCCAAAGCCCTCCCGCCAGCCCACTCCGTGCTCTCGCAAAAAAAAGTGGACCAGCACCAGGGCCGCGCCCTGGAACATCACCGCCCCCACGGCGAAGGCAGCGAACTCCCGGTCGGCCTTGGCTAGGCCGGGCAACAGCCGCCCCAGGCCGCTCACCGCGGTCATGCCCGCCACCAGGCAGAGGAAGATTCCTCCGACCAGCAGGAGCACAGATTCCGGTTTCCACGGTTTGACCGACAACATGGGGCGAGGCTATCGGCGCCTCCCGGCGGTGACGAGAAAAAGCGCGGGCGGGCCACATCATTTCCACGGGATCGGAAGTCGCGAGACCGACGACGCCAATTGACCTCCGCGGCACTTCGGCGTAAGTAGTCCCCACCCGCCGACAGGCCGGGCTTTTCACTATGGGCGTGAAGTTCAAAGATTACTACGAGGTGCTGGGCGTCTCCCGAACCGCGAGCGACGAGGAGATCAAGAAGTCCTTTCGCAAACTGGCCCGCCAACATCATCCGGACGTGGCCAAGGACAAAAAGCGCGCGGAGGAGAAGTTCAAGGAGATCAACGAGGCCTACGAAGTCCTGGGCGACCCCGCCAAGCGCAAGAAGTACGACGAACTCGGTGCGAACTGGAAACAAGGCGCGGAGTTCCGCCCGCCGCCCGGATGGGAAGAGATGTTCCAGCGTGGCGCGAGCGCGGGCGCGGGCCGGGGCCGCGGCGGCGGTCACGAATTTCAGTTCGGCGGCAGCGGCTTCAGCGACTTCTTCGAGCAGTTCTTCGCTTCGAGGGGCCGCGATGGCGGACGCTTCAGACGGCAGACGGACGTGGACGAGGAGGAGGACTTCTCCGAACGCGGCGCGGACATGGAGGGCGAGATTCTGGTGACGCTGGAGGAATCCTTGCGCGGCTCCGTGCGCAACGTGTCCGTCCGGACCAACCAGGAATGCGAACGCTGCGGCGGCACCGGCGGCTCGCGCCAGCAAGTGTGTCCGGCCTGCGGCGGGACGGGGCAGGTGGCCGCCACCGAGACGCACAAAGTGAAAATCCCTCCCGGCGTGATGGAAGGACAGCGACTGCGCCTCGCGGGCCGCGGCGGCGCGGGCACGGGGCGCGGCGCGGCCGGCGATCTGTATCTTCGCGTGCGCTTCGCCAAGCACCCGGAGTTTGATGTCGCCAACGGGAACCTTTCTTACGAATTGGACCTGGCGCCGTGGGAGGCGGTGCTGGGAACGAACATCTCCGTGCCCACGCTCGAAGGCCACGTGAACATCAAGATTCCCGCCGGCACGCAGAACGGCCATCGCCTGCGCGTGCGCGGACGCGGTCTGGGCAAGGAAGGGGAGCGAGGCGACCTCTTCGTGGTGGCGCGCGTCCAGGTGCCGGAGCGGATCAGTGAATCCGAGCGGCGGCTGTGGGAGCAACTGGGGCGGGAGTCCACGTTTGAGCCGCGCGGTTGAGCGTCATAGATGAGCCTCGCCTATTATGGCTGGCGCGGCTCCTGCGCAGCAGGAGGCATGACAGATATAGGCTCTAGTGGCTGGTTCGGCGTCTTTTCGACAACAAAGGCCTGTCTCGCTTGCTCCAAAAGCTTCTTCATTTCGTCGAAACGCGGTGTCTCAATCTCAATGCGCTTCACGCCGCGTGGGTAGTCTTCCATTTGAACTACAATCTTTCGCTGTCCCTTCTTTCTTTCGAGATACGAGATGATCGCATGCGTAAGCAGAGTCATGCCGGCCCCAATCGCCGCAGAGATGTACGGAAAGGTGTTGGCATCGGCAGAATTCGCCATGAGAAGACTGCGCTCACATGGGATGCCCTGCTTCGTGAGATCTTCTTGAAGTTCATCAAGCAAATCCTCGCGGCCTAGAATCATGAAGTACTTTCTCATATCTTTCTACCTAGCATGTATTCAACCGCTCGCGGTTGTTTCCGGGTTTTCCGAGGAACAATCACCGCCAGCGCGGCTGTTCTAGGGGGACGGTTCAGAGAACAACCGCAGCATGTGCGGTTGTTCCCCGGCGAGCCGTGATGGCTGGCTTGCATCCTGGCCCGGAGTGTGCCCTGCCACGGCCGGCCAGCAAGCAGAAAAACGGGTCCATCGCCGGTTTCTGCAGATCGCGGATTGCAGACCGCTGTTTGTTTGATCGGAGCCTCGTCACCTCGGCGGCTACGGGGTTTTGAGATCGCCTCTCAAGCCACCGCCCTCCCCTTTTGCGCTTTCTTTTCGCGGTCCCGCCTCTACGCTCGCGGTCCTGCATGGCTTTGAAACTGTTCAACACGCTCACGCGCTCGGTGCAGGACTTCGTGCCGCTGGATCCGGCGGGGAAAAAGGTCGGCCTGTATTGCTGCGGGCCGACGGTGTACGACTTCGGGCACATCGGCAACTTCCGCACGTTTGTCTTCGCCGACCTCGTGCGGCGCTACCTGGAGTTCCGGGGCTACCAAGTCCGCCACGTCATGAACGTCACGGACGTGGAGGACAAGATCATCCGCCGCGTGCGTGAAACCGGGAAGCCGTTGCGCGAATACACTGGCGGCTTCGAGGCCGAGTTCTGGAAGGACCACGCCTCGTTGAACTGCCGACCGCCGCACGAGAGGCCGCACGCCACCGACTTCATCGCCGAGATTCTGCAACTCATCGAGGCACTGATGGCGCGCGGCATCGCCTACCGCACCGACGACGGCTCGGTTTGGTTCAGCATCGAGAAGTACCGCGCGCTGGGCCACACCTACGGCCAGCTCGTGAACCTGAATTTCGACGCCATGCGCGCCGGCGAACGCGTGGCCAACGACGAATACGAAAAGGAATCCCTCGCCGACTTCGCGCTCTGGAAGGCCCGCGTGCCGGATGACGGCGCCGTCTTCTGGCCCAGCCCGTGGGGCGAAGGCCGGCCCGGCTGGCACATCGAGTGCAGCGCCATGAGTATGAAGCTGCTCGGCGCCAGCTTCGACCTGCATCTCGGCGGCGAGGATCTGGCCTTCCCGCATCACGAGGACGAGATCGCCCAGAGCGAGGGCGCGTGCTGCCAGGCGCCCGGCCAGCGGTTCGTGAAGTACTGGATGCACGGCGCGCACCTGCTCGTCGAGGGGACGAAGATGAGCAAGAAGCTGGGGAACTTCTTCACCCTCCGCGACCTGCTGGCCAAGGGCTTCAATGGCCGAGAAATCCGCTATCTGCTGCTCACGGCCTACTACCGCGAGACGTTCAACTTCACGCTCGCCGGCCTCGAAGGCGCGCGCGCCGCGCTGGCCCGCCTTGACGAGTGCCTGGCCAAACTGCGCGACACCGCGCGAGACGCCACCGCCGCGCCGGAGCCGACGCTGACGGCGAAGTTCGCCGAGGCGATGGACAACGACTTGAACGTGTCCGCTGCGTGGGCCGTGGTCTTCGATTGGGTGCGCGACACCAATCGCGCGCTCGCCGCCCACCAACTTTCCGCCGTGCAGGCCGCCGCCGCGCTGGCCGCATGGCAAAGCGTGGACGCCGTTTTCGGCCTTGGGGCCAAAGCCGAAGCCGAAGCGCCGCCGGAAATTCTCGCGCTGCTCGAAGCCCGGCAGGCCGCCCGCAAAGCGAAAGATTTCAAGCAAGCCGACGCCGTCCGCAACGAGATGAAGGCGAAGGGCTGGCTGATCGAAGACACCGCCAGCGGGCCGAAGCTCAAGCAGGCGTGAGGGGTTTTCCGCGGGACAGGCGTCGCGCCTGTTTCCATCTTGCCGCTTCCTTGATCAGAGACAGGCGCGACGCCTGTCCCACTTCCGCTTGATTTGCATCAAAGCGACGCGGCGGCGCGGCGCTACCTTGGCCGCGTTATGAATGCGAAAGTTGTCACACTGGACGTGCGCGAAGACCTCCGCCGGGGACGTGAGCCGTTCTCGCGGATCATGAGCGCCGTGGACCAGTTGAAGCCCAACGAGGCGCTGCGCCTGCTCGCGCCGCTCGAACCCGTACCGCTCTTCGGCGTCTTGGCCAACCGCGGTTTCACCCACAAGGCCAAGTCGCTGGGCCACGGCGACTGGGAAGTCTTGTTTGAACGCGCGCCGGACAAAACCCCCGCCCCTGCGCCTGCCGGCCCGCCGTCGTGTCCGGCTCGACCGAGCAACGTCGTCGAGGTGGATGCGCGCGGACTGGAGCCGCCGCAACCGATGGTCAAAATCCTGGAGGCGCTGGCCGTGTTGCCGGAAGGCGCGACGTTGCGCGCGCACACCGACCGCCGCCCGATGCACTTGTTGCCCATGCTGGAGGAGCGCGGGTTTCACGGTGAACCGGAGGAACAAGCCGATGGAAGCTACGTTACCACGATCCGCCGCGCCTAACGTGGCCGCGCCCATCCGCCCGACTGCCGCGCCCGGCACGCTTGCCACGGCCAACGCGCCGTCGGTCATCGTGCCGTTCATGTTCGTCGTGACGGGCATGATGTCGCTCTGCACCGGCGCGGTGTGGCTGTGCTTCCGCCCGGATGTGCTTTCGACCTACCACTACAACCAATACGTCGTGGCCCTCACGCACGTCTTCACGCTGGGCTTCATCACCACCATCATCATGGGCGCGATGTATCAACTCGTGCCGGTCGCGCTCGAAACCAAGCTCTACAGCGAGAAGCTGGCGAAGTGGCACTTCGCCTTCCACGTCGTCGGCGTCGCGGGCGTGGTTTGGAACTTCTGGGTCTGGGACATGAAACAAGTGGGGCACTTCGGCTCCGCGGTGGCGGTGGGGATCGTGTTGTTCGCGATCAACCTCGGCCGCACCCTGGCGCGCATTCCGCGCTGGAACGTCATCGCCGCCGGCGTGGCCTCGGCGCTGTTCTGGCTGGTGCTGACGATGCTGGCAGGGCTGTACGCCGCAGCGTCGAAGAGCTGGAACTTCAGTCCGTTCTCGCACCTGGCCTTCATGCACGGCCACGCGCACCTGGGCGGCCTCGGGTTCTTCAGCATGATGATCGTGTCAGTGAGCTACAAGCTGGTGCCGATGTTCGCCCTGAGCGACATCCAGAACGAGCGCCGGGCCTGGGCGTCGGTGTTGCTGCTGAACGCGGGCCTCGCGGGTCTGTTCACCACGATCATCCTCGCGAGCCGGTGGAAACTGGCGTTCGCACTGGTGGTGATCGCGGCGCTGGTCCTCTACGGCTTGGAGATGCGGGCCATCCTCCGCGCCCGCAAACGCCGCGTGCTCGACTGGGGCCTGCGCGCGTTCATCGCGGCCCTGAGCCTGTTCACCATCACCGGCGCGCTGGCGTCGGTGCTGTGCTGGCCCGGGCTGCGGATGACGGAATTCACGGCGCAACTGGAGAACGTGTACGGCTTCGTGTTCCTGGCCGGGGTGGTGACGCCGGCAATTCTGGGAATGCTCTACAAGATCGTGCCCTTCCTGGCGTGGTTTCACAGCTACAGCAAAGAGATCGGACGCTGTAAAGTGCCCGCGCTCGCGGACCTTTACTCGGAGCGAATTCAGATCGCGGGCTTCGCGCTCTACGCGCTCGCGCTCGCCGCCGTCACCGTGGCGACGGCGCTGCAAAATGAAGCCGGCGTGCGCTGGGGCTGCGTCGTTCTCGTGGCGAGCCTGGCGCTGTTTGCGGTGAACATGGGCCTCATCATCCGGCACTTTTTCCGCCCGCGGGTGGAGCCACTTGTGCTGCCGGGCCAGGCAAAGAAACGGGCCGCCGCTTGATGGCTCAAATCCGAAACCAACTCGAATGACCAAAATCCGAAACTCCCCTTTCGCATGAACCCTGCAAACGAAACCTTGCCCGTCGCCCTTGCGCTCGATGAAAACCTCGTACGCGAAGCGCTGCGCACCGTGGACGACCCCGAACTAGGCTGCAATGTCATCGACCTCGGCCTGATCTACGACATCCAGATCGACGGCGGCTTGGTGGGCGTGAAGATGACGCTCACCACCGCCGGCTGTCCCATGCACGAGAGCATGATTCAGGGCGTGAAGTTAGCCTTGCTGAAACTGGAGCCAGTCCAGGACGTGGAAGTGGAACTCGTGTGGGACCCGCCGTGGACAGCGGACATGATGACGCCGGAAGGCAAAGCGATGCTGGGCATCCGCGACTGACGAAGCGAGCCGCGGAAACGCCGGCGTGGGCGTCTCCGCGGCTCTGGGTGATGCGTGCCGATGCCGGCGAGGGGCCGGCAAGATTCACTTTGCGTCCACGTCCTTGCGCACGCTGGCCATCTCCACCGGCTTGCCGTTCTGGGCGCCGGTCCAGATGTCCTCGAGGACGCCGGACCAGTGGGCGTTGGCCGCGAGCGGGCCGTCGGGGATCTTCCTGGCCCGGCCGCCGTTCTTGACGGTCGGCTCCTTGTCATTCTCAACCAGGAAGTCGATGTAATCGCGACTGAAGGTCTGGTACCGGAGCGCAGCGGTCACGTTCACCTTGCCGCGGTAGCCGTTGAGCGGGATCTCGTAGGTCGTGTCATCCCAATTCTGTCCGGCGGCGTACCGGTTTTCGGGAATGACAAACGCGCCGTCGCGGAAATAGGCGTTGCGGTCCCAGCCCCGCGGCGGGATGCGGTTGTCCTGCTTGATCTCGGTGAAGAGGACGAAGTGGAAGTCCTTCTCGGCTTCCGTCACGACCCCGTCGTCGTTGGAATCCACAATCGACTTGCCGTTGGCCTTCTTCAGGCTCTTGGTGTGTTCGGAGACGACGGCGTGGAACTCGTAGTGGGCGCGCACGCCCGGCTTGCCACCGACGAAGTGGCCGTTGCCATCCAGCGCGCCGTTCTCATAGAGGAGCGGGCCGTTCCCCTGCTGCGCCTGGAAATGGATCCACATTTGCCGTCCCTCGCCGAAGCCTGTGGGCAGCTTGTGGCCCGTGTTGTTGATCACCCGAACCGTGACCCGGAGCGTGTCCCCGACGCGTTGCGTGCGCAGGATGCGCATGGAGGCCGCTGAACGCATGAATTCCTGGTTGCGGCGGGCGGACGTGAAGTAGGCCATTTCCCGGCTGGCGGGCACCGCGTAGTTAAACGGCGGCTGGGTCCACACCTCGTCCACGTTCGCCCAGAGCGTGCTCAAACCGGGGTACAACATCCAGGTTTGGGCGCCCTGAAACTTCATCGGGGCATGGCAGTTCTGGCACGCCACGCCTTCCTTGCGGAACGCGCTCCAGTACCATTCGGTGAAGGTGCGTTCGATGGGCTGCTTCATGCTGGCGGGCATGTTGGGCACCGTCGTGATCTGGTTGTCGGTGTCGAGGAGCGGATTGGTCACGTCGTGGCAGGTGCCGCAGAGCGTGGCCGATTTCAGGAAGCGCTCGTCCGGCTGGCTCGCGTCGATGCCCCGGAATCGGTGGGGATCCTGCCGGGCCACGAGAAATCCCCCGTTGCCGTTGGGCAACTCGACGCTCGGGTCGTGATTGGATTTCCGTTTGAAGTTGTCGGTCGCACGATGGCAGAGATCGCAGGACACGCCTTCCATGCCCGTGTGGCTTTCGTTGAAGATATCCACTTGGCGCGGGGCGCCTGTCTTGTAGGCGCCGGGGCCGGTGGGATTGTGGCCCGGATACTCGGTGAACGCCGCGCCCCATAACTGGCCCTTCAGGAACGTGAAGTCCGGCGACGTGGGCGGCTCGGACTGCCCTTCGAGCCAGCCCCCGGGCGAGTGGCAGCGCAGACAGAAATCCCCCGTCATGGGAAGCAGTGCTTCGGGCTGAAGCCCGGTCGCCGGCGTGAAGGTCACTTCGTCGTCCAAACCCAGGCTTGCGAGCAAGGCGGCCCCGGCGGCCTGGTCCGACGCGCTCGTGCTTCGGAACAAGCCGTTCAAGTAATTGATGAAGTCCTTGTTGGCCACGTTCAGCGTCGAGAAGAAGCCCGGGTCGCGGATGGCGTTGCCCATGATGGTCCCGGACCAGTCGAAGTAGGCGGACAGCGCCTCGCCGCCCTCGGAGAACTGCGCCCGATGGGCAGGCGCCAGGAATCCGTGGATGAGCGGCGAGAGGTCCTGGCCGGCCGCGTTCACGCCCGGCGGCGTGCCGCGCGGTTGCGTCGAGTCGTTTCGAGTGGTGTCGTCGTTCAGCAGCGCCGCCGGCGCGCTGCCGCTCAGGCAGAGCGCAACGACGGTGGCGCCGAGCGCGCCTTGGAATCTGGCTTGGAGGTGTTTGGTCTTTTTCATGACTGCTTCTTTCGCATGGTTTTGGATTGCACTGTCGGCCCGCCACGATGGACGGGCCGACCTCTGGAACCGCTTCCGCGGCGGGCCAGAGTGCCCGCGTCCGGTTGTTGGGTGGCCCGCCCGCGCTGCAGGCGCGAACCGAGCTTATTCTAATCCCTTAATGCCCTCATAAGTGGAGACGAGCCAGCCGCTCAAAATGGTACCCTTCCTGTGCCGGCGGTTGGTGCTGGGCGCTGGAGCTTGTCTCCACGGGGGCACGCTTTGGCGGCAGTGTTCGGAGTCCCGCCTTCAGGCGGTCCGGGCACCCGACCGGCTGAAGCCGAATTCCCAACCGAGTCCTCGGACGTGCTCTCAGGGGTTTTCTTGCCTTCAGGCATGCGCGCTGGCGGCTTCTCGTCCGGCGGAGAGGGTCGTGGAGTTGTCGAGGCGGTCAGAGGGTCTTTGGCCCCAGCCGGGCGGCTGGAAGCGCGCCCTCGACGGCAGGCCGGAGGCCCGCCGCTACAGAATTTTGAATTCGCCTCTCTCGTTCAGGCGAACGAGGGCGCGGAACCAAGCGGCTGGGTTGGCCTATCAGATCATCGGGCCGCGGGCCTCATCGGCCCCGTGGTCCAGTCCCAAGCCATCCAGCAATTCCTGCCGCAACGTCACGAGCACGGCGGAGATGTCGCGTTTTGGCTTCCGGGGAGACGGTCCGGGCGACTTTGGCGCGCCGGCGCCAACGGGGCTGACCCCAGTGGAATCAGGACCGTTGTCCGCCACAACGGTTGGCCGCACGAGCGGGCAGTCGCCGGAGGCGACGTGCGGGCAAACGCCCAGAGCGGTGATTCGCAGGTGAGCGCGCGACTTGCGGAGCAGCTTTTTGAAAGCCGGCAGACTCAGCCGCACGGCAACAGCCGATTCCTTGTCCGTGAACCCATAAAAATCCGCCAGCAGCAAGGCGACTTGGCCGTGGAGGGGCAGCCGGTGCGTGACGCAGCGCAGACAGAGCTGGAGCCGTTCGCGGCTCTCAAAGGCCAGGCGCACCACTTCGGACGGGACTTGCAGCGCCGGTTCCGAGTCCCACAAACCCGTTTGGGTCACGTCCACAAAGGTAAACCGGCGCTGGGCTCGGTAGTGATCCACGATCAAGTGGCGGGCGATCGTGAACAGCCAGGCGCGAAAATTCTCGCCCCGGAAACTCGGCCACCGGCGATAAGCCTGGAGCAAGGTCTGTTGGTAAACATCGGCGGCGTCTTCCCGGTTGGGCAGCGCCCGCTCCACGAAGCGGCGCACCTCCGCCTGATGGGCCGTCACCAATTCCGTCAAGCCGGCCACGCTGCCGGCGGCGCCGTCCCAGGTTCTCGCCGCGGCGCCGTGGGGCGCGTCGCTGAGTCGCGTTCCACCCGCTTTTCTCCGCATCTTTTTCACCCCGGCATCTTCGCACAATCGCCTCTCCGGGAGCATCGGTCTGAATCCGATTCATCTGTACTGAGAAACCTGATTCCTTCATCGGACAAAATCCTACTCGGATGAGGCGATTTCAAAACCTCGTAGCGTAGCAGCCGACGTCAGGGCTGCCTCAAGCTCGGTTCGGGAGCACTCGTGGCGCAGACTTTCCAGTCTGCCGTATCGCCGGTTTTCTAACCGGCGAGCGTTGGAAGAGGCAAGCTGGCTGAAAATTTCACGGCCTGGCCGACTGCAAGTCGGCGCTACGGCAGGTTGGAAAACCTGCGCTACCCGGTGCGCCGGGCGGGAGCTTGAGGCAGTCCTGTCACGCCGGCTGCTACCGCGTTGAAAGTGGCCCAGTTGCTTGCCTCGGTCGTGCCCCACTGTTACGCTGCGCCCGTTGGTTGCACGCACTGCCCAGTCGCTCAGCACATGAAAACACATTCGCTCTTGCGGATTCCGTCACGATCCTTCCTGGCCTTCTGGCTGGCGTCCGGCCTCGGCCACGCGGCCACGGCACCGAACCCCCCGGACTGGTTTCAGGAATCCTCGGTCAAACTCGAACGCGAATTGACCGCCCGGCATGGCGAAGACCAGCGGGGGCGCGCTCAGCGCGGTTTGCGGCAGGCCGGCCAGTTCTGGCGCGCGGAGGACGGCGGCGCCGCCGTGTTCGAGGCGTTCGCGCGGGAGAACTTCGCCGGGGATGCAATGACGCTCGACGCGCTCTTCGGGCGGTTTCAGCGGCGGTTGGAGGTGTTGGACGGCCACATGGCAGAACTGCGTTACGAGTTCAAACTGCACACCGACCTCGACCGCGGCCCGGTCTTGCCGTTTGACGAAGCCTTTTCGGCCTACGAGCCGGCGGCGCACGTAGCGGAGGATTTTTTCGGCAACAAGCTCGCCTTCGCCGTCCTGCTGAATTTCCCGCTTACCACGCTCGAGGAACGGCTGAGGGAGGGAGAAAAGTGGTCGCGCCGTCAATGGGCCGAGGCGCGGCTGGCGCAGCGCTTCGCGAAACGCGTCCCCGCCGCCGTCACCCAAGGCATCGCCGCCGCGCAGGCGGACGCGGAGTTGTACATCAACGAATACAAGATTTGCATGCACCACCTCCTCGACGCGAAAGGAGCAAGGCCCTTTCCGCCGAAACTGCGGCTGATCACCCATTGGAACCTGCGGGACGAGATCAAAGCCCAGTACGCCGACGCCGCCTCCGGCCTCGCCCGCCAACGCCTGATCCAGCGCGTGATGGAGCGCATCATCGACCAATCCATCCCCCAGGCCGTGATCAACAACCCGCGCGTGGACTGGGACCCTTTCAGCAACGAAGTGAAACTCTCGCCGGTGGCGGACCTCGAAGTGGCGGCACCGATGAACGTGCCACTGGACGCGCGGCCTGAGCCTGACACTCGCTACGCCAAACTGCTGGCCATCTTCCGCGCCTGCCGCGCCGAGGACCCGTTCTCGCCGCGCACGCCCACGCTGATCGCCCGGCGCTTCGAGGATGACCGGCAGATGAGCGAGGCGCGCGTGAAGGAGATGCTGGAGGACTTGCTGCGCTCGTCCCAGTTTGTCGAAACCGGGAAGCTGATTGCCAAACGCCTGGGCCGCCCGTTGGAGCCGTTCGACATTTGGTACCACGGCTTCGTCCCACGCGGCGCTTACACGGAGGCCCAATTGGACGAGATCGTGCGAAAGCGGTACCCGACCGCCGCCGCTTACCGCGACGACATGCCGAACCTGCTGGCGAAGCTGGGCTTCACCCGCGAGCGCGCGGAGTTTTTGCGGGCGAACATCGACGTGGAAGGCTCGCGCGGCACGGGCCACGCCATGGGCGGCGCGATGCGCGGCCAGAAGGCCCGCCTGCGCACCCGCGTCGAGAAAGGCGGCATGGACTTCAAGGGCTTCAACATCGCGCTCCATGAAATGGGCCACAACCTCGAGCAGACTTTCTCGCTCGACTTCGTGGACCACACGCTGCTCCAAGGCGTGCCGAACAACGCCTTCACCGAGGCGATGGCCATGGTGGTGCAGGGGCACGATCTGGAATTGCTGGGCTTGGCCGCGCCCGACCCCAACTCGGACGCGCGGCGCACGCTCCACGAGTTTTGGGCGACGTGCGAGATCGCGGGCGTGGCGCTCCTGGACATGGCGGTCTGGCACTGGATGTACGACCACCCGGAAGCCACGCCGGCGGAACTGAAGGCCGCCAC
This sequence comes from Verrucomicrobiota bacterium, assembly GCA_016219875.1. GTDB lineage: Bacteria > Verrucomicrobiota > Verrucomicrobiia > Limisphaerales > JACRJZ01 > JACRJZ01. The sequence continues at coordinate 34,715 of JACRJZ010000169.1, read as the reverse complement.
CCTCGCGCTGGCCCGCGACCTTTGGAACCACTACTACGCGCGTGTCTTCCCGCAGCGCGACGTGACGCTGCTGGCCATCTACTCGCACCTGATCCGGGACGTGCTCTATCTGCCCGACTATCCGATTGGCCACTTGATCGGTTTCCAAATTGAGCGACGGTTCCGCCAAGGCGGCCGCTTCGGGGCCGAGTTCGAGCGCATGGCCCGGCAGGGCAACGTGACGCCCGACCTGTGGATGCAAGGCGCCGCCGGCGCGCCGGTGGGCGCGGAGGCGATGCTGGACGCGGCGAAGCGGGCCGGGGCGGCAGTAGGGAAGTGATCCGGGAATTCCAACCCCCGGAAATCCCATTTGACACCGGCAGGCTCCATACCTACCGTTCGGTAAGTTTGATGAAGACGACAAGCATCGATACACGGCAGAGCATCCTGCACGTGGCGCTCAAGACCTTTGCGGAAAAGGGCTACGCCGGCGCCTCCGTGCAGGAGATCGTCGATGCGGCCCGCGTCAGCAAGCCGGCCCTCTACTACCACTTCAAGAACAAGGCCGACCTCTACCGCGCCATCGTGGACCGGGCTTTCGAAGAGCGCCTGCGGCTCATGCGGGAGGCGGCGGCGCGCAAGGGGGACCTGGCGGGCCAATTGACGGAGATTGGCGCCGCCTCGTTCAAGTTCATTGCGAAGAACCGCGAACTGATGCGGCTGGCGTTCGCCTCCGCTTTTGCCGCGCGGGGCGAGGTCCCGCACGAAGCGCGATGCGTGCAGCGGGCCAAGTGCAACCTCGAATTCATCCGCGGCCTGATCCAGCAGGCCGTGGCGCGCGGAGAGTTGGGCCGCCGGTTTGACGCGGAAGAATTGGCCATGGGCTTCGCCGGAATCATGAACTTCTACGTCATGGGGTATCTGGTCGGCGCTCTGCCCTCGCTCACCGCCCGTACCGCGCAGCGCATCGTGCGGCTCTTCCTCTCGGGCGCCCAAGCCTCCTGACCCGTCGTCCCTCCACCCTTTTGAAACCATGAAACTCAAAATCGTTTTCGCTGTAGTCATCGTGCTCCTTGTCCTGGGCGCGCTCGCCGGGGTCAAAACCCTTCAGATCAGGAAACTCATAGACGCCGGCAAGTCCTTCGCGCCGCCTCCCGAAACCATCTCGGCCACCGTCGCGCGCGAGGAGAACTGGCAGGGCACGCTCACCGCCATTGGTTCCATCACGGCCGTTCAGGGCGTCACCGTCACGCCGGACATTCCGGGCACGGTGCGCGAGATCGCGTTCGAGTCCGGTGCGGTCGTGGCCAAGGACGCTCTGCTCGTGCGGCTGGACACTTCGTCTGAAGAAGCCCAACTCCGGGCCACGGAGGCGCAGGTGGAATGGTTCCGGATCAGTGCTGAACGAGCACGCAAGCTCCGCGCCGACAACACGGTGTCTCAAGCCGAACTGGACTCGGCGGAAGCGGCCTTGAAACAGCAACTGGGCAATGCCGACACCATCCGCGCCACCATTGCGAAGAAGACGATCCGCGCGCCGTTCGCCGGCCGCCTGGGCCTCCGCCTGGTCAACCTGGGCCAATACCTGGACACGGGCAAACCCATCGTCTCACTCCAGTCCTTGCAGCCGGTGTACGCCGAGTTCTCGTTGCCGCAGCAGGACTTGGCCCGGCTCTCCACCGGGATGCCGGTGCGCGTCACCACCGACGCCTACCCGGACAAGAAATTTGAAGGCGTGCTGACCGCGATGAACCCCGACCTGGATCAAGGCACTCGCAGCGTGCGCCTGCAGGCCACGTTCACGAACCCGGAGCAGTTGTTGCGGCCCGGCATGTTTGCCCGGGTGGAAGTGCTGCTGCCGGAGGAGCAGAAGGTGTTGGTGGTCCCGGCCACCGCGGTGCTGAGCGCCCCCTACGGCGACTCGGTGTACGTGATCGAATCCAAGCCCGCCGACACGAACGGCCCGGCGGGGTTGCTCGTGCGCCAGCAGTTCGTCCGCACCGGGCGGGCGCGCGGCGATTTTCTCAGCGTGGTGTCGGGCCTCAAGCCCGGCGACCGCATCGTGAGCGCGGGCCTGTTCAAGCTGCGCAACAACATGCCCGTGGTCGAGAACAACAACCTGGAGCCCAAGCCCTCCGCCACGCCGCGTCCGGCGGACAGTTGATCCACGGGAGCAGCCCATGAAGACCTTCACTGATCTGTTCATCCGCCGGCCGGTGCTGGCCCTGGTCGTCAACCTGGTGATCCTGATCGCCGGGTTTCAGGCGATCAAGTCGCTCAACGTCCGCCAATATCCGCGCAGCGAAAACGCCGCCGTCACCGTCACCACGGTCTATGTCGGCGCCAGCGCCGACTTGGTCCGCGGGTTCATCACCACGCCGCTGGAACGGGCCATCGCCGCGGCCGACGGCATTGACTACATCGAGTCCAGCAGCAAGCTGGGCCTGTCCACGATCACGATTCGCCTCAAGCTGAACTACGATTCCACCAAGGCCCTGGCCGAGATCAGCTCGAAGGTGGACCAAGTCCGCAACGACCTGCCGCCCGAAGCCGAGGTGCCGATCATCAACATCGAGTCCGCCGATTCGCGGTTTGCCTCCGCCTATCTGAGTTTCACCTCGGACATTCTGGAGGCCAACCAGATCACGGATTACCTCGTCCGCGTGGTCCAGCCCCGCCTCTCCGCCCTCGAAGGCGTCCAGCGCGCGGACATTCTGGGTGGCCGCACGTTTGCCATGCGCATCTGGCTCAAGCCCGACCGTCTGGCCGCGATGAACATCCATCCGAACCAAATCCGCGAGGCGCTGGCCGCGAACAACTTCTTGTCCGCCGTCGGCCGCACCAAAGGCTCGCTCGTGCAGGTGAACCTGACCGCCAACACCGATTTGCGCTCGGTCGAAGAATTCCGGAACCTCGTCGTCCGCCAATCCGGCGACCAGCTCGTCCGCTTGCGGGACGTGGCCGACGTGGAGTTGGGGGCGGAGAATTACGAATCCGAGGTCCGGTTCGGCGGCGAGAAGGCGGTCTTCATGGGCATCTGGCCGCTGCCCAACGCCAACTCCCTGGACGTCATCAAACGCATCCGCACGGAGATGGCGTCGATCGAGAAGGAGCTTCCCACCGGGCTGACGGGCCGGATCGCCTACGACGCCACCAAATACATCGAAGACGCCATCCAGGAAGTGCTGAAGACGTTGAGCGAAACACTGCTCATCGTGGCCATCGTGATCTTCCTCTTCCTCGGCTCGATCCGTTCGGTGCTGGTGCCGCTGGTGGCGATTCCGATCTCGCTCATCGGCGCCATCTTCCTGATGCAGGTCTTCGGGTTCACGCTCAACTTGCTCACGCTCCTGGCCATCGTCTTGTCCGTCGGGCTGGTGGTCGATGACGCCATCGTGATCGTGGAAAACGTCGAACGCCACGTGCGCGAAGGGCAAACGCCCACGCGAGCGGCGCTGTTGGGCGCGCGCGAGCTGGTCGGGCCGGTGATCGCCATGACCATCACGCTGGCCGCGGTGTATGCGCCGATCGGCCTGCAAGGCGGGCTGACGGGTTCGCTCTTCCGCGAGTTCGCCTTCACGCTGGCCGGCGCGGTCTTCATCTCGGGCGTGGTCGCCCTCACGCTCTCGCCGGTCATGTCCTCGAAATTGCTTGTGGCCGGGCGCGAGGAGCGTGGCCTGGTCGGCCGGATCAACCACGATTTCGACCGCTTGCGCCGGCTCTACGGACGCGTGCTCGATGCCACGCTGTCCGCGCGGCCCGCCGTCTATATCATCTGGATCGCCCTGAGCTTGCTGGCGATCCCGATGTTCATGATGGCGCCCAAGGAACTCGCGCCGACGGAAGACCAAAGCATCATCTTTGGCATCGTCGAGGCGCCCGCGGACGCGACGATTGACCAGACCACGTTTTACACTGAAGCCGTCAACCGCGAGTGGATGGCCGTGCCGGAGTTCGAGCGGACCTTCCAAATCACGTTTCCCGACAATGGCTTTGGCGGGCTGGTGCTCAAGCCGTGGGGCGAACGCAAGCGCCCCGTGTTTGAAGTCCTCCCGCAAGTGCAGCAGAAGCTCAACGCCATCCCCGGCGTCCGGGTGCTCTCGGCCATCCCGTCGGCACTGCCGGGCGGCGGGCAATTCCCGGTCGAGTTCGTCATCGCGGCCACGGCCGAGCCGGAGACGATCCTGCAATTCGCCCAGACGCTGCAGCACAAGGCCGCGACGAACGGCATGTTCGCGTTCCCGCCCATTATCGACACCAAGGTCGATCAGCCCGAGATCGAACTGGTGCTGGACCGCGACAAGGTGGCCTCGCTGGGCCTCGACATGCGGACGGTGGGCGCGGACCTCGCCACGCTGGTGGGCGGCAACTTTGTGAACCGCTTCAACTTCGACGGCCGGAGCTACAAGGTGATCCCGCAACTCAAGCGCGTGGCCCGCTTGGACGCCAGCCAGCTTGAGGACAATTACGTGAAAGGGCCGAACGGCCAGTTGGTGCCGCTGAGCACGTTCGCCACGCTGCACAAGAAAACCGGGCCGCGCGCCCTCAACCGCTTCCAGCAATTCAACGCCGTGAAGATCAGCGGCGTGGCCGTCCGTCCGCTCGACGAGGCGCTCAAGTTCCTGGAGGACGAAGCGGCCAAGATCCTGCCGCGAGGCTACAAGCTCGACTACAGCGGTGAATCCCGGCAATTGCGCGTGGAGGGAACCAAGTTCCTGCCGGCCTTCACCCTGGCGCTGATCCTGATCTTCCTGGTGCTGGCGGCGCAGTTCAACAGCTTCCGCGACCCGCTCATCATCCTTCTCGGGTCGGTGCCGTTGGCCATGTTCGGCGCGCTGATCTTCAGCTTCCTCAAAATGCCCGGCCAGGACATGCCGTTCTGGACGCAAGGCTGGACCACGACGCTCAACATCTATTCGCAGGTCGGCTTGGTCACGCTGGTCGGCCTCGTCTCGAAGAACGGCATCCTCATCGTGGAGTTCGCCAACGAGCTGCAACGCACCGGCCTCAGCAAAATCCAGGCGGTGCGCCAGGCGGCCCTCGTGCGGCTGCGCCCGGTGTTGATGACCAGCGTGGCCACCGTGGCCGGCCACTTCCCGCTGACGCTGGTGTCCGGCGCCGGCGCCGCGGCCCGCAACTCGATCGGCATCACGGTTGTCGCCGGCATGGCCCTGGGGACCGTGTTCACGCTGCTGGTCATTCCTGCGATCTACGTCTTGATCGCCAAGCAACACGGAGGCGAAGAACCCGGCGCGATCGCCGAAGACTTCGAACTGGCCGAGTCGGCGCCGGCGCCTGCCCTCCAGGAAATCGAAGCCGCGGCAAAGTGAGGCTCTGATTTCAAATCCGCAATCTGCAATCTGCAATGACGTGAGCCTCCTCCTCGGCACGGCTGCTCTACAGTCGGCACCCCCACGGTGGGGAACAAGGCCTTCCCCTCACCCCAACCCTCTCCCGTCCGACGGGAGAGGGGGAGATCATCGGACGCGGGGTCACGAAACCGGCTCCAGATTTCAGCCGGCGACGGTTGTGCCCTCCTTTTCCCATCGGATGGGAGAGGGCCGGGGTGAGGGCCCGAAGGCCAACCAGCCGTCCCGCTCGCCGAGTTTAGAGCGGCCCTGCCTCCTCGGCGACTTCGGGATTTCGGGCTGAATATCGCTTCGGACTTCGGCTTCTAAATGCGAGCAAGATCACCAATGAAGTCGCCGATGCCCAAATTGCTTCCTTTGCTGGCCGGACTAATTTGCGTCCTCGCGGCCTGTTCCAAGCCGCAAGACAACCGCCCCAAAAATCCAGCCGCCCAGGTGGTGCCGATCGAAGTGGCGCTGGCCACCAACGTGCCGTGGGACCGGGCCTTCGCCATTGTCGGCACGCTCTTCCCCAAGGACGAAGCCACGCTCGGCGCCGAAGTCGAGGGCCGCGTGGAGAAGACCTGGGTGGACTTCGGTGACCGCATTCAAGCCGGCCAGCTTCTCGCTCAGATCGACACGACCACTTACGACGCGCTGGCAAAACAAGCCGCCGCCAATCTGGCGCGGGCCCAGGCCACCGCCACCAATGCCGAACAGAACCTTCGCCGCGTGCAGAAGCTCAGCCTCGACAAGATCGCCTCCCAGAGCGACCTCGACACCGCCGTGGCCGAAGCCGATCAGGCCCGCGCGGCGGTCAAGGCTGCCGAAGCCACCGAAGCCGTGGCGCGGCTCAATCTGGCCCGGTCCAACGTCAAGGCGCCCTTCGACGCCGCCGTGGCCGAGCGCATCGCCAGCGCGGGCGACTTCCTCAAAGTCGGCTCGCCGCTCTATCGCGTCGTCAATGACGGCGTACTCAAGTTCATCTTCCAGGTGCCGGAGCGCCACGCGGCCCAGGTGCGGAAAGAACAACCGGTGGTCTTCACGGTCGATGCCTATCCGGGCCAGAAGTTCGAGGGCCGGGTCTATCTCATCAGCCCGCAGATCACCACCACCACGCGCGCCTTCAGTGTCGGCGCGCTGGTGCAGAACCCCGACCGCAAGCTCAAGGCGAACACCTTCGCCCGCGGCGAAATCGTCTTCGAGCGCGACGTGCCCACGACCGTGGCGCCGTTGGACGCGGTCGTTTCGTTCGCCGGCGTGACCAAGGTTTTCGTAGTCGAAGACGGTGTCGCCCGCAGCCGGGACGTGGAGGTGGGCCGCATCCGGGACGGCGTGCAGGAAGTGCTGGCCGGCTTGAAGCCGGGAGAAACGGTGGTGGTGTCCGGCCAGACCAAGCTGCGCGATGGGACGAAAGTGAGGGTGAAGGCGAGATGAGATGCTTGGCGCATTTCCCGAGAGTGAGTGCCTGCGCGGCGCAGGCCAAAGGAACCGAGCCCTCACCCCGGCCCTCTCCCATCCGATGGGAGAGGGAGAACCTGGTCACGCGTTGTGACGAGACAGGCGTTTTGATGAAGTGGGCCTTGATCCACAAGGAGCGCGTGCAGCGCGTTCCCTCTCCCGTCGGACGGGAGAGGGTCAGGGTGAGGGTTGGGGGCTTCGGTCTGGAGCCTGCCGAAGCCCTCACTTCCGTCGCCCGCGTGGAATCCCCGAAAATCCGTGAGGGACCGAAGATGAAGATTCGGATTGCGATCAGGCAGCGAGAGGTGATCCCATGACCCAGCCCGAACCGGCTTCTTCGCCCCCGCCCGCCGGCGGCGTGGGCTTGGCCGATCTCTGCATCTCGCGGCCGGTCTTCGCCACGATGATCAACCTGCTCCTCGTGGTGCTGGGGCTGTTTGCCTTTCGCCAGATCGGCATCGACCAGTTCCCCAACGTCGAGTTGCCGATGATTACGGTGACGACCACTTTCCGCGGCGCCTCGCCGGAGGAAGTCGAAACCACCGTCACCAAGCCCATCGAGGAGATCGTCAACACCATTCAGGGCATCGACGAACTCTCCAGCGTCAGCCGCGAGGGCATCTCCCGTGTCAACGTCCAGTTCTTCCTCGACCGCGACCGCGACGACGCGGCGCAGGACGTACGGGACAAAGTCAGCACCATCCTGTCCCAGCTTCCCGAGGGCATCGACACGCCGGTCATCGACAAGTTCGACATCGACGCCTCCCCCATCATGTCGATCAGCGTGAGCGCGCCGCGCGACTTGCGCGAGATCACTTACATCGCCGACAAGATCCTCAAACAGAATCTCGAAACCGTCCGCGACGTCGGCGCGATCAACCTCGTAGGCGGGCGCACCCGGGCCGTGCAGGTGGCCGTGGATATTAACGAATTGCGCGCGCGCGGCCTGACCATCGAGGACGTGCGGACGGCCTTGCGCCAGCAGAACCTGGAACTGCCTTCCGGGCGCGTGGACCAAGGCTCGCGCGAACTGGTCGTGCGCACGCTGGGCCGCATGGAGGCGGTGAAGAACTTCAGCGAGATCGTCATCGCCAGCGCCGGCGGCCAGCCCATTCTGCTGCGGGACGTGGCCAAGGTGACGGACAGCGTGGAGGAGCCGCGCTCACTCTCGCGGCTCAACGGCACCAACTCCGTCACCATCGTCGTGCGCAAGCAGTCCGGCGTGAACACCGTGGCCGTGATCGACAGCGTGCAAGCACGGCTCGAAGAACTCAAAGCGGTGGTGCCGCCGGATTTCCGGCTCAGCGTCATCCGCGACCAGGGCAAGTTCATTCGCGCGTCCCTCCACGAAGTCAGCTTCCACCTCCTGCTCGGGGCCATCCTGGTGGCGCTCACCGTGTTCTTCTTCCTGCACGATTGGCGCGGCACCGTCATCGCCAGCGTGGCCATCCCGGCGTCCATTATCGCCACCTTCACCCTCATGCGGATCATGGGCTACACGCTCAACAACTTCACCATGCTGGGCCTGGTTTTCGCCGTCGGCATCGTGATTGACGACGCCATCGTGGTGCTGGAGAACATTCACCGCACCATGGAGGAGAAAGGCTGGAACGGCCTCCAGGCAGCGAGTTTCGCCACGCGCGAAATCGCCCTCGCCGTCATGGCCACGACACTCTCGCTGGTGGTGATCTTCCTGCCGCTGGCCTTCATGCAAGGGCGCGTGGGGCGGTTCTTCTCCAGCTATGGCGTGACGGTCGCCTTCGCCATCATGGTGTCGTTGTTCATTTCCTTCACCCTCACGCCCATGCTGGCGTCGCGCTTCCTGCGCCATTCCGCCAACGAGGCGACGCGCGAGAAAAAGGCCCACGGCGGCTGGCTGCTCCGGCTCATCGGCGACCACTACATCAGCGTGCTCGGCTGGGGGCTGCGGCACCGCTGGGTCGTGATGCTCGGCGCGGGCGCGTGCGTGGCGTCGTTGCTCGTCCTGTTCCCCATCACCCGGTTCACCTTTTTCGCGCAGGACGACACCAGCGACTTCGAGGTCGCCCTCCAGGCGCCGGAAGGCTCCAGCCTGGCCCGCACGACGGGCCTCTGCAGCGAGATCGAAGCGCGGCTCAAATCCATCCGCATCGGCGGCCAGCAGGCCATCCTCGACACCCTGGTCACGGCGGGCGAAACCAGCGGGCGCGTGGGCAAGGGCGAAGGCGACGTGACCCGGGCCAGCATCTATTGCCGCCTGCCCCCGCTTGGCGGCCGCCTCTCACAATGGCTCGGCCGATCGCGGCGCTGGTCGCAGTTCGAGGTCATGGTCCAGGCGCGGCGCATCCTCGCGGAATTCCCCGACGTGCGGGCCGGTGTGCAACGCATTTCCAACATCGGCGGCGGCGGCGGGCGCGATGCGGAAATCCAGTTCAACCTTCTCGGCCCCGACCTGGCCAAGCTGACCGAGTATTCCGAGCAAATCATGGCCCGGATGCGCGAGAACAAGGAGATCGTCGATCTCGACACCACCCTTTCCACGCGCAAGCCGGAGATGCAGGTCCACATCGACCGCATCAAGACCAGCCAGTTCGGCCTGCGGGTGGCGGACGTGGCCGGCACGCTGCGCACGCTGGTGGGCGGCGAGATCGTCGGCACCTACAAGGAAAACGACGACCAATACGACGTCTGGCTCCGCGCCCAGGCGCCGAATCGCAACACCAAGGAAGCCCTCGAACAAATCGCCATGCGCGTCGGCGGCACTCTGCGCGCCGGGTTGCTCCTGCGTTCCGGGGACGAGAACCTCGTGCAACTGGCCAACTTCGTCCGCCTGGTGGAAGCGCGCGGGCCGGACCAGATCGACCGCTTCCAGCGCCAGCGCAAAGTCACCGTTATCGCGAACCTCATTCCCGGCGCCGCGTTGGGCGACGCCATGAATGCGGTGCGCCAGTACATCGCCGCCATGAACCTGCCGCCCGAATACCAGATCGTGTTCACGGGCCGGGCCAAGTCGTTCCAGGAGACGGGCCAGAACTTCCTCCTCGCTTTCGGCGTGGCGATGATTTTCATGTACATGGTCCTGGCGGCGCAGTTCGAGCATTTCGTCCACCCGATTTCGATCATGATGGCCGTGCCGCTGGCGCTGCCGTTCGCGCTCCTCACCATGATCGTCCTGAACGAGCCGCTGAACATTTACGCCATCTTCGGCCTGTTCATGCTCTTTGGCATCGTGAAGAAGAACGGCATCCTCCAGATCGACTACACGAACACGCTCCGCCGGCGCGGCCTGGACCGGGAAGAAGCCATCCTGCGCGCCAACCGCGTCCGTCTGCGCCCGATCCTGATGACCACGCTGATGCTCGTGGCCTCGATGCTCCCGATTGCCTTCGGCACCGGCCCCGGCTCGGCGGGCCGCGCCGCCATGGCCAAAGTCATCATCGGCGGCCAGATGCTGTGCCTGCTCCTGACGCTGCTGGTGACGCCAATCAGTTACTCCATCTTCGATGACTGGGGCGCGGGCCGGTTCTTCAAGTCCCGGCGGGGCGCATCTTGACACTACCGCCGAACCGCGGACAGCCCCCGTCCAAGCAAGGCTGCATCAAGCTCCCGCCCGGCATGCCGGGCAGCGCAGGTTTTCAACCTGCCGTAGCGCCGACTTTCAGTCGGCCAGGTCGTGAAAATTCCAGCCGGCTGGCCTCTTCCAACGCTCGCCGGTTGGAAAACCGGCGCTACGGCAGACCGGAAAGTGTGCGCTACGAGTGCTCCCGAACCGAGCTTGATGCAGCCCTGTCCAGACCTCTCCTTCACCTGCGGCAACGGCCAGTCACGTATAAGCGGCATCGACCACTGTGGCGATTTCGAGGCGCCGGGTGTTCAAGGAGCCTCATGCCTGTGTCTGTTCGCCACGTTTCTTGCCTCTTCTTTTTGCCGTTCTATTCCGCCGGGGCCGCTGCGAGCGTGACGCGGACTCGACTGGATTCTGAACGCCCCACGAAGGCAGGACTCTTCGGCTACCTCGGCGTGCCTTCGCAATCCATCCGCGATTCTGAACGCCCCACGAAGGCAGGACTCTTCGGCCGCGCCGGGCCAGATGCCTGATATTCAGGCAAGTTGAACACAAAAAATGTGCATTGATTGCCAACACCGGTGTAGTTGCGCTGGCTGGGCGGCTCTACGGTCGCTTGCATAAGTCGAAGGCTGCCAGCCGGGCCTGCACCCGATGCCGGACCAGGGCGTCCGGCGGGTGCAAACGGTCCAAGGGATAAGCGACGTCCCAGATCGTCCCGGAAGCACGCAACTCAGAAACGCGATCGCTGAACATGAAAGTCAAGCCTTCAGCCAAACCTGGCTGCGTGGTGGTTGAAGTGGACCGCCAGGCGGAACAACTCTTGGCCAGCGCCGGCAGCCCGGCTCCGTCGCCGTTCCGGCTCAAGAGAATTCTGGTGCCGGTCGATTTTTCGGATTGTTCCAAGAAAGCCCTGCAATACGCCGTGCCGTTCGCCCGCCAATTCAACGCCTCGCTCGTGCTGCTCAACGTCGTGCAGGTCAGTTACCCCGCCGGCGAGTTCGGCCCGGTGGAGCCGCCGTTGCCCGACACCGTCATGGAGGACACCAGCCGGAAGGAACTCGAAACGCTGGCGGCGACGGAGATTGCCGGCTTGGCCCCCGTCACCACCCTGGTCCGCGTGGGCCGGCCTGCCGACGAAATCGTCCTGGCTGCCAGCGACGTGCAGGCCGATCTCCTCATCATCTCCACCCACGGGCACACCGGCCTCAAACACGTCCTGCTCGGCAGCACGACCGAGCACGTCGTCCGGCGCGCGCCCTGTCCCGTGCTGACCGTGCGCGAGCATGAGCACGAGTTCATTGCCGTCGGCTGACCCGGCCGGCCTCACCCCCAAACTCGTGATCACGATGGAACCCGCCGTTGCACTGGATCCCCGCAAGAAAGCCCCGGCCCCGGGCGTGCCGCCGATGGAGTTGGCCTTCGGCTTCCCGCGCAACTTCCTCGACAACCGCTACGTCTATGTCGTGATCTCGCCCCGGGCGCGCGGCCTGACGCTGGGCGTGAACCTGACGCCCGCCCGCACCTGCACCTTCGACTGTGCTTATTGCGAAGTGAAACGGGACGAGCCAGTGGACTCGCCCGACATCGACCTGGAGACGCTGGAGAAGGAGCTTTACCGCACGCTGGCCTTCGTTGAATCCGGACACATCCGGCGCGTGCCTTCGTTCGCCGCGCTACCTAACGACCTGCTGCAGTTGCGGCACGTGGCGTTGAGCGGCGACGGCGAGCCGACGCTGTGCCCCCGGTTTGCCGAGGTCGTGGAAACGGTGGTCCACGTGCGCGCGCTGGGGCGGTTTCCGTTTTTCAAAATGGTCTTGCTGACCAATGCCACGGGGCTGGACCTGCCGCCGGTGCAACAGGGACTGAAGCTCTTCACCAAGCAGGACGAGGTCTGGGCCAAGCTCGACGCCGGCACGCAGGAATACATGCACCGGATCAACCGCCCGCGGGCCACACTGGAAAAAGTCCTGGCCAACATCCTCTCGCTGGCCCGGCAGCGCCCGGTGGTCATCCAGAGCCTCTTTTGCACCATTGCGGGCCAGGAGCCGTCGGAATTGGAAATCCAGCAGTACGCGGAGCGGCTCAAAGAACTCACCGAACGCGGCGCGAAGATTTCCCTCGTGCAGATTTATTCCGCCGTGCGCCCCACAGCCAATTCCGGCTGCGGCCATCTCCCGCTCAAGAGCCTCTCGCGCATCGCCGCCTACGTGAAGAAGACGACCGGGCTGGCCGTGGAGGTGTTCTGAAGCGACCGTTCGGGCGTCCCCATCTGCGGCCTGAGGCAGGAATTCGCTTTCGATTGGGCAATCGATCCTCACCTCGTAGGGGCACGGCAGACGGGACGCCCGAAAGTCTTCTCTCGCGGTCCGGTCCGGTCCGGGCTTCATCTCGTGATATGCCCACGGATTTCGCCGCCGGAACTGGTCGCGGTGTGGATGTTCACGTAAGTCAGTCCGTCAAGGATGTTGCCCAATTGGGACGTGGTGAGCGTGACCGTTCCGGCCATGCTGCCGGCGACGCCGAACCCGCCCCCATTGAACGGCGCAAGATTCACGATGACCCCGGCCGATTGCGTCACCGTGGCCGGGCCGTGGATGTGGGAGTTGTTGGCGGCGCTGTTCAGGCCGCCGTAGGCGATGCAAAGACTGAGTTGGTCGAGGACCAGCGCGAAGTTGGCGAACCCGGCGCCATCGCTGAACACCGGCGTGGGCCGTTCGCTCGCGCCGCTCAGGTAGGCGCGCAACAGCACCGGCGCGATCTGGGCACGAATCTCGCCGCCCGGATTCGCCGTCGTATGCACGTTTACGTAGGCCAGGCCGTTCTTAATCATGTCGCGTTGGGCAGGCGTGAGCGTCACGGTGCCGGCCAGCGTGCCGCTGGTGCCGAACGAGCCGCCGTTGAACGGCACAAGGCTGACCACGACCCCCGTCGATTGCGCCGTCGTGGCCGGGCCATGGATGTGCGCCGCGGTCGCGGCCCCAGAGAGGTTGCTGTAGTTGATGCTGAACGCGAGTTGGTTGCCTTCGAGACTGAACAAGGCTGAGCCGGCGGCGTTGTTCGTGATCGGAACCGGCCGTTCTGACAGCCCGGTCAGCGGCCCGCTGAAGGCCACCGCCGTCGCCTGCGGCACAATTTGTCCCCGGATTTCGCCACCGCCGTGCGCGGGCGTGTGCAGGTTCACGTAGGTCAAGCCGTCGATCACGGCCGCGAGTTGGTCGGCGGTCAGTGTGACGGAGCCGGCGAGCGTGCCGTTGGTCCCGAACGCCCCGCCGTTGTAGGGCACGAGGCTGATCATGACGCCGGCGCTTTGTCCGAGCGTCGCCGGCCCGTGAATGTGCGCGGCGGTGGGCACTTGGGTGAAGTTGCGGTAGGAGACGTTGAACGTGAGTTGGTTGCCGACCAGCAAGAGCACGCCCAAGCCGTTGGCGCGGGTACTCACCGGATCGGGCCGCTCGTTGGCGCCGTTGAGCACGGTCTGCATCAACACCGGCGCGATCTGGCCGCGAATTTCGCCGCCCGGGTTGTTGGCGGTATGCACGTTCACGTACGACTGGCCGGCCAGGATCATCGCCTTCTGCGCGTCCGTCAGCACGATCATGCCGGAGAGGGTGCCGTTGCTGCCGAAGGCGCCGCCGTTGAACGGGACGAGACTGATGGCGACCGACGCCGACTGGGCCGCCGAAGCCGGGCCATGAATGTGCGCCGCTGTGGCCGTGGCGCTCAACCCGCCATAGCGGATGCTGAACGTGAGCGTGTTGCCGTCCAGACTGAACAAGCCAAAACCCGTGCCGCTGGTGGTGACCGGCGTGGGCCGCTCGTTGGCCCCGCTCAGGTAGGCGCTCAGGGCGATGCCTGGCTGGTGTGCGAGGTCCGCCACGCGAAAGAAACCGGCCGGGCCTTCTTCCGCCGCTGCGGCCGTCCGGCTCATGGTGAAGCCCACGTTCATCCAGGCCGGGGCCTTCAGATCGGTCCGCTTCTGCAGGGCAAACGGCCCCACGCCGCCGCTCCAGTCTGTGTCCACGGCGCCTTCGCCGGGCACGCTGTAGGTGCTGATGCTGATCGGGGCCGGTCCCGGCACGATCTTGAGCATCTGGCCTGTGTTCCCGGCGGGGCCAACCACCCGCGAGCCGAACACGTAGAGTTCGCCGTCCGGCCCTTCACCGAAGCCTTTCAGCCAAAGACCGAGCGAACGGTCTTCCGTGCCAATGCGCAGTTCGTTCACCATGTTCGCGGCGTCGAGATAGTAGAGCCGGCCCGAAGGCGCGCCGAAGGAGCCCCAGTCGCCGAACACGTAGCGGCCCGCCAGCGCGGTCACGTTCGTGCCGGTGTATTCGTAACCGCCGATCACGGCCGAGCCGTCGTCGTGGTCGTACTGCGCAATGGGATCGATCAACCCCGGCGGCACCGGGCGCGTCGGCTCAGTCACGACCGTGCCGGAGACGGAGTCAAACCAGAAGGTGCCTTCCTTGACGTTCCAGCCGTAGTTGCCGCCCTTGACGATGACATCGACTTCCTCGACGCGGTTCTGGCCCACGTCGGCGAGATAGAGTTCGCCGTCGAGGCGGCCGAAACTGAAAGCAAACGGATTGCGGAAGCCGTAGGCGTAAATCTCGCGCAGGCCGTTCACGCCGTTGAACGGATTGTCCACCGGAAGGCCGTATTTACCATTGGCAGCGTTGCGGCCATCGACGTCAATGCGGAGCAACTTCCCGAGGATCATCATCGTGTCCTGGGCGTTGCCGCCGGGCATGTGGCCGTCGCCCACGTCGTTGACGTTGCCGCCGTCGCCGACGGTGATATAGAGCAAGCCGTCCGGCCCGAAGCGCATGGTGCCGCCGTTGTGGTTGAACTGCGGTTTGTCGATGCGGAGGATTTCACGCCGGCTGGCGGGATCGACGCGGTTGGTGTTGGCGGAATCAATGCGCCACTCGGCGATGATGGACTGGTGGTTGACGTTGGTGCCCATCGCCGGGAAGTCCGGCGAGCCGAGGTTGGTTTCGGATGTGTAGGTGTAGATCAGCGGGTTCTGCGCGAAGTTCGGATGCGTCGCCAAGCCCAGCAGGCCGCGCTCGTCGTAGTCCCACTTGGCGGACGGGAGCAAGCGGGAGCGCACGTCCAGCAGTGGCGTCAGGAGCCGGCCGGCGGCGGTCACCACCCAGATCGTTCCGGCTTGGTCATAGACAAACATGCGCCCGCTGCCGTCATCGGGCACAGCCATGCCCAGCGGCGAGGCCATGCCATCGGCAATGGTCTGGAGTTCGATGGTGATGTCGCCTTTGGGCACGCGGGCCGCAATGGGGTTGGGGATGGGCACGAAGTTCACGTAGATGTTCACGGCGGCCGAGGTGGTGGTGGCCCCCTCGTTGTCGGTGGCGACCGCGGTCAGCGCGTGGCTGCCCGACGGCAAGGTCGTGGTGACGGTGTACGGCGACGCCATAACCACGCCGAGGGAGTTGGCGCCCTCGAAGAACTGGACCTGGGCCACGGTGCCGTCGCTGTCGGCGGCGGTGGCCTGGATGGTGATCGAGGCGCCTTGCGCGAACGAGGCGCCGTTGGTGGGGCTGGAAATGCTGACGGTGGGCGGAGCGTTGCTGGCCGTTCCTTGCACGTTGACGGTGCCAGTCATGAAGGGATGGGGCGCGCAGTGATAGGGGTAGCTGCCGGCGGTGGTGAAGGTGAGGCTGAAAGTCTGGTTGACGCTCAGCAACGGCGAAGAGGGCCACGCCCCCGTGTCGCTCGTGACCGTGTGCGCGATGGTATCTATCTGCGTCCATCGCACCGTGTCGCCCACGTTGACGGTGACGGTTGGAGGATCGTAGGCGAAGCCCACAATCATCACGTCCACCGTCGCGGCGCGGACCCTCGTTGTTTCCGACGCGGCGAGCAGGCAGACCCCAGCGAGCAGACATTTGGCGTATCGTTTCATAATGCAATTTCCAGGTTAGTTCGGACCCATTGGTTTATTCAGTTTCAAGCGAGGCGATTTCAAGACCCCGTGGTCGCCGACGTGAGAAGGCTCAGACTTCAAGGGAAACAGGGTCTCCTCACGTCGGCGGCTACAGTTTTGCAGGAGGCCCAAGCGAGCTGCTGGCAGCACAGACCCACGGCGCAGACGGAGGGGCTTCGCGCACACCAAGCCGCGCCGCGCCGGCCGGGCCAGCTTCCGCGCCCGGCGGGCCGGGAGGCTGGTTCCGGCAGAGGCGCTCGCCGGCTTCGTGGGCACGAGGAAGGCCGCCGTTTCCCACTTCCCGACCCGGAGGCGCCGCGGTCGGCGATGTGGGATTCCAGCGTTGGCTCTCTGGTGCCAGCAGTTCACGCTTATGGGAGCGATGAGCCGGGTTGCTGGTTCCCGGAAAAAGCGTTCTTTTTTTCCCGGAAGCCGATCCGACTGGCTCCGAACTTTCAACCTGAACAGAGCAGGCGGCGTGAGCCACCGATCGCGGCCGCCGATCTCGTGGTGAGAAATGCGGGCCATGGCTCCCGACGGACGGGTTTAGGTTGAACGAAATAGGGCCGCGCATTTCCAAGTGAATGATGAAACGATTGATCCTGCCACCGCGCTGGCGCCGCACTTGGCGCGAGGACCTCCAGCCCCTCCTGCTCCTGGCCCTGGGAATCTGCGCCGGGCGGTCGTCGCTCGCCGACTGGAACGACGTGCCGACCGGCTCCATGAAGCCGACCATCCTGGAAGGCGACCGCGTGTGGGTGAACAAACTTGCCTACGACCTGAAGGCGCCGTTCACCACCTGGCCGCTCGCGGAATGGGGCGGACCCACACGCGGCGACATCGTGGTTTTCCGCTCCCCGGCGGATGAGAAGCGCCTCGTCAAGCGGGTCGTCGGCCTCCCGGGCGACACGGTGGCCATGACCGACAACCACCTTTTCATCAATGGGCAATCCGTCGCTTACGAAGCGATGGAAAACGCCGTCATCGACCAGAGTTCCGCCGGTGACCCGCCGCCGCACCTCGTCGCCACGGAGCACCTCGACGCGCGGAAGCATCCCGTGATGGTGACGCCGCGGATCAACTCGATCCGTTCGTTCGGTCCGGTGCGCGTTCCGGCCGGCCACTACTGGGTCATGGGCGACAACCGGGACAACAGCTTCGATTCCCGCTATTTCGGGTTCGTCGAGCGCCGCCGCATCCTGGGCCGGGCGACGGCGGTGGTCGCGTCGTTGGACCGGAACCATCACTACGCGCCGCGATGGGAACGATTTTTCACGGCGCTGCCGTAGTTGGTTTGAATGGTCTGAAGCCGTCGTTGCTCGACGGCCCCACTTGGCTCATGGATTTGCTTGCGAGAGCGGGGGGGCATGGCCTATCGTCCGCCCGGTCGTGCGCGTAGCTCAATTGGATAGAGCGTCGGCCTCCGGAGCCGAAGGTTGTGGGTTCGACCCCCGCCGCGCATACCATCCTCCTCCACTCCGCTCTACCGCACCACCATCGCGGTGAACGGCGGGACGTACGCCTGGAGCAACACCAGCAAACCCATCAGCGCCGCCAGCGCCACGCTGTGGAAGAACACGTAACGCAAGATGTCGCCTTCGTGGCCGTACCAGTTCGTGGCCGTGCTCGCCACCACGATGCTTTGCGCGTCCACCATCTTGCCCATCACGCCGCCGGAACTGTTGGCCGCGCCCATCAGAATCGGACTGAGGCCGGTTTGCTCGGCGGTGATTTTTTGCAGACTGCCGAACAGGACGTTGGACGCCGTGTCCGAGCCAGTCAGCGCCACCCCCAGCCAGCCCAGCAGCGTGCCGAAAAACGGATAGAGCGCGCCGGTCTTGGCCATCGCCAGGCCGAGGGTCGCATCCGTGCCGGAATACTTCGTGACGTTGCCCAGCGCCAGCATCGCCGCGATGGTCAGCAGCGAATACCGCACGCGCCAAATCGTCTGCCCGTAGGCCGCCAGGAGTTCGCGCGGAGTGAAGCCCATCACCATTCCCGCCACGAGGGCCGCTGCCAAAATGCCGGTGCCGGTCGCGGAAAACACATTCAGCTTGAACTCCGCTGCCTCGGGCTTTGCGTTCTGCGGTGCCACCGGCGGCACGCGCTGCACGACTTTGTGCAAGTGCGGCACCGCGACCTTCGGCGCGCCGGCCTGGTCCAACACAGTTTTGAACTGCGGCAAACCCCACACGAAGATAAACGCCGTGAGGATGATCCACGGCAGCCATGATTGAACGATTCGCTTTCCATCGTGAACCGCCGCGGCGCTGACGCCGGCTTCCGGTTTTGCCGCCGCCGCGACATGGGCGGACGACCAGCGGTCCGTCGGCTTCCACCGGCGCAACAGCGCAACGGTCGCAAGGATCGAGCACGCGCCGGAAATGATGTCCACGAGCCAAGGCCCATGCAGATTGGACACCAGGAATTGCGGCACTGCGAAGGCGACGCCCGCCGTAAACGCCGCCGGCCAGACCCCGAGCATTCCGCGCCAGCCGGCGAACGCGGCCACCACCCAAAACGGCACGAGCAGCGAAAAGAACGGCAACTGCCGGCCCACCATCGCGGAGACGAGCTTCGCGTCGAGGCCGGTGACTTGTTCCAGCGTGGTGATCGGGATGCCCAAGGAACCGAATGCCACGGGTGCCGTGTTCGCGATCAGCGCCAGCCCCGAGGCGTGCAGCGGCTTGAAACCCAGTTGAATCAGGATCGCCCCGGTAATGGCCACCGGCGTGCCGAAGCCCGCCATCCCCTCGATGAAGGCGCCGAACGAAAACGCGATTAGAATCACTTGCAGCCGCGGGTCCGGCGCCACCCGGGCCAGGCTGTCCCGCAGCACGGCGAACAATCCCCGCTGCACCGTGAGTTGGTAGAGGAAGATCACGTTGAGAATGATCCACCCAATGGGGAACAACCCGAACGCCGCGCCGTAGGCCGTCGTCGCTGCCGCCGTCACGGTTGGCATGTGGTAAACCCCCACCGCGATCCCCAGCGCCACGGCCAGCCCGATCAGCGCCGCGAAATGGATACGCACGCGCAGCACGGCGATCAGGCCCAGCAGCACCACTACCGGCAAGGCCGCGACCAACGTGGACAGGAGCACGTTGCCCAACGGATCGTAGTGTTGGAGCCAGGTCATCGGCGGACGCCGTGATAAGACTGAAAAACCAACGCCGCCCGCAACCAAAATCGCCGCGCGGAACGGGCGCATGTTGACACTGCCACCCAGGCGATGGCTGCCGTCGTCCGACGGAGATTCCTTCTGAGATGCGTCATGTTCATTTACAGATTCGACGTTGGTCCCCCCTCATGGCGCCCTCTCGGGAACTTACGGGGCGCGAACGTAGCGGCCCCCTCTGGCAGCGTTTCGCGCCTGAAGCCTTGAGTCCGCGGGCCGCGGCTGGGCCGCCACCCTGCCTGCAACCGGGCGCGCGGCGCGTGGCTCGGCCCAGCATGCCCAAGCTCCAGATCGACCGCGGCGCCGGGAGGACGGATTCCGGCCTCGTTTTTGACCGTTGTTTCTAGTTGGCAAACGGGAAACGTTTCCGTTACAACCATCGGCAACAGATTTCGATGAAAACAGAAGTAAGTAGAAAACGTTTGTTTTTTAACTGGGCGTCAACGCTGGGCCGGGCACGGTGAGTGTCCGGGCGGAGCCTGGTCCGCAACGCGACGGAGGTTTCCGCGCGCTGCTGGGCTGGTGGATGGCTTACCCCTGGTTCCTTTGCACACGCTATGATTAGTCAACAGAAGACGCCCACCCTCGAACGCGGCCACCACGGGCCTGAAGCCTACCGGCTTCCGGCCCAGACCAGCGCCGCCGTCATCGATCACCAACCCCGGGCTTTGAAGTCGAAGCCGGCCTCCACCCCGGCCGGGGTGCGCCCGCTGGGCCTGTTCAACAAGGTGCGCAATTTCAAGTCGGCCGCCCAGGCGCGGGCCACGGGATTGTATCCTTACTTCCGCACCATTTCCTCCGCGCAGGACACCGAGGTCGTCATCAACGGCAAGAAGGTGCTGATGCTCGGCTCCAACAGCTACCTGGGCCTGACGAACCATCCGGACATCAAGCAAGCCGCCCAGGTCGCCATCGCCAAGTACGGCACCGGCTGCGCCGGCTCCCGCTTTCTCAACGGCACGCTCGACATCCACATCGAACTGGAGGAAACCCTGGCCCGGCTGGTCAACAAGGAAGCCGTCCTGCTCTACAGCACCGGCTTCCAGGTCAACGTCGGCGTCATCAGCGCCATCGTCGGTCGGGGCGACCACATCCTCGCCGACAAAAGCAACCACGCCAGCATCGTTGATGGCTGCAACCTGTCGTTGGGCGAACTCGTGCGCTTCCCGCACCGCGACATGGCCGGCCTGGAGGCCCGTCTGCAAAAACTCACGCCCGAGGCCGGCAAACTGATTGTCACGGACGGCGTCTTCAGCATGGAAGGCGACATCATCCCGTTGCCCGACCTCTGCCGTCTGGCGGAGAAATATGGCGCGGTGGTCATGTTGGACGACGCCCACTCCATCGGCGTGCTGGGGCGCCACGGCTCGGGCACGGCCAGCCACTTTGGCCTGACCGACAAGGTGCATCTCATCATGGGCACCTTCAGCAAGTCGCTGGCGAGCCTGGGCGGGTTCATCGCCTCCGACGCCGCGACGATTGACTATCTGAAGCACACCTCGCGCGCCCTGATCTTCAGCGCGTCGATGAGTCCGGCCAACGCCGCCGCCGTCATGGCCGCGGTCAAGATCATGGTCGCCGAACCGGAACGCATTCAACGGCTCTGGCACAACACCGAGCGCATGAAGAAGGGCTTGCTCTCGCTGGGCTTCGATCTCGGCGACTCCCAGACCCCGATCCTGCCGGTGTATTGCCGCGACCTGCTGGGCGCGTTCAAGATGACCCGGCGGCTGGAAGACGAAGGCGTGTTCGTCAACCCGGTGGTTTCCCCCGCCGTGCCGCCCGGCCAGGAACTGATCCGCATCAGTCTCATGGCCACGCACACCGACGCGCAGATCGACTTCGCGCTGGAGAAGCTGGGCCAGGTGGGCAAGGAGTTGGGGATCCTGTAACCGGTGCCGCGGCGGACCTGCCATGCGTAAATCGTAAAACGTCAAAGGCGCCTTGCGCATTGCGTGCTGCGCTTTGCCCCATGAAGGTTCTCCTCACAGGCGCCAGCGGCTTCGTCGGGAGCCACATTCTCGACACCCTTTGCGAACGGGGCATTCCCACCGCGGTGCTCTTGCGCCCCACCAGCCAGCGGAACTTCATCGAACGCCAGCTTCAGCGCGTCGAGGTCCGGCTCGGCTCCATCGACGATCCTGCCAGCTTGCACGAAGCCCTGCGCGAGGTGACGCACATCATCCACTGCGCTGGCGCGACCAAAGCCCTGCGTGCGGCGGAGTTTTACGAGGTCAACCAAACCGGCACCCGCAACGTCGTGGAAGCCGTGAATGCGCAGCGCGGCCAGGTTCAACGGCTCGTTCACATCTCCAGTCTTGCGGCTGCGGGACCGGCGTTGCCAGGGCAGCCGGCGCGGGAAAGCGACCCGCCCCAGCCCGTCTCTGAATACGGTCGGAGCAAACTGGCCGGCGAACGTGAAGTCACAGGGCAGTGTCAGGCGGACTTTGTGGTCTTGCGCCCGCCTGCCGTGTACGGCCCGCGCGACGGCGAATTCTTACGGCTGTTCAAGGCGGTGAAGTCGCATCTCCGGCCCCGCTTCGGCGGCGGACGACAGGCACTCAGTTTTGTGTTCGTGAAGGACTTGGCCGACACCGCTGTCGCGGTGCTCACGGCTCCCGCTGCGGCGCGGCAAACGTATTTCGTGGCCGCCCAGGAAATCGCGACTGCGCGCGAACTAACCGAGGAGATCGCCGTGCAGATGGGGGTGTGGACGCTGCCCCTGCCGTTGCCAACGGCGCTGCTCTGGCCCGTCTGCGCCGTGCAGGAACTACTGTCGCGGCTCACTGGCAAGCCGAACGTCCTGAGCCGCCAGAAATACGCCGAGCTGCGCGCGCCCGCCTGGACCTGCGATGCCTCGAAGCTGCGCCGGGAACTCGGCTTGGAGTGTCGGACGAACCTCAAAGCCGGCCTCGGAACAACACAGTCATGGTATCGGGAACAGGGATGGCTTTGAAAAAGGACCACAAGACCACGGGACCACGGGACCTTCTAGTCCAGGTCCGTGGTCTGTGGTCTGTGGTCCTGTGGTCTGTGGTCCTGTGGTCCTGTGGTCCCGTAGTCCTGTAGTCCCTCTCCCATGAAGCACTACACGTTCATCGACTACGCCACCCAGGGTTACCTCGCGTTGGTGGGCGGGATCATTCTGGCGTGGCACAGCCCGCGCATGGCGAACTGGCCGTGGCTGTTGCTGGCGCATGGGGCCGCGCTGGCGTTGGTGCAGGCGCTCATTCTCGGCCACGCCCGCTGGCCCGCGAATCGTCCGCTGGACTTCTTGCGGCATTTCTACCCGATCCTGCTCTACACGGGCCTCTACCACGAAACCGGCCTGCTCAACCAGATGCTCTACACCGGCTACCTCGACCCGCATTTCCTGCGGTTGGAAAAATGGCTCTTCGGCTGGCAGCCGGGGCTGGAACTGATGGAACGGTTTCCCTCGCGGCTCGCCGCGGAGGTGCTGTATGGCGCGTATTTCTCCTATTACCTCATGATCGCCGGGGTCGGCTTGGCGCTGCTGGTCCGCGACCGGCGGCAGTTTGCGCACTTCATCTCGGTGGTGTCCTTCCTCTTCTACGCCTGCTACCTGATCTACATCTTCACGCCCGTGGTTGGCCCGCGCATTTTGTGCCGCGGCATCGTGGACCAGGCGCTGCCGCCGGACGTGGTGCCCGCGGCGATGATCACCACGCCGGCCAGCGTGGAGGCCGGATTCTTCTTTCAGGTGATGGCGTGGATCTATGAGCGGTTCGAGACGCCGGGCGCGGCCTTTCCGAGCAGCCACGTCGCAGTGGCGCTCTGCACGGTGTATTTCTCGTTCCGTTACCTGCGGCCCATCCGCTGGGTCCATCTCGCGGTGGCGGCGTTGCTCTGCGTCAGCACCGTCTATGGCCGCTACCATTACGTCGTCGATGTGGTGGCAGGCATGGCGACGGTGGCGGTCCTGCTGCCGCTGGGGAACAAGCTTTATTTCAAGTTCGGGAAGAGGAACCGCGGATCGAGGGATGACAGGACCACGGACCACTGACCACGAGACCACACGCGCCTTGGGAAGATTTGGATGTGTCGCAGGACAAGGGCGCATCTTGACACCGCCGCCAAGTCGTAGGACGGCCGACCCGGCTGCCAAAGTCCCGGCCACCGACTCGGTTGTCGGGCCGCACGACGGACGAGTCGCCCGCCCAACTATCACAGGCGAAGTCGCCAGCGCCCCTACGGCGGGAGAGTCAAGATGCGCGGGCTGCCAGACCCCAAGCTTTTCCGTTTTCAAGCCCCGCCGTTTCCGCTAGAGAACGGGCGCGACATGATTCATCCGACGGCCATCATTCATCCGAAAGCCCAACTCGACCCCAGCGTGCGCGTGGGGCCGTATGCCGTGATTGACGAGGGTGTGACCCTCGGCGCCGACTGCGTGGTGGGACCTTATGTGCAACTGACCGGGGTGGTCGTCGCAGGGACGGGGAACCAGTTCCACACCGGCGCGGTGATCGGCGGCCCGCCGCAGGACTTGAAATACAAAGACGCGCCCACGCGCTTGCGGATTGGCGCCCACAACGTGTTCCGCGAACACGTCACGGTGCATTGCTCCAACAAACTGGAGGAGGACACCGTCATCGGCTCCAACAACTTCCTCATGGCGCACAGCCACGTGGGCCACAACGTCCAGTTCGGCAACAACATCATCCTGGCCAACGGCGCGTTGCTGGCCGGACACGTCGTCGTCCAGGACCGCGTCTTCATCTCCGGCAACTGCCTGGTCCACCAGTTCGTGCGCGTCGGCACCCTGGCGTTGATGCAGGGCGGCTCGGCCATCAGCAAGGACCTCCCGCCCTTCACCATTGCCCGCGGCGACAACGGCGTGTGCGGGCTGAACACCCTCGGCCTGCGCCGGGCCGGCTACACCTCCGAGCAACGCCTGGAACTCAAGAAGCTCTACCACGCGCTCTTCCGCAGCGGCCGCAACTTCCGTCTCGCGCTCAGTCTGGCCCAACGCGATTTCCGCAGCGACGCCGCGCGCGTCATGCTGGACTTCCTGGCCTCCTCCAAACGCGGCGTCTGCATCGACAAGGGCGGCGGCGGCGACGAAGAGAACTGACGCCGGGACGGAATCGGGACTTGCCAGTGCCGTGGCGGTGGAACCCGTTACAGGTTGAAAGTTGAAAGTTGCAGGTTGGCCAAAGAAGCGTCGGGCCAACCTGCAACTTTCAACGTGCAACCTTTAACGGAGCTTTCCCCGCCTGCAGCAGTTTTTCGACGTAGGGCAGGTCCGCCGGCACGGTCACTTTCGGATTCGGCGTCGGGCAGTTGACCAAGCGCACCGGCTGCCCGATCAACTCGCAAGCTGCCGTGTCGTCGGTCAGGGACAGGCCCTTCGCTCGGGCCGCGGCAATGGCGCGGCGGATGATCTCGACCTGAAAGGCCTGGGGTGTTTGCACGGCCCAGAGACGCTGGCGGTCGAGATGCCGGGAAATGGACTGCCCATCCTCGGACTCCTTGATCGTGTCGGTCACGCGCTGCGCCGCTACGGCTGCCCCCGTTTCCCACGCCCCTTCCAGCGTGTCCTGGATCACCTCCACCGTGACCAGCGGGCGCGCCCCGTCGTGGATCGCGACCAGCTCAGATTGGGGAGAGAGCGCCCGCAGTCCGTTCCAGACCGAGTCTTGCCGTTCGGCGCCACCCGCCACGATGCGGAACGGTTTCTTGAAGCCGTACTTGGCCGCCAGTTCCGCGAAGGTCGATTGCAGGCCCGCCCGCACCACGAGGATGATTTCGCCGATGCACGCAGCACGTTCAAACTGCTGCCAGGTGTGCGCGATGACCGGACGTCGGGCGATTTCCAAAAACAGCTTGGCGGTGTTGGCCCCCATCCGAGTGCCTTTGCCCGCGGAAACGATGACGGCTGAATTCATGGCCGTGAGTCTAGTCCCGGTGCCGCCAATTCCAAGAGGCGAAACGGAGCCGGCTTGCTGGTGAGGTGATCGGAAGTGTTGAACGTAGCGGCGGGCCGGAGGCCCGCCGCTACGGCCCGCTCCTGAATTTGCCCAAAAGTCACTAAAGCCATCCCGGTCGTCGCCGATAGGCTCTTAGCTAAACCAGAAAGCATTCGTATGAGCAATCTGTCCACCACCGCTGCCGGTGCCCTCGTCCTGGCCATCACGTCAAGTGTCTATGCCCAACAGGCTCCAGCAACAAAGTCTGCCCCTGCCACCAAGCCCGCCGCCAAGGCCCCGCCCAGCGCCGGCCTGGTGAACGACTGGCTGCGCCAACAGTCTGCCGCGTGGGCGGCATGGGATATCGGCGGCCAGTTCCGCGCCCGCTACGAGCTGTTTGAGAACGGCAGCCCAGCCTTTCCCAACCGCGACTTCCAGCGGACCGGTGCGGCCAACGACAACAGCTATCTGTGGCTGCGGGAGAAACTGCACCTCGGCTACACCTCGTCGTGGTTCGGCGCCTACGCGGAAGGGCGGAACAGCAATTCGATCGGCGACAACGATCCCAAGAACCTGGGCGAAGACAGTTTCGATCTGCACCAAGCCTACGTCACGCTGGGCAATCCCAAAGAGTTTCCGCTGTCGCTCAAGGTCGGGCGGCAGGAGATGATGTACGGCGACGACCGGCTGATCGGCGCGTCGGACTGGGGCAACACCGGGCGGGTCTTCGACACGGCCAAGGTGCGTTTCGAGAACAAGCAGTTCTGGGTGGACGCGTTCGCGGGCCGCATCGTGGTGCCGAACGACAAGAAGTTCAACGACCCCGACCACCGGGACTGGTTCTCGGGCGTGTACGCTTCGTCCAAGACGCTCGTGCCGATCCAGGAATCGCAGTTCTACGTGCTGTCGCGCAACGTCGCCGCCGGCGGCTCGACCGCGGCGCGGGACATTTACACGGTGGGCGCGCGGGTGAAATCGCTGCCCGGCAAACTCAAGGGCTGGGACTACGCCGCGGAAGTGCTGGGCCAGTTCGGCAGCATTGTGCAAAGCGGTAAGCGGCTGGACCAGGAAGCCTTCGCCGCCAGCGTGGGCGGCGGGTTCACCTGGGCCGAGGTCTTTGCCTCGCCGCGCGTGGGCGTGGAGTACAACTATTCCAGCGGCGACAGCGACAAGAACGACGGCAAGAGCCAGGTCCTGGACAATCTTTTCCCGACCAACCACAAGCATTACGGGCTGATGGATTTCATCGGCTGGCGCAACATCCACAATCCGCGCCTGAGCCTCTCGGCCAAGCCGCACAAGAAGCTCACGGTGGGCTTGGACTACCACCTCTTCTGGCTGGCGGACACGCACGATTCCTTCTATCCGCAGAGCGGCTCCGGGCGCAGCAGCAACGGCTACGGCAAGAACCCGGCGTTCGACAGCTTCGTCGGCTCCGAGCTGGATCTCGACGTGAACTACGCCGTGACGCCGTGGGCGGGCTTGCGCGCGGGCTACGGGCATTTCTTCACCGGCGGCTACGTGGACAGTTCCAAAGCCGGCGTCGGCGGCGCCACTGGCGCGGACTGGTTCTACGTCCAGGCCACGATCAATTTCTAAACCTCCGAAACAGAAACTCCCCACCTGACAAAGAGCGCATGAAACTGACCGTCTCCACCCTGACCGTCGCCCTTGGCCTGCTGGCCCTGGCGTCGTTGCCGTCCACCTCCGTCGGCGCCGATTCTTTGGCCGCGCCCACCCAAGCCAAAGTGGACGGGATCGTCAAAGACATTCAAACCTGGGCCGCCGATCCAGCGCTCGTGAGCGCCGTCAAAGCCCAAAACACCGCGTTGCCGCCCGACTACGCCGCCATGAACCAGGACAAATGGAAGACGCTCTCCGTCCTGGACCCGTTCGTGCGCGGCTTCTCGAAAAATCCCGTGGGCGAATTCCTGAAGAAGAAAAAGTCCGAGGTGCTGGCGGAAGCCTTCGTCTCCGACGCCAACGGCCTCAAGGTCGGCTTCCTCAGCAAGACCAGCGGTTGGAGCCACAAGGGCAAGCCCAAACACGACGTGCCGATGACCGGCAAGACCTGGCAGGGGCAAGTCGAGATGGACGAAAGCACCGGCCTGCAAACGGTCCAGGTGTCGGTCCCGGTCCTCGATGGCGACAAGGCGATCGGCTCGCTCGTGGTGGGGCTGAGCGTCGCCAAGCTCAGCCAGTAGTGTCCTGATCTGTTCTCCTTTTTCTTACCCGCAATCCATTGCCACCCATGTCTCCGGCACTCCAGGCGCGAAACTCGAAACCACACGGAGGGCCGTTTCGCCGCCGGGAAGGCCGGCAATCGGAGTCAAATCTATGCTGCGCAGACTCAACATCGGCCCCCGTCTCAGTGTCGGCTTCGCCGTCGTCCTCGTCCTGCTGCTGATCGGCTTTGGCCAGGGCTGGCGGCAGCTCGCCAAAATCCACGGCAACACGGAAACCCTGGTCACGTCTCTGTGGCCGTCCGCTTGTTCCGCCTTTGAACTCCAGGAGTTGTCCGGCGAGAACACCATCACCCTGCTGGATTTGTTCCGCGTCAACGACGCCGACGAAATCGAGAAGCTCGTCCTCCTGGTGCAGACGAACAGCCGCGCCCTCGACGCCCGTTTCAAGGCCCTTGCCGCCTCCTGCGAGCGGGCGGAGGAAAAGGCGCTGCTCGCCAAAGTCCAGCAACTCCGCCAGCCCTACGAGGAGTCCATCCGCAAGGTGACGGAGATCTTCCTGGCGGGGCGGCGGGCCGAAGGTGTGGAAAGCCTCAGCCGGGACACCATGCCCAAGTTGCACGCGCTCCAGGATGAACTGAAGCGGCTTATTGCCGCGCAGACTACCGAGATGAACGCCGCGGGCCGCCAGGCCGCGCTGGCTTATCGCTCCAGCCGTCTGGTCCTGGGCGCCATCGGGCTGGGCGCCGTGATCATCGGAGGGATTCTGGCGTTCTTCATCACCCGCAGCATCGTCCGGCCACTCCGCGAATCCGTGGCCATCGTCAAGGCCGTGGCGGAAGGCGATCTGACACGGAAGGTCGATGTCCGGCACACGGACGAGATTGGCCAACAATCCAAAGCTCTCAACGAGATGACGGTGAACCTGCGCCAGATGTTCCGCGAGGTGGCGGCCAATGCCCAATCGGTGGACTCGTCTTCGCAACAACTGAGCGCCGTCAGCGCCCAAGTGTCCTCCAACGCCGAGGAGACTTCCGCCCAGTCCAGCGTGGTCGCGGCCGCGGCCGACCAGGTCAGCCAGAACATCGCCACCGTGGCCACCGCTTCGGAAGAAATGACGGCCACCATCAAGGAAGTCGCCCAACAAGCCAGCGACGCCGCCCGCGTGGCCAGCCAGGCGGTTTCCGTCGCCGACAAAACCAACAGCACCATCGTCAAGCTGGGCGTGAGCAGCGCCGAGATCGGAAACGTCGTCAAAGTCATCACCGGCATCGCCGAGCAAACCAATCTGCTTGCGCTCAACGCCACCATCGAAGCGGCCCGCGCCGGCGAGGCGGGCAAGGGCTTCGCCGTGGTGGCCAACGAGGTCAAGGAACTGGCCAAGCAAACCGCCCAAGCCACCGAAGAAATCGGGACCAAGATCGGCGGCATCCAGCACGACACCCAGGCGGCCGTGGCCGCGATCCAGGAAGTGTCCGGGATCATCAAACAGATCCACGAAATCCAGACGACGATTGCCAGTTCGGTGGAGGAGCAGGCGGCGACGATGAACGAGATATCGGCCAACTCCGCCGAGGCCTCGCGCGGGAGCACAGAGATTGCGAAAAACATCGTGAGCGTGTCGGAAGCGGCGAAGAGTTCCACGCAGGCGGCTTCCAGCACGGCGGCCGCGGCGGGCGAACTGGCTCGGTTTGCCGGTGAACTGAACCAGGCCCTGGCCCGATTCAACATGGAAGAGGCCGTCCGTCCGCCTGGCTCCGCGCCTCAGCCCGCGCCTCTTGAGAACGGCGGCAACGGACGTTCTCACAGTTGGCCCGCCGAGGCGGTCGCCCGTGGCAGCGCAGTCAGGGTGACGAACTGATCGTCCGGAGCCCTGACACGCCCAACGCAAACGCGGCAATCGCATCCAGGTCGTTGGCACGAGCACGAATCTCCACTTCTGTTTGGCGGACTCTGCCGCCATCTTCGAGGCAACTGCAAAGCCCCGTAGCAGCCGACGTGAGGAGGCTCAAACGTCAATGAAAACGGAGCCTCTTCACGTCGGCGGCTACAGTTTTGCACGAAGCTCCTTCCGTGGCTTGGTTCAGGACCAACACCGCCACGATGTTGCCGAGAATTCACTCAAGTCCCGCGGCGACCTTCCGATACCAGCGTAGCTGACCTCTTACGCTTGACACCAAGCCTGCTGTGTCACCAAAGCGTGAGGCCTCCTTCGAGCCGGATCAGGGCGGGTCTGGTCTCGCGTCCGCCACCACCCCGCCCGACGACCGAACACGACAGAACGTATGAAAGTCCAATCCAAGATCATGGCTGCCGGGGCGATGCTGACCCTGGCCACCGCGGGAGTGATCATTGCCGTCCTGCTGGTGGAACAGCGGCGCATGCACCACCAAGTCGCCAGCATGGCCCCTGAGGTGCGCGCGGCCCAAACCGACATGGAGAAAGAACTGCGGCGTCTCATGTCTTCCGAGTTGGAGAAGACCGCCCGCAACGCCTGGCTCTCGGTGGCCGCCGCAGATCGGCGCACCAAACCGCGGATGACGCACGCCATGAACATCACGCAGGAACAGATTTCCAAGGGCGGCGGCTTTACCTTCGCGGCTGGGCCGGTGACGTGGCGCGCCGTCAACCAGTTCTCCCGGGAAACCTCCGAGGTGACGCTGCCGAAAATGCTGCTGGGCACGAACTGGCTCGGCCAGATTGCCGCCACAAACGTTGAGGCGCCCGTGGTGGACTTCGTCAAACACCACACCCGCGACTTCTGCACCATCTTCCAACGGATGAACGAGCAGGGCGACATGCTGCGGGTCTGCACCAGCGTCGTGCAGACCAACGGCACGCGCGCCATCGGCACCTTCATTCCCCGTCGCCAGCCCGACGGCACGGAGAACCCCGTCCTCGCCGCCGTCCTGCAAGGCCAGCCCTACCGCGGTCGGGCTTTCGTGGTGGGGCAGTGGCACGAGGCCGGCTACGATCCCATCTGGGACGCGGCCCAACAACGGGTCGTCGGCATGACCTACGTGGGAGTGAACATCACCGAGATCGCTCGCGAACTGAGCGACGGCTTCAGGAGCGTGGTCGTCGGCAAGAGTGGCAATCTGGTCATCGTCGGCGGGAAAGGCGCCCAGCGCGGCGTGTACATCGTTTCCAAAGACGGCCAACGGGACGGGGAGAACTTGTGGGACAGCCGCGACGCCAACGGGCGGACTTTCATTCAGGACATGGTGGCTAAGGCGCTCACGACCTCCAACGGCGCCGTGGTGTTCGACAGTTACCCCTGGGCCAACCAGGGAGACGCGAAGCCGCGCACCAAGGTGGCGGCCCTGACCTACTACGAGCCGTGGGACTGGATCATCAACGCCGGCTGTTTCGAGGACGACTTCCTGGACGGCTGCACGATCGTGGCCAAGTCCAGCACCAACCTGCTGGCCGGCGTGGACCGCACGGCCCGCCAGCTTTCCAGCGCCGTCTGGTGGGTGGTCAGCACCGGCCTGGTGATGATCGCCCTTTCGCTCTTGGTCGGCTGGACCATGGCCCGCCAGATCAGCCTGCCTCTGCGCCAGGGCGTGGCCTTCGCCCGCGCGATGGCCAAAGGCGATCTCACGCAGAAGATTCACGTCATGCGCGCCGACGAAACCGGGATGCTGGCCCAAGCCCTGAACGAAATGGGCGCCAACCTCCAACAGATGTTCCGTGAAGTGTCGGGCAGCGCCCAGTCTGTGGCCTCCGCTTCCACCCAACTGAGCGCCGTCAGCACTCAAGTCGCTTCCAACGCCGAAGAAACCTCCGCCCAGTCCAACGTCGTCGCCTCGGCCTCCGACCAAGTCAGCCACAACATCGCCACCGTGGCCACCGCTTCGGAAGAAATGACTGCCACCATCAAGGAAGTCGCCAAACAAGCCAGCGACGCCGCCCGCGTGGCCAGCCAGGCGGTTTCCGTCGCCGACAAAACCAACAACACCATCGTCAAGCTGGGCGAGAGCAGCGCCGAGATCGGAAACGTCGTCAAAGTCATCACCAGCATCGCCGAGCAAACCAATCTGCTTGCGCTCAACGCCACCATCGAAGCCGCCCGGGCTGGCGAAGCGGGCAAGGGCTTCGCCGTGGTGGCCAACGAGGTCAAGGAACTGGCCAAGCAGACTGCCCAGGCCACTGAAGAGATCGGGACCAAGATCGGCGGCATCCAGCACGACACCCAGGCCGCGGTGGCAGCCATCCAGGAGATTTCCGGCATCATCAAGCGGATCAACGAAACCCAGACGACCATCGCCAGTTCGGTGGAAGAGCAGGCGGCGACGATGAACGAGATTTCGGCCAACTCCGCCGAGGCTTCACGCGGGAGCGCAGAGATCGCGAAGAACATCGTGAGCGTGTCGGAAGCGGCGAAGAGTTCGACTGAAGCGGCCTCCAGCACCGCCGCGTCCGCCTGTGAACTGGCCCGCTTGGCGGGCGAATTGAATCAGGCGTTGGCGCGATTCAAGGTCGAAGAAGCGGGCGCGTGTCCCGAACCCGCGCCGTCGCTCGTCCCTCACGGAACAGGCGGCAACGGGCACTCGCAAGACCTTGCCGCTTGGCCGGGAAACCGCCAGACCGCGCTCACGGTGAAGGCTTGACCGGCCGGCTCGAGTCATCGGCAGTGGCCGGCGAACCGAGCTTCGTCTCCAGGCCTTTCTTCCACTCGTCACCGAGTTCTTGCACGGTGTGGCCGGTGAACTTTTTCCACAGCTCTCCGCTGTAACGACCTTCGCGGATGGCGGCGTTCAACTTCGTCACCAATTCCTGGTCATACTTCTCCGTGACCCAGTTCAAAAAATTTCCCGTGACCCGGTAGCTGCCGTCGTAGCGGGCGCGGGCCAAGCCGCGCTGGCTGATCTCCGCTCCGCGCGTCTGCGGCTCGAAGTGGTAGAAGCGGACGTAGTCCGTGATGCCCTCGGTCAACCAGCCCGGCGCGCGGGTGGCGCCTTCCGCTCGTCGCGCCCGGCCGTACTGCTGGACGACATGCACCATCTCATGCACCACCGAGCCGACCGCCTCGCCTTTGAGGTTCCGGCGATACCAACTCGCCGCGCACCGGATGCGGGTGCCGCTCGTCGCGGCGACGCCCGTCATCGACTTGCTGAAGACGATGCTGAACTTCTTCGGCGCCTCGTATCCTTCGCTGGGCAGCATCTTGACCAGCTTGGGATACCATTCGCGCACAACGGGCGTGAGTTCATTGCGCGTCCACTCCGTCAGATCGGGTGTTTCGGAGGTGTCGATGGTGATCTGGTATTTCCCGCCCTCTGCCTCGACGAGGTCCCGGCTTCCTTCGGCGGGTTGCGCCGTCACCAGTTCCGGCGCTGGGCCGTTGCGGTCGAGGACGTCGATCTCGCTGTAGAACGTGTTGCCAAAGCCGTCCCGGTCCTCGGTGCGCGAGATGTCGAAGAGCAGATACCGAAACGCGCCCAGCGTGCCGGCGGAATCAGAGACGCTCACGCCGTGCTGTCCGCCGCCTTCACCGTCCTTTGGGCGTGTGTCCACCTGGGCAATTCGCTTCCAGCCGCACGCCGTCGGGTCCGTCCCGCGTGTTGGCCCAGCGTTGAAGCCGTCGGCCTTGCCATCGCTGGCGTAGAGCACGTACACCTGCGGGCCGCGTGTGCCGGGATGCCAGGAATAAGAGTTGATCTGCTTGAGGTCGATGGCGCGGCCGAGATCCACGACGATTCGTCCTCCGTCCGTGCCGGCACGGAAGAAGAAATTCGCGCGCGGCTCATCTTCGTCCACGGGAACCTGGCCGTCGCTGAGTTTGTCGAGGTCGCCGCCGTTCGAGTCCCTCCGCCCATCGATGAGGCTGAACTTCGCTGGCGTGCCGGCGTCGTTGCGGGACGGCGACGGGACATTCTTGAATCGGAAGCCGGACGTGGCCGCCGCGGCGTCATTGCGCTCGGCCACAATGTTGATCCCGGCGAAGGAAGCCGCGGTCGATACCACGAGGACCCAAGCGCCAATCCACCCGTTGCAGGATGTGTTCATGCGAATGCGTGCTGTTTCAGTTGCGGCGGAAGCTAGCGCACGTCCTCGGCTGGGTGGAACACGAAAATCCATGTCCGCCCGACGCAGACGAGCCGGATAGCTTGGCGAATCGCAGAGACGTGCGGGTCTGGGTGAATACTGGGTCAAGGGACGCGGCCTGCACTTTCGCCTTGGAGGCCGAGTGCCCTCCTCACGGCGAGCCAGGATTTCCGCGATGATTAAAGGGGGCATGACAAGGCGGGTTCAAGCCACCGCCGCGCAGGCCGGGTCCACGGCCGGTCCTGAAGCGACTTTGAGATTGGGGCTGGAAGCGGCTTGCATTCGAGGCCGCTCCCGCGCACTTTTGCCGCATGGCACTGCCCAGCGCACCTGTGACTTTGACCGTCGAGCAGATCGACCAACTGAACCGCAAGCTATCGAACATGCGGCATGATGTGAACAACCACTTGGCCCTCATCGTCGCCGCCGCCGAGTTGATCCGCCTCAGCCCCGACAAGATGCGCAAGATGACCGGTACCCTCCTGGAGCAATCTCCGAAGATCACCGACGAGTTGCAGAAGTTCAGTGCCGAATTTGAGCAAACGCTGGGCATCACGCGCTGAAGGGCGTCTTGGGAGGCAATTGCAGAACCCCGTAGCAGCCGACGTGAGGAGGCTCAAACTTCAATGAAGACAGAGCCTCCTCACGTCGGCGGCTACAGTTTTGCAGGAAGCTCTTGGTTCCGTCTCCTCCCTGGTCCGTGGCGTTGGGCCGCTGCCAGCGCCGAGCGAGCGGCCTACCTGAAAAGCAAAACGAGCCGGATTGCTCCGGCTCGCTGGTGACGAGGTCGTATACGCCTTCACCAAGACGCTCAGAAGGGTCGCGCGGCCAACTATCTTCCACTGCTGCGGGAACCGCGCGACAAGCAAGACCTCTCTGCCAACCCTAAACCCGCAGCAGCTTCCACGGGTTTAGAATAGCACACGCCGCGCAGTGTTCAAAAAAAACTTCCACACGCCGTAACTCAAAAGGGGGTGTTACCCAAGATGAGGCCGGAAAATGCTCCGGTTGACTCAAAAGTGGTGTTACCCAAATGCCCCTGGAAATTGGAAGCGAAGGAAGCCGGGGCACGGTGGCAGTCCGGCCTCCCTCGT
>JACRJZ010000167.1 GCA_016219875.1 Verrucomicrobiota bacterium | reverse complement strand
GCGGCCGTAGCGGCGTCTCGGCAGAGCGCCGCCATTCTCGGGTTCCGGGCCAGCAAGTGCGGCGCTCTGCCGAGACGCCGCTACGGGGTTCTGCAATTGGCTCCTCCAACGAGAACAATCCGAAACGGACGGCCCCAACGCTTGATCGGGAGGTTTTGAACCCGTAATCCGAAGTTGGCCCAGCGCCCGGAGTGCGGCCGTCCTCGGCCGCAGGAACTTTCACCAACTCAAGGCGCGAGAACTTCTTCACCCCGCTTCCTGTTACAGGTTGCTGTGGCCGAAGACGGCCACTCTCCACACCCGCTCCGAGATCGGAATTCGGGTTGAACATTCGAGCTTTGGTCATTCGGACTTGTTTCGGGTTTCGGGTTTCGAGTTTCGGATTTGCTCCTGCTCGCGCGGTAGCGGCAAACCCAGGCAGACCGTTGTGCCATCCGCCGGAGAACTGTGTAACGTGAACCGTCCGCCGATCTCCTCCATCCGCGCGCCCATGTTCCGCAAGCCGTTGCCTGCCTCTTGTCGCGCTTCCACCGAGAAGCCGCGCCCGTTGTCCGCGACCTCCAGGGTGAACACGCCGTCCGTGACCGCCATGCGCAACCACACTTCGCTCGCGCCAGCGTGCTGAATGGCGTTGTGCAGGGCTTCCTTGACGACGAGGAACACGTTGTGCCGCACTTCCGTCGTCAGCAGCACTTCGGGCAGGCTGGGCGCGACGTCCAACCGGCAATGGAGGTTCGTCGGTTCGAGGAACTCGCGCGCGAACTGGCAGAGGTAAGTGGCCAAGTGCCCCAGTGAATCGTTCTTCGGGTTCACGGCCCACACCGTCTCGTCGAGCTT
The DNA here is from genome assembly GCA_016219875.1 of Verrucomicrobiota bacterium. Taxonomy (GTDB): domain Bacteria; phylum Verrucomicrobiota; class Verrucomicrobiia; order Limisphaerales; family JACRJZ01; genus JACRJZ01. The sequence continues at coordinate 19,571 of JACRJZ010000167.1, read as the reverse complement.
CCGCGCCAGTTCTTGCGCGCGGTCGATCATGCGCGTGACCTGCTCACGGGCCTCGGTCGGCGCCGTCGAGTCGCGCACGGCCAGCGCGCCCAGCAGGCTGATCTCCGTGAGGCTGCTGCCCAGGTCGTCGTGAATGTCGCGCGCGATCCGCGTCCGCTCCCGCTCGGCGGCGTGGAGCCGCTCCAACAGCCGGAGATGCCGCTGATGCCGCCGTCGCACGACCGAGCCAACCACCCAGCCGACGCTGCCCCCGAAGGTCAGCAGGAACAGCCCCAGGAACCACCACGTCTGCCAGAAGAACGGCAGCACGACGAACGTGAGCGAAGCGCCGGTCGGGGGCCACGCGCCTTCGCGGCTGCAAGTTTGCACGTGGAAGGTGTAGGTGCCGCGCGGCAGTTCCTTGTAGCTGGCCGTGCGCTGGTGACCCGTCTCCACCCATTCGGCATCCACGCCTTCCAGCCGGTGGCGGAAACGCAAATGCTCCGGCGCGCTGAAATTCAGCCCCGTGTAATGAAACTCGAACCGCCGCCGGCCAGGCGCGATTTCCAGGGCGGGCCGGGTCTGCCGAAAACCTCCTTCAGAACCGTAGTAGCCGACGTGAGGAGGCTCTGTCTTCTGGTTGATTTCAGATCTCTGACCTCTGAATGGAGCCTTCTCACGTCGGCTGCTACCCTCGGCGTCGCCCAGCGGCATGGGTTGGCCGTCCACGATCATTTCCTCGATCATCACCGGCGGCGGCGCGGCGTTGGTGCGGACCTCGGCGGGATCGACCGCGACCAAGCCGCGGATGGTCGGAAACCACAGCCGCCCATCGCGCGTCCGGCAGCCGGCGGATTGCGACCCGCCCTCACACTCCAGCGTCGGCAGGCCATCCGACCGCCCGTAGGCCACGCATTGCACCCGCTCCAGCGCGCCGTCGGCAAACTGGTTCAACTCCCTCTTCGCGGCCCGGAAGATGCCTTGGTTCGAGCTGAACCAAAAATGCCCGCGCCCGTCGTCCGCGATGTGGCAGATCACGTCATCGACCAAGCCGTGGCGCGTCGTGCAGGTCACCGCGCGTCCGTTCTTGAGCCGCGTCAGGCCGCCGCCGTACGTGCCGATCCACAACGTCCCGTCCGCCTCCGGGTGAAGCCACCAGATGAAATCGCTGCCCAGCCCTTGCTCGCGCGTGAAGCGGGTGAACTGCCCGTCCTTCCAACGCAACAACCCGTGGCCGTCCGTGCCGAACCAGAGTTGGCCCGCCGCGTCCTCGGCCATGACGCGCACATCGACCGGCGGCAGCGACGCCGGCAAGGCGAAGGCGCTAACTTCCTCGCCTTCCACCCGCACCAAGTTGGTCGCTCGATACTGGCCAATCCACACCACGCCGCGCGCATCCTCAAACAAACAGCGCGTCGTCCGGCCCGCCGTCGCCGCGCCGCCAGACGGCGTCAAGCGTCCGTCCTCGTAGCGAAACACCCCGCCGTAGCGTGCGCCGATCCAGACGCGGCCCCGGCGATCCCGCAATACCGCCGACACGCGCAGCGCAGCGGCGTTCGTTTCATGGCTGGCCAACCGCGCGGTGTCGCCCTGAGAGCCTGTTTGAGCCGTAGCAGCCGACGTGAGGAGGCTCTGATTAAATTCCAGATTGAAGTGAGCCTCCTCACGTCGGCTACGAGACGGTGAAGAGTCTTCAAACAGGCCCTGAAGCCGGTTCACCCCGGAGCCGTCGGTGCCCACCCACAACTCGCCCTCCGCCCCTTCGCCCACCGCCGTCACGCGATCCGACGACAGCCCTTGCGCCGTGCCGTACGCCGTAAACAGCGGCGGGCGCAACCGGCTCAAGCCGCCGCCTTCGGTGCCGACCCACACGTTGCCCTCGCTGTCCTCGAACAACGCGCGCGCCGCGTCGCTGCTCAGCCCGTCGCGCTTCGTGAAGGACTGCACGCCGCCGTTGGTGTCGCAGCGGAAAACGCCCTGCCCCGCCGAACCCAGCCAAAGATGGCCGCCGCGGTCCTCCAGCCCGCAGGTCAGGGCCGCGTTCGTCTGGACCGGACTGGCCACGCTCGCGATCCATTGGCCGTCGCGCCAGAGGCGAACCTGCCCGCCCGTGTGAATCCACCAGCCTCCGGCGCGGCTGGCGCACTGGACGGCGTATTCGCCGGGCCGGCCCCGCAACGCCGGCTGCAACTGCTCGCCGGCCACCCGCTGAAGTCCGTTTCGGCTCACCGCCCAGAGCCGGCCAGCGGCGTCGGCCTTCACCTGAAACGAAGTTCGCCCCGTCGCATCCCAGTTCGTCGAGACCACGGAGAACTGCCCGCCAGCCAGACGGCCCACCTTGCCGTCTTCGGCGGACAGCCAGAGCGCGCCGGCGTCGCCTTCGGCCACTTGGACGGTGGGCGAGCGGAGACCGGGCGCGCCGGGCAACGGCAGCGGCGTGAAGCAGCCGTCCTTGAATTCGATCACCCCGCCCTCCTGCGTGGCGATCCAGAGCGCGCCTTGCCGGCCCGTGAAGAGGAACCGGATGCGCCCGCTGCCCAAGGCCGGCGTGTTGCCCGCCTTGAACATCTTGAAACCCACGCCATCGAACCGCGCCAGCCCATCGAGCGTGCTGAGCCACAAATAACCGTCCGGCGTCTGGGCAATGCCGGTGACGGTGTTCTGCGGCAACCCTCGCTCGCTTTGCCAGACATCGATCAGGTAGCGCTTCAGTCCCGGCGTCTCCGAAGGCAACGGCGTGGCCAACACTCCGAGGAGCGGCCACACCAGCCAGCGGCGGAGCGCCGGCCCCAGTCTGAACTTCGCGGCCAACACGATGCAGGTCGGGCCACGAACTGCCCGTCGGGCAGCGCGGCCCGCGGCAGTTCAACGGCGACGCGCCAGTTGACGGCTTCCACCCACCGAGGTCAAGCGCGGCCAACGACTCCGTGGTTCCCGAGAGCCGCGCCCTTTCGCTCGGCGGCACCGTCTTCCTCCTCCCCTCCGTGAAAAACCAGTTCAGCGCCGCCTTCCAGGTGGCCGTCTGGGCCGCGCCCAGCCGGCGCTGCGCCTGCATCATGCCCATATCACCGGGGCCAAACCCTAACCCGGTTGGGGTTTGGCCCCGGTGATATGGGCCTTCCCGGGAACCACCCGGCAAGGCTTTTTCTGTGACTGCCGCCGTGGCGCAAGCTGTTGGTTGGGGCTGATTTTGGGCTTGACGGGGCCGACGACCCTTCCAAAACTCCCGCCCATGAAAGCGCCCATTCTCCCACCACGGCAGGCCCCGCTGGGCAAGGGCCAATATCACTGTTCGGCGAAGTCGTGACCCTATGCCGTACTCGAAATGCCCAACCTGCGGTCAGGTCATCCATCTGTTGGTGAGGACGGACCTGAAGGCATGGTATGCTGAGCACGCGCCTGGGAAGAGGGTCGGAGAGGAAGTGAGTATGCCGTGCTTCGATTGCTGGAAAGCATCCAAGAACGCCGAACCCGGCGCTTCACCGAATGGCGGCCCCACGACGGCGCTTGGCAATTCGGGAGTTACGGAGGGGCCGCCATCGGTGAGCTGAATCGTTAGACGTCAATCACGTCATGCGAGCATTCGCGCTCATCATCATTTTGGTTACCGCTTTCGGATGTGCGAGGACGCGTGAAGTAGCCGTGACGCCAATGCCAAGCAGGGGCTTCTATGCGGGTTCAGTTGTGCCACTGTCATCTGATGTTCGCGTTGACACTTCGGTTTCCAAGGCGGAGGTCGAGTATTTTCAGAAGGCCTTGGCCAGTGAGCGAGATGGTGGCAGTGCTACGATTGACGCCATTTTCAGAGTGCAGAGCAGCAATGGCGAGGTTATCGAAGTACGCAGGCTTTATTGGTTTTGGCGGTTCAGGCACACTTCCAGCGGACAGTGGCTATTGGTGGCACATGGCACTTGGTTTGGTTAACATGAGAATCCTGACGCCTAACGAAATCACTGGACCGAACGCGGGCGGGCTGCGGCAGTTGCCAATTCCAAGGTCACTGACCGCCCGCGTCGGTCAGTTCTGCCGTTCGGCGTGATGAGTCCCATGACACCTCAGACGATTAAGCCCGGTGGAGTTTTTCGATTTGCTGTTGGCTGCCTCGTCGTGAGTCTGGTGGCTGCGGTGACGTTTCTGCTTGGCAGGCACATCTCCTCGATTCGAGGACCGTCCGGCGGCGTTGGCATCATGGCAACGCTTATAGGCAGCGGTGTAGCGGTGTGGTTTTCCATTCGCGCCAGAAGCCGTCGGCTTTTCATCGCGGCGTCCTTCTCTCTGGTGTTGCTGGCATTTTGGTGCTGGGTGATTCATGAGATTTTCCACACCTGAATCGCCGAACCAAGCGCTGGACCGAACAGCAGCGAGCCACGGCAGTTTCAATTTCACACGTCTGACCGCTGCTGTCGGTCAGCTTGATCGTTGGGCGGCATTCCACATCACACACATCATGCAACAAAACGAAATCGCAATTCCAATTCTGCCCAGCCGGTCTTTGAGTGACACGCTGGCCTTTTTCCGGCGTTTGGGCTTTGAGGGCGAGATTCATAGTCACGGTGACTACGCTATCATTCGCCGAGGCACAGTGGAGCTTCACTTCTTCACTCATCGTGAGCTTGTTCCCACTGAATCGTCTGCGATGTGCTACATCAGAGTTTCAGACGCGGAGGGCGTATACCGCGCATTTGCTTCGGCAGAGTTGCCCCGACGAGGCATCCCGCGTATGGATGCCATCGAAGACAAGCCGTGGGGCATGAGAGAGTTTGCCATCGTTGATTCTGACGGCAATCTGTTACGCATCGGACAGACGCTGCGACAGTGAGGATATGAGTGAGAGACTATCCATGCCGCCTAACCACCAAAGGATGGAAAGGACCGGAGCGCGGAGGGGGCGTGGACTCGTTTTTGGGGTGAGCGCGCGGAGCGTCCTTTCCATCCGTTGTTGAATCCGCCCGGCCGGCCTCCCCGGGCCGTCCCTTGGCCTTTTGCTTTCGGCCCCTCTCTCCGGCGCCACTCCTCCGCCCGGTCGTTCCCGCCGGCGCCCGGCGCCCGCGTCCAACACCGCGACTCAGCCGCAGCACGGCGACAAGATCGCGTCGCTCATGCCGTGGATGATCTTCTTGTCCGCAGGGCAGATGGTCGCCAGCACGCCGCCGAGTTGCGCACGAGCGGCGTCGCCTTCGCCAGTGACGAAGTAGTAAGGACACAGCCGCACACGGCCCGACATCGTCTTGAGTTCGTCCTTGTCGAAATCGAAGTAAGCCGCCTCCACCACGCGCGGCTTGTGGTAGCGCTGGAGGACGTACGGCGAGTGCGCGAACCCGTCGATCGCCTGGTCCACCGCGGCGCTCCAGTCTTCCCGCGAGAGGTCGTTCCCGACATACACGCCGCGCGCGCCCCAAGCGTGCGCCGAGAAGCCGGACACCTTGAGCACCAACTCGCGCTCGCGCTGGGAGAGTTGTTTGAGTTGGGTCCAGTCGGTCAGGTTCAACTCCGGGATGGCGGCATGGTGGGGCAGCGGCGCGGGATCGACGATCCAGGAATAAGGGACGTGCCGCCGGAGCCTTTGAAAGAAGCCCTCGCCCAATTCGCGCCGCCAGAAGTCGCGCAGATGGCGGTTCCACAGCAGGGCGAAGAGGAGCTTCTCCTCAAAAACCGGCTTTGGTGGCGGCGTGAGGCGGACTTGTTTGGCCAGGGCCAGCTCGAAAAGGCGCTGCGAACTGGGCACGTTGGCGAGGTCGAACAACTCGAAGAACCGATAGACGGCGGTGCCGGGCCGGAAGTCGGTGAACCGCGAATCGTGAAGCGTGAACCGCGGGCCGAGTTGCTCCGCGAGCCAGGCCATCTCCGGGCGGTAGGTCGCCGACTCTTCGGAAACAACGATGTGGACGCGCTCCGCCTCGCCAAAAATACCGGCGAAGCCCTTGAGCATTCCGTCTGCGCCGCCGATGACGTTGTCCTCTGACCTCCGACCTCTGACCTCTGAATACGCCTTCCCCAGCCACGCCGTCAGCCCGATGCCGCCGGGGACGCTGTCGAGTTCGGTGATGCTGAAGCCGGCTTCCGTGAGCAGGATGTCCGGCCGGATGACGCGCGGGAGGTCGTGCTTCAACTCCGGCGCGCGTTGGAGAGCGATCAGGCCGGCGGGCTTGCCTTGATCGAGCAGGGCCGCGATCCAGGCCGGCTGTTTGCCCGCGACGCTCTGGCGATAGAGCAGGTTGACCGCACGGTAGAACTGGAGCAGGACGCGCCCCAGCGAGTCGAGTTCCTTGGCCAGCGCCTCTCCCAGCGGAAATGGGTCCGGCGCGACCCGCCAATGCTGGTCCGCAAACAAGCCGCCGGACGGCAGTTGGGCACGGACTTGCCGCGCCCGCTCTGCCGCCGGCGAAGAGTCGGCGACTGGAGCGGACCCGGTGGCTGCAGATTCAACTGGGTCTGTGCGCATGGGCCGGAATCCCGTTCGGGCGCCGCAAAGTAGAAGAGAGCAACCGAACCGTCAAAGGGGAACCCCCTCAGGGCGGACACGAACGAAGATGCGCGATCAATTCGTCGAAGTTGCACGTCGCCACCGCGCAGTATTTGTCGCCGCCGCCGTAATAGACGAAGAGCGTGCCGTCGATCACCACCGTCCCGCAGGGGAAGCAAACGCCGCGATAGAAGCCCTCGATTTCGTAGTCCATTTCCGGCTGCATGAGCCAGTCCGGGGTACGGTGCAGCACTTGGCCGGGGTCGTTCAGATCGAGCAGCAGCGCGCCAAGGCGGTAGAATTTGTCCGGCCCGACGGCGTGGTAAAGCGTGAACCAGCCGTGCGGCGTCTTGATGGGCGGCGTGTTGATGCCGAGCTTGAAGGCTTCCCACGGGAACTTGTTCTTGATGAGCAAGCGGCTTTGCGCGAACGGGAAGCCCAGGAGATCGTCGCTGAAGGCGATCCACGCACAGGCTTGTTCCGTGCCGTAGTCCGGGCCGACCCACTCCAGCGGGCGGTGCATCATCACGAACTTCCCGTTCACCTTCTCCGGGAACAGAATCACGTCGCGGTCGTCCAGGAGCGGGTTGGTCAGCCAACCGGCGCGAATCCAGTGCTGGAAATCCTTGGTCATCGCCAGCCCGGTGAGCGTGGCGTTCGTGCGCAGGTAGCGCGGAAACTCCGGCGCCGCTTCGGCGGGCGTGGCGAACTGCCGCTTCACCTCTGGAATCCAGAACTGGCCGAACGGGTAATGGCGGCAGGCGTAGGTGACATAGAACCACTCGCCCATCTTGATGAGGCGCGGATCCTGGATCGTCGCGCCATCGAAGCCCTCGACGCTGAGGTCCAGGGCCGGCTGGTCCGAGACGCGCTCGAAGTGGAAACCGTCGCGGCTCTTCGCCAAGCCGAGCCAGCACTTGTATTCCGGGCCGGACTCGGCGGCGCGATAGAGGAGCAGGACCTCTTTCTTCTCCTCGTCATACCATGCCGCCGGGTTGAACACGGCGAGGTCTTCCCAAGGGTTCTTCGGATGTGGAGACAGGATGGGGTTGCCGGCGAATCGTTTCAGTTTCATGCGACGCGAATGTCAGGCCGCGAGTATGGGAAGGCGCGAGGGCGAGGCGAGGAAATTGTGGGCGGGAGCGTGCGGCCTCAAGGCTGCATCCAGCTCGGTTCGGGAGCACACGTAGCGCAGACTTTCTGGTCTGCCGTAGCGCCGGTTTTCCAACCGGCGAGCGTTGGAAGAGGCCAGCCGGCTGGAAGGTTCACGGCCTTGCCGACTGCAAGTCGGCGAGACGGCAGGTTGAAAACCTGCGCTACCGGGTGTGCCGGGCGGGAGCTTGAGGCAGCCTTGGCGCCTGCGCACCACCCCCAGAACGTGCTTGCCTTCCGCACTCCGGCTGAGCATTTTCCTCGGCCTCCAAGGCGTCCTCAAGCGCAGTGGCGTGGTGGCGGGGACCGTCTCGGGAAAAAGGCAATCGAGTTTGTTGCGTGGCGAAAGAAGAACCTATCGAGCTTGAGGGCACCGTCACCCAGGTGCTGCCGGGCACCATGTTCCGGGTGGCCCTGGCCAACGGCCATGAGGTGCTGGCCCACATCTCCGGCAAGATGCGCAAGAATTTCATCCGCATCAGCGTGGGCGACCATGTGGGCGTGGAGATGTCGCTCTACGATCTGCACAAGGCGCGCATCAAGCAGCGTTTGAACTGAGCCACGGCCCCGTCCCGCGCCGCGGCAAAAGCTTGCTTCGCCTTTCCTCCGCGGCATCCTTCCGCCATGCGAATCCATTTCCTTGGCGCCACTCGGACGACGACCGGCTCGATGTATCTGCTCGAACTGAACGGACAGAAACTTCTCTTGGAGTGCGGGCTGTTCCAAGGCAAACGCGGCGAATCCATCGAACGCAACCGCAATTTTCCCTTCGATCCCAAGGCGGTCGATGCCGTCATCCTGAGCCACGCGCACATCGACCACTGCGGCAATCTGCCCAACCTCTGCCGCCAGGGCTTCCGTGGGAACATTTATTGCACCTTCGCCACCCGCGACCTCGCCAGCATCATGCTGGAAGACTCGGCCGAGATCCAGCGGGCGGACGCGGAGTTCGTCTCCAAGAAGCACGCCAAGCGCGGACTGCCGCCCGTCGAACCGCTCTACTCCGCCGTGGACGCCGAGAAGGCGGTCCGCCAGTTCGTGGCCATCAATTACGACCGGCCCATGCCGGCGACGGACGGCGTCACGGTGACGTTCTGCGATGCCGGCCATATCCTCGGATCGGCCCAGGTGGTGCTGGACATCCGCGAAGGCGGACGGCGCTTCCGTTACCTCTTCAGCGGCGACGTGGGGCGCGGGAACGATGAGATCCTGCGCGATCCGGCGCCGGTGGAAGGAGTGGACTTCCTCCAGATCGAATCCACCTACGGCGGGCGCGATCACACGGCCAAGCCTGAAGCCGTCGAGAGCATGGCGGCCCTGGTGCGGGAAACCCTGGCGCGCAACGGCAAGGTCATCATCCCCTCCTTCTCCGTGGGCCGCACCCAGCAGATCGTGTTTGTGCTGCACCAGCTCACGCTCGAAGGCCAGATGCCGCGGGTGCCGATCTTCGTCGATAGCCCGCTGAGCGTGAACGCCACCGAGGTGTTCCGCCTGCACCCGGAGTGTTTCAACGAGGCGACCTATCGCTTCCTGCGCGACGTGGCGAACCCGTTTGGCATGGAAAACCTCACCTACATCCGCGAGGTCGCGCATTCGATGAAGCTCAATGACATGAAGGAACCCGCCATCATCATCAGCGCCTCGGGGATGGCGGAAGCCGGCCGCATCCGGCACCATCTCAAGAACCACATCGGCCATCCGAACAACCTCATCCTCTTCATCGGCTATTGCGCGGAGAACACCCTCGGAGCGCAAATCCTGTCCGGCGCCAAAGAAGTGAACATCTTTGGCGAGCCGCACGCGGTGCGCGCCCGGATCCATTCTGTCGATGCCTTTTCCGGCCACGCCGACCGGACGGAGTTGCGCCGCTACGTCCAGGGACTGGCCGGCGACATCAAGAAGATCGCCGTCATCCACGGGGAGGAGCAGCAGAGCCTGGCCTTCGCCGAGACGCTGCGCAGCCTGAAACCCAAAGCCGCCGTGGTGGTGCCGCGCCATCAGGAAACGCTGGAAGTGGGCGTTTGATTGCCGGGCCGACGGAGTCTATAGTTCACCGCACATCGCAGGAACCGTCTGACATGAGAACAAAACTGGAAAGTTCAGGTGACTGCCTATGACACTCGCGTGGAACATCGTCAGCAAACACATCCGCCCCCACGAGCAGTTGCAGCAAAAGATTCGCGAGAAGATCGCGAAACTCGAACAGCACCTGCAGCACTTTCCGCCGGACGCCGTCCACCTGCTCATCAGCCTGGAACGACACCCGCGCACCGGCGTCTTCAGGGCCGGGCTGACCCTGCGATTGCCTTCCAACATTCTGCACAGCGTCAAGACCGCCAAAGGGGATCCCGTCCCCGCCTTCGACAAGGCCGTGCGAGCGATGCTCCGGGAACTTGAAGACCTGAAATCGGAATTGCGTCGCGAAGACACCTGGCGGCAGCGCGGCCGCCGCGCCGAGCTGCGCGCCATGAAGCCGCTCCGTTTCACCAACGAACCGCACCCGGTCGGCCCCCAGACCCTGGCGGACACGCTGGCCGAGATGATCAAACGCTACCACGGTCGCTTGCTCTACCACGCCCAGCGCGAGTTGCATCGCGACCAGGAAGACGGCGAAGTCCCGCGGGGCGCGATCAAGCCGGAAGTGGTGGTGGACGAAGTCGTGCGCCAGGCCCTCATCGCGCCGGGGAAAAAGCCGGAAGATGTCAGCTACCGCCTCTGGCTCTATTCCTTGTTGCGCCGCGAACTCAAGCGCCGCTACCGCCGGTTGCGCGTGGACGGCGAGCGCAACGTGCCCATCGAGGAGATGACCCTGGCGCCCGAAGACGCCGAACTGAACGAGGGCTACGATGCCGAGCAGCCGCTGGGCATCATTGCGCAACGGCTGGCGCCGACGCTGGTTTCGCGAGGCGATCAACTTCCCGACACGCACCTGGAAGACCCCGCGGCCGTGGCTGAAGAGCACGACCTCATCGACTACTTACATCGCGTCACCGCTTCCTGGCCGGAGAAAGAGCGGGCCGTGTTCGACCTGCATTTCCTCGAGGGCTTCGATGAGAACGAAGTGGCCATGCTGGAGGGGCTTCAGCGCGACAAGGCCAAAGCGATGATCGACGACGTGCAACTGCGCTTGCGCGGCGTGCTGCTTCAGGCCACGGGCCGCTGGGTGGAAGCCCGGACGGTCCCGGCGCAGGCCAGCCGCTAAGCCGTACCGATTCAGTTGAACCACGAAATACACGAAACACACGAAAGGAACGCCCAAGAGAATCGCTAACCGCGCCGCAGCAGGACGGGGACTTCGTCCCGTCACCGTTTGGTGACGCCGGCACACCAGCCAAGAACCGCACGGCGGCCTTTGTTTTCGTGTGTTTCGTGTATTTCGTGGTTCCCTCGTCTGCATCAATGCGGCTAAGGAGAGTAGAAGGAGTTGAAGAGTTGAAGAGCTTTCGAGAGATGGTTTCAGTCGAATGCCGGCGCCTCTTCAACCCTTCAACCCTTCGACCCGCTGGCGACCAACCCGGCTAGCGGACTTGGCGCAAGCGGTAAAACTCCGTTCCCGCGGCGTTCGGCGCAATGACCTGCCAGGCGCCAGGGCCAGCTAAAACGGTGTTGGTGCATCGGCTCCACTGGGCCGCCGTGCCCAAGGCCGCGCTTCGTTCGAGGACCACGTCCACGCCCACCTGCGGCCACGACACCGTGAGGCCCCCCGTCGAACGGGCGATGTCGAGTTGCACTGCGTCCCCGACGACAATCACGCCGCTGACTGTGGCCGCCGCCGAAGCGGCGCGCGCGACCAGTCTCCAGTGGTAAAGCCCAGGCGCCGCGAAAACATGGCTGGCGTTTTGGCTGGCGACGTGGGGCGAGTTGTCGCCGAAATCCCAATCGTAGGTGACCGCCGCGGTGCTGTTGCTCGGCGTGGCGACACCGGCAAACGGCGCCGGCCAACCGGCAGGCCAACTGAAGGGCACGTGGGCAACAGCGGAAACGGAGAACGGCCCTTGCGCGACCGCCACGGAACCGGTGGCGAGGTTCGAGTCCACCCAACCGTTCCAGGCCGTAAACGCAAACTGGTCCGTGCCCACGTGGCCGGGATCAGGGAAGTAGGTCGCCACGCCGTTGCTCAAGCCCACCGAACCATGAGCGGGCTGCGTCACGATGCGGTAGGTGATACTCCCGTTGCCGGTGGCGCGCAGAGTCATGGCGACGCGCGCGCCACTGGTCGTGTTGGTGCTCACACTCTGGGCCACCGCCGGCGGATGCGTGCTGGGATCGCTGCTGTTGGCGCCGTCGTGGCAGTCGTAGCAACTCACGGTGCGTCCGCGCCAGTAGTTCTTCGTGCCGTACTTGTTTTCGGGCGTTGTGATCACGCGGTTGGCCTGCGCGCGGGAGAGTTCTGTACCGCGGTCGTTCAGACCGTGGCAAGCACGACAGGCCGTGCGGCTGAGGCCGCCTTCGATCAAATCACCGTGCTGGTTGGCCCAAGCCTGCCCGACTGGATGCAAGCCGTGCGGGCCGCCGACCGCCATGGTGGCGTTCACGGCCATGGAGACGTGACAGGCGGTGCATTCGATCATCATGCCGGCGTGGCCCTGGAGGGCGAGGTTGCGCAGGTTGTCGTTGCGATGCGCGGCTGGAAATTCGGCGTGGGTGGAGCCGTGGCAGGCGGAGCATTGCAGGCCGCCATGACCGGCGGAAAACCGGTAAAGCGAAATCCCCGGCGCGGGGATGTCCGCCTGGGTCGCGAACGTCTGGTTGGTCGCGACGCGCACCGAGCCGTTGGTTTCAAAGCAACTCGTGTAGCGAATCCGGCCGTTGTTGCTCGTGGCGGTGCCGGTGTGGCAACTCTGGCAGTTCGGCTCCATGAACCAGCCGACGCGATTCAGCGATCCCACGGCGCTCATGCCGCCGTGGCAGCTTTGGCACTGCATTTCCATCGAGCCGTCCGCCGCGATCGCACTGCCCATCGCCCCGCGCAAGCATTTCGTCGCGGAGCCGGGATGACAGCGGTAGCAGGCGCCGCGGTGGTCCGAACTGTCGAGTTGGATATGGAGGTCCGGGTCGCGGACGCGGGCATGAAAGCCGTGCATGGCCGCCGTCAGCGGTTGAATACTGTCGAAGCTGGCCGTGCCCAGGGCCTCGGAAGCATGGCACACCGCGCACAGCACCGGCTTGCCGTCGGCCACGACGCCGCGATAAAGGCCCTCGGGACTGAACCCACGCGCGGCCAGCGCGGCGGCGTAAAGCTCCGGGTCGTCGGCGAATTCGTAATCGTCGTGCAGGCGCAGAATGTTCAGGCGGAAGTCGCGCTCCGGGTTGCTGCTCCACACCCAGCCGGCGAAAGGTTGCGCTGCCGCTTGCGTGCCGGAGGCATGACAGGCGCGGCAGTCCATTTCATCCGAAACCGGCAGCACCACGTCGTTGCTGGCGATCGGTGTGCCGCTGCCGTTGCGGGCAATGAGCCGCATGAGCGGATACGGATTCTTGCGGCCCGCGTCGTCGTAGGGCGTGATGGGGATGCCTTCGGCGCGAAACCAGTTCACTTTGGTGGCCACGCCGGGTGCGGGACGGTTGGTCGGCTCAAACAGCATCGGTTGCGGCGTGTTGTTCGTGCCGGGCATCGGCCACGGCGTCAGGCCAGACTCCGGCGACACCGCCGCGCCATAGAGCGGCAGAACGAAGTCGTAGAAGTTGCCTTTGCCGCGGGCGGTCGAATTGAATGAGCCGTCCGGGTCGGCCACGGCCTGGTAGGTCACGGTGTAGCCCGTGCCGTTGGTGACGAGGCGGCCACCGACGAGGAGTTGGGCCTCGACGGTGTTGTACGGCGGCAGCACGCTGAACACCGAGTAGTCGCTGTCCATGCAGTGCATGCCGAGATTGTTCCAACCGAGAAGCTGGTTGTTGGCAGCGGTGAGGGTGAGCGGCGCGGCGAAGGCCGCAGTCAGGAGGAGTCTTGTTTTCATAAAGCGTTGTTTTCAGCGGGAGCGGATTTCCGTGTGGCGAACCTGGCCGCCGAGCAAGGCGGTGTAAGCCAGGGTGCCGGCCGACACCAGGCCGCACAGCAGCACGAGCAGAAGCCAGGCCTTGCGAATGGGCCTGCCACCGCGCCCGACGAGCAGGACCACCGCAGCCGCGGCCCCAAAAATGAGCACGGCACCCAGCGCCAACCCGGCGGCTTCTTCGTGCGGCTCGATCACGGCTTTCGAGACGCCGGGCAGTTTCTCTGCGACGTCTTCGGCCGGCTCGCCCGTCAGGTAGGCTGGGACCGCCAGCAGCGCGACCACCAGCGCCAGGCCGAGGCCGACGCGCGTGGCCGCTTCGCGACGAAACAAAAGCCCAATCGCAATGACGCCAACGGCGAACAGCGATCCGACTACCGGAAGGTGATTGAGCAGGAGGTGCAGGTGCGCAGCGTTCATGGGTGTGGAGGGGATGAATGGAGTCGTTTCCTACGGATGGGCCAGTCGGAAGAAACCGTGGCCCGGGAGCGGCGAGATCATGATCTGTTTCTGGCCGTCCACGACGGTATTCGTCAGGTCCACCCAGTTCGTGGGGGCAAGATCGGAGTTCTGTTGCAGCACCCAGCCGCTCGCCCCCGCGGGCCAGGAGAGTTTCAGGATTCCCGGCGCGGGCACGGCGCACGTCAGGGGTGGGAGCGCGATGAAATTCGCGACCAGGGTGCGGCTGACGGTGCCAGCAAAGCTGTAGCTCGCCGCGGTGCTGACCGGCCCGCCAGCTTCCGTCCAGTTCAGGAAGACATAGCCCGGCTTGGCCGTCGCCTCCACCGTCACGTTGAGGCCCATTTCATAGACGCCGCTGCCGGTGACCGTGCCGCCGTTGACCGGCTCTGCGCTCACGTCCATCCGGCAGCCGAGGGCGAAGTGCCCCACCAGTTCCCGGTTACCCGTGACGTTGAACTGGAGGTTCGGGTCGGTGCTGACCGGCGTGCCGTTTTGCGTCCAGTTCACAAACGAGTAGCCAGGGAACGGGACGGCTTTCAGTTTCGCCAACTCTCCCATCTCATACGCCGGGTCGGCCTCGACGTCCCCGCCCATCGATGGATCGGGGGTAACCACCACGGTAAAGACTGGTTTGAACTTGGCCACCAGCACGAGGTCGTTGGTGACGGTGAAGGTGTAACCGGGCGCCGTACTCACCACCGCGCCATTCACCAGCCACTTGGAAAACTTGTAGCCCGGACTTGGAATCGCGCTGACGGTCGCGCTCGATCCGAGAGCGTAGGCGCCGTCGCCACTGGTGGCGCCGCCGTTGGCCGGCAGCGACGTGGTGGTGATGGCCTTGGCTGCGCCCACCGTGACGAAGTTTGCCACCAGCGCGCGATCTCCTTGAACGATGAACGTGAAGGCCGGTGAGGTGCTGACCGCCGAGCCGCTCTCGGTCCAGTTCGAGAAGACATAGCCCGCGCCGGCGCTGGCCGCCAGCGACACGCTGGAACCCGACGCGTAGGTTCCGGCGCCGGTGATCGTGCCACTGTTGGCCGGCGCCGCGCTGGCGTCCACGGTGAATAGAGTGCTGCTGCCCACCCCGAGCGCAAATGTCGAGAGGCTGGTGGCGGTCACGACGATGGTGTGCCGCACCGGATCCACCACCCCGGTAAGTTGCTGCCAGGCACCGTCGGCGAATTGATAGAGGCACAGCGCGCTTTGGTCGAAGCCCGGCGGGAGGATGGTGGGGTCATAGCCGAAGGTCAGATTGACCGCTCCGGCGAACGTGCCGCTGAACTTCACTTTCCAAAGTTGAGTCAGCCCGCCCGGGGTGAGAAACGTGAACGGCCCGAACTGGCCGGCAGCGACGCGGACGGCGATGTCGTCCGGGTCCGCCTGCGCGTATTCGACGAAGAGTGAGCCTGCGTCCGAGACATCCTCGAATTCGTAGTCCACGCCGCCCGGCACACTGGCCCCTCCGTTGGAGCCGCCCGAACTGCCCGTGCCCGTCGGGACCCGCGTGCCCGTCAGCAGGCTGAGCAGCACGTCGAGACTGGCCGACTGGCCCGGCGCGAGGTGGCCCAGGTTCCAGCGTTGCGCTCCGGCAACCCAGCGTTGTGCGGGCGCAAAGTCGTCAGTCCCCTGGCGCGCGGCGTAGGGGGCGGTTTGCCAGTTGGCTTCGATGGAAAGATGCACGCCGTCCGAAGGCTTGCCGAGGGCGTGGTCGTCGAGGCCGTTGCCTTCGATGCCGTACGGCCCAATCTCGAACGCGCTGGGGGCCACGCTCGCGTGCAAGGCGATGAAATCCTCCAACCCGGCGCTGGAACTGCCCGCGCCGATGGCCGCCGCGTCCACGCCCGCCTGCGTCACGTCATACCGGAACTCGCTCAATGGCCCGGCATGAAGGCGATTGTCAAAGACCCCCCGCTGCGAATTCAAGCCGTGGAGAAACTGGAAGAACTGCACGTTGGAGAGGGTGGAGCCGGTGATGTTCTTGATCGTGCAGGTCTGTTTCAGCACATAGCGGTCGCTGCTGACGAACATTACGGCCCCGGTCGAGGACGCAGGTGTCGTTCCCATCGGGGTGCCGACGAAGGTGTCAAGCATCTCGTGACGCAGCGTGATTTCGATGTCGCTGCTGGCGATCACCGACTGCGCGATGGGCAAGTTGTTCGCGTTCAGTCCCACCGGCGTCAGCGGCGTCACCACATGGAAGGGAGAATGGGTGGCCCAGTCTGGAAACACGAACTGGGGTTCGAGCCACTGCGGCGACACGACTTGGCCGCCGTTGCGCTGGTATCCCACCGCCGCGCCCCATTCGCCGGAAAGATATTCCCGGCCTTCGAAGCCGGGCGTGTTGTCCAGCATGAAGTCCGAGTAACCAAAGTCGGAAAGAGTGATGTTCCAGTGCGGGTTCGCGAGGACTGCCCCTTGACCGGTTGCCGGGTTGGGAGCCAGCAGCAGCGCCCCCGCTGCGAGCGCGGCGAAGATGGGCGGAAGCGGTCGATGGAGTAGCGCTGACTTTCCGGTGCACGCTGGAGCGCGGACCCGACGGACCGGTCGGAATACCTGCTCCACGAGGAGACGGTGTTGTTCGTATTTCATAATTCGCTGCATTTCGAGTTTTCGGGAAAACGCTTCCCCGGCGTCGCTGGAAAAGGTGGGAGGACGGAGTCAGCCTTCGTGCGGAGTCGCGAAGGCGGAATGCACGGCGACAAGGACCGACACGACTTCACCCGAAGTCAGGCTGGCCTTGCCGCCGAGAGGAGAATCAAAGGAGGAGAGAAACCGAGCGCAAAGACGCCACTGGAACTGGAGTTCCGGGCGGCGCGTGGGCTGCACTCGTCAGGGCAGGCGAACAAGCGGAGAACGTCAGAGCCGGCAGGGCAGCGAGGGCGAACGACGGCGCGTTCGGAACGGGTGACTTTCCGCCGCCGACTTGGGGGCGCGAAAGCTCGCAGGTCCACGCAGTGTGGAACGACGCCGCGTGGTCAGGAAGCCCGTCGGCGCGATCCGCCACGACGCAGACCAGCTTGCTGGCCATCCCGTGCCGATGGTTCGCTGGACAAAGCCCTTGGCCTCGCGTGACGTCCGCCTGGCCGGCCCGGACCCCCGCGTGGCAGAGGACGAGTTGGATCGTGGCTTCGCCTCGACCGAGACGGACGGCGTGCGAACCTTCCAGCCACGCGCCGAGCGCCAGCAGGTCAGGCCACACCTCGACTTGGCCCAGCAGGCAGATCAACAGAAACAGCGCAACCACCCCGCGCTTCACGGAGGAGGGCTGCTGACGGCCTGTGCTTTTGCGCTGCACGGGCCACAGGTAACACGGCTTCCGGCTTCGCGCAAATGGGGTGGTCGCGAACTCGAAATCTGAGGGCCAGCCGATGGGCTTCGCAGGCTTGGCGACGCTTCGGCAAAGCGCTGCGGTCGGCTTGGACTCTTCGCGAGTTTTCGGAGAGCCAAGACGGGGGAGGAAGATAGCGACTTCGGAAAGCTCTGAAGCCGCGCCCCCGAAGCCCTCACCCTGACCCTCCCGTCCGACGGGAGAGGGAACGCGCGGCACGCGATCATCGTGAACCAACGCCTGCTTTGTCAAAACGCCAGACGGCTCCTCCCTCTCCCGTCGGACGGGAGAGGGCCGGGGTGAGGGCAGGGCAGATGGAATTTCCAGAGCACGTCGGTTCCGCCATCACCTACCGGATTTCAGGTTCAGGCCAGCGCCGTTGCCGCGGGCGCAAAGATCCGATTTCGTTCCACGACTTCCCGTTCCGCCGGGAACGTCAGCCGGGCCAGCGCCTGCTCGAACGGCAGCCACTCCACGGCATCGACCTCGTCGTTCGGCTGGAAGGGCCGGTCGTCGCGCCGCAGCATGTTCCAATAGAACACCACCTTGGAGCGCCAGCCTTTCTTGTAGCAGGTGACGCCGGCGAAGTTCTCCACCTCGAATTCGCAGCCCAATTCCTCGGCGACCTCGCGCACGGCGGTTTCGAGCAGGGTTTCGCCTGGCTTCTGCTTCCCTTTCGGGAGCGTCCAGTCGTCGTGTTTGGGGCGATGGATCACCGCCAGCAACGGCGTCCCGCGCCCCCGGTCCCAGACCAGTCCGCCGGCGGCGAGTTCGACATCGAGGTCGCTCTTGAGCGTGTTCTTCATGGCTTCCGCGGCCGTCAGACGCGCGTTTCAGCGACGCGCCCGAACGCCCGCGGCACTGTAGCACCGTTTCCTCCGCGGCGGGTCAGTTGGCGCGCGCTCACTTTCTTCCCAGGATGCGGTCCAGCGAGTCGGAAGTCTGGTGGACCAGCGCCTCCGGGTAATGCGCATACGGATGGAAATACTCGAAGGTCAAATAGCCGCGGTAGCCAACTTGGTCAAACGCCTCCGCCACCGCCGGCCAGTTCGTGGTGCCGTCGAGCAGCGGGCGAAAGCTCTCCAGCGAATGGTCCGTGCCCTTCTTAGTGAATTCCTTGAGGTGAACGTTCTGAATACGCTGGCCCAGGATCGGAATCCAGTGCTCCGGATGCTGGAACAGCATGATGTTCCCGGTATCAAAGTGGACACGGACGCGGTCACTGTGGAAGCTGTCCACGAAGGCGTTCATCTCCATCGGGGTCATCAAGTAGCCGCTGAAAAAGATGTTCTCGATGTTCAGGAACACGCCGAGCTTCTCCGCTGAAGTCACGAGTTTGCCGACAGCTTCGCGGGCGCGGCGGTCGCAAACATCGTTCGGCACCGGCTCGTAATCCGTCCGCCACGGAATGTGGACCGCGCCGGGCACCACGAGCAGGTTCTGCACGCCGAGATCGTGCGCGGCTTGCGCCATCAGGCCGGCCAGTTCCAGCCCGCGGGCGCGCTTCGCCTCGTCATGGCTCGTGAGGGGATACGGCCAGAACAGGAACGAACACAGCCCGCTGATGGCGATGCCGATCTGGTCCGCCATCTTGCGGATGGCCTCGAACTCTTTTGTGCCCGACTTGGGCGAGAGGTCGTTGTCCAGATCGTAGTTCAACTCGATGCCATCGAAGCCCGCGTCCTTGGCGAGTTGCAGGCACTCGCGCAAGTTCATCCGGTCGGGGTAGGGGAACGCCCAGAGGTTGATGGACTTCTTCATCGCGTAACGCTTGGGCGAAGCCCGGCGCGCATCCGTCCGCGGCGCTTCTGCGGCTCCGGCTTGCACGCCGGCGAGCGCGCCCAAGCTGGCCGTGAGGGTGGATTGCAGGGCCGCGCGGCGGGAGAGCCGTGGCGAGCCATCCGCGACAATGGGTGTGCGTTCCGCGACGATGGCGCCGGCGTCGGTCGGACACGATTGGATTGGCGAGTTCATGGCCGTTACATGACACGAAAGAGGCCGGGAAGCAAGCGCCCCGGCGAAGCGCCAAGGCTGCATCAAACTCCCGCCCGGCCACCGGGTAGCGCAGGTTTTCAACCCTTGTCATTACCCACATCTTTTCAGTCTCCCATTAGCTGGACGCCTTCACTCATCCACATCAGACGCTGCCAGCCGCGCCAGATCGTTTGCCAGCCGGGCAGCCCGTCCTGCTTGC
>JACRJZ010000172.1 GCA_016219875.1 Verrucomicrobiota bacterium | reverse complement strand
GCGCACGACCATCATCGTGACCCACCATGCGCCCAGCAGCCAATCCCTCCCCGCGCGCTTGCGGGGCCAATTGCTGACGGCGGCGTTTGCCTCCAACCTCGACGGCCTGATCGAGTGGAGCGGAGTGCCGTTGTGGATTCACGGCCACACACACCATTCCACGCACTACACGATTGGCCAGACGCACATCCTCGCCAACCAGCGCGGCTACCCCAAGCAGTTGGTCCCCGGCTTCCAACCCGAAATGATTGTGGAGTTGTGAGGTGCAGCCACTCGATTTCACGCACTGGCAGGGGCGACTTTGAGTGGGGGCGCTCGGGTTGCAGGCGAAGCGTCTGGCGGACACTTGGGCGCTGGAGAGAACCGAGCGCCTCGGCCCAGATCAGTAGGCTTCTGCGTTCGAATCATCTAACACGTGGCCCTGTCAAATCTTGCTGCCTTGCCCGTCATCTCAACGGCCGTTGAGCCACTTGATCCTTGCGCCACCTGCTGCCATTCGCTCTAATGCCGCCGTGCAAGCCGGAAGTGAGGTTGCGGCCCAAACTGGGGGTGGTGTGAGGTTCGCTCCAATGCCCCCCACGTTGTGGACTGTAGTTGTGTCGGCGGGCGAAGGGGCCTCCGACGCCCTGGAACACCTCTGCCGGACCTACTGGCACCCCATCCGCGCCTACATTTGCCGTTGGAACGTGGACCCCAGCGACGCGGACGACCTTACCCAGATGTTCCTCGTCCACTTGCTCGCGATGAACCGGCTGGTGCGGGTCCAGCCGGCCAAGGGACGCTTCCGCTCCTATCTGCTGACGGCCCTGAAGCATTTTCTGATGGACCAGAAGGCCAAAGCGGCGCACCAATCGCCCCCGACCGTTTTGCTCCAGGCGAATGACGAATTCGGCGAAACGGACTGGGACCCACCCGACCGGCGCCCGGCGCCGGACAAGGAGTTTGACCGTGTCTTTGCCCAGGAATTGATCCGTCAAACCCTCGCCCGTTTGCAGGGGGAGTATGCTGAGCGCGGTCAGGAGGAGCGCTTTCAATTGTTGCAGCGATTTCTGCCGGGCCGCGATCCGGAACTCTCCCAAGCCGAAGCCGGTGCCCGTCTGGGTCTGACTGAAGGCGCCGTCGCCTCGGCCGTGCATGATTTGCGCCTTCGCTTTCGCGAAGTGTTCCGCGAGTTGGTCGGTCAGACGGTCGTGGCTTACGAGGAAGTCGATGAAGAGATCGCCCACCATATCCAAGTGCTCAGCCAGGACTGACTTCATGCCACCCCTCGTTGCGGCGCGGCGTCGTCAGCGGGACGCGCCAAGTATTCCGGCAAGGTTTGAGCGAGATTCCCGTAGCACTTGGTTGGAAGTCGATCGGTCATGACTCGTGCCTCCATCTGCCCTGAGTGCGGACACGCCATCCCAGCGGACGCGCCGGCGGGCTGCTGCCCCCGGTGCCTCGTCGCCTCCACGGCGTCCACGAAAGCGCCCGGTCCCACGCGACTCGTGGGTGAGTATGAACTGGTCGAACGCCTTGCGGCCGGCGCTACCAGTGTGGTCTATCGC
The DNA here is from genome assembly GCA_016219875.1 of Verrucomicrobiota bacterium. GTDB lineage: Bacteria > Verrucomicrobiota > Verrucomicrobiia > Limisphaerales > JACRJZ01 > JACRJZ01. Next base: position 27,688 of record JACRJZ010000172.1, on the reverse strand, counting down.
GCACGGCATCTTCGTCTGAACAAGCCGGTCGCAGTCAAAATGGTTCGCGCCGGCCTGTTCGCGACCGAAACCGAACAGCGCCGTCTCCGCTTGGAAGCCGAAGCCGCCGCCACGCTTGACCACCCCCACATTGTGCCGGTGTCCGAAGTCGGCGAGACGGAGGGCTGGTCGTACTTGGTGATGCCCTTGATCGAGGGCGGCAGCCTGGCCGAGCGTTTGAGTAGAGCCGGCTCGGACGGCTTCCGTGATTCGTCACTTCCCGCTCCGGCGCCTTTCGATGCCTGCCAGTCAGCGTGTCTCATGGCCAAGGTTGCCCGCGCCGTTTACCACGCGCACCAGCATGGCATCCTGCATCGCGACTTGAAACCAGGGAACATCCTGCTCGACGCCGCTGGTGAGCCGCATCTGACCGACTTTGGCCTCGCCAAATGGCTGGAGCGTGACAGCGGAACACTGAGCGGCGCCGTGCTGGGGACCCCGCACTACATGTCACCGGAGCAGGCGGCTGGACGAACGCGCGACGCCACCGTAGCCAGCGATGTCTTCAGTCTCGGCGCAATTCTCTATCACTTGTTGTGCGGCCAGCCGCCGTTCCAGGGGGGCAACAACGCGGACATCCTTCACGCCGTCCTACACGTTGAACCACACCCGCTGCGCGCTCTTGATCCGAAGGTCGATCGTGACCTGGAAACGATTTGCCTGAAGTGTCTCCAGAAAGAGCCGGAGCGCCGCTACACGTCCGCCGAAGCCCTGGCCGATGATCTGAAACGGTGGCTGGACCATGAACCCATCCTGGCCCGGCCCGTGGGCCGCCTCGAGAAAGTCCGCGTCTGGGCCAGGCACAATCCAGCCGTCGCCACCTTGAGCGCATTGTTGATTTTGGCACTGATGGGCGGGCTGGCCCTGACCACCTGGCAACTCTTCCGAGCCGAGCGTTTCCTGGCCGGGTCGCGTGCCGCGAATCTGCGTCTCGCGGAAAGCGCCGCCCGCCGCGGCCAACGTGAAGTGGAGTTGCTCTTTGGCGGGGCCAAAGTTCAAGAAGCGATCATGGCACTGGCTCAACTCGTGCGTGAGAACCCCTCGAATCGCCTCGCCAGTGCGCGTCTCTTTGCCGTCATCACCGAACGAAAGCTGCCTTGGCCGGTCCTGCCCCCTCTCCTGCACGGCGCGGAGGTGCGGCAAGGTGAATTCACCCGCGACAACCGATTCATCCTTACGGCATCCGCGGATGGCTGGCTCAGCGTCTGGAACCGCACAAACGGGACGCGCCAGTTCTCGTTTCCGCACGACGCGGCGCGAGGCCGTTTTGCCGTCAGCCCCAACGGCACCTGCCTGGCCACGCTCGGCAGCAACGGCTTCGCGCAAGTATGGCAGTTGCCGGAGGGGAAGCTGCTCTTCGAGTCCGACGCCACTCATAGCAGCCGACGTGAGGAGGCTCAAACTACTTCGGATTTCGGATTGTGGATTGCGGATTTGAGTTCCAGCCTCTCGACATCGGCTGCTCCGGCTGCTCGCGTGGCCGCAGCCGAATTCAGCCCCGACAATTCGCTGTTGGCCACCGCTTCACTTAACGGCCACGCCGCCCTCTGGCGCGTGAGCGATGGCCAATGGCTGGGCGCCGTGGATCACGGCGAACCGTTGCACCGCGTGCTCTTTCATCCGCGCGGCCAAACGCTGCTGACCATTGGCACGAACACCTGCCAACTCTGGCCGATCCTGACGAACAATCACGCGGCTTCTGCCGAGGTTTCACCTTTCACGTTTCACGCCTCACGTTTTACTGCCCATCCCCTCGCGGCGCCGGTTCATGCCGAATTCAGTCCCAAGGGCGACAAATTCCTCACCGTGTCCACCAACGCCATTGAGCTGTGGGAAACAGCTACCGGGGCGCGGCTGGAGTGCTTCCGCTGGAATGCCACGGTGAACTTTGCCTCCTTCAGTCCGGACGGTCAGCTTGTCGCCTCAGCCAACGCCGCCGAGCGAGCGCATGTTCAATGGGCTGCTGGCGGCAAGGCTTTCAGCCGTTCCATCCGCCACGACCTCAGCGTGAATACGGCTCGCGGCGATCCTACAGGGAAGTGGCTGGCCACCACTTCGGACGACGGCCAAACCCAAGTGACGTCGCTGACCGGGCTTCATGCGGAGTATGAACCGTGTCTGCATCGTCGGGCCGTTTTCGACGCTGTGTTCAGCCCCGTCAACGGTCGGCAACTGCTGACCATCTCAGCCGACCGCACCGCCCGGCTGTGGGCGTTGAATCGGATGACTGGCGCAGAAGCGAAACTGGGCATGGACGCATCGCCTCTCGACTGCGAATTCAGTCCCGACGGTCAAACCATCGCTGAGATGAGATCGAACCAAACCGTGAGACTGTTTGCCGTGGACAGCAAACCTCGCGGCGGGCCGGCCCGCCACAGTCACCCGGTCACTGGCGTCAGCTTCAGCCCGGACTCCCAATGGCTGGCCTCCGGCGACACTGGCGGCCATGTGCTCGTTTCCACCGTGCAGACGAGCGCTGTTCCCCAACTCACCTTGCGCCATGATGCCGCCGTCCACCGCCTCGCCTGGAGCCGCGACAGCCGCACCCTGGCTGTCGCCACCGCCAGCAATGTCTGCGTCTGGCAGATCACGGCGTCGCCTGGGAGCGCTGGCGTCTCGCCGGCAGGTCCGCGCGCATCGCAGGCCGGCGAGACGCCGGCGATCCAGTCCACAGGTAATATCCTTTTGGAGAACTCTCCCTCCGTCCGCCTGCCCATCTCTGGCGTGGGCAGCCTCGACTTCTCCCCCGATGGCCGTCTGTTAGCGCTGGCCGCGCGGGACGCCGCCGCCGTCTTCGACGCCCGCACCGGCCGCAAAGTGACGCCGGACTTGTCCCACCCTGGCCCCATAGCTCAAGTGCGCTTCAGTCCCGATGGCCGCCGCTTGGCCACAGGCGGCGACGGCAACGCCGCCCGTATCTGGGATGCCGGGACCGGCGCGCCGGTCACGCCCTGGGTGCGGCCTGGCGACGACGTCACATGCGTGGCCTTCAGTCCCGACTCTGCCACGCTGCTCACCGCCTCTCACGACGGCCTCGTCGCGCTCTGGGACGCGCGTTCAGGCCGGTTACGCCACGCCGTGCTCCGCCACCGCAGCGCTGTCCTCACGGCGGAATTCAGCCCGGACGGCCAATGGGTCGCCAGCAGCGGGATGGATCGAGCCATCCGCCTCTTCCATGCCGAATTCGCGCTGCCAGCGTGCGACGGACTCCGCGGTGGTGTCCAACCCAGAGTGCGCTTCAGCTCTGACGGACGCCTGTTGCTCTTCACCGCTCCCGAGGCGACGGCTCACCTCGTCAAGGTGCCATCAGCCTTCATGCCCTCTCCGGACCTCTTGCTGACGCTGGCCGAGTTCGTGGTCGGCCAGCGCCTGAACGAGTTGGGCGGCTGGGAAGACCTGACCACCGAAGAATGGTGGGCCAGACAGAGGCAGATCCGCCAGCGCTGGAATTCCATGGGGCCACTCCCGCAACGGTTCGAATACAGATAAGCCCAAGCGGAGCAGTTCAGCCGCGAAGAAGCGCAACCGAAGACTTTTCGAGTGCGCCGGCAGAGCGAAGCGGCGACGGCGCTTTGGCTTGAAACGGACCCCGCTTCGCGGCAAGCCAAAGCGGGGTCGCACTTCGTTTGCCTCCGCACTCCAAGAATCCTCGTCGCCCGCGACGAGCCTCGGCTTTTGTGCCTTTTTTCGCGGCCATTCCACATCCTCTCATTCCCCTGCCGCCCTCTGTTTGCCGGAACCCGTCTGGCGTCAGGTCTTGGGCCGATAGATTCTTGAAAATTTCCAGCAAGGTTTTCCGGGCAGACCCGTAGTAGCAGGTAGAACGACATGATACTGAAGACCGCAAACCTTGATTCCGCGCCGCCCCGCACACCCACAGCATGAGACGCTCCCTCCCCTTCCTCGCGGCCACGAGTTGGCTGGCAAGCTGCCTTGGCACGCACGCCGGCGACCTCGTGCTCGATTATCACTTTGATCCCACCAACGCCGTCCTCACGCTCGGCCTGCCGCCCGAGCCGAGGGCCTATTACACGCTGGAGTGGACCACGGACTTCCAAAGCTTCACGAACGTGGGCATGTCCCTGGGCAGCCCCGCCCCCGTGTGGTCCTACGCCGTGGCCTTCGGTCCGCCCCACGGCTTCTTCCGCGTCCGCGCGCACGACATCTTCTCGCCGCTGGACTCGGACAGCGACGGCATTGATGACCGCTACGAACTCCAGCACCGAAACTGCCTGAATCCGCTGGATTACTACGACGCCAGCCAGCCCTGCCTGACCAACGGCCTCTCGAACTACCAGTTCTATCTCCGCGACCTCTTCGGAGGGCCGGGCACGGCGCCGCAGTTCTACAGCCACGAGGCCAGCGTGTTCAACTTCGGCGCGCCCACTGCCGCGCGCGAGGCCATCTCCCAGGAACTCTCCGTCTATAGCGCCTATCCCGGCTCCGGCCCGCCCATGTCAGACATCAACCAGGTGTATTCCCGCGAAGCCACGCTTTGGAATTTCGGCTCCCCCTCGGCGCGCGTGGAAGCCATCTCGCGCGAGGCCACGCTGTGGAACTTCGGTTCGCCCTCCGCGAACATCGAAGCCATCTCCAAGGAAGTGGCGGTGTACAACGCCCATCCCGGCTCCGGCCCGCCGATGACGGAGTTCAACCAGGTCTATTCGCGCGAACTCACCCTCTTCAACTTCGGCCAGCCCACCGCGACCTGGGAAGCCATCTCCCGCGAAGTCACCGTGCTGAACTTCGAGGATCCGGTTCACCCGTGAGCCGGGCCAGTCGTGTGCATTCCACACGCTGCCCAACGGACCCTCCTGATTTCCGTTTGATCGGAACAAACCAAGAACAACGAACAACCAGCTACAGACAAGCAAGAAACCACCATGAAGAAACTCCGCATCCTCACCCTCGCCGCGCTCGGACTGGCCGCGTGCCTCCAGCCGGCTTCAGCCCAACTCACCATCCCCAGCGATGGCTCAGACGGGGCTTTCAACCCGTCGATGGATCCCACCAACGTAGTCATTGACCTCTCGCAGGCCGTGCCCGGTGTCTGGAATGCCAACAACAGCGCCAACGCGGGCCGCGGCATTTACGACAAAGACAAATGGGCCATCGTCTTCAAATACTCGTCGGTCAACATCCCAGCGGGGGTCACTGTGAGGTTCATCAACCACTCTTCGCGGGCGCCAGTCGTGTGGCTGGTGCAGGGCGATGTAGCAGTTGCCGGGACGGTTGACTTGCGCGGACAGTCAAAGCAGCAAGGCTCTGCGGCACTCCTTCCTACCGAACCAGGGCCGGGCGGCTTCCGCGGTGGTCCCACTGGACCGCAAGGGGGTGGAATAGGTCTTGGCCCGGGCGGTGGAGCGGCCCCATCGGGCGGTGGAGCGTATGCCACATTCTATGGCAATCCGCGGATTCTCCCGCTCATCGGTGGCTCTGGTGGCCGGGCTGGCGGCACGTCTGGCGGTGCTGGGGGTGGGGCGCTGTTCGTCGCCGCGTCGGGAACGGTGACGGTCAACGGCTTGATTACCGCTCAAGGCGGCGTTGGGGCCATTAACGGCGGTGACTACTTCGGCGGGAGCGGCGGTGCAATTCGGATCATAGCAAGTCAGGTGTTGGGGACAGGAGAGTTGAACTGCCTTCTTGGTGTGTCCGGGTACAATTACAGCGGGCTTGAAGGTCGCATTCGGATCGAATCCCCTCTGCTATCCGCAGCGCTAAGAACGCACCCTGAGACAATCGCGGATCTGCCGGCCACACCGCCGGAGATTTGGCCGCCCGCCGCCACGCCGACCGTGCGAATCGTAAGCGTGGACACCAACGCAGCTCCGACCGATCCGACCGCGCCGCTCCTCAGTAACGCCGATGTCGCCATCTACAACGACACCCCGGTCGTCATCACGCTAGAGACGACGGACTTCCCCATCGAAGGCGTGGTGCAAGTGCGCGCGGCGCAAAAATGGGGCAGCGCGAGTTGGATTCGAGCTTGGTACGTGAGCGGCAACCAAGCGCAAGCTCAGTGGCGCGCCACCAACACCTTCGTCAAGGGCTACACCACGCTCCAAGCCCGCGCCACCGCGCCCTGACCAAATCCTTGCCATGGCTTCACAGGGCATCTTTCGCAATGCGTCGGGCCAGGAGTATGCAGACCTACTGGCATAGGTCGCAGCAGGCTGCTCCGATCAACGGACTCGCTCTTGTTCCTCTGCCCTCATCCGTCTGCCTTCCTCTGCTTGGCGGTTGTCCGCTGGCCGCCTGGCTTGAGCCGAACGATTTCTAAAAATGTCCGGTAAGGTTTTCCCGCCAGACCCGTAGCAGCAGGTAGAATGACCACTTGTCTGCTCAGCGCACCACGCCAGCGAGGTTCTGCGTTTCGGGCGGGAATCCGACGGCGTTGGACTGAAGGGAAACCGCGCGCCGCAGCCGTCCAGGTCCAGACCCTTATGTGTGGCACACCGACCTTCCGCCATCGTCACTTGTCGATTGGCTATCTTCATTCGTCTTTCCCAACTCTCCCGCGTCAAGACGCTGAGATTTGAAACAAAAACCGTCCTGAACGCCGACCCCTTCTAATACCCTGAAAATGAAAACTCAATTCATCTCCACCGCAGCCTCACGCCCAACATCCGCGGTCGTGCCGGGAGCGCCGACATTCGTGTCGGCTCTGGCACCTTCGCGCCAACCGGGGCCGACAGGAAGGTCGGCGCTCCTGCCACTCCTGCTGCTGCTCGCGCTGGCGGGCGCGGCCTCGGCCAGCACGGTGACCTGGACGGGCGCGGGCGGCAATGGCCTGTGGCACAACCGCACCAACTGGAGCGCCCTCGCCGTGCCAGGCACGAACGACGATGTCATCATCGGTGGAACGACCAACGTGACGGTCTATTTCTACGGCATGCAGCCGAAAATCCGCAGCCTCGACAACAGTGCGACGCTGTGGGTGCAGGGTAACTGGGCGTTCAATAGCGCCACGCTGACTGTAGCCGCCGGACTGACAAACCGGGGACGGATTCGGCTGGAGTCGGATTATTCGAGCTATGACGAAACGCTGAAGGTAGAGAATGGCGGCATGCTGATCAACGCGCCAACCGGCGTGATCGAAGTCAACCAAGGCTCCGGCGGCAACCGCTATCTGACCGCCAACGTCATCAATCGCGGGATCGTGACGGTGGGCAGCGGTGAAGTCTTGTTGTTCAATGGACTGTTCACACTCGACGGCGGCAGCATCGCAGGCAGCGGAGAGTTTCGCCACGACAGCGGACGGCTCAACTTCCTGAGCGGCGTGGCCACCGGGCGGGTAAACTTGGTGGGCGTGGAGATCAATCTGGCTGGCACAGCGGTGACGCCTTGCACCGTGTATGCGGTGGGGAGCACGAACCGTCTGATGGCCCACGACTCCCCGGCGGTGACGCTGTGGGTGCAGGGTAACTGGGCGTTCAATAGCGCCACGCTGACTGTGGCCGCCGGGCTGACAAACCGGGGACGGATTCGGCTGGAGTCGGATTATTCGAGCTATGACGAAACGCTGAAGGTAGAGAATGGCGGCACGCTGATCAACGCGCCGACCGGCGTGATCGAAGTCAACCGAGGTTCCGGCGGCAACCGCTACCTGACGGCCAATGTCGTCAATCGGGGAACGGTCTCCGTGGGCAGCGGCGAGGTGTTGTTGTTCAACGGGCTGTTCACACTGGACGGGGGCAGCATCGCTGGCAGCGGGGAGTTTCGACACAACAGCGGACGGTTCAACTTTTTGAGCGGCGTCGCCAGCGGGCGGGTGAACTTGGTGGGCGTGGAGATCAACTTGGCCGGGACGGCGGTTACGCCTTGCACCATGTATGCGGTGGGGAGCACGAACCGTCTGATGGCCCACGACTCCCCGGCGGTGACGCTGTGGGTGCAGGGTAACTGGGCGTTCAACAGCGCCACGCTGACTGTGGCCGCCGGGCTGACAAACCGGGGACGGATGCGACTGGAGTCGGATTATTCAAACTACGACGAAACGCTGAAGGTGGAAGCCGGTGGCACGCTGATCAACGGGGCGAACGGTTTGATCGAATTGAACGCAGGCAGCGGGGGGAACCGGTATCTGAACTGTGACATCATCAACCGAGGCAGCTTGGTTGTGGGTAGCCGTGCATACGCGGAGATGAACGGGCATTTCACTCTGGACGGTGGCGCGCTTGCCGCAGACGGAGCTGGGGAGTTTCGTCATGTGTCAGGCCGGTTCGATTTCCTCAGCGGGTCAGCATCGGGGAACGTGGATCTTCGTGGTGTGGAGATCAACTTGGCCGGCACGGCGGTCACGCCTTGCACGGTGTATGCGGTGGGGAACACGAACCGGCTGGTGGCTCATGACTCGCCGGCCGTGACGCTCTGGGTGCAGGGCAACTACGCCTTCAACAGCGCCACGCTGACAGCGGCATCCGGCCTGACCAACCGGGGGCGGATACGACTGGAGTCGGATTATTCGAACTACGACGAAACGCTGAAGGTGGAGAGCGGCGGCACGCTGGTGAATGGGGAAACTGGAATCCTCGAAGTCAACCAAGGCTCCGGCGGCAACCGCTATTTGAACGGCAGCGTCGCCAACCGGGGTTTGATCCAATTGGCCGGAGCCTACCTCGACGTGAACGGAACTTCCTTCCTGAACGAACCGACCGGCGTCATCGCCGGGTCCGGCACCTTGGATTGTTCCGGCGTGGCTTTCCAGAACCAAGGCACTGTCAGCCCCAAGCTCGCGGGCGGACTGTTGAGTTTCGCTGGCAATTACGTGCAGAGCGGCATGGGGCGCTTGGAGGTGGAGTTGGCTTCCGCCAGTTCGTTCAGCCGCCTGGCGGTCAGCGGCAACGCCGCGCTCACTGGCGTGCTCGGAGCAACCTTGCTGAACGGCTATTCGCCGGGAGTCGGGAGCATTTTCCGGGTGTTGACCTGCAACGCGCGCAGCGGCCAGTTCGCCGCCCTGGAAGGGCTGAATTTCGCCACCAACGCCGTGCTCCAACCGGTGTATGCGACGAACGCGGTGGACCTCCAGGCGGTCGCCGAGACGAATCCACCGGTGTCCGCACCGCAGATCGTCACGCAACCGCGCGACCAGACGGTGGCTCCGGGCGGCGCGACCAGTTTTGCGGTCACGGTGCGCGGCACCAGCCCGTTTACTTACCAGTGGCAACGGCAAGGCACGAACTTGCCCAGCGCAACCAACGCCGCGTTGAACCTCAGTGCGGTGCAGCCTGAACAAGCGGGCAACTACCGTGTCATCGTGGCCAATTCCGTTGGCTCCGTGACCAGCGTCGTGGCCGTGCTCACGGTTCTGCCGGAGGCCTCGGACATCGTCCGGTGGGACGGTGGCGGCAACGGTTGGTCCTGGCACGACCCGCGCAATTGGAGTAACGACCATGTGCCCAACGCCACCAATCGCGTCATCATCGACTTGCCGGGCGCAGTTTCGGTCGTTGTGGATGGCGGCAGCGTCACGATCGGCAGCCTGCGCTGCGAAGAGGCGCTCACGCTGTCGGACGCGGCGTTCACCGTGAAGTCTGGGGCTTCCGAGTTGCACGGCCCCTTCACCGTTTCCGGCGGTTCGCTGACTGTGAATGGGGCGGGGGCGTCGTTCTTGGCAAGAGGGGACACCACCTACTCCGGGACATGGCTCTACGCTCGCAACGGCGGCATCCTCCACCTGCCAACTCTCCAGACGCTCAATATCGGCAGTGGGCAGTGCTACTACGAAGCCAACGGGACGAACAGCCTGCTGGACCTGTCGAGCGTGACCAACATCGTGATGAGCAGCAACGGGTATCTCGAACTCTATGCCTACGCGGGGGGCCGAATCGACTTAAGCCGGGCGGACGCGCCTAGCCGGACAATCCGGGCCTACGCTGATGGCGCAGGCAGCGTGGTGGACTTGAGCGGCTTCGTCGGGCGGTGGACACATACCGGGCCGTATGACGCTTGGCTGGACGCACGGGCTGGCGGGCATGTGCTGATCCCCAACGTGACCGAGATCGTGGACACGAGTTCGTCCGACTTGAGTCTGCGGATTCGTAACACCGGATTCATCCCGACAGCGCAACTGGTCCACCTTTCAGGTTGCGGCGTGCGAGCAGACCATGCGGCAGTGGACTTGACCGGGCTGACCGATCTAAGCGGCAACTGGCTGTCGTGGTACGGCACGAACGTGGCCGACCTGAGCCGAATCATGAATATCAATGGCACTGAGTTGTATGCCAGGGAAGGGGCGGCGCTGCGACTGACAAACGTAACGACGTTTTCGGTGACCAACGGGCAGATGTATTGCGAAGCCAACGGTCCCGGTAGTGTCTTGGATTTGTCGAGCGTAACGAACATCGTGATGAGCGGAAATGGCTACCTGGAGCTTTATGCCTACAGCGGCGGATGGATTGATCTCAGCCACGCGGCGGCGCCTAACCGCACTGTGCGGGCCTATGCTGACGGTGCGGGTAGCGTAGTGGACCTAAACGGTTTTGTGGGACGGTGGACGCACACTGGGCCGTATGACGCTTGGCTTGACGTGCGGGCGAGTGGAGTAGTTCTCATCCCCAACGTGACCGAGATCGTGGACACGAGTTCGTCCGACTTGAGCCTGCGGATTCGTAACACTGGATTCATCCCGACAGCGCAACTGGTCTGCCTTTCAGGCTGCGGCGTCCGGGCAGATCATGCAGCGGTGGACCTGACAGGGCTGAGCGACCTGAGCGGCAACTGGCTTTCGTGGTACGGAACAAACGTGGCGGACTTGAGCCGGATCACGAACATCAACGGAAGCTTCCTGTATGCGCGAGAGGGGGCGGTGCTGCGGCTCCCAAACGTCACCACCTTCTCCGTCACCAATGGACAGATGTATCTGGAGGCCAATGGCACTGGCAGCCTGCTGGATTTGTCGAGCGTGACGAACGTCGTGATGGGGGGCAACGGCTATCTGGAGCTTTACGCCTACAGCGGAGGCTGGATTGACCTGAGCCACGCGGCGGCTCCAAGCCGGACGATCCGAGCTTACGCCGATGGCGCGAGCAGCGTCGTGGACCTGAGCGGTTTCGTAGGCCGGTGGATGCACACCGGGCCGTATGATGCCTGGCTGGAGGCACGGGCAGGTGGGGCGGTGCTTATCCCCAACCTGGCCGAGATCGTGGACTCCAGCTCATCCGACGTGAGTCTGCGGGTTCGCAACACCGGTGTCATCCCCACGGTCCAGTTGCGCCGGTTGACGGGTTGCAGTGTGACTATTGACGGCAAAGCTGTTTCCTTTCCGAATCTTCAAGACACCACGGGCACCACGTTCACCTACCTGAACGGCGGCAGCGCGATGTTTCCGCCGGCGGTGGATGTGGTTGTTGCCGGAATCCAGCCGCCCGTCAGTGCGCTGGCCGGCCAGCCGATCTCGCTTGCGTGGACTATTCGCAACCAAGGCACCAATCCCGCCAGCGGCCCGCGCTCGGATGCGGTTTGGCTCTCCACTGACCGCACTGTCGGCAACGACACGTTCCTTGGTCATTTCCCGGCCACGACGGCGTTGGCGCCCGGCCAGGAGCAGACGGTGACGAACACGGTGATCCTGCCGTTCGGGTTGAACGGGAGCTATTACTTCATCGTGATGGCGGACAGCCAATACCAGTTCTACGAAGCCGCCGCCGAGACGAACAACACCTTCATCGCCACCAATGCGATCACCATTTCCGCGCCGGACCTCTCGATCACCAGCTTCACCGGCACAAACAATTCGGCGAAGTTCGGCGATACGTTCTGGCTGACGTGGGTGGTCAAGAACAACGGCGCGGTGCCGGCCAGCGCGGTCTGGCGGGACCGGGTGTACCTGTCACAGAGCGCGAGCGTGACGGCGCAGTCGGTGTTGCTGCCAGGCGAGTCGCCGGCGCGCGGACCGTTGGCCGCAGGCGAGAGCTACACGAACTCGTTCGCCGTGACACTGCCGCTCAACGCTGGATTGGCGGCGGGCAACTACTACCTCGTAGCCGTGACCGACCAGGGCAACGGCCTGCCCGAGGCGAACGAGAACAACAACACGGCCTACCGCTCGATTTCGCTGACGTATCCGAACCTGCCGGATTTGGCCGTAAGACAGTGCGTCGCGCCTGTCTCTGGAATCCCCGGCCAGATGGTGCAAGTCACATGGGCGGTTTCAAACATCGGCCCGGCCGGCGTCACAAACGCGGTGTGGAGCGAGGTGGTGTATCTCGTAGCAGACGAGTTTACGAGGCTCACGAATTCCACGGTGGTTCAGAGCCTCCTTACGTCGGCTGCTACGGTGGGGGCGTTCACCTTCACAAACACGCTGGGCGCGGGCGAGTTCATCACGCGGACGCAGAGCGTCGTGCTACCGCTGACGGGGTTGGCGGGCGACTTGCGCGTGGTCGTGGAGGTGGATGCTCGCAACGAGGTGGTAGAAGGCAACGAGACTAACAACGTCGCCCTGGCCACGAACACGACGACGTTGCCGCTGGTGCTGTCGCTGCAAGTCCCGGTGGCGGAGGTGATGGAGGGCGCAACGAACTTCACGCTCACCGCACTGCTACAGCGCAACGGCGACTTGAGTAACACGCTTACCGTCACACTCACGAGCGGTGACCCACGCCGACTCGCTTTGCCGCAAGGGGTCACTATTCCAGCGAACGAACCCAGTGTGCCCGTTCTCCTGACGGTCTTGCATGACGCTTTCGTTACCCCTGATCTATCCGTCACCATCTCCGCCAGCGCGGTAGGGTTCGTGCCGGCGCAGACGGTCTTGAGAATTGTGGATGTGGACCGGCCGTCGCTTCTATTGAATTTCTCGAATGGAGTGGTTGCGCTCGAGGGCAGTGTGCTGGCGGCGGAGGTTACCCGCACTGGCGCGACCAATGAGCCACTTCTGGTTGCCGTGGTGAGCGAGGCTCCATCCCAGCTTGCGTCGCCAGGATCAGTCACGATTGCGGCTGGCCAGCGGTCGGCGACTTTCCTACTGCTCGCGCAAGACGACGCGTTGGTGGAACCAGACCAAGTCTATACCGTCACTGCATCCGCTGCGGGCTATCCCGCAACGACGGCCAGCGTCGGCATCCGCGACGATGACCTGCCGGCCCTCGAATTGGCGCTTAGCACTACGAACGTCAGCGAAGGAGCCGGCCCGCAGGCTGTCATCGCCACGTTACGACGCCAACACTCAAACGTGGCTGCGCTGCTGCGCCCGCTGGTGGTGGCACTCCACAGTTCCGACACTACGGCCGCTCTGGTGCCAGCTACAGTGACGATTGCAGCCGGCCATTCGGAGGGCTCATTCTTCCTCGCTGTCGCAGATGACGGGCAGTTGGACGGCCCCCAGGCTGTAGAGATCGTGGCCGAAGTGCTCTTCACCGGGTCCTCAGTCGGTTCCGGCTCCGGCGCGGTGGCAAACCTCGTGGTGCTGGACAATGATGGCCCGACGCTGACACTCACGCTGGGGCGCACCGTCTTGTCCGAAGGCACAAACATGATGGTGTCGGTGCGGCGAAATACGGGCACCAACGGGCCGCTCGCCGTCATGCTCAACAGTAGCAACACGAACCAAGCCGCCGTGCCCGCCAGCGTCACCATCCCAAACGGCGCCGACCAGGTTTCGTTCAGCGTCACCGGGATCGTCGATGGAGTGAGTGACGGCAATCAATTCGTGACCCTCACCGCGAGCGCGCCTGGTCACACGAGCGATTCGGCGGAACTCACGGTCACAGACCTGAACCTCCCGGACTTGGTGAACACTCGCGCTGAAGGACCCACCCGTGCTTTTGTGGGAGACCGGGCGAGCATCACCTACCGGGTGGAGAATCTGGGGCTGGCAACGTTCACAAATCGTATCCGGCAGCGGGTGTCGCTGTCTCCTGATCCGGTCGTGGGCGAGGACATCCTCGTTGGCGACTTCGAGTTCCAGCCCGAAACGAACGGCTTTGGCCCCGGTGCGTATTTCGAGCAGAACGTGCCGAGTTTCGTCTTCACCAAGGCAGGAGATTACTGGGGAGTGGTGACGGCTGACGTGGACAACTCTGTCGCGGAGATAGACGAAGCCAACAACACCCGTATCAGCAGTGCGCCCATTCACGTGGAGCCAGATTTCGACGCGGTGGTGCAAGTGGACCTACCTGGTAGGGCGGCGCCAGCAGGGACTCCGGTGCCATTGAGTGGACGCGTGACGATGCGCAACGGTCAGTCACCGCTCGGCAGACTGGTGAACCTGCACCTGGCCGTGCGCGAGTTCCATCGGGTCATTTCCGCGCTGGTGGAGAATCCCAACGGGTCGTTTGCGACCTCGTTCATTCCGCTGCCAGGTGAGGCAGGTTACTACACGGTCGGTGCGGCGCGCGGCGGTGAGGACTCAGCCTCCCCCCAGGATTCGTTCATCTTGCTCGACGCGGCTTTTGAGCCGAGCAGCCTCACATTACATGTCGCTGAAGCAGGCACCGTTACAGGTTGGACTTGGCTGACGAACCTGAGCGAAGTGGCATTGAATGGCCTGGCTGTGGATACTGTCGGCCTGCCGCAAAACCTGACCGCAACTTTAAGTCTTTCCTCGAACACGCTTTCGGCCAATGGAGCAGTCGCCCTGGTGTACGCTTTTACGGCCACGGGGCTGTCGCCTGCCAGTGCTGAGTTCCACCTACGCGTTGCAACTGGCGAGGGTTTGACGGTGGAACTGCCCATAAGCGTGACGGTGGAGCCACTGAGGCCACGCCTTGTGGCCGAGCCGACTGCACTTGTCGCCGGTATGGTGCGCGGCAGCCAACGGGTCGTGGAGTTCCAGGTTAGAAACCTGGGCAGCGCCCCGTCCGGCCCTCTCAATGTGGCGCTGCCGGGATGGTCATGGTTCAGTCTGGCCTCTACGAATCCACTGCCATCGTTGGCGCCGGGATCGAACACAACCGTGACTCTGCTGTTGACACCACCCTCAGACCTTACGCTGACGGAGTACCACGGCCAGCTTGCGCTGGTTGGCGAAGCAGCAAACCTGGCTGTGCCCTTCAGCGTTCGGGCGCTGAGCGAAGCCAGGGGTGACCTCAAACTCACAGCCGTGGACGAATACACCTACTACGCCGAAGGGGCACCACCAGTCACGAATGCGAACGTGCTCGTCCGCGACACACTCTCTGGCGCAGTGGTCACGAACGGCGTCACTGACAACCAAGGCGAGTTCTTCGTGCCGCAGATTATGGAAGGGTACTACGACATTGAAGTACGCGCGACCCAACACACCAGTTATCGGGCAACCAGGCTGCTGCTGGCCGGGCAGACCAACGAAGTACTCGCGTTTCTGGCGCGGGAGATGGTGCGCTACGTTTGGACTGTGGTGCCGACCGAAATTGAGGACCGGACAAGGCTCACGGTCGAGACGGTGTTCGAGACAGTCGTGCCAATTCCGGTGGTGACGGTCGAGCCGAGCTCTTTTGATTTGAGCAAACTGACGAATGAATTCACCCAAATCGACCTTGTGGTGACGAACCACGGTCTGATCGCCGCCAACAACACTCGGCTCTATTTCGGGTCGGATCCGCTCTGGAAGTTCACTCCGCTCATCAGCCAGATTGGGCGGCTCCCCGCTCGCAGCTCTTTGAGAATCCCCCTGGCAATTCAAAGTCTTGAGCAGCCTACCGGCGCTCGTCTGATTTCACCCGCCTCCGCACAGGCCAAAGGCGGCGGTGGTGGTGCGTGCAGCATCCCGGCGGGTGTCTGTTGGGAGATTGTCTGCGGTCCATTCACGAACACCTACTGCGGCACCATCTACATCACCGATCCACGCCGACGTTGTCCCGGCGGTGGCAGTCCCGGCGGTGGCAGTCCTGGTGGTGGCAGTCCTGGTGGTGGTGGTGGCAGCGCGTCTCCGGTCACAACGCTTTCGTTATGCGACTGCGAGTTCTGGAACGGCAAATGCCTGGAGGCCAAAAAGAGTGTTGATTTACCAGGCGTGGCGGGCAAGTTGGTCCAAGTCCTTGGAAAAGTCCTGCCTCCGCCTCTAAAACTGACGAAGGTGGACGTCTCCCTCGACGGGTCCGGGCAATTGTGCGTTTGTTGCATCGACGGGCGGTATGACTGGGCCGGCCAAGTTGTCGGCACGGCTGGCATTACCGTGGTTGCGGAGGTGGGCCTGAGTGGAAGCCTGCCTGAGATCGACGATTTGGGAGATGAGTGGACAGATGTCGAAATCAGCGCATCAATGCTGGCTGGATTGAGGCTCACAGGCAGTGGAAACGTGGAGGTGCGACTCGAGAAGATTTGTCTCGACGGCTACAGATTGTGCGCGCAAGGAGGATTGACCCTAAACCTGGTTGCCGGTGTGAACGGGCAAGGTTCTGTCAAGGCGAAGTTCCTCGGGGACTTGCAGACTTACGAGGGCAGCGTTTCTGGCAGGCTCGATCTTGAGGGACAAATCTCTGCGAGTATCAGTGGTTGTTCAGGAAGTGGATTCACCGCCACTGCGTGTGGTGAGGCGACGTTCCACGCCAACCTGCAAGGGCAGTTGAAGTACACCGATCCGATCTTGGGTGAATTGAGTCGGGCTTTTTCCGCCAATGGAGACGTGGAGTTGCTCAAGCGCACTTGCGTCTCTGCGAAGAACGCGCCACAACCGGGAAACGGGAAGCAGGCTAAGGAGCTGCCGGACCTTGGCCCCCTCGTTGAGCAGATTCCAGGAGACGCATTCGTGTTGCCGCCATCGGCCCTGCTCGGCCAGATGGGAATGGACGAAACACAAGCGGCAGGAGTCTGTGCCCGCGTCCGCCTGCGCTTGGACCAGGAGGCGGTGCTGGCACGTGACGCGTTCGAGGCTTCTCTGGAAATCATCAACGCGTCCGCTACCCCACTGCAAGATGTGAGCGTGGAAGTCGCTGTCACTGATGCGGCGGGAGTGGAAGTGACCAACTTGTTCGGTATTCGGCCGCCAATCTTAACGGGGTTCGACGATGTCAGCGGACATGGAGTGGTCCGCCCGGAAACGACGGCTGTGGCCGCATGGACAATTGTGCCGGCCGCGGAGGCGGCGCCCACTGGGCCAACCGAGTATCTCGTAAAGGGCGTGCTGAAGTACGTCCAAGGTGGGCAACAGGTGCGCGTGCCGTTGGCGCCTGCGAGCATCACCGTGTATCCGGCACCCAAGTTGATTGTGGACTACTTCCACCAACGAGACGTTTTCAGCGACGACCCGTTCACAGCGGAAGTCGAACCAGCCATTCCGTACTCACTGGCGGTAATGGTGCAAAACAAAGGCCAGGGCACGGCGCGGAAACTCCGCATCACGTCAGCGCAGCCCCAGATTGTGGAAAACGAGAAAGGACTGCTCATTGACTTCAATCTCATCGCGAGCGAAGTCGCTGGCCGGAACATTACGCCGTCGTTGACGGTAGAACTGGGGGACATCGTCCCGGGAGCCAACGTCATCGGTCGCTGGCTCTTCATCTCATCGTTGCAGGGCTTGTTCATCGACTACAAAGCCACCTTCGAGCACCTCGACACCATCGCCGGAAGGTCGCTGTCTTTGATTGATTCGGTCAACATTCACGAAATGGTCCATAGCGTGAGGGCACCCTTCGGCGACAATTTTCCTGACTTCCTGGTGAATGACGAAACCAACGATTTGCGGAGCCTGCCGGAGGTGGTTTATCTCAGTGATGGTTCGGTGCAACCTGTGCTGGTTCTACAGACGGCGACCACCAGCGCGCCGCCGCATGCAGGAAATCTGCAAGTGCAGATCAACGCACCGATGCCAAGCGCCGGCTTCGCCTACCTGCGTGTGCCCGACCCACAAGGCTACCGCGGCATGCTCGCTTTCCAGCTTGTCGCCGTGCGCCGTTCCGATGGCGTCAACTTACACCGCGACAACTTCTGGCAGACCGACCGAACATTTGTGGGCATGACGAAAGCGCCGGTACGCGAGAATCTCCTCCACCTGTTCGACTACAACTCAACCGGCCAATACACGCTGATTTACGAGCCGATACAACCCACAGACACCGTCTCTCCGTCCAGCAGCGTAGCGGCGCTGCCGCCCAGTTCGTTCGCGAGTTTCCCAGCGACTTGGTCGGGGACCGATAACGTCGGCGGGCCACTGCGCTTCGACGTGTTCGTATCAGTGGACGGGGGGCTGTTCACACCTTGGCTGAGTGACACCCCATGGACCGGGGCAATCTACGAAGGGGAGTTAGGGCACAGCTATGCCTTTTACAGCGTGGCCACCGACGCGGCAGGCAATCGCGAGTCCCTTCCCACCACCCCTGACGCACAAACCGCCGTCACGCTGATCAACACCGCGCCAACACTCGCCGTCGGCCCGAACGAGACTGTCGCTGAAGGCGCAACGGTGCTCATCACTAACTCCGTCAGCGACGCAAACACCGGGCAGATTTTCACCTTCAGCCTCGGCGCGGGTTCACCGCCGGGCGCGACGATCAATTCGGCCAGCGGCCTCGTCACCTGGCCCACCAGCGAAACCACCGGCCCCAGCACGAACGTCTTCACTGTGATCGTGTCGGACAACGGCCTACCACCGATGAGTGCAACCGGACAGGTGTTGGTGATCGTCCGCGAGGTGAATTTGTCCCCAACCCTGGCCGCCATCTCCGACCGCGTAATCAACGAGGGCCGTTTGCTGGTGATCACGAACGTCGCTTGGGACAACGATTGGCCACTCAACACGCTCCGTTTCTCGATGACGGGTGCGCCGGCCGGAGCCAGTCTCGATCCGAACACCGGTGTGTTCCGCTGGGAGCCGGATTACTTGCAGGGTCCATGCAGCAATTGCCTCAGCCTCGTGGTGATCGACGACGGCACGCCGCCGCTGAGCGCCACGCAACAGTTCTGCATCGTGGTCCGCGATTCCCGACCTGACTTCGCCTTGAGCATCGGCACCACCAACGTGTTTGCCGGCGAAACGAACCATGTGCCGGTGTGGCTTGATTCGGGCCTCGAACTGACCCGTATCACCTTCGAACTGGAGGCGGCGGCGGAGCGATTGGCGAACTTGTCCTTGCCGACGGCTTCCAGCGAAGTGATGAGCGCCACACTGACACCAGCAGGTGCCGACAACTACACGGCCACGTTGACGTTGAATCCCGCCATGATGCAGCCGGGCAGCCGCGTCTTGGCCACCCTCGGCTTCACGGCAGTTCCGCTGGCTACGTCCGCCATCGTCCCGCTCCGGGTCTCGAACCTTGGCGGTCTGCGCACGAGTGGCGAGCCGGTTGGGAACGCCGCCGCCTTCAGCGGTCGAGTGATCGTGGTCGCGATCGAGCCAGTGCTGGACACGGTGCGCGGGACCAATGGCGCGCTGGGTTTCACGCTCTACGGCCATCCCGGCACGACGAACGTAATCGAGGCAGCCAGCGTGCTGGCACCAGGAGCATGGTCGAACTTCGCGAACTGGAATTTGACCAACCGGTGGCAGTCGTTTGGCTGGACGAACCAAGGCCAGCCCAGCCTGTTCCTGCGAGCCAAGGAGCAGTAATCGAACTTGGCCGTTGGCGGCGCCAGACGTGGGTCGTGCTGGCGCCGCAGGCCAAGACGATTCTCCCTGAACCTGGGACTGGAAATCTCCGCCATGGTCACATCACCACTCGGTCGTGACGTCCGAAACTTCGGCATGATCGTGTCTGGAGAGTAAACTCTCGCACCGAAACCCTATGCCGTGGCGAGAATGAATCGCTCGGGTGGTTTGTTGTGAATCGCGGGCGGCCTTTCAGACGCATGAGCTACGGCCTGGGTGATCGGTTCAGCGTGAGGTCGGCGGTTTCAAGAACCCTTGGTTCGGCGCTGGCTGGCACTGCCCACGCCCGTGACGGGATTGAACCAGCGCAGAGTTCCAAATCGAATGAAGTCCGTGTCCGTCGTGTGCAGGACGGCGTCATGGTCCAACGCCGCCACCGCGAGTTGCGCGTCCGTTACGAGATTGCCCGCGGTGCCCAGGTCTTCCAGCAGTTTGAGTACTCGCTCGACGTGGCCAGGGTGGGGCTCCAGCAACTCCACGGGCGGCTGCTCCAACCAGGAACGGACGTGTCCCGCCGCCTCACTGGGCGTCATCGGATTTTGAAAGGCCCGCGTACTGGTGCCGATCCGAACGAAGCCGAACGCGACCACGGGCAGCAGCCCGATGGGTTCGGTGCCGGACAGGCACCCCTGCCACCAAGCCGCCGCCTTGGCGTGAAAGGAAGACGCGGCGTCGTAGGCGTAGAGGAGCAAATTGATGTCGGGGATGATCATTTGGCGTGCGGCTTGCGGGTCTTCGCCACGAAGGCCTCCACCTCGAATTCGTCGGCCAGCTTGTTGAAACCGGCGGGGTCGAGTCCGGGCCGCAACCCCATGGGCCGGGCTTTGATGATAAACAGAGAGCGCTTCTTTGCAGCGGTCTTCCGGCCCAAACCCGTGCGGATAGCGGCGTTAAGCGTGTCTTTGAAGCCGCTCCGCGACCGATGCATGGCTTCGCGCAGCAACCGCTCGACATCTTTGTCCAACGTGACAGTCGTTCTCATGGCGGCATCATGATGTGCGATGGGGATGCTGTCAAGATGCCGGGCACTCCCGGCCGCAGCACCTTGCTGCCTGAGCCGATGGATTTCAGTGACCGAAGTAGCGGACAGGTGAATGGCTTCCTCAGGCGAGTGGAGTGAGGCGTGCGACCGCCGAAAACCATTGATTTCCGTGGTGGATTTACGGCCACACGCACCACTCCACGCACCACACGATTGGCCAGACTCATGTCTCCGCCAACCCGCACGGCTATCTCAAACCGTTGGACCCCGGTTTCAATCCCGAAATGTTCGTGCAGTTGTGAGAGGCTGCAATTCTGTTTCCCAGCCAGGAATCCTTCCGGTTCACGTGGGCGCGCCCTGCGACGGGGTCCCCAGGCGCATGCTTCGGGCCGCGAACTGGGGCGCTGCGCTTCGGCCCTCCGCGGCGCTACCCCCGTTACAGACCGCGCCGGGTTGCGGGCATGGCCTGAGAGGCTTTGTTGGTGACATGACATCCAAGGCAATCCTCTCCGCCCACTGGGCCGGTTGACACGGTCAGTGGCACGACCGAGGCGCCTGATCCGACTTCACCGCAACTCCCTGGATTTATTCGCGAACAGGTCCCGAACGTTCCATCGTCTGAAATCTCAAATGGAGTCTGCCCCGATCCGTTGCTTAGCGAGACGAGACGTGAGATAACCGAAGTGCGGGGAGGAATTGCGGCGATGAAGCAACAACAACCTTGTGGATCACAATCAGTATCGAACGCCGGGATAACGCTCCCCTCCGCCAGCTTGTCCGGGCTCACGCCACCCCGCTTCGCTGAAAAGACCTATCACGGCCGACGGGGACGCGACGGCAGTCCCGAAGTGTGGGTGGAGGAATTCCGTCCCGCGGTCGTCCGCCAACGTGCGGCCACCACTCTTCGCCCGCTCCCGTTGCACTTGGCAGTGCGCCATCACAGCCCCACGGGATTCGATTGGGGGCATGGGGGGAGCGGCGCGGCACAGTTGGCTCTGGCGCTCTTGATGGATGCCACCGGCGATGAAGATTTGGCGTTTCGCCATTACCATAACTTTAAGCGCCAGGTTGTGGCTTGGTGGAAAGATGACTGGAGCCTCACCGCCCACGAGATTCGGGCATTCGTGGCCCAATCCAAGCCGCCGGATCGCCGGCCCGCACACCCCTGGTTTGAAGTCGATAAGCAAGGCTTGGCCCGGATTCTGGCCCGCAAGGGCATCGAATTTGCCGCGTTTGAATTGATCCAAAACGCGTGGGACGAACCGGGCGTGACTCAGGTGAACGTGGCGCTCGAAGGCCGCGGACGGAACAAGGCGTTCCTCGTGGTTGAGGATGACGCGCCCGAAGGCTTCCAGAACTTGAGCCATGCCTTCACTTTGTTTGCCGACTCGGCCAAGAAGTGGAATCCCGCCCAGCGCGGTCGCTTCAACCTGGGGGAAAAGTTGGTGCTCGCGATCAGCGATGAAGTCACGATCCGAACGACCAACGGCGGTATCCGGTTCGACGACGCTGGCCGTCACCGTCTCCGGGCCAGCCAACCCAAGGGCAGTCGCATTGAGTGTGTGCTCAGGCTGACAACAGCCCAGTGCCAGACCATCGCAGCACAGGTTCGGAAACTCATTTCCCCGGAACAGATCAGCACCGTGTTCAACGGCGTCCCGCTTGCTCGCAAACTGCCACTCCAAGAGTTCAGAACAACGCTCCCCACCGAGCTTGCGGCCAAAGACGGCCTTCTACACCGTGTGAACTGGGAGACGACTGTTCGCCTTTTCCATGTGCCGGAGGGCGAAACCGCGATGCTCTATGAGATGGGCATTCCGGTGGTGGAGACTGGCGACAAGTGGCACTGCGACATTGGACAGAAGGTGCCGCTGACTCTCGACCGCGAGAATGTTCCGCCCGCCTTCTAGCGGCAGGTGCGCGTGGCCATCTTGAACCAGATGCACGCCCAACTTGGACCGGACGACGTGAACAGCGAATGGGCGGAAACGGCCATCGCGTCTCCTGATTGCAGGCCGGAGGCGATGCGGAGCTACCTGAACACGCGGTTCGGAAAAAAGCGGGTGAGCTTCGATCCCTCGGATCCGGAAGCCAACAAGCTCGCGGTCAGCCAGGGCTACACGGTGGTCCACGGCTCCATGATGTCGGCGGGCGCGTGGAAAAACGCCCGGAGCGCCCAAGCCATTCTGCCGGCGGGACAGGTCACGCCGAGTGCGAGAACCTGGACGGGCGAAGGCAATCCCGAAGCCGTTGCCTTCGACAACTGGATTCCTGAATCACAGTGGACCGAGGGAATGCGGGCAATCGCGGACTGCGCTCGGCGGGTAGCGTATAAAGTGCTGTCCCGGACGATCACCGTGAAATTTTGCGCGACGCCGCATCATTTGGGCAAGGCTTCGTATGGGCCAGGCGGTGAACTGATCTTCAACAAGCTTCGGCTCGGCGCCGAGTGGTTCAAGCGCGGCGTGAGAGAGGAGGTGTTTCAACTTCTCATTCACGAACTCGCGCACGAGTTTAGCTCCGACCACTTGAGCAGCGACTATCACGAGGCGCTGTGCCGAATTGGAGCACGGATGTTCACCCTGGCCCGCCAAGGGGAGTTCTGACGTGTCTTCCGCCACTCACACGGGCACGGATCGACCGATGGCATTCAAGATGAGTTCGCGGTGGCACCGGCGCGCGGCGTTCTGACGTCCATTGCATGGCGGGGCGGCGGGCCTCAAGGTCGTGCGCAGGGCCGGCAACACTGGTGCGAGGCGCCTCCAGCTTGACCCTCCTGGCCCCGCCAAGATTCTGGCACTTAGGTTTCGCGCACGGAGAAGAGCCCGGCTCAGCAAAGGCGAAGGCAAACGTCCCGCCTGTCCGGGCTTCTCCCTCTTTCGACAGAGTTGGGGATGGTTTAAGTTCATCGAGTTGCACGATAGAGCCACAAATGGGGATGGGTTGGCTTGCTGACTCACGAAGCCTCAGCCACGACAGCCGCAAGCTGGTGGTAGTTGATGGCGTGCAGAGATTCCAGCAAGCCCGCCACGGCCGCGGTATCCCAACGCGCGGGGTAACAGACCCCTTGCCAATCCGCCGCCGCCACGACTTCATTCCAACGTGGCAATGGCCTTTCGTCCGGATAAGCCGTGCCAAAGAGCGCGTCTGCGGAGTGATGCCTGGCCGCGCAAAAGTTGACGAACAACGCGAGCACGCATTCGTTGATGGATCCATCACAGGCTTGGGCCAGACGATACGGGCGCGGCGAGAACGTCCCATGCTGGAGGGTGTCGAGCGCGGCTCCGTGCAGGTTGACTTTCGCATAGCGATGCACCAGATGGCGCACGCCCTCGTGGCACTTGACGAGGCCCTCGAAGACCACTTCATTGTGACCGTATGGGCACGGCCAGAAGCAGAGATCTTCCAGTCCGGTGCGATGTTGTAGCAGCCCGTCCAACTGGGAAGCGGTGATCAGGTGCATCCCGGTGGCGGGGCGGAAAGTTGCGATGTTCATCTCGGGGTATCCTTCCCATCAATGGGATTGCGAAGCAGACGCCATTTACGGAAAACCTGATGAACCGACCTCTGCTTAAAACCCGCTTCGACCTGGGACTCGTCATACCTCAAACAGGGTCCCCAAGTCAACCGGGGGGAGCGATCCCGAGGAATACGTTCCACGATCTCGTGTGGACCCGTGAGGGCGCACTGTTTTCGGCGCGGCTGGCGGCGCGGCTCCTGGGGAGGTGCGCGCCCTCCCTGAACAGGCGCTGCGGCGAAAAGCGCGTGTGCTTCGATCCCTAGGAACCAGAAGCCAACCAGCTCGCCGTCATACGTGCCACGCCACGCACGATACGGCGGGCCAGACTCACATCCTGGCCAAACCGCGCGGCTACCCCAAGCCGTTGGCCCCCGGGTTCCATCTCGAATGGATCGTGGAGTGGTGAGGTGCGGTCATCCGGTTTCAGCCACTGGCGGGGGCGGCTTTGAGAGGGGCGTTCTGGTTTCAGGCGAGGCGTCTGGCAGGGCTGTTGGGCGTGGAGGGGAACGGAGGTTGCGGCCCAGATCAGTGGGCTTCTGCGCTCCGGGGCCGCGCGGCCCGTGGGATTGGTCGCGAAACCAAGAGAACTGAACGGGACCAATCCCTGACCCAGACGAGGCCGCGGTTTCTACCCTTGGCGAGGGGGCAAGGTTTGTCGCTGGGATAAGTGTGAGGATTGTTTGAGGGCACAATCCCCGAAAGCCGGGTAACCTTGGGAAGAACCAAAGCACCTTGCGATGTTTATCCTCTCACTCCAGTCAACCTTGCTGCCAACCTACTCCTTTCCGTTCCACCGCGGTCCACTCAAGCCGACAAGGCGACTTCCGCCGGAGCCGCAAGGCTTTCGCCGTTGGCCAGGCGTTCCGCCAGACTCCACAATCCCTTATTCAAGGCGACTTTGGAGCCGATGCCGCGCAAGGCCCGCACCGAGCGCAGTTTCCCCCTCCGGTCCTTGTGCCAATCCGACACCCCGCCCCGCTCCAGATTCGCCTGCACTCTATTCAGGCATCTCCAGAGGTCCGGCCCTTCGTCCTCCGGACGATGGGCTTGGAGCACCGTGTCAGGCTCGACGGGCGCCGCGGCCAGGCTCTCGTAGCGCAGCAGCAACGCGTGCCGCGCGAAGTCGAGCGCCTCGGTCAGTTCCAACGGGCGGGACTGGAACCGATGGATTTGTTCCCCGATGCGCGGCATCGCCTCCACCAACCGCAGACTGGCTTGCACAATCTCCCCGCCCAGCAGCCCAGTATGGCGAAAGCGGAGGGCCTCGAAAGAGGACTGGGACAAGACCAGCCCATTGGAGCAGATGCGCCGGAAGATGCCGGCGTGCAACTGATAGGCGCAGCCCGCGTCGTGCGAGTTGAGCAGCACCAATTCCACGTTCCATTCGTCCAGCGTTTCCATTTGCTCGGCGCGCCGAAAACGCAGCAGATGTTTTTGAAAACCCCGCCGCGCTTCCGTGCGGATGTGTTGTTCCTCCGCCGCCACCGGCACCCAATGCTCCGCTCGCAGCTCGTTCACAATCTCCGCCGTCGGCACAAACGCATTTTTGGCACTCAGACCGCTCATCGGTCCCGTGGCAAAGATGCTGGGCGCTTGCGCGCGGAGGGTTTCTTCGGTCAAGGCCGAAGCCTTGAAGTTCGTTGTCATACGCGATCTTCTTTCTGTGCCGCGCACCGGCCGTAAGCCGGTGTGCGCATGATTCTGGTTTGTTCCCGTCGGGCGCCAGCGGCACCTCAATCCGACGGGAGTTCTCCCCTTTGAGCCAGCCCGGCCTGGGCTCGGACCAAAGAGGAAAGTGTGAGGGAAAGAAAAGCAGCCCTCCGGGCCGCACCGCGTCTGCAACAATGTTTGAGAACCTTCCGTGCAGTGTAGAACCTTCTCCATCTCCACCATGCCTCGGATCGAAGGTCTTAGTCAACGGGGGCCAAGAGCGCCGCGCGAAACGGCAGCCGCCTCAACGGCCACCTGTGACCAAGGCGGCGAAATCACTCAGCAAAAGCCGATCCTGCCATCTGCCCAGCCCGCCCTGTTCCTTAAGAAATCAAACTCTGTTAGGCTTGGGCCTTCCTCCGGAGGCTCATGGAACATTTGGAACACGCGAACAACCAGGAACTGCTCTCTCACTTGGCCGGGGCGCCGGTGGCCCACGTCTTGATGGAGCACTACGGCGGCTTGACCGGGCTGGCGCAAGCCTCGTTTGACGAACTGCAAACGGTCAAAGGCATCGGCCAGTCGAAGGCCGCCGCCATCAAATCGGCTTTCTTGCTGGCGCAACGGCTCACGCGGGAGGTTGGCCCTGAACCTCCACTCCTGGACACGCCTGAACGCATCGCCGACCTGTTGCGCGAAGCCAATCGCGTGCATACGGTCGAGCATTTTCAGGTCGTGCTGCTCAACACTCGGCGGCGCTTGCTGCGGGTGCTGGACCTCTCCCAAGGCACCCTCGACACGATCCTGGTGTCGCCGGCTCAAGTCTTCCGAGCCGCCATCCTGGCCCATGCCGCCTGCTTGGCCCTGGTCCACAACCATCCCAGCGGCGACCCCACGCCGTCCGAAGCTGACATCCGTGTGACGCGCGATCTGATTCGGGCCGGCCATCTCCTGAAGATCGAGGTGCTCGACCACATCATCCTGGGGCGAAGAACGGAGGAACGCCCCGTGGATTTTGTCTCGTTAAGAACGCTGGGCTACTTCGGTCCCTGCTAGGCATAATCGGTCAGGGAAGCTCAGTCACCGGTTTCCCCCATCGCAGGCGTTCTCTCGCGGAACGGAGCCACGGGGCTTCGCCGGAGTCGGAGCACGCTGACTGGAATCCTCTCCAAATGGGCCGCCTTGCGGCGACGATTCACTTGGCGGAGCAACTGGCACAGTTGGCGTCGGACGGGCGCATACGGCGCCACGCGCAGCGCGCGGAAGGCGGCGGCCACGTCTGACGCGTCGGGCCGCAAGGCCAGCCAGGCGAAGTGACTGCACAATGTTTTCCAGCGTCCGCGACTCAAGCGCACCGAGGCGTGGTAACGCTCGTCCTGTCCGCAGCGGCAGCCAATGCTGTAGCCTGCGAACTCTATCGGCTTCTCCCGGAGGTCATCGAAGTAGGGTTCTTCGGCAAAGAACCAGTGTGGGCCGTGCGTCGCCAGGAGCAGGAAGAACCGCTCGTAGCGCAGATATTGCACGTTGGCCAGGCCGGCTTTCTTGCGCCGGCACCGGGTCCACTTCGAGACGTCGACGCCATACTGCTGGATCAACTTCTCATCAATCTTGCACGAATCCTTGTCCTCCGGAATCCATCCGGTCACATAGAACCAATAACCGTGAGCCACATAGCCCACGGCCAACTGCTGCACGAAACCCTCAATGCTGGTTGCCACACAACGATACATACACCCCTCCTGTGAATGCGGAATCAGATGGGAATTGTTTGCTGTCCCGGCACAAGTTCCCGAAAGCCGGAAAACCTTCGCTGCCCGCGCCAGTTGCAGGACCGCGCCGCCAACCTCGCCTTCCTCAAAACCGTTCGTTCGCGCTCCGCGCCGGTTTCTCGGTCGGCGCCGCACGGCGCGTGCTGTATTCCACTATAGCAGTTGCCTAATCCATAGTGGTTGCGCGTGCGCACATCCTCTTGCTTCCCGCATTCCGACTCGTT
>JACRJZ010000020.1 GCA_016219875.1 Verrucomicrobiota bacterium | reverse complement strand
GGGCGCTGTCCCGAGACGCCGCTACGCCAGTTTGAAATCGCCTGAGCAAACTGGAATTCTGCTCTGCAAACCAAGCCATCGTTCTCATGGCAATCCCCTCCATCGGCGCAGCCCCCACTCGGCCGCGAAACACGCCAGCGCGAAGGCGAACATCAGCGGCGTGTGCCATAGCGGACTGGTCCACGGCTCCATCACCGGCGCCTGCCGGCTTGGCAGATTGCGTACGAAATCCGCCAGCTTGTCCGCGGAAATCACCTCGCCGCCGGTGCGTTTGGCAATGGCTTCGAGCAAGGCGGTGTTGGGCTGCAGCGAGCGGAATTCTTCGGCAGCCAGGTCGGTGCTCCAACCCGCCTCCGCCCGTCCCACTTCGGCGCCGGCGGAATTGGTGACGCAAGCCGTGGCGCGGTAGCCGCCGGTCTGACGTGGCACGTAGCTGGCCTGGTAAACGCCTGCTTCTGTCAGCGAAGGCTCCGCGCGGAGACGGATCACATTGGTGGCGGCGCCGACGGTTTCACTCATTACTGGTTGCACTTCGATGGTCACGCTGGCGTCGTCCTGCGGCTGGAATTTCGGATCGCGCACCCGCACCTGAAGCTGCATCGCTTCGCCCGCGTCGGGCGGCGGCGGTTCGACGGTCAGTTCGACACGCTTCGGCACATCCGCGACCAGCCAGCGCACGAATTGCCGCCAGGCTTTCTCCATGTCGGTGCGCGCGTCGGCATCGCGCATGCCCCAGCGCCAGAAGTCGCCCACCATCATGGCGGCCGTGCGTCCACGGCCAAACCGCTGCGTGACCAAGGCGGGGAAATCCTTCCCCTGCGCATCCGCCACCGTGGCGATGATGCTGGCACCCGGTTTGATCTCGCGCACCTGGTTGAACACCTGAAACGGCGGCATGGCTCCGAGGCGCGATTTCTCGTCGCTTTCGTTGTCACGGACGCGCGCCCAGGCTTGCAGCCAACCCTCGCGAGCCAGGCTCAGTTTCATGGGGCCGGCGGGCTTTTGCTCAGCCCCGCGATCCAGATAAACCGGCAGCATGTCGCCGATGGGCGTGCGCTGGTAGCCGCCTTGTTGGAAAGATTCCACGCCGCCCAGCATCAACACGCCGCCACCGCGCTCGGAGACAAATTTCTGCAACAGCAGCGCCTGATCCGGGCCGAAAAAGGCGGCTTCGACGTCGTCGAGAATCACCGCGTGGTAGCCGTAGAGATCCTCCGGCGTCCGCGGAAAACCGGCGCGCAGTTCCAGTTCGTCGCGCGTGTTCTGCCGCACCAGGACAGGCTGATCATAGCGCTCGACTTCCTCGCGCTCCTGGTTGCCGAAGCCGCGGAAAAGCGGATTGCCCGACTCACCGGCGCGCCCCCGGAAATCAAACTTCGGCTCGCGCAGCGCGATGCGAATCAGCCCAACGAGTTGCACCTGGTCGTCCGCCTGAACCGCGCGGTTGAGAAACTTGTATTCCCAGTTCGGCCGGCCTGCCACGTAGAGAATCCGATACGGGCCGCACCCGCGGTCCACAGGCACAATGCGCGAGTTGTTCAGCAGCGTGGCCTCGCGCGATTGGTTCGTGGCGCCCTGCCATGCCGCCTCCGACTGCGTGGCCACGCGCACGCGGTAGAAGGAGAGTCCGGGCTTCTCCGGTTTCCACTGAAAGCGGAACGCCAGCGTCTCGTCGTCTTTCTTCGCCGGCAAGGAACGTTCCTCGATCTTCTTGCCAGATGCGTCCAGCAGTTGCGCCACGACCTTTTCGCCGCGGAAACCCGTGGCCGTCACGTCCGCCTGCACCGTGACCGGCGCATCCTCAAACGCCGTTTGGCTGACCTGCACTTGCGCCACGGCCACGTCCTGCGCGGCACCGGCTCGGCCCAGCACCACCGGATACACGGGTGGCAAACCGGTCAGGTCCGGCAGCGCGTCGCGAAGATCCGTGGCGTTGCCGTCTGTGAAGAACAGCACCCCGGCCAGAGGACAACCTTGAAAACGCTCGCGCAGTCCGCGCAGCGCGGAGCCGATGGCGGTCGAGCGGCCGTCGAAGTTCAACTCGCCGAAATCACGGGCGGCGGCCAGGCGCGCGTCGAACAGAAAGCGCCGCAGTTCGAAATGTTCGCCAAGCGCCTTCTGCCATCCTTCGTTGTCCTGGCCCAGCGTCTCCTTGAGTTGCTCGCCGCGTGTCCGGGCCGCGCCGCGGTCCTTGATGCGAAGACCCTGGCTGTTGTCCGCAACGAGGGCGAACAGGTTCGCTCCCGGCCTTGCGCGCTGCGTGGACCAAAGCGGTTCGAGCAAACAGAACGCCAGCGCCGCGATGCCCAAGGCCTTCAGCCCCGCGCACACCCAGCGCAGTCCGCCGGGTGGCGCGGTGCGATAACTCCACAACACAGCAGTGATCGCCAGAGCCAGCGAGACGATCGCGGGCCAGAGCCAGGTCGGGCTGGAGAATGTCAGCGTGGCGAGCGTCACTTCTCCTTCCCCAGTTCCTCGTAGTAGCGCCGCACGAGGTCTGAATACTTCGTGGGCACCGGGTCGCGGTCGATGGGCACCAGCTTGTCTTTCGGCTCTCGGCGGGCGAGTTCGTCGGCAATCTGGTTGCGCACCTCAACGAGCGGCTTCATCACTTGCAGGCGCACCACGGCCCAATCGGGCTTCTTTTGACTGCGCTTGAACTCCTGCCGCATCTGGCGGGCGCGCTCGCGGGCCGCGGCAACCTCGTTGCGCAACGACGGCAACTCGACCATCTCCTCGACCTCGCGCAAGCGATCCGACCAGGGCGCGAAGTCATTCCCGGTAATCGGGCCGGTCCAGCCAGAACGAGGGTCTTCGCGCAACCAGTCCAATCCCTCCACTAGATCACCGGTGCCGCCGCGGTCGCCTCCGGCTTGCGGGCCACCGAGACGGCTGCCGCCCCGCTGCCCCGGGTTGCGCTGAGTGCGTTGGCCTTGTTGGTTGCGCTGAGCGGACGCACTTTGCTGGTCTTCACCTTGACGCTGGCCTTGCCCCTGTCCCTGACCTTGAGCCTGCCCCTGCTCGCCGGGACGCTGCTGTTGCTCGCCGGGACGCTGACCTTCGCCGCGCCTTGGCTGCTGTCCGTCTTGTCCTTGTTGCTGCGAACCTCTTTGACGCTCGCCACCCGCCTGCGCTGACTGCGATTGTTGCTGATTCTGGGGGTTGACTTCGC
Source organism: Verrucomicrobiota bacterium (assembly GCA_016219875.1). Taxonomy (GTDB): domain Bacteria; phylum Verrucomicrobiota; class Verrucomicrobiia; order Limisphaerales; family JACRJZ01; genus JACRJZ01. The sequence continues at coordinate 30,305 of JACRJZ010000020.1, read as the reverse complement.
CGGCCTGAGATTGCTGGCCTTCGCGAGATTGATCATTGGGCAATTGCGCCTGCTGTCCCTGGCCCTGCTGTGGTTGCTGGCGCGCATCCTGTCCCTCGCGCCCCTCTCCGGGCTGCGGTTGGCCGTTGGTGTTACCAGCGCGCTGGGCTTGCGCCATTTCGCGTTCAAGCTGACCGGTCAACTCATCCAACTGCCGCTGGGCCAAGCGCAGCGTTTCGGCGTCGTCGCCCAGGACCCGTTCCGCCGCGCGCTCCACACCGCGCCGCAGATTACCGATGCTGCTGCGCGCCCGTTCCTCGGCCTGGCCGGCTTGGGGCAGCATGCCCTGACGCAGCATCTCGGAAGTCGTTTCAAGGGCTTTGGCATTTTCGCGCTCAGCGGTTTCCTTGAGCCGCTCGTAGAGGCTGCGGCTGAGCGTGCCGCTGTTCACCAAATCTTCCTGGAGCCGCTTCACGCTGCTGGCGTCGTCCTGGCTGAACTTCCGCAGCGTGTCGTAAAGCTCACGCGACACCAGCGGCTCAGCCTCCTCGCTTTGCTGCGAAACTTGCGTGGCGCGCTCCACGAGGTTTGTCAGACGCTCCTTTTGCCGGCTCAATTGATCGAGCACCTCCTTGCGCTGATCGGAATCGGTCAGCGTCTTGCGCTGGCTGTCCTTCAAGGCGTCTATTTTCTTTTTAACCTCCTCCTGTTGCCGCGCCAACTCACGGGCCTCGGCGCGCATCTCGCGCAGGTCTTCCGCAAACTCGCTGGCGTTCTGCCGGCGCATCTCGTCGCGCATCTCCTGCATCTGGCGCTGGGCGCGCGTGCCAGAGGCGAGCGCCTGCGAGGCGGAACCCTGCTCCGCGGCCTGGGCGGCGCGCTGCATGTCCTGGCGCGCCTGCTCAAGCTGCTTCCGTTGTTCAGCCATGCGCGACTGGTTCTCCGGCCGCTCCATGCGTTGCTGCAACTCGTCCGCGTCGGCCAACATCTTCTGCTCTTCCTCCTGCAACCGTTTCAACTGGCGGCGCAACTCCTCCTTCTGCTGCTCGGTGCGGGCTTCCTGCAACGCGGTCTGAAGTTCTTTCAAGCGCTCATTCACGTCCTGCTGGCGACGAGCCAATTCCGCCAAACGGTTCATCACCTGCAACTGCTCGCGGCGCTCCGGGCTTTGCGGCGCTTGCGCCTGGCGCTCGGTTTCGTAGCGGTTCTCCTGCTGCTGCAGCTCCATCTGGTCAAGCTGCTGCTGCATCTGCTGCTGGCGGCTGCTCTGGTTCTGCCGGCCGCTCTGACTGCGCTGGCGGCTGCGGGACACGGAGTATTCGCGCTCCTGCAACTTCAGGAGCGCCTGATACGCCGCTTGCTCCGCCGCCAACGCATCCTTGAGCAACTCGGGCGATTTCTCCGCCGCTTTCAGTTTCTCCAGGGCCTTTTCCATTTCCTTCGACGCGGCTTCCCACAGCGCCGTCAAACGCGGGTCTTGAACGCGCTCCTTGAGCGACTCGGCTTGTTCGAGAGCCTGCTCTTGCGAGTCGCGAACGACGCCGGTGTCGTCTCGGAATTGGGAAGGATTGTTGGTTGAGATCGCAGGGGTGGTGCGCGCACGGGGCGATCTCTCGCTGGGTGCCAGGAGCGGCGAACGCTGAGGCGCGGCTTGGGCAAAGAGTTGTGCTGCGGAAGGCCGCCAGGCGTGGCGCAGGTTTCCAACCGGCTGTATCGCGGATTTCCAATCCGCAGGGCGCTCGCCCGATTCCAACACCCTGCCGACTGGAAGTCGGCGACACAGCAGGTTGGAAACCTGCGCTACGGGCCTTCGGCGAGCGTCATCGGGCGAGAGGAAAGAAGCGCCCAATACGCGTTCGCTCTTCTCCCCGTTGAGGGGAGAGGGAGAAGCTGCGGACGTCTTGGAATCGTTCGGCGGCCTTGCGCTGCTGCCCTTGTCTTTTGCCCCGGCTGGTGATGCGGGCACGGTGCCATTCTCCCGCCACAACTTCCACGTGGCGCTGATGATTTGCTTCTGCAACTCCGCGAGCTTTGCGGAGGGACTTCCTTGTTCGCCACCTTGCTCGCCAGACTGCTGCTGCTGGGCTGACTGGCCTTCACCGCCCTGACCTTCGCGGAAGATTTCCTCAAACGGACGCACCTCAGCGAAGAAGAGATCGCCGGTCGTGCGACGCGGCTGGCCATCGGGGCCGATATCGTCCGCCCAGACGAAATACGAGACGAGATCGTCCGGTTTGACGCCAAGTTCCTCCAGGCGGATCACCTGCTGGAAAGCGCGCTTCTCTTTCGCGGGCACCGCGTGGCCCAACTCAATCACCTTCGTTTCGCCGCCGGCCAGCGTGTAGGCGAGGCCGTAGGCGCGCACGCCGAAGTCATCCCAGGCCGTGCCTTCGAACTGCACTTCCTCCAGCGCCGACGGACGAATATCTCCGCGCGGCGACGCCAGCTTCAATTCGGGGCGGCGGTTCTTGAGCACGTCGAAAACAAACTGCGTTGGCACCTTGTTCGTGCGGCCGTCGGCATCGACGAGTTGGAGATGATACGTCTTGCTGGCGGCCAGCGTGAAAGGCGGCAGCGACGCGGCGGGACGATTGCTTTCCACGACGAGCGAGATCGCGTTCGTCTCCTCACCTTTGGCCACAAGACGAGCGGAGACGACCGGTTTGTTGAGCTGCAGCGTGAGGTCCAGCCGCGTGCCTTCGACGGCGCTCAAGCGCCGCGTGTCTTCGATGTGTTTGGGCGGTTGGCCTGTGTATTCGGGGAAAGTCAGTCCGGCGTTGGCGCGCTCCAGTTTCGGATGCTCGAAGACCTTCACGCGAAAGTCCCGCGTGCGCTCGCCGCCGTATTCGAGGTGATACGTGAAATCCTTGTCCACCTCTGGCACACTGACGCCGAACATCGGGTCGGCCAGGCTTCGCACCAACGGGAGGCGCCGACTGGTTTCGGGCGTCGAGCCGAGCACGAGCTCCACAGCGGCGGGCACCGGTCCTTCAAACCTTGCCATCACCACGAGACTGCTGCCGCGTTCGAGGCTGGTGTCGCCGGGCGTGACGGTCATGCCGGATTTCGCGGCGGGTTGTTTGGCCGCGAGACGAGGCGTATGCGACGCCAGTGGGCGGAGGTTCCATAGGACTGCGATGCAGAAAACGAGCGCGAGCAAATGCGCGGCCTGCGTGAGCGCGGAGCGAAATTCCGGCAGGGCGGCGCCCCAGTTGTGTTGCGAACTGTGTTCGACAGCTTGCCGGACAAGTTGCGCCTGGAGGTAGTTGAACTCGTGACCATCCTTGGGTTGCTGCTGCACGGCGGTGAGCAGGAGGCCGTTCAACTCCGGATGCCGGGCCTCAACCTGTTGAGCGGCCCAGCGGTAGTCAGGTTCTCGGCGACGCTGGCGAAAGACAATCACCAGCGCCGCGATCACTCCGAGCACGGCGACCAGAGCCATCGGCAGATGCAACATCAGCCCGACCAGTCCTGTCGCCAGCCAGCACACGGCCAGCTTGCCATACAACTGAATCTGCCCGCGCCGCCGGACGAGCGGCTCGAGATGGGATTTGAGGAGAGGATCGATGCTATTCATGGCTCAATATTCCTTTCTTCGAAGGTGAAGCTGGCAGACGTCTTGCCGGGGACCACACGCCGGCGGCGTGTTGCCATCGGCGGCCCGCCGATGGCCCGCGAGCCTCTGACTTTCCTCCAGGAGCACACCGCTCTCGGCGCGATTCAGTTATTTGAAGGTTGCGGCGGGCCGCCGCAACCAGCACGCGGGCCGCGTGCGCTCCCCAGATTCGCCGCGCCAAGCTCATGCGGTTCCTCCCGTTGCGGCCAGCCGGCGCGCGGTGCGGCCGGCCAGCCAGGTTTCGATCAAGAGCACCGCCAGGGTCGCCACGATGAACCAGCGCCAAAGCTTCTGGCGGCCTTCCAACTCGGCATTCTGCAATTGGACCTTGCGCTCCTTTTCCTGCGTCACCGCCAACGCGGCTCGCGACGTCGGCGCGCCCAGACGCTCCAATTCATCCATCGGCAGCGGCGCAGTGCGGCTCTCGGCCGCATCGAGGTTCACCGCGAAACGTTGCGCCGTTGGGCCAGTGCCAAGGCGATAGATGCCAGGCGCCAGCGTCTCCGTGAAGTTGGTGGTGCCCGCAGACAGCGCCAGCATCGAGCCGTCTGGCCGGACGATAGACAGCGCGGCGTTGGTTTGCGCCGACTCGTGAGGCAGCGGTACAGCATCGCCGACAATGAACTGCGCCGGCGCGGGTGGGGCAGCGCCGCTGAGTTCTAGCATGGAGTAAAGCAGCGGGACAAACTTCGACGAAAGGGCGAGTTGGCTGTCGGCGGGATGCCAGCCGGAAGTCAGCACCAGCACGCGGCCTTGGCCCACGGAAATCTCGACCAGAGCCGGATCACCGGAGTCGAATCGCGCCACGACCTTCGCGCCAGCGAGCGCGGCGTCGTCGAGCCGGCGATACTTCCAGAAATGAATCTTCGTGAAGTCGCTGAACCGCGCATCGGCGAACGGCGTGAAAAGCGGATGGCGGAAATCAATTTCGCTGAGCATGGCGTAGCGAGTGGACGGCGCTTCGTCCAGGCGGGTTTCGGCGGAACCAAGCAAAGCCCCCAACGTCGCTGCGGAGGTGGCGCTGGTCGGTGCGAAGAGGAGCGTCTTGCCTCGAGAGACTTGCTCCTGGAGGACGCGGGCTTGCGCTGGAGGCAGAGTGTCCGTCACGACCAGCAAGTTTGCAGCGGTAACCTCGACCGAGTTCAGCGAGGCGGATGGCTTCTGTGCCGCCACGCGCACTGATTGGCGGCGGGTTTCCTGAAAGGCACGCCGGAGAAAATAGAGCGGCTGGCGGATGTCGGTCTCGGATTCGCTGCCCAGGTAGAGAACACTGACGCGGGCCGGCTCTGGCGGAACTACGAAGACGGTGTTGTCGAACGCTTCGTCGTCGCCGCGCAGGAGAACGCGGTCGGCGCCCGCCGCTGTCGGCGGAACCGGCAGCGCCACGACGCGGCTCTGGCCGGGCGGAACGTAGAGATCGACGGCGTTGCTGAGGAACGCGCCGCTGGCGCCAGCCCAGCCCACTTGGAATTGCTCGCGTTGCGAGTCAGGCTCGTTGCTCACGCGGACGCGCACCGTCGCTTCCGCAGTGCGCGGCGCATCGGTGCTGTCCGCGACCCAGTGCAGTCCGGCGTTGCCGGCCGAGCGTGGCGCGACACGTTCAACGACCAACTCGACGCCTTTGGGCCAGTCGTAACCCTGAAGCGCGTTCAAACGGCTGCCGGATTGCAGGTCGGTGATCAGCACGACCTGGCGTGGCCCGGCGACTTGTCCTTTGTCCGTCTCCGCCAGCATCTCGGCGGCACGGATCAAAGCTTGGTCGAGCAGCGTGCCAGTCCAACCGGCTTTCGCCTCGGCCAGACGCTGATGGGCCAGCGCCGCGCGATCCCCCGCGGGAATGGACTTCCATTGCTCGAAAGAAATCAGCGGATTCAACTGCCGGTCGAACGTGAACAGCGCGGCTTGGTCCGCAGGCGAAGCGGCGCGGAGAATGACCTCCGCCTTGTCGCGCGCCTCGGTCCACAGCCGTCCGCGCCGCATGGAGGCGCTGGTGTCGAGGAGCACCACGATCCGCTTCGGCGCACCGGCGGACGCGGCTTCCGGCAGGGCGCGCTTGAGGAATGGACGCGCGAACCCAACGGCCAGCAAGCCAATCACCGCGCAACGCAGGAGAAGAAGGAGAAGGTGCTCCAACCGGTTGCGCCGGGTCAGCCGCGGCGGGGCCGGGCGGAGGAACATCAGCGAGCTGAACACGGTCCGCTCGCGCGTGGTCCGTCGGACGAGGTGATAGATCACCGGCAACGCCACGGCCAGCGCACCCAGCAGGAACAATGGCGCGAGGAAGTTCATGAGGGTTCGGCGTGCCGCCAGGCCGTAGCGCAGATTTCCAATCTGCTGTATCGCCGATTTTCAATCGGCTGGGCGTCCTTCCAGACGAGGCGTTCGCAGGTTGGAAACCTGCGATACAGCAGACTGAAAGTCTGCGCTACGTCGCTTCGCGTGGATCGCGTCAAATTCGTATTCATCGGGCCTGGCCAGCAGGAGCGCTGTGTTGACGAGTGACTCTCTTGACCGCCTTGCCGCGCTGCATGCGGGAGCGTAGAAAATCAAACAGCGCGAACTCCAGCGGCTGGTCGGTGGTCAGGCGCGAGCAGGTGTTGCCGAGCCGTTGGCAAATCTCGCGCACGGCGGTGCAGTGTTCTTCCAGGCGGCGCGTGTAGTCGGTCCGGACGGTGCCGGGGTCGATCATCAGCGTCCGACCGGTTTCCAGGTCTTCAAAGACGGCCGGTTCGTTGAACTTGAACGTGGCTTCCGCCGGATCGAGGACTTGGAACGCGACCACCTCGTGCCCGCACGCGGCCAGTTGGATCAGAGCATTCTCCAGACGATCCAGCGGCGCCAGGAAATCGGAGATCACCACGATCAGGCCGCGTTTGCGGACGATCTCCGCCACGCGCTGGAGCGGCGCAATGATGTCGGTCGCCCGGCCGGCGGCGGGCTTCTCCAGCGACAGCATCAACCGGCGCAGATGCCCAAAGCGGTGGCGGGGCGGCAGGTAGTCGCGCACCCGCTCGTCGAACGTGAGCAGCCCGATGGCGTCGCCTTGGAGATGAAGAAAGTAACCGAGCGACGCGGCCAGCGTGGCGGCGTATTCGGCTTTGGTGTATTTCAAGGAACTGAAGGACATCGACCGGCTCTGGTCGGCGACCAGGTGGCAGCGCAGATTGGTTTCATCCTCGAAGCGCTTGAGGAAATAGCGGTCGCTGCGGGCGAAGACGCGCCAGTCGAGATAGCGCGGGTCGTCGCCCGGGGTGTATTGGCGATACTCGGTGAACTCAACGGAGAAGCCGTGGTAGGGGCTTCGATGCAGCCCGCTCCAAAAACCCTCCACCACCACGCGGGCGCGCAACTCGAGGTTGCGGATGCTCATCAGCGTTTGCGGATCAATGAGCCCGGCGCGCGGGAGGGCTGAACTGGGAGGAGCGGCGGTCATGTTCCCACAGGCGGCTTGATCGTCTCGACCAGTTTCTTGATCACGTCCTCCACGCGCACGCCTTCCGCTTCCGCGCGATAGTTGAGCAGGATGCGATGGCGCAACGTGGGATGGGCCAGCGCTTGGATATCGCCCACGGTGACGTGCGCGCGGTTTTGCAGCAGCGCGCGCGCCTTCGCACCGAGCACGAGGAACTGCCCGGCGCGCGTGCCGGCGCCCCAGCTTACCCAGTTGTTGATGAAGTCCGGCGAGGCGGATTGATGAGGTCGTGAGGCGGCGGCCAGTTTCACGGCGTAGCGCACGATTTCTTCCGCGATCGGCACCAACCGCACGATGTCGTGGAAGCGCAGCACCTCGGCGTGGTCGAAAAGCGATTCTATGGCCGCCGGCGGGTCCGCCGTGGTGCGCGTGACGACCGCGACTTCGTCGTCCTCCGGCAGGTAGTCCATCACCACATTGAACATGAAGCGGTCGAGCTGCGCCTCGGGCAGCGGATAGGTGCCTTCCATCTCGATGGGGTTCTGCGTAGCGAGGACGAAGAACGGCTCCTCCAGCGCGTGGCGCACGCCGGCGGCGGTAACTTGGTGCTCCTGCATGGCTTCGAGCAAGGCGGCCTGCGTCTTGGGCGGGGTACGGTTGATTTCATCGGCCAGGATCATGTTGGCGAAGATCGGCCCGCGCACAAACTTCATCTGCCGGCCGTCCGCGGAATCTTGGAGAATTTCCGTGCCCGTGATGTCGGCGGGCATGAGGTCCGGCGTGAACTGGATGCGCTGGAACTTGAGGTGGAAAATCCGGGCGATGGATTTCACGAGCAGCGTCTTGGCCAAGCCGGGCGCGCCGGTGATGAGGCAATGCCCGCCGGCGAAGAGCGCGATCAGGATTTGCTCGATCACGTCCTTCTGGCCGACGATGACCTTGGCCAGTTCGGTTTCGATTTTCGTCCGCCCGGCGACGAGGCGCTCGACGGTTTCGCGTTCGGCTTGGCGGGCGGGCTTCGCCGCGACCACCGGGGGTTCTTCAATGAGCGTATTCATTCAGTGTGTCATGACGTAAAACAGGACGTTGATCGCCAGCGGATAGGCGATTTTTTCCGCAAACTCGGCGAAGTAATAATGGTTGTCCCCTTCCCACTCCCAGCCGTCGCCGTTGTCGGTGTTGTGGGTGGCGAGGACCATGAGGCGACCCTTGTCGTCGAAGATCGCGCGATGGTGGACTTCGTCGGCGTCGAAACGCTCCGAAGTGCGGTGGTCCGGATCGAATTGACTTCGGGTGCCAAGTTCGACGTTGGGCACCTGCCCCTTGGACTTGATGTCAAAAACGCAGTGGTAGAGCGGATGGTTCAGCGGCAACTCCACGAAGTCGCGGTCGGGGAAAACTTTCTTTAACTGGTCGGCCATGCCTTCCCATTCCGCTTCGCCCCAGAAATCGTCCAGCCAGAGAAAGCCGCCGTTGAGCAGGTAGGTCCGCAGCGCCTTCGCTTCGGTGAAGGAAAGATAGAGGCTGCCCGGCTCCACCATGTAGATGAAGGGGAAGTCCAGCAGTTCCTTGTCGGTCAGATTCAGGAACAGCCCGTTGGGATCGACCTTCATCGAGGTCATCTGCTGGAGGCGATAGGAGATGTTGAGGTCGCTGTCCGGCGTGTCGGTCGTCCAAGGCCCGCCGCGGCTGTAGGGCGAGCGTTCGCGGCGAATGCGGACGAAGGTGAACTGGTCCTTTTCGAAACCGGCCGCGTTGGTCCAATTCGGCGTCTCGGTGCTGTGCTGGGCGAGCTCGCGCGGCGTGCGCGCGTCCTCGTAATCCCCGCCGCGCCACCAGCGGCGCTGGGCCAGGGCGGCAGTGGTCAGAAGCACCCAAACGGCAACAAGGCAGCCAAACCCGAGCCAAGGCCTAAAACGTAGCAGCCGACGTGAGGAGGCTCTGACCTTCACTTGGAAGAGAGTGAGCCTCCTTACGTCGGCTGCTACCCGCTCCATGAGGAGCAGACGCCTTGGCACGGCAGATTTGATGTTCCGGCGGGCGTTCATTCAGTGCGTCATCGCGTAATAGAGGATGTTGATCGCCAGCGGATAGGCGCGCTTCTCGCAGAACTCGTGGAAGAACCGGTCGTCTTCGCCCTCGCGCTCCCAACCGTCGCCGTTGTCGCAGTTGTGCGTGGCGAGGACCATGATGCGGCCCTTGTCGTCAAGGATCGCGCGCACGTGCAACTCGGCGCAGTCCTCGCCATCGTGCGTCTCGTAGCTGATGCCGCGCTGGGCGGTGAGCACGTTCGGCGTTTGGAGGCTGTTCTTCCGCCCTTTGAAGTCGAATACACAGTGGAAGATCGCGTGCTCCATTGGCAGTTCGGTGAAGGCGCGTTCGGGAAAGACGCGTTTGAACTCGCGCTCGAAATTGTCCCATTGCCGCTCACCCCAAAAATCATCCGCCATGAGGAAGCCGCCGTTGAGCAGATACTTTCGCAGGGTGGTGACTTCCTCCTTGGTCAGGGTAAGGCCTCCCGGTTCGACCATATAGACCCAGGGATAATCCGCCAGTTCCTTGTCGGTGATGTTCACGACACGACCGTCCGGATTCGCCTTCAAGGACGTGACCTGTTGTAGGCGGAACGACAGGTTCAGATCGCTGTCGGGAAAATCCGAATGCCACCAGCCGGCACGCACATTTTCCAGGCGCGTATAGCGCAGGCGGGCGAAGGTAAATGCGTCTTTGTCGAACGCGGGATGGTTGGTCCAATTGGGTATGTCCGTGCTGTGCGAAGGCGCCTCCCGTGCCGTAACGGCGGTTTCATATTCGGGATAAACAGGGTCACCGCCAGCCCAACCGCGATAGCGCTGAGCGAGGGCAACACCCGCGGCGAGCAGCAGGAACAAAAGAATGAGCTTCAGCCGGTTCATGGCTGGGCTTCCCCGGTGGCTGACACGCGGGCCTCACGCGGCGGTGCATTGCTGTTCATCTCCAGCAACAGCCGGAGCGCGGCGCGATACCGCGGGGCTTCCTCCAACGCTTGCAGAACGTGCCGGCGCGCCGTGGGATCCCCCATGCGATGCAGCAGCCGCGCCAGGTTGAAATGCGCCTCCGCCGGATTCGGTTGATCAAGCTGCAGCAGCGCACGGCGCGCGTTGATCGCGGCCTGGAGTTGGCCCAGCGCTTCGCTGGCCTCGGCGAGAAACCGATACGGCAGCGCCACGAGAGGATTTACCGCCAGGTAGCTCCGCGCGCTCTGCACGACCGACGGCCAATCACCCGTGCTGGCGCACAGTTCCATCAGCCGCTGATAAGCGTCCAAGGCATCGCTGTCGCGCGCGGCCAATTGCGCCAGCACCTGCCGCTCCGCGTTGGTTTCGCCCAGGGCGCGATGCGCTTCGGCCAGCAGCGCGCAGGCGCTGTCCGGTCCTGTGTCACCGGGATAGAGCGACATCAATTTCTCCAGCACCGGCCTGGCTTCGGCCCATTTCTTCTCGTCCACCAACTCCTTTGCCTGCCGCGTCAGCACCCAGAAGTTCGTGGGCCGCGCTTTCGCCCACTCCTCCCAGGACTCCTCGGACGCTTCCGCGCGGCGCGCCTTGAGCCCGGGCTTCTCGAAGTCGAGTCCGGGCGCCATCTGCTGGGCGATCCGCTGCGCGTAAGCGGTGAACTCTGTTTCCAGCGTGGCCATCGGCGCGGTGTGCTGCGCGATGACCTGGTTGATCTCCGCGCCTTCGCCGAGTTGGCGCAGGATCGCTTTCAGCTTCCCAAAGCCGAATCGCTCGACGAGAAACTGGACCACGAGCGACGACTGGTAGTAGGCGAATTGCAGGTGCAACTCGGAGCGCGGCGTCAGAAACGCGCCGCTGAGCTTCGAGACCGGCGTCAACTCGTCGCCCAGGACCATCTCGCGGTAGCGCGGGTTGAGGCGCTCGCCCCAGGTGGGATTCGCCTGCCGCTCCTCATAGACGGAAATGCCCTCGCTCAGCCAGCGCGGCATTTTGTTGCGCGTGAGGTGCAGCGTGACCACGTGAGTGAACTCGTGCCACAGCACCGCCTGCCAGTTGAAATGGTGGCCGGGGCGCGAGGCCGGGCTGTTCGCCGTGACGACCGGCCCGAAACAGACACCGAGGAAGCCGTGGTTCTCCGGCATCCCAAACGTCCGCACCGCGAAATCTTTCTGGTCCGCGAACACCTCGATCAGCACGGGCTGGGTCAGTTCGAGGCCGTACTTCGCCGACAGCCGGCCGCGCGCCGTCTCCAGCAGCTTCAACGCCTGCGCTCCGTAAAGCGCCGCCTCGTGCGGGCTCATGCGCAAGACGAAATGCTCGTTGGTCAGAGTGCGGTACTTCGCCATCGTGTCGCGGAGCGTGACGAGATTCAGCGCGTTCACGTCGTAGCCGTCGGCGTCGTGGACTTCCTCTGCCAGCCGCCAGCCTTCGGCTTCGTCGCCGAGGCGGAGCAGGTCCTGCGCGAGTTGCGCTTTGGCCGGGAGAAATCTCCGGTCGAACTTGAGCGCCTCCCGCTGGAGCGCCGCGCCTTCGGCGAAGCGGTATTTCTGCGACAGCTTGAGGCCGATGAGATGCGGCACCGCGGGATTGTTCGTACAGAACTTCAGCGCCGTTTGCCGCGCGGTTTGTTCGTTCGGCGGCTGGTTTTGCAGATGCGCAATCACGGCGCGATACGCCCACGCTTCCGGGTGCCACGGATTGACCGCGCGCGCCTGCCCCAGGAGCTTCTCGGCGCCCGCGTAGTCTTCCGCGTCGATCAGGTGATCGGCCAGCAGCAGCAGGCTGGCGACGTGATTGCTATTGAGCTTCAAGGCGGCTTCCAGCGACGCGAGCATGAGCGCCGGTTCGCTGGGCGCGTAGGCACGGGACAGCCCGAAGTGCAGATCAGGATCGTTCGGAAGCTTTTTCAGCCCTTCCTGAAACGCCTTCGCCGCCAGCGCAAAATCATGTTTCTCCAACGCGAGATCGCCGGTGGCCAGATAGACTTCGCGCTGGCTGCCCTCCGCCTTCTTGGCCAGGGCGTAGATCCGGTCCATGACATACTTGGGATCCCGGCCAATGAGCAGCGCGGCCCGGCCTGCGACCACAAGGTCAGGGCCATCGCGATACGCCCAGGGCCGCGACAGCACCAGTTCGATGATCTCCCGAACCATGTCATCGGCTCTGGAGACTTCGCCGGTGCTCCTGAACACGTCGCGGGCCAGCAACCGCAGCCGGATGCTGGAGGTTTCCTGGGCCAGCGCGTTGGTGATGACGGCGCGCGCTTCGGTGTAGCGGCCCACGGTCCACAAGCCCTCGACCAGCATCAGGCGCCATTGCTCGGAATAGGAGCGCTGCTTGAATTCCGCTGCGGCGGTCGCGACACATTCCTGGTATCGGCCGGAGAGAAACAGGGCGCGGGCCTCCTCGATTTCGGCGGCGCAAAGGGGCATCGCCGCCAGCACGAAAGCACCGAGAAACACCCCCGCCCTCCAGTTCCGCCTCGCGGCGAACGGCGTGCAACCGGAAACCCAATGGGGGCAACGCATGGCGTAGGCTAGACGCGGTTGGCGTCGTTGGCAATCGGCGGGATGACATTCTCCGAGATCCAGTTCAACACTTGTCTGCTCGCCGCGCCCGTGCTTTCTTCTCCGCCGATGAAACGGATTCTTCGCTCGCGGTCGGGCTGGCTGGTCATGGCCGGCGTTTCACTGGTGTTCCTTTCCGGTTGTGAAACCGTTCCCGAAACCGGACGCAGCCAGCTCAACTTCATGAGTCCAGGCCAGGAAATGCAGCTCGGCCTGAGCGCCTTTGAGCAGACGAAGAAAGAGGTGCCCATCAGCAAGAACGCCGGCGCCAACGCCGTGTTGCAACGGGTCGGCAGCCGCATCGCCGCCGTCGCCCAACTGCCCAACGCGCAATGGGAGTTCGTGCTGTTCGAGAGCCAGGAGGCCAACGCTTTCTGCCTGCCGGGCGGAAAGGTCGGCGTCTATACGGGCATCCTGCCGATCACCAAGGACGAAGCCGGCCTGGCCACCGTCATCGGACATGAAGTGGCCCATGCGGTGGCGCGGCACGGCGCGAACCGGATGAGCGAAGCCACGTTGATGAACCTCGGCGGCCAGGCCCTCGGCTCGGCGAGCGGAGGCTCCAAGTATCAGTCGCTCATGATGACCGTCTATGGCGCCGGCGCCAAACTCGGCCGCGAACTGCCGCACAGCCGCGCGCAGGAGTCGGACGCGGACCACATCGGCCTGCTCTACATGGCGCGGGCGGGCTACGACCCTGAGCAGGCGGTGGCGTTCTGGCAACGCTTCGCCGCGTTCAACCAGCAGCACGGCGGCGGACAAGGCTTGTGGTTCTTGCGCACACACCCGCTGGACGAAAGGCGCATCGCCGACTTGAAGGCCCTCATGCCCACGGCCAAGGCGCAGTACCGGCCGGTGAAGTGAGGGAGATTGAGAGCGAAGCGGGAAAGGAGTCCAAAGGTTGAAGCGATGAAACGTTGAAGCGTTGAAGCGGGCCACCCGCCCGCCTTAACCGCAAGGAGCGCTTCAACGTTTCATCGGTTCAACGCTCCAACGCTCGCTTCCTCCGGGGCGCAACTTGGCATGGCCGCCGTAGTGCAGACATTCCGGTCTGCTGTCGCGCAGGCTTTCCAGCCGGCGGGGCGTGCGAGCGTTTCGAATGTCCGCATCGTGGCGGACGGGCTGCCGACAAGCATGTCGGCGCTACGGAAGGCTGGAAAGCCCGCGCTACGGCGGGGTGTCCGGTGGCGCCCATTTGTTCCGGGTTGGGAGAACAACCGCGCCTCGCCCGTCGAGTCCTTCGGCGCTTGGTCCTTTTGGGCTGGAATCCAGTGCGGCAACGCTCAGAACTCCGGCCTCGCCTCTGGCTTGCTCCGCCGCCAGTTGAGCGCGGTTTCATGCTGTCAACGACTCCAGTGCCGCAACTCCGCCCACGCCTGCATCACGTCCCGCAGCGATTCCAGGTAGCTCAACTGCACCGCCGCCCAGTCGCGGCGCACGGGCAAGACGTCCGCCAAGCTGATGTCCCCGGCGGCGTAGCGCGCTTCAGCGCCTTTCAAAACAGTCTCGGCCCGCGAGAGGATCTCGGCCTTCAACGTGCGGCTGTTGGCCAATGCCGCGGTGAGTTGCAGGTGGGATTCGCGCAGCCGCGTGGTCAGTTCGTTTTGCGTCATGCGGGAGCGGGCTTCGGCGGCGGCCACTTCGGCGCGGGCTTCGCGGAGCTTGCCCTGGTTTCGGTTGAAGAGCGGCAGCGGAATGCTCAGGCCCACGTCGAAGGTGTTCTGCTGGCTCGATTCCAGCCGGTGGTAAAGCAACTCCACCTTCACGTCGGGAATCCGCTCCGCCTTGGCCGCGTCCACCCGCGCATTCCGGGCGCGGATGTCGGCATCCGCCAGCGCGCTCTCCGGCTGGGCCGACACGTTGGCTGCCAGGGTTTCCAGGGTCGGAATTTCGAAGGTCGCATCCAGCGTCCCGACGAGCGATTTCACGGACAGCGTGGCGTCGCCCATCGCTGACGCCAGCGTGACCAGCGCCTGTTCGCGCAGCGACTCCGCGCGCTTCAACTCGATTTTGGCGCGGGCCAGTTCCATTTCCACACGCGCCGCGTCTTCGCGCAAGGCGTCCCCAGCCTCGACGCGGGCTTGCGTCGTCACCACCGCCTTTTCGGCGTTTCGCTGAATCTCGGTTTGGGCCTGGCAAGCCTTCTCCTGATACAGCGCGGTGGCGAAGGCGCTGTGGACACGCTTGCGGATGTCCCGACGCTTCACTTCCAGCCCACGCGCGCGGACTTCGCGGTCGAGCAGTTCTGCCTGACGCGCTTTGCCGAGCCGCCCGCCGAGTGGGATCGTCTGCCCGACGCCCGCCACGTATTCCTTTTCGTTCGGGGCGTTGCCGCTGAAAGGAATCTGCTGTGCCCCGACAATGGCTTCGGGGTTCGGGAACGCGCCCGCCTGCCGCGCCCGGCCGTCGGCCGCGTCAATTAGTGCGCGAGCTTCTGCCAAGCCGGGATGTTGTCCCTCGGCCAGGGCGATGGCCTGCTCAAGGGTAAGATTTTCGAGACGGTTGGTTGGCGACACCGCATGCGCTGCCGTTGCCACCACCAGAAAAAGACAAAGAGGTTTCATAGGTCAGAAACAAAAGGTCAGAGTTTGATTCCAAAACGCGGCAGCAACGCGAGCATCCCGCCGTAGCTACCCAGCATGGCCAGCGTGGCCAGTCCCACGCTGGCGTAGAAGTTGACACCCCGCTTGAGCAGGAGCGGCAGTACCATGAACAGCACCAGCGACGGCAGTACCAGCCACAAGATGCTCGTCGAGAGCGCCCTTACTTTCGCGGCGTCTTTGGTGTCCACATAAAGCCAGACCATCGCCAGGAGTGACGTGAGCGGCAGGGACGCCAGCAGGCCGCCAACCAGTGAACTGCGCTTGGATACTTCAGTCACCGCGACAATCACCGCCGCGCTCAGGAAGAGTTTAATGAGGTAGTAGGTCATGACGTTCCTTACTCAATTTCCACCGGCCGCCCGAAGCGCAGATAGAGCGCCGGAACCACAATCATGTTCAACAGCATCGAAGTCAGCAGCCCAAACAGAATGACAATCGCCATCGGCGTTTGAATCTCGCTGCCCGGTTTGTGCCCGCCCAGGGCCAGCGGAATCAAAGCCAGGCCCGCCGCCAGCGCGGTCATCAGGATGGGCGCGAGTCGCTCCATCGCTCCGCGGAACACCGCCTCCCGGAAGTCCGTCACTCCTTCGTGCTGCTCCAGGTGTTTGATGTGCGACACCAGCATGATGCCGTTGCGCGTGGCGATGCCAAACACGGTGATGAACCCAATCAGCGACGCCACGCTCAGCACGCCTCCCGACACGAACACGCCCACCACGCCGCCGATGAGCGCCAGTGGCAGGTTGAGCATGATCAGCGCGGCGTCACGGGCCGACCCAAACGCCAAGTTTAGCAGGAAGCCAATGCCCAGGACCACCGCGATGCCCAGCAACGCGATAATTCGCCCGGCCTCCGCCGCGCTCTCGAACTGGCCGCCGTAATCCACCCGGTATCCCGGCATCCCCGCCACGAGAGGATCAACGACTTTCTTGCATTCGTTCACCACCGACGTCACGTCTCTTCCCGCCACATTGCACATGACCACGATTTTCCGCTCCACTTGTTCGCGGCTGATGTAGTTCGGGCCGGTTTCCTTGCGAATGTCCGCCAGACTCTTCAGCGGCACTTTCGCGCCAGCCGGCGTGTCCACGAGCAAGTCGCCGATGTCCTCCGTGCGCCAACCCTCCGGCCCCGTCAGGCGCACCACCAAGTCGAACGAGTTGCGGCCTTCCAGCACCCTTGAGACGGTCACCCCCTTGACCGCCGCCTCCATCGTCACCGCCACGTTGCGCACGGTCAGGCCGTGGCGGGCAATGGCGTTGCGGTCGAAGTGCGCGCGCAGGATGGGCACGTCGGTTTGCTGTTCGATGGACAAGTCCACCACACCCGGCACGGCTTCCATTTCCTTGCGGGCGCGGCTCGCCAGCAGACGCAGTTGGTAGAGATTGTCGCCGAAGATTTTCACCGCCACGTTGGCGCGCGTGCCGGACAGCATGTGATCAATGCGGTGCGAAATCGGCTGGCCGATGATGACGTTCATGCCCGGAATCAGCGAGAAATCGCGCCGCAACGCTTCGAGCAGTTCCTTCTTGGTCCGCTTCTGCATCTTCAAGGAGACATCTATCTCGGATGACTCCACGCCCTGGGCATGTTCATCCAACTCGGCCCGGCCCTGGCGGCGCGCCACCCCGATCACCTCGGGGTGGGCGAACAGCGTCCGTTCGATGATGCTGCCATACTCGTTGGCTTGTTCGAGCGACGTGCCGGGCAAAGTGACCGCGCTCAGAGTCAGTGTGCCTTCGTTGAACTCGGGCAGGAATGAGCGGCCCATGAAGTAGGTCGAGACCAGCGCCACCAGCAGCGCCGCCGCCGCGGGCACGGTCACGCGCCATGGATGCGCCAGCACCGGCGTCAGGATTTTCGCGTAATGCGATTTCAGCCAGGTCACCACCCGAGGTTCATGCCCGGTCAGTACAGCGCGGCTGCGCGGCAATAGCAGGTGACACAGCACCGGCGACACGGTCAGCGCCACCAGCAGCGACGCGCCCAGCGACACGATATACGCCAGGCCCAGTGGTTTGAGCAGACGCCCCTCGACCCCGCTCAGGAAGAAAATCGGCAGGAACACCAGAGCGATGATCAGCGTGGCGAAGACGATGGATTTCTGGATTTCGATGCTCGCGTCGAAGATGACTTGCATCGTGTGCTTGCGCTTGTCCTCCGGGTGCAGGCTGTTGACGCGCAGCCGGCGGAACACATTTTCGACGAGAATCACCGCGTCATCGACGAGCGCGCCGATGGCGATGGCCATGCCGCCCAGCGTCATGGTGTTCATGGTCGCGCCGAAGGATTTCATCACCAGGACCGTCACCACCAGCGAGAGCGGAATGGCCGTGAGCGTGATGAATGTGGCGCGGACGTTGGCCAGGAACAGCAGCACGATGATTACCACCAGCAGGCCGCCATCGCGCAGGGCGCCTTGCACGTTGCGGATGGCAATCTCGATGAAGTCCGCCTGGCGGAAGATGCGTTTGTCAATTTTCATCCCGGCGGGAAGTTTCGAGGCGATGTCGTCGAGCACGGCATCAAGCTCCTTGGTCAGCATCAGCGTGTTCGCGCCCGGCTGTTTCTGAATGCCTAGGATCACCGCCGGTTTTCCTTTCGTGGACCCTTCGCCGCGCTTCGGTTCCTCGCCAATCACGACGTCGCCGAGGTCCGCGACCTTGGTGGGAATGCCGTTCGTCGCCATGACCACGGTTTCCCCGATGTCCCCCAGCGAGCGCACGCGTCCGACGCCCGTAATCAGCCACTCTGAACTGCGCTCGTTGATGAACCCGGCGGATACGTTCTCGTTGCCTTCCGCCAACGAACGCGTCACCTGCTGAAACGACACGCCATAAGCTTGCAGCTTGGCCGGCGAAAGCATCACCTGGAACTGCTTCACTCCCCCGCCGATGGGCGTGACTTGGGAAACGCCCGGCACGGAAAGGACGCGCCGGCGAATCACCGTGTCCGCCGTGGTGCGCAATTCGATGGGCGTGTGTTTGTCCGAGGTGAGCGCGATGAACAGGATTTCACCCATGATGGACGACACGGGTGCGAGCACGGGCCGGTCCACTTCCGGCGGCAGTCCGCCCGCCGCGACATTGACCTTCTCGCTGACGATTTGACGGGCGGCATAGATGTCCGTGCCCCAATCGAATTCAATCCATACGATGGACAGGCCCACCGCCGTGGCCGAGCGCACGCGCCGTACGCCGGACGCGCCGTTGACAGCCGCTTCGATGGGGAACGTCACCTGGCTCTCGACCTCGCTGGGGGCCATACCCCTCGCTTCGGTGATGACCGTCACCGTCGGCGCGGTGAGATCCGGGAACACATCCACCGGCATCTTGATGGCGGTATAGCCACCAATGACCAGCAACAGGCCGGCCATCACCAGAACTGCCGCGCGATTGCGCAGCGACCAACTAATCAGGGCTTCAATCATAGTAGAATTACGCTTAGGCCGTGGATGGGTTGCGGCCAGGCCACGCGGCCCAGCTTCACTGTTTCGCAACTCATCCACTTCATGCTGTCATTCCTCTCGTTTGCGCCACGGCGCACCGAATTCCCACTTCACGCCGACATACACGCGCAAGTCCGGCCCGCCGCGATTCTCCTCACGCACACTTCTGCCAATGGCGGCGTGGACGGTGAAGTTGTCACGGAGCTTGTGCTTGAAGCCGATGTTCGCGGCGAGGCGGTTCGCTTCGCCCGGCTCCTCGCGGCTGACGAAGTAGAGTTCCGATAGCAGCTTGGTTTTCTTCGCGACCTGATACTCCTGCCCGAGCGTCAAGAGCCACACGTTCTCCGCGCTGGTGGTCACTCCCCCGTATTCCGGGTCGGTGACGAAGGTGTAGCCGGCGTTGCCAATCGCTGTGAACCAGCCCCATGTCTTTTGGGCACGCAGACGGAGGTCGTAGTCGAACTCGTCGCTGCCGAGGCCGCGCGATTCGTCGCCCGTCGGCAACTTCAACTCGAACGAACCCGCGATGCCGGGCCGCCGTTCGGTTTCCTTGAGAAAGACGTATTTCGTGCCGACGACTGAATCGCTCAGGCCGTATTCGTGGTCTTTGCTCAGGCCGGCGGTCTCGAATGTGAGTTCCATCCGGTCGGTCAGGCCATAGACCAGTTCAGTAAATGGTAACAATCGCGCGGGAACTCCACTCTCGCTTTCTTGATACCGCACGCCGGCATACCACTCGAAGGTCTGCTTGTCCGCTGTGGGCACATCGCCCGTGACAAGTGGCGGCGGAGCAAAGCAGCGTGGCGCGGTGACCAGCAGCAAGGCCGAGACGCAGGCAAGGATTCGGGCGGGCATGGAGTTCATTTCGCGCCGTAGCTGAAGTCATCGAACAGCGTCACGCTGTCGGCCTTCGTCCACACGCCGACCTTGCCCGCCTCTTTGTGTGTCTCGTCTTCGGCAGTGAACAGTTCCTTGCCATTGAAAACGACGGTGAAGCGGCTGCCGGAAAAGTTCACGCGCAACGTCTGCCACTGATCTGCGGCCACAGGTACATTCGCGCCCTTGAACTGAGTCCGTATGCCTTTCACGAAATGATAGATGCGTACGTTGTCCTCCAGCGCGTTCGCCCGCGCGACGTAGTAATTGTCCGCGTCCTTCACCCTCCAAACGACACCGCCGGCCTGATCCTCCTTGCCGGACACGGGTTTGAACTTCACTTCCACGAAACCGTCCTTGAGGTTCGTGTCGTTCTTGAACGCGACGGGGTAGTCCGCCTCGCTGCTTTGTTTGAGAACAGCCGGCTTTGATGGCGCGGTGTCATCGGCGACGGTGGCCCATTTGGGTTCGCCTTTGCCGGTCTTGGTGGCGGCCCATCCCGGCGGTGCTTTGCCAACCTCGGCGTTGTCGAAGTTGACGGTTTCACTCAAGCCCGTGACGGTCATCAAGGAGGCCAGGAGGGAGGTGGTTATCAGTGCTGTCATGGTGGTGGTTTGGTTTTGTGGTTGAGATCAATGCACATGCCCATGCGCCGGGATGGCCGAAGACACCGAAGCGAGCCGCACGGCATACGCACCCTTGGTGACGACCCGCTCGCCTTCGGTGATGCCTGACAGGACTTGTACCCAGTTCCCATCGCGGATGCCGAGCGTAAGGTCGCGCTTCTGGAACGTCTCGCCGCCCGCTTGCACAAAGGCGATGGGCCGCCCGTCTTCCTCGACAATGGCCGCGCTGGGGATGGCCAGCGTGTCTTCCGCCCGAGAGGTTTCGACAAAAAGGTTCACCGATTGCCCGACCCGCAGGCGGTTTTCCGGGTTCTTCGCTTCATAGATCAACGGCACTGTGCGCGTGGCCGTGTCCACTTGGATGCCGACAAACACGAGGCGGCCCGCGCCATCGCCGGTGATGGGAATGAACTGTCCGGTTTCGCCCGGCACTTCGTAACTGGCCGCTTTCGTCGTGCCGAGACGCTTGACGCTCGCTTCGGGGACATGCGCTTCGATGAAAACGCTGCCCGCGTCGAGCACCGTGAACACCGCTTTCTCCGGGGTGATGAATTCGCCAACGGCCGCGCCAGACTGGTTGATGATGATCCCGGCGATGGGCGACCGAAGTTCGATGGCCGGTTGGCTGGCCGCGCTGTTCTGCCCGCCCAGCTTGGTGCTGGCCTGGCGATAAGTGGCCTGAAGCGCCAACGCGGCGTCGTATTTGGCTTGCGCGGTCTTGACCACAAACTCGGCGTCCTGCAACTCGCGTCCTGATTTCGCTTCGGCCTTGGCCAGCTTCTCGATCCGCTTGAGTGCCAAGTCCGCCTGTTCGAGCGCGAGCTTGGCGCGGACGACTTCGCCTTCCGCTTCCACAAACCGCGCGGCCATCTCGGAGAACGACGGCTGGATGAGGGCGAGTGTTTGTCCGGCTTCCACCTTCTCGCCGACCAGCGGCATGGCCTTGCCCGGCGGCAGCAGCAAACGTCCCGCGATGGGCGGCGTCACCTGGGCCAGCGACCCCGGACGGGCCGCCGCCATCGCCGGCAGGCGCAACTGCTCAACCAGCTTCCGTTTCGTCGCCGGCTCGGTCCCGGCCAGAATCTTCCATTGCTGTTCCTTCAGGAAACTGATGCCCGTCGGCGCTTCCGGCTCCGGGGCCTTGGCCACTTCGTCCGCCGACGCGAAGACCTTCACGGGCGGGAAAGCGATGGTCTTCTCCCCGTCTTCGGTGGGCACCATCAGCGCGACACTCCATTCCCCCGCTTTCGGGAAAGTGAGCATCGCCTCATAGATGCCCGCCCGCGTGGGAGCCTTCTCGACCTGCTCGACGGGGGCTTCCTGGCCCAGCCGCATCTGGAATCGGACCGGGCCTTCCCGGCGCGGTTCCAGCGTCTTCAAGTCCGTGACATGCGTCACAAACTTGGTCGGCGTGCCGGCTACGACCAACCGATGTTCCGCAAAGATTTCGTGGCGCTCGCCGAAGACGCTGATTTGCGCCGTCTTGGCGTCTCCACCGTGCCCGCCGGCCTCGGCGGTCGGCCCCTGTCGAGAACACCCATTCAACACACTGAGAATCGCGCCCGCCGTCACGAGGCTGGCGCACCGCTGCATACAATTCATCTTCATATCGACAAAGCTTTCTTCGCGCTCCAGAAAATTACCCAACAGGGCTGCCGCGGAAGCGCAAGACGCGGCGGTTAAGAGGGGGAGAAGCGTCAGGCGAAATAGAACGTGCCCAACGCCAAAGCCAGTCCGGGAAGGACTGTCAGGAAAGCAGGGAAGGAGCGCGGACAGGAAGTGCCGCGCGGAAGAGGAATTGCCAGCCGTGAGGAAGCTCCGGCGGCGAAAGCCCCGAGAAACCAAACACCGGCGGTTGGGGACAGTCCTTTTCGGCGTCCATCCATTCCACCGCCGGGACCACCAGCATCTCCACCACCACCAACCGCTCGGAACTCACCCCCTTGAACTTGTGGTGCGCTGCGGGATGCCGTTCATGGTGCCCATCACCGTCATGGCTTTCCTCCCCAACCAACGCCGTAGCCCACGCCGCGGCCGCGGGGGATCCGAAGTCCGCGTCGTCAAAGTGCGGCTCCAGATTGAGGTGGATGGGCGAATAGAGGAGGCTGAACACGAGCCCGAGCGCCGCGCCAATGCGTACAGCCGCGCCAGCCTGGCCGGCGCGCCCTGTCCATTGTCGCTGCATCCATCTGCTCATCGCGTTCGCTGCCACTGTGAGGCGCCAACCCTGCCGGCCCTTGGCCTGGCTGGCAAGCTGCGATTTGACTCGTTTCCGGCCTGCCTCAAGGCTGATTCAAGAAACAAGCGGAGAGGAGCGCGGGCAGCCTGCCCGCGCGTTCCGTCGAAAATGGGAACGAAAAACACGCGGGCAGGCTGCCCGCGCTCCTTCTTGAATCAGCCCTACCAGCCTGCCTCCATTGAGGCTATTCGATCTTGCGGATCGCCGATTCGGCGGCCCAGCGGACGCGCGGGATCTTCGCGAGTTCCTTCAGCACCGGCAGTGCCGGCGCAGCGCCGGGCTTGCCGATGCTGCCGAGCGCGTTGGCGACGGCACGCTGGACGTGAACCTGTTCATCTTTCACCGAGGCGGCAACGATCAGCGCGGGCGTGGCCAGGGCGGCGTCCTTGCCCAAGGCGGCGATGGCGTTGGCGGACATCATGCGGACACAAACATCGCTGTCCTTGAGCGCGGCCATGAGCGCCGGCAGCGCGGCCAGGGACGCCTGCGCTTGATCGCGCAGGGCGACCGCGGCCAAGCCGCGAGTGACTGGATCGGGATCGGACGTCAAGGCCCGACCCAGTTCGGTGATGTCTCCGGTCGGAACGCGCGGCTCTTTCACGCTCGCCGCGGCGGCCCAAGCTTCAGGGCCGACCTTGGCCAGCAAGATGTTGTCCACGCCCAAGTTGTAGCCGGACGAGGCTTCGCGCTTGCCCAGGCAGAGGAACGTGAGCGTGTGCCGTCCCTGGGAGAGGCCAACCCAGCCGACTTGGTGCCCCAGCCCGACGTAGGTTTCGAGCGCGTAGCCGTCGAACTGGGTTTGCGGGCGGATGTCCGCGCCCGGCTCATGTTCGAGTTGCGGCGCGTGCGGCGGCCGGCCATCCAGCAACACGGTGTAGATGCCATAGTCGGAAGCCTGAGCGACTTCCGTGTACAATTCATAGTTGCCGTCTGCGGGCACCTCGAAGGGAATCTCGAGCTTCGCTCCCTTGCCCTTGCCTTCGAACAGGATGACGTCCTTGGACCAGAACAGTTCCGGGCTGAGCGAGGCTTTCCCCTCGACGGCTTTGCAGTCGGGCAGCGATTTCTCTACCTCGATCTGGAGGGCGTTGCCTTGCGGCAAGCGCGCGGAGCCGTAGGGCACGGGTGGCTGATCCTTGGCGATGCCTTCCTGATACCAGAAAGCGACGCTCGAAATCAGGTCCGTGCGCTTGCCGAAGGCGGACTTGACCGTGCCGTCGGCGTTGTAGGTCCAGCCCCGGTGCTCGATCTCCGCCTTGAGCGACTTCGTGAACGGGATCGGGTCATGCAAATGCCAGCGATAGGCGGTCATGCGCGAACCCAGGCCCGTGCCCTCCGCCACGGTGACGCCGTAGTGCGGCCCGTCGTTGACGTGCAGACCCCAGGCATCGTTGAAATAGTCCTCGCTGCCGGTGCCTTCGATGGACGGCTTCTGGCCATCCACCCAGAAGTAATCATCGCCTTCGCCGAACCAGCCGGCTTCGGCTTGGACAACCGACATGACCGTGCCGACGTAATGGCCCCGGCCGGCGACGTTCAGGAATTCGTAGTTGGAACCATCTGCGGGCGCGGGCAGGGCCTGTCGATAACGAGCATGGAAGTAAAGCGTGTTCGCCGGGAGCGAGGGGACCTTGTTCCAATCGACGTGGAAGTAGAGCATCGACACCCGGCGGCGGCCTTCGTTGGTGACGGTGATCTTGCAGGACTTGCGGAACGGCATCGGCCAATAACAATTGCGGGCGCGGCCGGCGGAGCTGTTGCGGACCATGAGCGACTCGACCTCGCCTTCGAAGCCGTGGCCGGCCGCAAAGAAGTCGCCGATGGGGGCGTCCACACTGGGCGTCTCGCTGCCATCGTAATAAACGCGCAAGCGCAGCAGCCGGGGCCAGCCGTATTCGTTGTCGGCGATGGTCATCCAGAGGTGAGTAATCACGCCGGGGCCTTGCAGCTCGGCCAGCACGGTGGTTTCGCCGGGGATGGGGCGTTTGCTGTCGTCGTTCGAGTTCCAGTCGGGGTTGTTCGAGGAAGCTCGGTGCGCGGTGTAGCTCTTCGGCTCCGTCAGGCGGAACGGATCGGCACTCCGCAGCGCCGACGATTGGACGCAGCCCGTCAGGACGGCGAGGACCACGGAGACGGTGGGCAGAGTGAGGAGGAGGTGCTGGCTCATAATCGCGGGGAGAGGTCGGCTGTTGACGTGGCGCTGGAGACTGAGAATTGCGTTCGAGTCTGATTCAATCGGACTGACTCTAAGACGGGACGGGCACGGGTCAAGGTGGGTTTTTAGCGGGTCTTGGCCGAGTTCGGCTGGATACGGCCTGGCCACTTTTCAACGATGCGCGCCAACGCCGAATTCCATCGGCGGCGCGCCGCGCTGGTGGGCGCCGATGTCGGGCGCTTGGCCGATGAAACCATCGCTGAAGTTCGGGATGGGCTGTCCGGCACTCGCGCCGGGACTGTTGGGCGCAAGTTGGAAGCGGCCGGTCTTGGTCGCCGGATCGAAGCCCGCGCCGGTGGCGTAGGCCGGTTCGCCGCGAATACCGTGGGCTTCGTGGCCCTCGGGAACTCGGCCGTTGAAGAAGTCGTAGTCGAAGTCGTTGCCGGTGTTCCGGCGGTTGTTGCTGGCGCTGTGGTTCCGCGGCCCGCGCACGTGGAGAATGTTGTTCCGCGAGACGGTGTGCTTGACGATGCGATCTCCGCCCAAGCCGCCGGTGGGAAGCCATTCGTCGGCGCGGAAGACGGTGTTGTGGAAGATGTACATGTGGCCGGTCATCCAGTCTTCGCTGCCGGCGAAACCCATTTTCAGGAAGTGATAACCGGGCGCACCGGGCTGGGCCTGGTGGCGGACGGTGACGTTGCGCCAGAGGTAGAGCGGGCCGATGGACGTAGCGGCGTTGCCAATCGCGATGAGGGTTTGCGTGATGTAGTTGTCCCAGACGCGCACGTTGCGGTTGCCGCCTTCGACCTCCAGGCCGTCATCCCAACAGTGGCTGACGAAGTTGCCGTAGATGTCGGAGTCGTGGCCGGGCGAACCACGGAAGCTCCCATTGCTGCCGCCGCCGATGATGTCGTTATACATGTGCTCCAGGTCGGACCAGCATTCGTTGTAGCGGATGACATGGTTGCCCGCGGTGTCGAAGAGCGTGATGCACTGCGGCCCCATTGAGTGCGTGGGGTAGGTCGGTTCGTGCCAATTGCTGCCGTCGCAGGTGGGATGATGCAGCTTGCAGCGCTGAACGATAAGGCGCTTCAGCGGCGCACTGCGCGAGTAAATGGCCGAGTCGTAGTTCACCCCGAAACCGGTCTTGGGGTTGAGCCGGCCCCAATCGGAGACGTCGCAGTCCTCGATGACAACGTCGTGGCCGCCTTCGAGGCGAATCGCGCCAATCGGCTTGGTGGTGGTGTTCGTGGCGGCACCGGCTCCCTTGAGCGTGAAGCCGCGCACGATCACGTTGGAGGCGTTGATCGTGATGCACGAGTCGTGCTGGTGGCGCACGTTGATGATCGCACCCCGGCCGTCATAGACACGCCAAGCGGTGGGCGTGCCGGAGTTGGTGATCGCCAGCGGCGTATCGCGGTCGCCGACGCGGATGGTCTCGCCGACCGGAAACTCCTCGCGCCAGGTCGTGGCGGTGAGATTGGCGGTCGTCTGCGTGCCCGTAAGGGTCAACTGGACTTCGTAGGTCGTCGCCGGCGTGAGGTGGACGATGCTGCCACGGTAATCGGTCAAGTCTTCGTCCGTGTTGGGAATCGGGTTGAAGCGCATCGGCAGCGCCTCTTTCCAATCCGATGCGCCTTGCCGGCGGTAGCGAACCTGAACTTCCTTGTCCGCCGCGCCGCCCGGCGGTGACCAGTAAAGGCCGAGACAGTGAAACGTGGGGATCGCGAACGGCGCGGCGCTGGGGCTCGAAGCGTCCGTCTGCGCGGATTGGCCCAGGCAAGTTTGCGCGAGAAGCAGGGAGAGGACGGTTGCGAACAGAAATCGGTTTTTCAGAAAGGTCAGTTTCATAAATAGCATCTCAAAGCCAACGCAGCCCGAACACGAAGAAGCCGCCCACGAGCACGCCCAGGATCAGCGCGAGGGCCGACCCCAGCCGCTTCTCGCGACGCTGCCAGGTCATCACAACGCTGCTCAACACTAGGAACACGAGGCCGACCGCCACCGCGTCCATCGACAGGCTCCACAGTTTGGTGAGGAGCCAGTCGCGCTCCGGCCGGATGGCGGTGCCTTGGACGCCGGAAAAGGTGTGGAGCATCCTCACGATGCCCCATCCATTCACGCGCGTTTCCCGCAGCGTGGCTTGTTTCTTAGCCAGGTCGGCGCTGACCTCGATCATCTGCCCCGGCCGCGTGACGCGGAACTCGAAGCGGTCCTTCTTCGGCGAAGTTTGGGTCCACTCGATTTCTCCCGTGATGCCGAGTTGCTGCAGAATGTGGCTGGCTCTGCCTAAATCGTCGGCCGCGCCGCCCGGCTCGAACGCGCGCGTGGTTGTAGCCTGCTTGCGCTTGTCCCAGAACTCGGCGAACCGCCACCCGGAATGATTCAGGAGCAGGCCGGAGCCGGCGAACAGCCAGAGGAACACGAGCAGATACAAGCCCAGATAGATGTGGAGCTTCTTGTTCCACAAGGCCGGCGGCGAGGAATTGGAAGGAGCCATGTTCGTTGAGTTGGAATCCATCACGTTTGTGCCGGCCACGACAGGGCGATCACGAGCAGCGCAAACGATGCGACGCCGGCGACCAGAAGCACGAAACCAACCGCACGCTCCGCTTTTAACACCCACCACAAGTAGAGGCCCGTCACGGTGAGGAAGAGCATGCCCCACACCGTGGCATCGGCGAACACGGCCCAGAAGACGTTGTAGATCCAGTTGCCGCGGTACTTCGCCAGGTGCGGACCGGGCATCTTGTGCAGATAGATCAGCGCTGCGCCCAGCCCTTCCGCCTGGCGTTCCGCCGTGGCAGTTTGGGCGCGCAGATCGACTTCCACCCGCGTCGTCTCGCCCGGTTTCATCACGGGAATGACGAGGCGCTGCTCGTTGGCCGAGTGCCGTACGTAGTTGATTTCCCCTGTCACGCGGAGTTGGGCGAGAATCCGTTTCGCTTGGTCGAGGCTGCCGATTTCCCCGGAGATTTGCACGGGGACCGCCGTCGTCTTCGCAGCACGGCGCGGCTCGGTCTTCCAGTTGTGGTTGAGCAGAACCGTGCTCACCGCGAAGACCAGCACGAGCGGGCTGAGGAACAGGCCCACGTAGAGATGCAGGTCGCGTGTCCAGTCGTAAAAGCGCTTCATGCGGATAGCGTCCCGTTCATGGCTTGCCATTCGCGCCCCACGGTTCGATCTGTCGCAGCTTCTTGGCCAGGAGTTCCCGGTAGCAGTCGGGCAGGTCGAACCGCGCGAGCACGCCGGGAAGGAACGACGACAGCGGCCACGCATAGGTTTCGGCTTCCGCAACGTCGGCGTAGGAGGTCAGCGCGTTCTTCAGCGTGACTTGCACGACCAGTTCCGAAAGCAGCGCTGCGAACGTGGCCGGCAGCGCGCCCCAGCCGAGCGCTGCCAGATGCACTTCGGTGTGGCCGCAGCGTCTCAGCCAGTCGAACACTCGCAGCACGTCGTGTGTCCTCTGGCCGACGTAGGGATGGTCCAACATCAACGAGTGGATGGCGTAGAAGTAGTCGCTGCCGTAGGGATCGAGAAACGTGTTTTGGCCGCAGGTGTTGGGCCGCGACTCGCCAATCCCGCGCACATCGCACGCGCAGAAGGCCGCCGCCGGCTCTTCCGCCAGCAGTTGGCGAACGAGTGGCTCGTCGCGGAGTTCGCCGTCGCTGGAATGATGCGCCACGTAAAGCACCGCGCGTGGAGGGCCTTGGGGCGGACGCGCCTCGTGCCGCTCTTGACCCAAGCGATAGACCAACGCGTGAACGCCGGGTTCGGTGTTGACGGCGTAAGCCGTCGCATGGGGCAGAGGATAACGCCGCGAGGGGATGGGACGAAGAATGCGGTAGTCGGGAACGCCGTTGCGCGGAGGGAGCTTGAGCGCCTCCGAGACGATGCGCGCCAGCCCGGTGCGATCCAGCTTCGGGCGCTGCTTCGCGAGGACCTGCGCGCGCTCCGCGGTGAACGCGGGCAGCGGGCGCGATTTCAGTTCACTCACCTGGCCGCGCGGCGCGCACCACAGTGTTTCGTCCTTTTCGATGACCAGTTCCGGCTCGGTTTGCGCGTTCGAGATGCGGGTGATGCGGTTGAACCAGCGATACATGGCTTCGCGGTTCTCCTCCGAGTAACCGTGCGTCGTCGGTCCGGCGAACATCGCGATGTTGTCCTCCGCGCCGAGCAATCCGTAGAGCCGCTTGAGCCGCGCGAAGGCCTCTTCCGTCCCGCGGATGTCAAAGTAATCGCGCGCCTTCGCCAAAAGAATCACCGGCTTGGGCGCCATCGCCGCGATGAAATCCTCGTGATCCAATCCCAGCGCCAGGACGCGCGGCGGGCACTGCTCCGTGTCGGCCGGCAACTCATTCTCCAGGTTGCGGCGGAACGTGGTGACGAAGCAGCTCGGCGCCGCCATCGTCCAGCGCGAGTCCAGGCCGCACAACCAGGTGGTCAGCGTCCCGCCGCCGGAGTTGCCGGTCACGCCGACGTGGCGCGGGTCCACCTCGGGCCGCGTGAGCAAGTAGTCGAGTGCGCGGATGCCGTCCCAGGCCCGCCAGGCGCCGAGGAATTCGCCGATGAGAAACTGTTGGTTGCCCGCCAGCAAATGCTCCCGCACGCCGACACCGATCCGCGATTTCAATTGGGCGTCCGGGTATTGCAGGCGTTCCCCCTGGCCAATCGGGTCGATGATGAAGACCACGTAGCCCAGCCGGGCCAGCCCTTGCGAAAACGACTGGTAAGCCTCGATGGCTTTGCCGCTGTCCGAGTGACCGCAAACGCCGATCACGCCCGGCGACGGAAGTGGGCGGCCTTTGGGCAGGTAGAGGTTGCCCGAGACCAGCAAGCCCGGCCGGCTTTCGAAGATGACTTTCTCAATCCGGTAGGCGTCGCGCTCGACCACGCCGGTGGTCCGCGCGTTCAACAGCGTCTTGTCGGGGAAAGGCCCGAAGCAGGCGCGAATTCTCTCCCGCACGGACGCGACGTAAGCTTCAGCATCGGCCTTGGTCCGCAGGGCCGCGTGGGCCTTCTGATGGGCCGCCCCGCACTGGCGCAGTCGCTCGACGAAATACTCCTGGACCATGCAGGGAAACCGGTTGAGTGGCTCTAGCGGCTTGGGTGACGTCACGGCTGCTGCTTCTTTTGTGGCCGACCAGAGTGGATGGGGAATCGCAAAACCGCAGGCGGCGAGTGAGGTCAGTTTCAGGAGATCGCGTCGGGTCAAGTTGTGCATGGCCGTGTTTTGTGTTCGCATCGCTGATCGGGTCAGGCGGCTGGTTTGACGAAGCCGGGCTGAGCATCCTTCATGCGGGAAAAGCGAACCAAGAGCCTCGTTCAAAACCGTAGCAGCCGACGTGAGGAGGCTCTGTTTCCGTTGAAGTTGGAGCCTCCTCACGTCGGCTGCTACGGTTTTGAAATCGCCTCCCAAGTTTGTCCGATTCGGACCACGGCAAGCCAAGACGGTTGAGTTCAGGCTGGAGCCTGAGAGCCTGTTTGAAACCCCGTTTGGAGTTCCGCGTTGAAGCGGGTTGTGCTGCGCGTCCCCGTTAAACCGCGTCAACGCGGAACTCCCAACTTCGATTCATCGCGGCCTAAGGGAGTTTTCAAACAGGCTCTTAGCCGTAACGATGCCGTGAAAATCTTCACAGCATCGTTCCGGCTCAGCCAATCAACCGCCGGAGGCGGTGGGCGGATGGAAGTAACTTTCGAGATGGGGCGAGTGAGGTAGTTTGAGCGGTGGCGCGTGCCAGCGGAAGCACAGGCCGGTTGGTCAATGGTGCGTGGGTGCCCGGGGCTC
>JACRJZ010000164.1 GCA_016219875.1 Verrucomicrobiota bacterium | reverse complement strand
GCGCACGACCATCATCGTGACCCACCATGCGCCCAGCAGCCAATCCCTCCCCGCGCGCTTGCGGGGCCAATTGCTGACGGCGGCGTTTGCCTCCAACCTCGACGGCCTGATCGAGTGGAGCGGAGTGCCGTTGTGGATTCATGGCCACACGCACCACTCGACGCATTACACCCTTGGCCAGACCCACGTTCTGTCAAACCAGCGGGGGTATCCCAAGCGGTTGGACCCGGATTTCCAGGCCGAGATGATCGTGGAGTTGTGAGATGCATCCATCTGGTTTCACCCATTCGCGGGGGGGCGGCTTCGAGAGAGACCTCGCGAGTTCCGTCTGACTTTGTCGGGCAAGCTCTTGAGCAGGGCTGCCGGCTGTAGGTGAGGGATGGGATTAGTGGGCTTCTGCGCTCCAGGGCCGCGCGGCCCGTGGGATTGGTCGCGAAACCAAGAGAACCGGACTGGACCAATCCCTGACACGGCCAAGGCCCCGGTGTCTGCGCATGGCGAAGAGCGCGAAATTCGTTGTCGGGAAAAGTGTGAGGATTGTTTGTGGGCACAACCCCCGAAAGCCGGGTAACCATGCGAAAGAACCAAACACCTTGCGATGTTCCTCCTCTCACTCCACGCAACCTTGTTGCCCACCTAACCTTGCTGCTTCAAGCGCTCAGCGCCACCTCGGATGGAGATGCCAGCGGCTCGCCTCTGGCCAGCCGTTCGGCCAGACCCCACAGCCCCTTGTTGAGGGTGACTTTGGAATCAATACCACGCAGCGCCCGGACCGAACGCAGTTTCCCTCGCCGGTCCTTGTGCCAATCCGAGACGCCGCCCCGTACCAGATTCAGTTGAATCCGATTGAGGGCCCTCCAAAGGTCCGCGCCTTCGTCTTCGGGACGATGCGCTTGGAGCAGCGTGTCCGGTTCGATCGGCGCTTCGGCCAGGCTCTCGTAGCGCAGCAGCAGCGCGTGGCGCGCGAACTCCTGCGCCTCGCGAACTTCCAGTTGGCGCTCGCGAAAGCGGTTGACCAACTCGCCGATGCGCGGCGCGAAATCGAGCAGGCGCAAACTCGCCTGCACAATTTCCCCGCCCAGCAGTCCGGTATGACGGAACCGCATGACACGGAACGAATCGTTGGCAATCACCAATCCATTGCTACAGATCCGCCGGTAGATGCCGGCGTGGAACTGATACGCGCAACCCGCGTCGTGCGAGTTGAGTAACACCAGTTCCACGTTCCATTCGTCCAGCGTTTCCATTTGCTCGGCACGCCGAAAACGCAGCAGGTGTTTCTGAAAACCCCGCCGGGTTTCCGTGCGGATGCGTTGTTCTTCGACCGCCACCGGCACCCAATCCTGCGCCCGCAGATCGTTCACAATCTGCGCTGTGGGGACAAACGCATACTTCCTACTGAGACCGGCCATCGGTCCCGTGGCAAAGATGCTGGGGGCTTGGGTGCGCAGGGTTTCTTCGGTCAAGGCGGTGGCCTTGAAGTTACTTGTAACACTATTCATACACGACTTTCTTTCCGTGCCGCGAACCGGGGTGAGCCGGTCTGCGCTGGGTTTGGGTTGTTCTCCCGTCGGGCGCCAGCGGCACCTCGATCCGGCGGGGAGTTTCTCCGCGGCGGCGCCGCCCAACAGGGGCCACGTCGCCGGGAAATTGAGTGAGAAAGAAAGAGCGGCCCTGGGGCCGCGTGGCGCGTAGGAATGATGAACCTTCCGTGAAGTGGAAACCTTTTCCGACCGTAGAATGCCTCAACTCGATTCCCTTAGTCAACCGACCCCGAACGCGGGCCGCGTCGGGAGCGCAAGGGTGCGGAATCACTCGGCATGGGCGGAGGGAGATTCAGACCCGCGCGCAGACCCGCGCGGCCTGTTCCTTAAGAAATCAAACCGTGTTAGAATCCGGCCATTCACAGGAGGCGTCTGTGCCGCTGCCAACTTGAACGGGGAGGCCCAGCGTGGGCGCTTTCTTTGACATCACCGCGCAAGATGGGGCTGATCAACTAGGGAACATCAATGGACACGAATTATGGAGCGCCGCGAAGGCAGAGGACACCAATGGCTCTCTCTCTCAGAAAGTCTGCCACCCCCGACGCGGAGGGAGCCGCCTCCGACCGTGCGCACGCTTCAGATCGAGGCGGACGGCGACCGCTGGAAGGGGCTGATCAAACCCAAAATCCGCCTCATGGGACGCTGGCTGGAACAGGCGGGGTTCCCGCCTGGCCACCGCGTCCAGGTCACGTGTGTCGCGCCGGGAGTCATTGAACTGCGCTCCCCGGTCGCGAGCCCAGTGATCGCGAAAGAACAACCCTCCACTGCGCCGGCCGACGAGCCGTTTTGACGGAGGGATCCTGATCCCCCTCCAGATCACCACCGCGCCCACCGCCAACTTCCGAGGTTCCATCAAGTCGCGAGCGCGGACTCGTGTTCTCGAAATGGCGCCACGGGGCTGCGCCGCAGCCGCAGCGCGGAGACCGGAACCATTTCCAGATTGGCGGCCTTGCGGCGACGGTTCACTTGGCCGAGCAGTTGCAGCAGTTGGCGACGCACCGGCGCGTAGGGCGCCGCGGGAATGGTGCGGAAGGCGGCGGCCACGTCCTCGACATCCGGCCGCAGGGCCAGCCAGGCGAAGCTGTTACGCAAAGTCTGCCAACGGCCACGGCTCAACCGCACCGAGGCATGGTGATTGCCATCCCATCCGCGGCGGCAGCCGATGCTGTAGCCGGCAAACTCAAGTGGATTCTCCCGCAAATCCTGGAAATAGGGTTCATTGACGAAAAGCGCGTGTTGGCCGTGCGTGGCCACGAGCACGAAGAACCGCTCGTAGCGCAGATATTGCACGCTGGCCAGACCGGCTTTCTTGCGCCGGCAGCGCGTCCACTTCGAGACGTTGAGGCCGTATTGTCGAACCAACTTCTCATCGGTCTTTCGCGGGTCCTTGTCCTCCGGAATCCAGCCGGTCACATAGAACCAATAGCCATGCGTCACATAGGCCACGGCCAACTGCTGCACGAAACCCTCAATGCTGGTCGCTGTACAACGATACATACACCCCTCCTGTGAATGCGGAATCAGATGGGAATTGTTTGCTGTCCCGGCACAAGTTCCCGAAAGCCGGAAAACCTTCGCTGCCCGCGCCAGTTGCAGGACCGCGCCGCCCCCCCTTGCCTGCCTCAAAACCGTTCGTTCGCGCTCCGCGCCGGTTTCTCGGTCGGCGCCGCACGGCGCGTGCTGTATTCCACTATAGCAGTTGCCTAATCCATAGTGGTTGCGCGTGCGCACATCCTCTTGCTTCCCGCATTCCGACTCGTT
>JACRJZ010000166.1 GCA_016219875.1 Verrucomicrobiota bacterium | reverse complement strand
CGGCGTGACGCCCCCGAGCACGAACGTGGTCACGGTGCGGGTGAGCGACGACGGCGTGCCGAGCCTGAGCGCGACGGCGGCGGTGAAACTGATCGTGCTGGGCGCGCCGGGCTTTGGGAGCGCGACCCTGAACGGGACGACGCTGACGGTGAGTTGGCCGGCGATTGCGGGGCGGACCTATCGGCTGGTGAGCCGGACGAACCTGACGGACGGGGTTTGGGAGCCGTATGGAGCGGACCTGCCGGCGGCGGGCGGGAGCGTGTCGGCGGACATCAACACGGCCAGCGGCCCGCACCGCTTCTTCCGCGTCCTCGCCCTGCCGTAAGAATTGACTGTTGCGCCGCGTTCCTGAGAGCGCGGCTGAACGGATCGACCTTGCTTGGGAGCGGCCTGCCGGTTTGACGGCGTTTCTCGCGGTGTGTAGCGCGAGACGCCCACTGTGTTGCTTCTACGCCTCAGGACTCTTGATTCCACGCCGGGGAGTTGAGGCTGGTTGGAACAACGTTGATCCCCAATCGCCGGGTCTGGGGACCCGGCCTACAACTCTCGCGACCCTGTAGGCCCGGTGCCCTCACCGGGCAGGCCACGTCATTTCCACGGGATCAGAAGTCCCGAGCCTCTTTCATCACTGTAGCAGCCGACGTCAGAAGGCTCCGACTTTACAGATGTTTGAGCCTCGTCACCTCGGCTGCTACCGGTTGTTGAAATCGCCTCTTCCATCAAAGTGGAGCGCGGAACATTTGATCGTTTCCCTGGTTGCCACGGCGCTTGGGTTCGCTAAACTCTTGCGCCATGAAACGTCTCACAACCGCAGCATCTGTGACCTCAACCGCGACGCTCTGTGTCCTGACTCTCTTCCTCAATCACTCCCCCGCCTCCGCCGCTTGGCAACCGGCCCAAGGCCCGCTCGCTACGCGCTGGGCCAAGGACGTGAAGCCGTCCAAGGTCCTGCCCGAATACCCGCGCCCGCAGATGGTGCGCGAGAAGTGGGAGAACCTGAACGGCCTCTGGAATTACGCCATCGCGGACAAAGACGCATCGAAGCCTGCGCAATGGGACGGGCAAATCCTCGTTCCTTTCCCGGTCGAGTCCGCGCTCTCCGGCGTGATGAAGGCGGTCAACGAGAAGCAGCGGCTCTGGTATCACCGCACGTTCAAGGTGCCCGGCTCCTGGAAGGGCCAGCGCGTGCTCCTGCACTTCGGCGCGGTGGACTGGGAGGCGACCGTCACCGTCAATGGCAAGGAACTCGGCACGCATCGTGGCGGCTACGACGGCTTCAGCTTCGACATCACCGACGCGCTTAAGCCGACCGGCGAACAGGAACTCGTCGTCGTGGTTTGGGACCCGACGGACGCCAGCTACCAGCCGCGCGGCAAGCAAATCCGCAAGCCGCACGGCATTTGGTACACGCCCACCACGGGTATCTGGCAAACGGCGTGGTTGGAGCCAGTCGCGCCCACGCATATCGAATCGGTGAAGATCGTCCCCGACATCGACGCCGGAACCGTGGAAATCGGTGTCAAGGCGCAAGCTTCTGGCGGCACGCTGCGCATCAACGTCGCCGTGCTCGACGGCAAAAAGAAGCTTCAAGAAGGCACCATCGCGGTCGGCGACGCGGCTGCCGGCATGTTGAGCCCCAAGGTGAAGTTGGCGGTGCCGAATGCAAAGCTTTGGACGCCGGACACGCCGTTTCTCTACAACGTGGAGATCACCGTTACTCAGAACGGCAAAAAGGTGGACGAACTCACGAGCTACTTCGGTATGCGCAAGATTTCGATGGCCAAAGACTCCGACGGCATCCTCCGCCTTTGCCTGAACAACAAGCCTCTCTTCCAATTCGGTCCGCTCGACCAGGGCTTCTGGCCCGACGGCCTTTACACCGCGCCGACCGACGAGGCGCTGCGCTACGACATCGAGATGACCAAGAAGCTCGGGTTCAACATGGCCCGCAAGCACGTCAAGATCGAACCGGACCGCTGGTATTACTGGTGTGACAAGCTCGGCCTGCTCGTCTGGCAGGACATGCCCAGCGGCGACAAATACATCGGCGGCCGCGACCCGGACATCACCCGCTCGCCAGAGTCCGGCGCGAACTTCGAGCGCGAACTCAAGGCGCTCATCGAGGGCCGCTTTAACCATCCCAGCATCGTCATGTGGGTGCCCTACAACGAAGGCTGGGGCCAGTGGGACACCTGCCGCATCGTCGATCTGATCAAGCAGTGGGATCCGACGCGGCTGGTCAACAACACCAGCGGCTGGACGGATCGTGGCTGTGGCGACGTCAACGACATGCACAATTACCCCGGTCCCGGCGTGCCCAAGCTCGAAGAGAATCGCGCCGCCGTGCTCGGCGAATTCGGCGGACTCGGCCTCCCGGTCAAAGGCCATTCCTGGCAGGACGAAAAGAACTGGGGCTATCGCAGCTTCAAGACTTCCGAGGAACTCACCGACGCGTACCTCGGCCTCTTGAAGCGTCTCCACAATCTCACCGGCGACAGCGGCCTCTGCGCGGCAGTCTATACTCAGACCACCGATTGCGAGATCGAGGTCAACGGCCTGCTCACCTACGACCGCGCGATGGTGAAGCTGGACCAAGCCGCCATCACCGCCGCAGCCAAGAAGCTCTACACGCCCCCAGCCAAGCGAAAAGCCGTGGAGGGCGCCGAGCTTGTTCCCCCAGCCACGCCGCTGGTCGCCTGCGATCCGTATTTCAGCATCTGGTCGCCGGCAGACAATTTGACCGACGAAGACACCGTCCACTGGACCGGTCGGCCCCACCGGTTGACAAGCTTGGCACGGATCGATGGAAAGGCATTCCGCTTGATGGGAGCTTCGCCGGCCCAAATACCCGCCCTGCCTCAGACGTGGCGCAGGGTTGGGCCAACGCAAACACACTATGTATTCGCCGGAGAGGGAGTCGTCGTCGGACTAGATTTCATGACACCGGCCCTGCCGGAGGATATTGACCTGCTCTCGCGACCGGTTACGTACTTGACTTGGAACCTGGAATCGACGGACGGCAAACCGCACACAGTCCAGCTCTACTTCGACGCCGCAGCCGAGATTGTCGTCAACGAGCCTCGGCAAGAAGTCGTTTGGGCGCAAGAGAACATCGGTGATCTGGTCGCGCTCAAAATGGGATCCAAGGACCAGTCGATCCTGGCGAAGAAGGGCGACGATCTGCGGATCGACTGGGGCTATCTCTACGTCGCGGCTGAAAAGGCCGGTGCCGAGCAGGTGGTTGCCTCGTCCCAAGTCTGTAGGGATGCATTTGTGTCGAGCGGCACGCTGCCGAAAGAAATGGACCAGCGGATGCCGCGCGCTGCCAGTGACGACACGCCTGTGGCTGCGTTTGTTTTCGACTTCGGCAGGCTCTCTGAACATCGCACGCGTTACCTCATGCTGGCCTACGACGACCTTTACTCGATTCAGTACATGCGCAAGAACCTCCGGCCTTACTGGCGTCGCAATGGCTGGGAAGCTGCCGATTTGCTCAAAGCCTCTGCGGTTGACTACAAGTCTCTTCTAGCGCGCACCACTGAGTTCGACATGCAACTGGCCAATCACCCGAACAGTGACCTGATGAAGGCCGGCGGACCGAAATATGTCGCGCTCTGCGCCCTCGCCTATCGCCAGTGCTTTGCCGCGGGCAAGTTCGTCGCGGATGAGAACGGTCAGCCCATTTCCTTCTGCAAAGAGAATCATTCCAACGGCTGCATCGGCACGTCGGACGTGTTTTACCCGATGGCGCCGCAGTTCCTGCTCTTCGGTCCGTCACTGGCGAAGTCGTTCCTCGTGCCGTTCATGAACTACGCCGCGAGCGAGCGATGGAAGTTCCCCTTCGCGCCGCACGACCTCGGCACCTATCCGAAAGCCAACGGCCAGGTTTATGGCGACGGCGAGCGCGGTGTGAACAACCAGATGCCCGTCGAGGAAAGCGGCAACCTGCTGCTCCTCTTCGGCGCGGTTGCGCAGATGGAAGGCAACGCCAGCTTCGCCGACCTTTACTGGAAGCAGCTTGAGCAGTGGGCCGGGTATCTAAAGGAAAAGGGTTTTGACCCCGAGAACCAGCTTTGCACCGACGACTTTGCCGGCCACCTGGCGCACAACGTCAACCTCAGCGCCAAGGCCATCTGCGGCCTCGGCGCGTTCGCCAAGCTCTGCGACCTGCGCGGCGACAAGGCCAAGTCCGAAGAGTATTTCAAACTCGCCCGCGAGTTTGCCGCCAAGTGGGTCAAGGAAGCCGATGACGGCGAGAAGTTCCGTCTCGCCTTCGACCGGCCCGGCACCTGGAGCCAGAAGTACAACCTGATGTGGGATCGCATCCTCGGCCTGAACCTCTTCCCCGACGCCGTCCTGCGGAAGGAAATGGATTACTACCGGAAAATCCAAAACAAATACGGCCTCCCACTCGACAACCGGCAGGACTACACCAAGCTCGACTGGATCACCTGGACCGCCACGCTCACGCAGAACCGTGCCGACTTCGAGGCGTTGATCGATCCGATCTTCACCTTTATGAACGAAACGCCGGATCGCTCGCCGCTGACCGACTGGTATCAGACCAAGACCGCACGCAAAGTCGGCTTCACCGCGCGTCCGGTCATCGGCGGCGTCTTTGCGCAGATGCTCTACGACAAAGCCATCTGGGCCAAGTACGCCAGCCGCGACAAGACCAAGGCCGCCAACTTCGCGCCCATGCCCAAACCGCCCGTGTTGATGAACGTGCTGCCCACGGCCCTGGAAGAACGTCCCCGCTGGCGCTACACCACCACCAAGCCGGCGGACGGCTGGTTCAAGCCGGACTTCGACGCCAGCGCGTGGAAGGAAGGCCCGGCCGGCTTCGGCACGCGCAACACGCCCGGCACGCGCGTCCGCACTGAGTGGAGCACGTCCGACATCTGGCTCCGCCGCGAGTTCACCTTGCCGGACACCAAGTTCAGTGACCTCCAACTCAGCATCCACCACGACGAAGACGCCGAGGTCTTCATCAATGGCGTAAGCGCCGGCACCTTCGCTGGTTTCACGACCGACTACGAAGCCGCCCCGCTGAGTGCCGCCGCCAAAGCCGCCCTCAAACCCGGCCAGAACATCATCGCCGTCCACTGCCATCAGACCGGCGGCGGACAATACATCGACGTGGGCTTCGCCGATGTGGTGCCGGCGAAGTAAGAATGCACGGCATTTTAACGCAAAGGCGCAGAGACGCAGAGACGCAGAGGTTATGAAACCTTTCCACTTTGGTGCTGCGCCAGGAATTCGATCAACGCTTCCTGACGCTCCCCTTTCAATTCCTTCTCTGCGCCTCTGCGCCTCTGCGTCTTCGCGTTTCGACATTTCCCGGCCGTGCAGTTCGTCAACCTCAACCCATTCCCACCATGAAACACCATTCCAAGGTCAGTTCGCGTAGCGTTGTTTCGACGATCGGTCTGCTTGTCGCTGTCCTCATGGCCGCCTCCGCCGGCCAACTGTTTGCCGGGGCGCTCTTCCTTGACGGTAACGGGTCGTATGTCTCGTTTCCGGGGGCCGGCATCCCCAGCGGCGGCCAGAGCTTCACCATCGAAGCCTGGATCAACCCGACCACCATACCGACCGGCGGCGCGGACGGCGGGCAGATCACGTTTTGGGGGAACCAATCGGCCAATCAGGCCAACGGCTTCCGCCTGCGCGGGGCAACCGGCACACGCCACTTCTTTTGGGGCAACGACCATGACGCGGATTTCGGCATCGACATCCTGCCCGATACCACGGGCCCCAGCCACGATGGCTGGCATCATCTCGCGCTCACCTACGATGGCACGCAGACGGTGTGGTACTGGAACGGCACGCCCATCGGAACTCGCGCGACCGCCGCGGGCGTGAACGTGGCGGCTGTGAACCACCGCATCGGCTGCCGGCTCAACGCGGAGTTCTTCCACGGGTTTCTCGACGAGGTTCGCGTCTGGAACAAAGCCCGCTCCTCGGCCGAGATCGTCGCCGACTTGAGCCACTCGCTCCTCGGCAACGAGTCCAACTTGGTGGCCTACTTCGATTTCGAGGGCGATCTCGTGGACCGTGCCGGCGGCGACAACAACGGCACGTCCCTCGGCAACGCCACGATCATTTCGGAAGCTGGCCCGCCGATCCAAACAGCCGGGCCGCGGATCTTCTCATTCACCGCGGCCACCAACTGGGTCATGATCGGCACGCCGGCCACGCTTTTGTGGCGCGTGACCAACGCGACGACTCTGTTCATCGACAACGGCGTGGGCGCAGTGACAGGGGCGACCGGCAGCGTGCAAGTGACGCCGATGGTGACCACCACCTACAAGCTGACCGCCAGCAATGAGTTTGGCAGCCGCACCGCTCTGACAACCGTGAACGTGGACCCCGGCGTGCCGGTGGCCCACGCTCAATCCGTCGCGACCATCAAGAATGTCCCCCGGTCCATCACGCTCACGGCCTCGGACCCCAACCACAACACCCTCGCCTTCGCACTCGTTGCCCAACCGCAGCACGGCGTTCTTTCCGGAACGCCGCCCGACTTGCTCTATACGCCGGCAGTCGATTTCGTCGGCAACGATTTCTTCACGTTCAAGGTCAATGACGGCACCAATGACTCAGCGCCCGGCACGGTGTCGATTCGCGTCGATGCGGATCCGACGCCGCCCAGCGCCATCATCCTGAGCACGCTGACGATTGATGCCGCCGCCACGCCGGGCGGTTTCCTGGCGGCCTTGCGCACCATCGACGCCAATCCGCTGGACACGCACACCTATGCGCTGGTCGCCGGGGCGGGCGACACGGACAACGGCCTCTTTGCGGTCAACTCCAATCTGCTCCTGGCCGGGGCAGCCTACAGCGTGCAGCCCGGCGTCCAGTACTCGATCCGGCTGCGGGCCACGGATTCGGCGACCCTCCCCTACGAACAGGTCGTGCTGCTCACGGCGGTCACGATCGAGCGGAACATCGTCATCAACGAGCTTCACTACAACTCTCCCCAAAACACGATCCGCGAGGAGTTCATCGAACTCTTCAATCCGTTGAGCGTCGCGGTGGCCCTCTCCAACTGGCGGTTGTCCGGCGGGATCGACTTCCCGTTCCCGGCGGGCACGACCCTGGCTCCGGGCGCTTTCCTGCTGGTGGCCCAAGATCCCGTCACGATCCTCTCCCGCTACGGCGTGAACGCGCTCGGCCCTTGGACAGGACAACTGAGCAACGAAGGCGAGGAGGTCACTCTCCGCGACGCCACGGACAACGCGGTGGACGCGGTGGACTTCCGCGTTGGCTTCCCCTGGCCCATCGCCTCGGATGGGGACGGTCCGTCGATGGAACTGATCAGTCCGTCCTTGGACAACAATCTGGGCAGTTCCTGGGCGGCGCCCCTGAATCCGGCGCAGCCCTCGCCGGGGCGCACGAACCAAGTCTTCCAGTACAATGCGGCTCCGAACATCCGCCAAGTCAACCATGCGCCCAAGCAGCCTGCCTCGACCAACGCCGTCACCATCACGGTCAAGGTCACGGACCCCGAGGGAGTGGCTTCGGTTGTCCTCGCCTACCAGATTGTGTCGCCGGGCAACTTCATTCCGTCCTTCTTGGCGCTCACCGCTGCGCAGTTGAACACCTTGAACGCGAATCCCACCCTGACGAACCAGTTCAACCCGGCTTTCGAGGCGGCGACCAACTGGACCTCCGTGGCCATGCACGATGATGGGCTGAACGGGGATGAGGTCCCCAACGACAGCATCTACACGGTGGTGCTGCCGCCCCAAGCCAACCGCGTGCTGGTGCGCTACCGCATTACCGTGACCGACACCTTCGGCGCGGCCCGCCGCGCTCCCTTCGCCGATGATCCGGCGCTGAACTTCGCCTATTTCGTCTATGACGGCATTCCGGCCTACCAGGGCCACTCGGAAACCGTGCTCCAATCGCTGCCGGTGTATTGGCTGATCACGCGGGATGCCGACGTGAACCAATGCGCCGGCTGGTTCAACACCGGCGATCAACTCCCCCAAGATGTCGGCGGCAGCCGGAACGAAGGCCGGCTGCGCTTCAATTGGGAAGGGGCCGTGGTGTACGACGGCGAGGTCTATGACCACGTGACCTATCGCCTGCGCGGCGCCAACGGACGGTATCATCCCGGCAAACGCAGCTTCCGCATCCGCTTCAACCCTGGCCAGTACCTGGCGGCGAAGGACCAAGACGGCCATCCGTTTCCGACCAAGTGGCGCGAGCTGACGACCGGCAAAGGCCAAGGCAACCGCGGTTCGGTCACCTACGGCTTGAACGAAGTGGTCAGCTACTTCCTGTGGAACAAAGTCGGCGTGCCGTCGCCGTCCACTCTCCATTTCCATTTCCGGGTGGTCCGGGGCGCGCAGGAATCGCCCGCCGATCCGTACGCCGGAGATTTCTGGGGGATGAACTGGGCGCAGGAAAAGTACGACGTGAACTTCTTGGATGCGCACGGCTTGGCCAGGGGCAATCTCTACAAGCTGGTGGACAACTACGTGCTCGGCACGGACGAGCGCCGCTATCTGGCCCCGTTCGCCGTGACCAACGCGGCGGACTTCTTCAACATCGAGAACAACCTTACCGGCTCCCAGTCCCGGTCGTGGCTGGAAGCCCACGCCAATTACACCAATTGGTATCGCTACCACGCCATCGCTGAAGCCATCCGGCACTACGACGTCTGGCCAAGCTGCAACAAGAACGGCGCTTGGTATTTCGAGCCGCCCTACTCGGCGAACAACAGCTTCTTTGGCCGGATGTGGCTCCTCCCTTACGACAGCACCGACACCTGGGGCCCCACTTGGAACGGCGGCCAAGACGTGCTCCACAACGGCATCTTCAACGACTCGACCGTGACCGGCGGTGATGCCGGGCAGAACCTGGAGA
The DNA here is from genome assembly GCA_016219875.1 of Verrucomicrobiota bacterium. GTDB lineage: Bacteria > Verrucomicrobiota > Verrucomicrobiia > Limisphaerales > JACRJZ01 > JACRJZ01. The sequence continues at coordinate 17,790 of JACRJZ010000166.1, read as the reverse complement.
TGCAGCGGCAGTACCGCAACACCGTGCGCGAACTCCGTGATCTGCTTTTCCAGCCGGACCAAATCAACGCGGTGATCGACGCGTTTGCCGCAAGGCTCTACGCCCTGGCCGCGGCGGACCATGCCCGCTGGAGCAATGCGCCCTCCCCGGCCAGCTATCGTACTGCGGGCACATCGGCCAACCAGTCCCCCGGCCCTGGCAACTTGGGCGGACTGCCAGCCTACGCGCAGGACATGAAGAACTTCATGTTCGCCGGCGGCAACAACGCCTGGTGGCTCGACCGGACCGCCGTGGGCGCGGGCGGTTGGGTAACACGGTTGGACACGCTGGCCACCGATGCCACCATCCCGAACAAGCCCACGCTCACTTACGTCGGTCCCAGTTCCTGGCCCGTGGACGAACTTGATTTCCAGTCCTCGGCCTTCTCCGACCCGCAGGGCAGCGCCACGTTCGCCGCCCTGCAATATCGCGTGGCGGAAGTCCAAGACCCGGTCGCCGCCGCCGTTCCCGGGGTGATGCCGCCGCTCGAATGGGACGCCACCTGGGATTCCGGCGAGCTGCCGGCCTTCACCAACCGCGTGCGACTGCCGGCCTACAGCGTCGTGCCGGGCCAGCTCTACCGCGCCCGCGTCCGCCACAAGGACCTCGACGGCAACTGGAGCAGTTGGTCGGCCCCCGTCCAGTTCAAGGCCATCCCGGTCGATGTGGTCAGCGTCCTTCAGACCAACCTCATCATCTCCGAAATCATGTATCGCCCGCCGGTCCTGGGCGGAGTCGATGGCGACGAATTTGAGTTCTTGGAACTGAAAAACATTGGGCAGCGGACGTTGGACTTGAGCGGCCTGAGCTTCAGCGCGGGCCTCAACTTCACGTTCACCAACGGCACCTTCCTCCAGCCTGGACAGTTCTTCCTGCTGGCCCGCAATCCGGCCCGGTTCACGGAGAAGTATCCGGGCGTCGTGGTCAACGGCGCTTACTCGGGCCGGCTCGACAACAACGGCGAGACGATCACCCTCACGCACCCTTACGGCTCGAACATTGTCTCCGCCACCTACGAAGATCGCGCGCCGTGGCCCGTCGCGCCGGACGGCTACGGCTTCTCGCTCGTGCCGGACGCCGGCGCTCCGACGGGATGGCGCGCGAGTTCGCAAGCGGGCGGGTCCCCCGGCGCCAACGATGCGCCGTCGCTGGTTCCCCACGTGGTCGTCAATGAAATCCTGACCGGCTCCGTGCCGCCGGCCGTCGATGCCATCGAACTCTACAACCCGACCACCAACGAAGTGGCCCTCGGCGGCTGGTTCCTCACCGACTCCGCGGGACAGCCCACGAAGTTCCGCATCTCGGACGGCACGGTCCTGCCGGCGGGCGGCTACGTCGTGTTCACCGAAACCAACTTCAATCCCACGCCCGGTGTCGGCGCCAGCTTCAGCCTGAGTTCCCTGGGCGAGGAGGTCTATCTCTTCTCCGGCGACGCCGCCACGAATCTGACCGGCTACTCGCACGGCTTCGCCTTCGGCGGAGCGAAGAGCGGCGAAACCTTTGGCCGTCACCTCAACAGCGTGGACGAGGAACAATTCCCGCCGCAGCTCACGCCCTCGCTCGGCACGAACAACGCCGGCCCGCGCGTCGGCCCCGTCGTCATTTACGAGATCAACTACCATCCGCTGGCCGACGGCGACGAGTTCCTGGAGTTGCTCAACCTCACGGCCAACGCGGTGCCGTTGTTCGACCCGGCCACTCCCACGAACACCTGGAGGCTGAACGGCCTCGGCTACACCTTCCCCACCAACGTCACGCTCGCAGCCAACGGCCTGATGTTGCTGGTGCGCTCGGCCCCAGAGGTCTTCCGCGCGAAGTACGCCGTGCCGGCAGAGGTCCCGGTGCTTGGCCCTTACCCTGGTGCGTTGCAGCAGAACGGCGAGCGGCTCGAACTCCAAAGTCCCGATCTGCTGACCACCAACGGCACCCCCTACTTCATCGTCGATGCCGTGCGCTACAACGACAAGGCGCCGTGGCCGGTCATCGCGGACGGTCTGGGCGCGTCCTTGCGTCGCAAAACGACCGCTCAGTACGGCGACGATCCGACCAACTGGATTGCGACCGCGCCGTCACCGGGCGACTTGGGCCAAGGCGGGACCGCGCCGTCGATCACGGCCCAGCCGCTGAGCCAGGCCGTGGTGGGCGGGGCTTCGGCCACGTTCACCGCCTCCGCCAACGGCGACACGCCGCTGTTCCTGCAATGGGGCTTCAACGACACGCTCATCCCCGGCGCGACGAACTCGACCCTGCTCTTGACGAACATCCAGCGAAGCCAAGCGGGCGCTTACCGATTGGCGGCGATGAATCTCTACGGCTCCGCAGTGAGCGACGCGGCCGTTCTTACGGTGCCCTTCGCCATCACCAACCAACCGCAAGACCTGACCGTGTTCCCCTACGCGACGGTCGCCTTCACCTTGGGTGTGTCGGCGGACCCTGGCGTGGTCTTCCAATGGCGCTTCAACGGGACGGACCTCGTGGGCGCGACCAACTCCACTCTGACCAAGACCGGCGTGCTGCCCGCCGACACCGGCGCCTACACCGTGCTCGTCACCAACGCCGGGCTGTTCGAGATGAGCGCGCCGGCCCTGCTCACGGTGCTCACGAATCCGATCATCCTGGTGCAGCCGCAAGACCAGGCCGCCCTGCCCACGAGCAACGTCCTCTTCAGCGTCATGGCGACCAGCAGCACGCCGTTGCGCTACCAGTGGCACTTCAACGGCGCGAACCTGCCCAACGCCACCAACCGCACGCTCCTGCTCACCAACACCTCGGCCAGCCACGTGGGCACGTACGACGTGCTCGTCACCGACAGCTTCGGCTCGGTCCTGAGCGGTCCCGCCCAGTTCACCCAGCTCATCAAGCCGGGCGTCGCCCAGCAGCCCACGCCGCGAACGGTGACCGCCTATGTGGGCGACACGGTCGCCTACACCATCGTCGTCTCCAACACCACGACCCTGCCGGTGGGCTATCGCTGGCGGCGGAATGGCTCGGCGGTGGCCACGAACTTGGTGAGCAGTTACAGCAACACGCTCACCTTGGCCAACGTGCAACTGGCCCATGCCGGCGCTTACGACGTGGCCATCACGAACCTCGCCGGCAACGCTTCGCCCGCCACCAGCGCGAGGTGCTTCCTCACAGTCATGGAAGTGCTGGCCGACCGCGCCGTGCCGCTGGGCAGCAACGCCACGTTCAACCTCGTCATCACCAACGGCAGCCCCAGCGGCGCCAGCAACACCCTGAACTTCAGTTGGTGGTTCCAAGGCACCAACCGGCTCTCGGCCGGCGCCACGCCGGCGTTCGCCTCCTTGACCATCACGAACGTGCAGGCCAGTAACTTCGGCCCCTACACGGTGGTCGTCACCAATGCTGCGGGAACCTACGCCAGCCAGACCGCCACGCTGAGTCTGGCCGAGCCGCCGGTCATCGTCGGGCAGCCGACGAATCAGACCGTCTCGGCCGGAGCGGACGCTGCCTTCGCGGTCACGGTCACCGGTTCGGCGCCGCTTGGCTACCGGTGGTGGTTCAACGGCACGAACGCCGTGCCAGGCGGGACGGCGTCGGTGTTGACACTGAGCAACGCGCAACCGTCCCAGGCGGGCGGCTACCAGGTAATCGTGAGCAACATCGCCGGCATGGCAACGAGCCAGGTCGCGACGCTCACCGTAACGCTGGCGGAGCCGCCGCGCTTCGACGGGATCATTGCGGCGACGAGTCCGACGGAACCGGTGACGCTGAACTTTACCGCGCAACCAGGGCAGACCTACTCGGTGCTCTACAGCGACACGGTGACGAACACGACCTGGTTGGTGTTGACGAACATCGGCCCGCTGGGCGCGGCCGAACCAGTGACGGCGCGGGACGCCGACGTGGTCGGGAGGCCGCAACGGTTCTATCGGATCGTGACGCCGGCGCAGCCGTAGCTTCCCATCGCGCCTGAGATGTCCTTCGGGCGACGGGCCCTGTCGGCCTTCCTTGACAATTATTACGGAAGGCCCGGCCGGCTGTGGTTGTCGCGCGCCAAGGCTGCATCAAGCTCGGATCGGGAGCACTCGTGGCGCAGACTTTCCAGTCTGCCGTAGCGCCGGTTTTCCAACCGGCGAGCGTTGGAAGAGGCCAGCCGGCTGGAAGGTCCACGGCCTTGCCGACTGCAAGTCGGCGCTACGGCAGGTTGAAAACCTGCGCTACCCGGTGCGCCGGGCGGGAGCTTGATGCAGCCTTGACTTGACCGCCGGACTCAAACTCCGACAATCGCGCCGACATGATCGACCAGAACATTCCTCTAAGCCAACTCGCTGAGCAGACGGCCCAGCAATTTCAGCAACGCTATGGCCGCGCTCCCAAGTGGATCGCCGCCGCGCCAGGCCGCGTTAATCTCATCGGCGAGCACACCGACTACAACGACGGCTTCGTCTTCCCGATGGCCATCGAGCGCTACACCGTCATCGCGGCTGACCGCCCTTCCGTGACAGGACGCAACGACATCAACTGGCACTGCGCGCGCACGAACCAGACCGCCAGTTTTCCTTTGACCAAGCCCGTCCCCAAAGCTGAGCCGAAGCACTGGACCAACTACATCCGCGGCGTGTTCGCGGGCTTTCAGAATCGCGGCCTGGACGCCGGCCCGCTGGACGTGCTGATGGCTTCCACCGTGCCGCTCGGCGGCGGGCTTTCCAGCAGCGCGGCGCTCGAAGTGGCGACGGCGACGCTGATCGAGATCGTCTCCAACCAGCGCCTGGAGCGCGTGACCAAGGCCCTGCTCTGCCAAAAGGCGGAGCACGATTACGCCGGGATGCCGTGCGGCATCATGGACCAGTTCATCTCCACGCTGGGCGAGCAGGACCACTTGCTCCTCCTCGACTGCCGTTCGCGGGCGCCCGAACTCGTCCCCATGACCGATCCCGGAGTGGAAGTCCTCATCGTCAACACCAACGTCAAACACGAACTCGTCGGCGGCGAATACGCCCAGCGCCGCCGGCAGTGCGAAGAAGCCGCGAAGGCCCTCGGCGTGCCGGCGCTGCGCGATGCCACCGCGGACGCCCTCGAAGGCAACAAGGGCAAACTGGACCCGGTGGCCTATCGCCGCGCCAAACACGTCATCGGCGAAAACGAGCGCACGGAACACGCGGCCCACGGCGTGCGAGCCTCGAACTGGCCAACCGTGGGCCAGCTCATGTACGCCAGCCATCTCTCGCTCAAAGACGATTACGAAGTGAGTTGCGCCGAGTTGGACGCCGTGGTGGAGATCGCGCACGACATCGGCATCGACGGCGGCGTCTATGGCTGCCGCATGACCGGCGGCGGCTTTGGCGGCTGCTGTGTGGCCCTCGTGCAGACGGACGCGACCAAGGCGGTCGCCGCCCAAATCGCGGACGCCTACGAGAAGCGGACCAAGATCAAGCCGACGCTGTTCGTCTCGCGCCCGGCGGCGGGAGCCACGGTAGTCAAGGGCGGAGTCTGAAATCTGAAATCCACGACGCTGCTGCGAGCGCAGAGATTTCTGCCACGGCGAGGCTCATGCAAAACCTCCTGATGGGTGGGGCGAGCGTACTCGCGAGCCGGGGAAACACACGGTATTCGGCTCGCGAGTACGCTCGCCCCACCAGGGTTTTGCAGGAGGCTCACGGCTTCTCCGATTTGAGGTGAGGATGAGTTCCCTCCTGCTTCACTCCGCACTGGCGCGACGGCCTCTTTGTCGTAAATTCTCCGCGTGACCGAAGTGCCAAACGAATTCTCGGTGGCCGGACACTGGCCGGGCAAGTTCGACGAGCCAGGGCTGGCGGCGTGGGCGCAGAAACTGCGCGCTCAACTGTTGGCGCCACAAGTTTCGTTGGGGCTGGTCTTCATGTCTCCGCGATTTTTCTCGAACGCCGCGGAAGTCCTGGAGTTGCTGCGGCTGCACGCCCGCATTCCACTGCTCGCCGGCTGCTCGGGGAAATGGCTCATCGCGGGAGACGAAGAGTTGGAGGAAAACGCCGGACTGGTGCTGGGGCTTTATTCCCTGCCGGGAGCGAAACTCACCGCCTGCCACCTCACCCAAGCGCAGGTCGATGAAGCCAATGGCGCCGGCTATTGGCACGCCGAAACCGGCGTTGGCCCTGAAGACACCAATGGCTGGGTGGCGTTCGCCGATCCGTTCCGCATGGATTGCGAAGCCTGGCTGCGCGACTGGAACGAGGCGTACGCGCCGCATCCGATCTTGGGCGGCCTGGCCAGCGGCGAACCGAACGAAACGGGCACGCAGGTGTATTTGAACGGCGAGGTGTTCGACGAGGGCAGCGTGGCGGTTTCCGTCGGCGGACCCATCCGCATCGAAGGCGTGATCTCGCAGGGCTGCACTCCGATCGGCGACACCTGGACCATCACGCGCACGGATCGAAACGTCATCTGGCAGATCGCGAACCGCCGCGCTTACGACGTGCTGGCGGAGACGTTCAACAAGCTGCCGCCGGACGAACAGCGCAAGGCCCAGGGCAACCTGCTCATCGGGCTGGTGGTGAACGAGTATCTGGACGAGTTCCATCGCGGCGATTTTCTGATCCGCAACCTCATGGCCGCCGATCCCGGCAGCGGGGCGATTGCCGTGGGCGCCCTGCCGCGCGTGGGGCAGACCATTCAATTCCAGCGGCGCGACGCGGCCACCGGCACCGAAGACATCACCGCGCTCCTCCATCGGAAGAAGCGTGAACTTGGCTCGCATCGCATCTACGGCGGGCTGCTCTGCAGTTGCAACGGACGCGGCCAGCGCATGTTCGGCAGTCCCAACCACGATGCCCGTCACGTCCAGGAGGCGCTCGGACGGTTTGGCCTGACGGGATTCTTCTGCAATGGCGAGATCGGCCCGATCGGGAAGCGAAGTTTCCTGCACGGCTTCACCGCTTCGCTGTCGTTGTTCGTGGGCAAGGAGTGAACGGCGCACGAGTCGAGGCGCCGCTCAAGACCCGGAGCAGCAACCGGCTGGGCACTCACGGAACCCTCACCCTGGCCCTCTCCCATCCGATGGGAGAGGGAACCCGCTGGACGCGCTCGGTGCCAGCCAACGCCCACCTCGTCAAAGTGCGTGACATGCTCCTCCCTCTCCCCTCGGAGGGGAGAGGGTCGGGGTGAGGGAATTCACCACGCTCGCGTCGGCGTTGTCGGGTTAGAGTGGCTATGTGCGCTGGCCAGGGCTGATTCAAGAAACATGCGGAGAGGAGCGCGGGCAGCCTGCCCGCGCGTTCCGTCGAAAATGGGAGCGAAAAACACGCGGGCAGGCTGCCCGCGCTCCTTCTTGAATCAGTGTTGGGCCAACGCTGTTACGCGTGCGCGGGATTTGACGGCGGGCCGCCCGGCTGCTGATACTGGCTCCGCATGGCGACACAACCATTTCAGGATTTTGCCTTGCGGCTCCATCCCGCCGACACGGTCGCGGTCCTCAAGCGAATGTTGAGGGCCGGTGACCAGCTCGCGGGCGATTCCGTTTCTGTCACGGCTTCCACCGACATCCCGCCGGGGCACAAGATCGCGCTGCGCGAAGTGGCGGATGGCGAGCCGGTGATCAAGTACGGGCAGATCATCGGCGTGGCCAAGGGGCGGATTGCGCCGGGCGATCATGTCCACACCCACAACCTGGTGATGCACGCCTTCGAGCGTCAGCATCAATTCGGCGTGGAGGTGAAGCCGGTGCCGTATCATCCGCCGGAGGCGATGCGGTTCTTCCAAGGCTTCGCGCGGGCCGGCGGCCAAGTGGGCACCAGGAACTATGTGGCCGTGGTTTCGGTCGTGAACTGCTCCGCTTCCGTCTCGCGATTCGTGGCGGAACAGTTTCCGGCGGGCGAACTGCGGCGCAAGTTCCCAAACGTGGACGGTGTCGTGGCCTTCACGAACAAGACCGGATGCGGCCTTCAACCGGGCGAGCCGCTGGAAACCGTCGAGCGCGTTTTCACCGGCATGATGCGGCATCCGAACGTAGCCGCCTGCGTTGTGACGGGCCTGGGCTGCGAAGTCAGCCACCTCCAGCGATTGCGAGAAACGTACCGCCTCGACTCCGTGCCGGTGGGCGGCGCCGCGCCCGTGTGGCTGAACATTCAAGACGCCGGCGGCGTGCGCAAGACCGTCGATGCGGCCACGGCCGCACTGCGGAAGCTCCTGCCCCTGGCCAACGCCGCCCGCCGCACGCGCCAGCCGCTCAGCAAGCTGGTCCTGGCGACGAATTGCGGCGGCTCTGATGGCAACAGCGGCATCACGGCGAACCCGGCACTCGGCGTGGCGTGCGACGAATTGGTGCGCTATGGCGGCACCGCCGTGCTGGCGGAGACGCCGGAGATTTACGGCGCGGAACACTTGCTCACCCGCCGGGCGGTGTCGCGTGAAGTGGGCGAGAAGCTGGTGTCCATCATCCGCTGGTGGGAGAACCACGTGCGCCTCCACGGCGCGTCGATCGACAACAATCCCAGCCCCGGCAACAAGGCGGGCGGCCTGACCACGATTTACGAGAAGAGCCTGGGCGCGGTCGCCAAAGGCGGCCAGTCGCCGTTGGCAGCGGTGTTTCGTTACGCCGAGCCGATCACGGCCTCCGGCTTCTGCTTCATGGACACGCCCGGGTTTGACCCGGTGAGCATGACCGGCTTGATCGCCGGCGGCTGCAATGTCGGCGTGTTTACGACCGGGCGCGGCAGCGTGTACGGCTGCAAACCGTCGCCCTGCATCAAGGTCGCGACCCACACACCGTTGTTCCGCTGGATGAACGACGACATGGACCTGAATGCCGGAACGATCTTGGATGGCCAGGAAACGGTCCAGCAAGTGGGACTGCGTCTCTTCGAGGAAATCATCGCGGTAGCCGACGGTCGGAAGACCAAGAGCGAGCAGCAAGGGATCGGCGATGAAGAGTTCGCTCCGTGGGTGCTGGGACCGACGTTTTAGTTGCGGCTCATCTTGGTTGACGAAGCGCCCAATGCGGGCGCAGCCTCCGGCCGAACCGAGATAGGATGTTCCTGAGCAGATCGGTGTGGAGCGAACAGATGTGCGCGAGCTTATGAAAAAGGACAGCCCTGCGGGCGGACCGACCGGCGCGAAGCCGCCTCACCCGCAAGCGTTCAGCAGCGGCAGATTGCTGTTGGCCGCTTTCGGAGTGCTGGCATTGCTGTGGACGTTGACCTCCGGCTGGGTGCTGATGTCGAACGTCCGGCACAACCAAAGAGCGGTGCTGGAATTGGCGCGCGTGGCCGCCCGCACCCTCCTGCAAGAAGATCTCTTGCACCGCCAATGGGCTTCCGAACACGGCGGCGTCTATGTCCCGATGACCGAGAAGACACCGCCCGACCCGTATTTGGCGAGCTTTCCGGAGCGGGACATCACCACGCCGTCCGGACGCAAGCTCACCCTCATCAATCCGGCCGCCATGACCCGGCAGGTGGACCAGTTGGGCCGTGGCAACCGCGAGTACCACGCCCGCATCATCAGCCTGAGTCCGCTCCGACCGGAGAACGCCGCCGACGTCTGGGAAACCAATGGGTTGCGGGCCATTGAGCGGGGCCAGAAAGAAGTGAGTGCCGTGGAAGAGGTCGGAGGCCGGCCGCAGTTGCGTTTGATGCTGCCGATGGTGACGGATCGCCACTGCCTCTCCTGCCATGCGGCCCAAGGGTTCAAGGAGGGGGAGACACGGGGCGCGCTGAGTGTGTCGTTGCCGTTGGACCGCTACTCGGCCCAGGCCAAGGCGTATCAGCGGCAAGAGACGCTCTCGGCCAGCTTGATTTGGCTGCTCGGAATGACCGGCTTGGGCGGCAGTTGCTTCTACCTCCATCGCCGGGCGCGGGATCGGGACCAAGCGGCCCTTAGACTCCGCACTCTCCAGACCGAACTCGAGGATTTCTACGAACACGCGCCGGACATGTTCTGCTCGGTCGATTCCGTCTCCGGCCGCATTGTGGCTTGCAACCAAGCCCTCGTCGAGAAGACCGGCCGCCACCGGCAAGACCTCCTCGGCCTTCCGGTCCTCGAACTATATCATCCGGCTTGCCTGCAAGAAGCGCGGACGGCGTTCGCAAAATTCCAAAGCAGCGGAGAACTCCGCAACATCCAGCTTGAACTTCAAGGCAAGGCCGGAACCCGGATCGACGTCGAATTGAACGCGAGCGCCATCCGCAACGAGCGGGGCCAGATCGTGCGCAGCCGCAGCGTGCTTCGGGACATCAGCGAGCAGAACCAGTTGGAGCGGGCGCTGCGCGACAGCGAGGCGCGGTTCCGGCAACTCTTCGAGCGCGCGCCGGTGGCCTACCAATCCCTCGACGCCGAGGGGCGCATTCTGGAGGTGAACCTCGCCTGGCTGGAGATGCTCGGTCACACGCGGGAGGACGTCATCGGGAAGCCGGTTACCGACTTCATGGTGCCGGAGCACGTGGAACAATGTCGCCAGCGTTTTTCCCAATTCCTGGCCAACGGCGAGGCGCACGGCACAGAAACCGATTTTCGCCGCAAGGATGGCAGCGTGGTCACCGTCTCGGTCGAGGGGCGGGTGGGCTACGACGAGCGGAAGCAGTTCGAGCGGGCCCATTGTGCGCTCTATGACCTGACTGCGCGCAAGCAGGCCGAACAGGCGCTGCGGGAAAGCGAACAACGCTACCGGTTGCTGTTCGATGAAGGCACCGAAGGCATGGCCGTGGCCGACTTTGAGACCGGCCTCGTCTTGGACTGCAACAAGGCCCTGCTCGAACTCGTCGGCTGGGAGAAGTCCGCCCTGGTCGGCCAGCACCAGAGCGCGCTGCACGCCCCGGAAGACCGCGGCAACGGCACCTCGCCCACCTTCAAGCAACACCGCGGTGAGAAGCGCGGCCAGGTGCTGGAAGCGACCCTCATCACCAAGGCCGGCGTCCGCAAAGCCGTCGAGATCAAGGCCACCGTGCTCGATCTGAACGGACGAAGGGTCGTGCAGGGATTCTTCCGCGACGTCTCGCAACGCAAGCAAGCCGAACTGGCGTTGCAGGAAAGTGAAGATCGTTACCGCCGGCTCTTCAACGGCATCACCGACGCCGTCTTCGTCCACGAAATCCGGGAAGATGACTTGCCGGGCGCCTTCCTGGCGGTGAACGACGCGTTGTGCCGCCGTCTGGGCTACGGCCGCGAGGAGTTGCTGCAAATGACCGTGCTCGACATCGACGCGCCGGAATCCACCGTGGACCGCCAGGAGATCGTCCGAAAGCTGAAGTGCGGCGAGAACGTGCTCTTTGAGCAACTCCACGTGGCGAAGGATCGACACCGGATCCCGGTCGAGATCCACGTGCAGGCCTTCCAACTCCAAGGCCGGACGGTGATCTTGTCGGTGTCCCGCGACATCACGGAGCGCAAGCGGATCAGCCAGGCACTGGTCGAATCCGAGGCCCAACTTCGGCTGGTCTGGGAAAACGCGCTCGACGCCATGCGCCTGACCGACGAACACGGCATCGTGCGCCGGGTGAACCAAGCCTATTGCCGCTTGATGGGCAAACCACGCGAAGCCCTGGAAGGACAACTGTTCACTTGCGTGTATGACGCGGCGCATCAAGCGCCGTATCTGGCCGCCTACCAGCGCCGGTTCCGCGAGCGGATCTTCGGCACGCACTTCGAGCGCACCCTGACCTTGTGGAACGGGAAGACCGTCTCGGTGGACCTCAGCAGCGCCTTCCTCGCCCTGCCGGGCCAGCCGGAAATGGTGTTCAATATCATCCGGGACGTCGGCGAGCGCCGGAAGGCCGAAGAAGCCTTGCGCGACAGCGAAGCCAACTTGGCCGCCTCCCAGCGCATCGCCCATCTGGGGAGTTGGGAACGGGGCTTGAACAACCTGGCTGATCCGCACGCCAACCCGCTGCGGTGGTCGGACGAAGTTTTCCGCATCTTCGGCTACGAGCCTGGACAGATCGAAGTCTCGGTCCAGAATTTCTTCCGGGCCGTCCATCCTGATGACCGGCACGCCATCCAGGCCGCCGTCTGCGAGGCCGTCCAGGAGCACAAGCCCTATCGCCTGGATCACCGCATCGTGCTGCCGGACGGCACGGAGCGCGTCGTCCATGAACAGGCGGAGGTGGTCGTGCATCCGGCCACAAACCGCCCGATCAAGCTGGTCGGCACGGTGCAGGACATCACGGAGCAGAAACGGGCGGAACAGGCGCGCACCCAACTCGAAGCCCAACTGCGCCAGGCCCAGAAAATGGAAGCGGTCGGCCAGTTGGCCGGTGGCGTGGCCCACGACTTCAACAACATCCTCACCGTGGTCCTGGGCAACGCCGGGTTGCTCACGGACGATGCCAGCCTGACGCGGGAGAACCAGGACCTGGCGCGTCAGATTGCCGATGCTGCCGCCCGCGCCGCGAACCTGACGCGGCAGTTGCTTGCCTTCAGCCGCAAGCAAGTCATGCAAGTCCGCCCGCTCGACTTGAACGTGGTGCTGGGCCAGATCCTCAAGATGCTCCAGCGCGTCCTGGGCGAGCAGATCACCCTCCAATGCACCTACGCGCCCGAACTGCCGCCCGTGCTGGCTGATGCCGGCATGGTGGAACAGGTCATCATGAACCTCGCCGTCAACGCCCGCGACGCCATGCCCAAAGGCGGCCGGCTCCTCGTGGCCACGGAAGTCCGCCAGGTCAGCCCGGAACACGCCCGGCGAAACGCAGAGGCGCGCGTGGGGTGGTTCGTCACGTTGACCATCGCCGACACCGGCTGCGGTATGGAATCGGGGACGCTGGCGCGCATCTTCGAGCCGTTCTTCACCACCAAGGAAGTGGGCAAGGGCACCGGACTAGGCCTGGCCACGGTTTATGGCATTGTCAAACAGCACAACGGCTGGGTCGAAGTCGCCAGCGAAGTGGGCCACGGCTCCACCTTCACCGTGTATCTGGAGGCTGCGCACCGGAAAGCGGAACAGGAGGAACAAGACGTCGCCTTCAAGGACATCCCTGGCGGGCATGAAACCATCCTGCTGGTCGAGGATGATGCGCCGGTGCGCTTCCTGGCCCGCAGTTGCCTGGAGCGGTGCGGCTACCGTGTGGTGGAGGCGGCCCACGGCCCGGAAGCCCTCAAGGTGTGGGAGGAACAGCGGGGCCAGATTGACCTCCTGCTCACCGATGTCGTCATGCCCGAGGGCATGAACGGGCGCGAGTTGGCCGAAACGTTGCGGCGCGCCAAGCCGGACCTCAAGGTGCTGTTCAGCAGCGGATACAGTCGGGACATCCTGAGCGCCCAGACGGATTTGTCGGCGAACGACGCCTATCTGCCGAAGCCCTACGACCCGTTCATCCTGGCCAGGACCGTGCGCAGTTGCCTGGACGAAGCGTGAGCGGAGCTGCGGATTCAGGCTGATTCAAGAAGGAGCGCAGGCAGCCTGCCCGCGTGGTTCTCGCTCCCATTCTTGATGGAACGCGCGGGCAGGCTGCCCGCGCTCCTGTCCGCGTGTTTCTTGAATCAGCCCTGGTTCCAGATTCTTCGCCCCATTTCCCGGCTTGCGCCCCACGGCGGCCGCTCCAATAATCCCCGCCATGAAACGCCTCCCGCTGTGCCTCCTGCTCGTGACGCGCCACCATACGCGCCCAGCAGTCCAGCCTGTCATCCGCTTCGGCATCCATTGGTTGGCGGCCATTCTCTGCCTCGCTCTCTCCGCCGTGGCCGCCGACCGCTTCAATGTGCTCTTCATCGCCAGCGACGACTTGAACTGCAACCTCGGCTGCTACGGCCATCCGGTGGTCCAGACGCCGAACCTCGACCGCCTCGCCGCGCGGGGCACGCGGTTCGAGCGCGCCTACTGCCAATTCCCGCTCTGCAGTCCAAGCCGCTCCTCGCTCATGACCGGCCTGCGGCCCGACACGACGCAAGTGTTCGATCTCAAGAGGCATTTCCGCAAAGCCTTGCCGGAGGTTGTTACGCTGCCGCAATTGTTCCGCACCAACGGCTACTTCGCCGCGCGCGTGGGCAAGATTTATCACTACGGCGTCCCCGGCGACATCGGCACCAGCGGCCTCGACGACCCGGCGTCGTGGGACACGTTCGTCAATCCGCGCGGGCGCGACAAAACCGACGAGGGCCAGCTCGTCAATCACACGCCCAAACGCGGCTTGGGCAGTTCGCTCAGCTTCCTCGCGGCCGACGGCGCCGATGAAGAACAGACCGACGGCATCGGGGCCACCGAAGCAATCAAACTCCTGGAGGCAAACCGCGACCGGCCGTTCTTCATCGCCTGCGGCTTCTACCGCCCGCATTGTCCGTACGTCGCGCCGAAGAAATACTTCGAGCACGTCCCTCGCGAACGGACGCGGGTTCCCAGTGTGTCAGACTCGTGGCGAACGGAGGTGCCGGCGCCGGCCCTGTCGTCCACGCAGCCGTGGCCGTGGTTTGGGGTGACGGAACCGCAGGCCCAGGAGTCGCTCCACGCCTATTGGGCAGCGATTGAATTCGTGGATGCGCAAGTCGGCCGGCTGCTCGCGGCGTTGGATCGTCTCAAGTTGGCGGACAAAACCGTCGTCGTGTTCTGGAGCGACAACGGCTACCATGTCGGCGAACACGGCCTATGGAAGAAACAAAGCCTCTTTGAGAACTCCACCCGCGTGCCGGTCATCATCGCCGCCCCGACGCAGAAGGTCCGAGGCCAGCCCTGTGGGCGCACGATCGAGTTGCTCGATCTCTACCCCACGCTGGCGGACCTCTGCGGACTGACGCCGAGGCACGCCTTGGCGGGCCGGAGCTTGAAGCCGCTGCTGGATGAGCCAAAGGCACCGTGGGACAAGCCCGCGTTCACGCAGGTCTGGCGCGGTCGATTCGCCGGCCACAGCGTGCGCACCGAGCGTTGGCGCTACACCGAATGGGACGACGGCAACAAGGGGAAGCAGCTTTATGATTACTCCACCGATCCCGGTGAGGAGCGCAATCTGGCCAACGATCCCCAGCACGCGCAGACCTTGGCCGAGTTGAAGGCGCTCGTGCAAAAGAACTGGACTCTCAGCTATCGCCCGCCGCCGGAACCCTCCACCAACAGAGCCGCGAAAAAGAAATCACCGTGAACCAATCTCAAAACGCTGTAGCAGCCGACGTGAGGAGGCTCTGATTCCCTTGAAGTTTGAGCCTCCCCACGTCGGCTGCTACAGCGTTTTGAAATCGCCTCCAATGTTTCCCTCCAACCTCACAAACCCAATGACCTCCACCATGACGACCTCCCACTCTCCCACCTTCACGCGACGCCGGTTCCTCACCGCGGCGGGCGTGCTGTCCGGCGCGGCCCTGTGCGGCCTTCGCGTCCGCGCCCAGGCCGCGCCGCGCCTCCGCCTTCTCGAAACCAAAGTCATCAGCCACCAGCCGCAGTACTACCACGGCTGGCCCACGCTCGCGCGCCGGCGCAACGGCGACTTGCTCGTCGCCTGGTCCGGCGGACGCGAGGAGCACGTTTGCCCGTTTGGGCGCGTGGAATGGATGGTGTCGCACGACCGTGGCCAGACCTGGGGCTGGCCGCAGGTCCTGCTCGACAGCGCGATGGACGACCGCGACGCCGGAGTCATTGAGACCGCGAAAGGCAGCTTGTTGGTGACGACCTTCACCTCGCTGGCGTGCGAGACCACTCTCAAGTCAGCCGAGAAGAAAGCGGGCACGAGTGGCGCGTGGCCGGAAGAGCGATTGGCCCGCTGGCGCTCGGCGCACCAGCGCCTCAGCGCGGAGCAACGTCAGGCGGGACTGGGCCAATGGATGATCCGCTCCACCGATGGCGGCCTCACTTGGTCGCCGCGCTATGGCACGATTGTCAACAGCCCGCACGGGCCGGCGCCACTGGCGGATGGCCGCCTGCTCTACGCCGGCAAGGAACTCTGGACCACCCAGAAGCGCGTGGGCGTGTGCGAATCGAACGACGACGGCGCGACGTGGCGCTGGCTCGCGGAAATTCCCGCGCGGCCCGGCGACTTGGTAGCGGCCTACCATGAACTTCACGCCATCGAGGCGAACGACGGCCGGCTGCTCGTCCAAATTCGCAATCACAACAAGGCCAATGCCGGCGAGACACTCCAATGCGAATCCACGGACGGCGGCAAGTCGTGGTCCGTGCCGCACGCCATCGGCGTCTGGGGCCTGCCGTCGCATTTGCTCAAGCTGCGCGACGGCCGGCTGCTCATGACTTACGGGTATCGCCGCGATCCCTTCGGCAATCAGGCCCGCCTCAGCACCGATCAGGGCCGCACTTGGTCTGCGCCGATGACCGTTTCTGGCGACGGCGCTTCGGGCGACCTGGGCTACCCCAGCACCGTCGAACTCGAGGACGGCACAATGCTCACCGTCTGGTATGAACTGCTCAAAGGCTCGCCGCGCGCCGCGTTGCGCCAGGCGCGCTGGACGATTGAAACCTGATCCAGGGAGACGCCAGCCAGAAGGTCGGTTCTCCTCGCTGCACTCGGCAGGATCGTCGGCCAGCCCGCGGGAGTTTCGCGCGCCGGCACGAGCTTGAGGCGGCGCAACTTGGCACTGCCGCCGTAGCACAGACATTCCGGTCTGCCGTCGCGCAGGCTTTCCAGCCGGCGGGGCGTGCGAGCGATTCGGGCGTCCGCATCGTGGCGGACAGCCGGCCGACAAGAATGTCGGCGCTACGGCGGCAGGCTGGAAAACCTGCGCTACGGCGGGGGTGTCCGGTTGCACCGGGTTCTTCGTCATCCATAAACAGACTCTCGACATCGTCAGGCTCCGGGTGCTATCACGCGCCCATGCAAAATACTTTTCTGTCTCGTCGTCAGTTCGTCCGAAGCTCTGTCCTGGCTGTTTCCGCCGTGGCGTTGAATCCGTTCGCCTCCGTGCGAGCCGCGGGCAAGCCGCTCCCGATTGCCCTCCAGCTTTACTCGGTCCGCGGGGATTGCGCGAAAGACTTCGACGCCGCCTTGGCGCAAGTCGCCAAGATGGGTTTCGAAGGAGTCGAGTTCGCCGGCTACCACAAGTACGACGGCAAGGCCAAAGAACTTCGAGCCAAACTCGACGAGCTGAACCTGAAGGTCGCCGCCACCCACATCGGCACCGGAAACTTCCGCGGCGACGCCCTGAAGAAAGCCATCGAGTTCCACCAGACCATTGGGTGCAAGTTCCTCATCGTGCCTGGCGATCGCGACTTCACGGACCCGGAAAAGAGCAAGGCGCTGGCGGAGACCTTCAACAAGACCGCCGAGGCGCTTAAACCCCTGGGCATGGCCTGCGGCTATCATAACCACACCGGCGAGTTCAAGAAGGACGGCGACAAGACCTTCTGGGACCTTTTTGCCGAGCGCACCAGCAAGGACGTCGTGCTTCAGCAGGATTGCGGCTGGACCGCGGCGGCCGGCTTGGACCCGGTCGAGATGATGAAACGCTATCCGGGCCGCATGAAGAGCACGCATTTCAAGCCCACCGTCGTGAGCAAAGACAAAGGCACGGGCAAGAAAGCCTACCTGGGTCAGGACTCGGTGGATTGGGCCGCCGTGCTGGCAGGCTGCCGCGAGTTCGGCGGAACGGAATGGATCACGGTCGAGCAAGAGGCGTATCCCGATGGCAAGTCGCCGATGGAATGCTCGGCGATCTCGCTGGCGGGTTTGAAGAAGCTCCTGTAAGCCGCGGTTCCTTGAAGCGCGGCAGCGGAAGCCGGCGTCGACGGACGCGCCAGTGAGTGGGTTCTATGAACACGCAGGTCGAGCCGGACAAGGCGCAGGGGCTGGCGAGGTGGAGAGTGCCTGCAAATCTCCGTAGCGGCGTCTCGGCAGAGCGCCGCCTTGCAGGACGAAAGGCGAAAGGCGAAAGGCAAAGGAGATGGCG
>JACRJZ010000168.1 GCA_016219875.1 Verrucomicrobiota bacterium | reverse complement strand
GCCATGATATCCGGGCGAAGAGCGTTGCCGCTTCCCTCCGGCCATCAGCCGGTCCCTCGCCGTGTCCGCACGCGATGACCCAAGTGCCCCGTCTTCGCTCGCCGCCGGATTTACTGTCCGGCGGGTCAGCGCTACTCCGCGGGACTCCGACCGCTCCAGCGGCCCGCGCGGCCTCGGCGGGGTCGCCGCCTTGCACCGCGGGTCGAGGCACCGCCTCGCCGCCGGAGCTCTCCCGGCTTACCCTGAGCGCCCGTCCCGTCCTGTCGTCCTCGCTGACCCCGCCGAGATGTTGCGCCACCGCGTAACTGTTTGATCGCGGCGCCTGGCAGCCTTCGCCGTTCGGGTAGCGGCTCGGCTCTCGGACATCTGTTTCGAGGCTCATTGGATGAGGTTCACGTTCGTTACAACCGGACGGTTCAGACTGGATCGTGCTTTCGGGTTCAGCCTCGCGGCTTCTTCCCAGACCCAGCTTTCGGTCGTGAACAGTCTAATTCGACCGGCGGGACTCGCACCCGCGTGGCGGCCAGCTTCACCGGCGCACACCCGAACGCTGAAGTCGAATCGCCGCAAAGAACTCAAAGATCCCAGAAACAGAAGCTCAGAACGTGTTTGAGAATATGGGGAGCGCGGGCCGCCGGCCTGCGGTGCTTGGCGGCCCGCCGAGCACTTCGAGGCGTCGTTTCTCCCCGCACTGTTCGGTGACTCTACGACGTCAAGTCGGGAGTCGTCGCCGCGCCGGCAACGACGGCACGCATCTCCTCGTCATCGTTCCGGTTCAGGCCACTGGTGGCCGAAGCCATTTCTGTTCGACTCCGTCTCCGAGATCTCCGTTGTCCCTCTTGACGTTGCCTCGAGTTGTTCGTGGCCGGGTTCCGTTTTGCGGCCCAAGCCAATGACTCGTCTCCTTTTCTGCCTCTTCCTTTTGGCCTCTGCTTTTCTCGCACTGCGCCGCATCAGCCGCCGGGAAAAAAGCGATAGAGCATCAGATAAACGACCACGCCCGTCACCGACACGTACATCCAGATCGGCCAGGCCCATCGCGCCACGGCTTTGTGCTTCTCGAAGCGGCCACGGATGGCTCGAAGCACCGTCACCACCACCAACGGCAGCAGGACCACGGCGAGAAGGGTGTGCGAGATGAGGATCGTGAAATACACCGGCCGGCTCCAGCCCGTGCCCTGAAAGCGGGTCACGGCGTGGACTGTGAAGTGGTAAGTCAAGTAACACGTCAGGAACACGGTCGAGCTGGCCAGGGCGGCGACCATGCAGTTGCGATGCGCCGTCTTGTGGCCGCGCTTGATGAGGATAAACCCCAACAACAGCAGGACCGCGCTGAGCGCGTTCAAGCTGGCGTTTACGGCCGGCAGGTCGCGGACGGTCATGCGGTCATTTCTCCTTGAGCAACTGCCTGACGGCCGCCAGCACTTGCTCCTGCGCCGTCGGCGTTGCGCCATCGAAGTAGCCGCGAACCTGCCCGCGCGGGTCCACCACGGCGAACAGGGTGCTGTGGACAAACATCTCTTCCAGCGGCTCCCGCTTCTCCTGGCTCTTGTCCAGCACCACGAACTTCAGATCCTCCACCGCGAGACGATAGACCTCTTTCTTCGATCCGGTGAGAAATTGCCAGCGGGCGGAGTCCGCCTGGTGGGTCTCGGCGTATTTCCTGAACACCGCCGGGGTGTCGTATTCCGGATCAGCGCTCAGCGAGATCAGTTGGACCTTGTCTCCCGGCGGCAGCTTCGATTGCAGGGCCGCCATGCGCCGTGTGAGGTTCAGGCAACTCGACTGGCACCGAGTGAAGATCACGTCCGCAATCCAGATTTGCCCTTGCAGCTTCGCGAGGGTTGTTTCCTGACCCAATTGGTTTGTGAGGGTGAATGGACTGACTCGTCCAAGGACCGGCAGCGGTTGGGCCGCTTGTCCGGCGCCGCGCGGCAGCTTCGCCACAACCAACGACAGCGCCAAGATCACGGCCGTGAGCGCCAAGCCCGTCCACAGGCCCGAGCGCGCTGACGATGGTGTCGCTATCTCTTCCATGTTCGCCGCACACTAGAGCACACCGCCGAAGCCGGGTCGAGAACTCGTTGCGCAGCCCGCAAAACCGCAAAAACGATCAAGCGTTCGCCACCCACTTCCTCTACACTCGCTGCCGATGACTGCAGGCCCATCCAGAGCCACGACGCTGCGCGATTATAAAGAGCGCCTGCTGCGGGTACTGGTGGTGATCCAACAACAACTCGACGAACCGCTGCGTCTGGAAGACCTGGCCGCGCGGGCGTGTCTGTCGCCGCATCATTTCCATCGCGTGTTCACCGGGTTGACCGGCGAGACGCTCATGGGCCATATCCGGCGCTTGCGGTTGGAGCGCGCGGCTGGCCGACTCAAGCTGAGCCGCTGGCCCGTCGTGCAGGTCGCGCTGGAAGCAGGCTACGAAACCCACGAGGCGTTCAGCCGCGCGTTCAAGGCCGGTTTTGGCCTCTCGCCGTCAGAGTATCGCGCCCAGCGTAGCGCCGACGGGCGATTGCCGGCCCGTTGCGGAATTCATTATCGCGACGGCGGCGCGCTGCGGGACTTCAAAACCCTTCGTTGCGGAGACAGAGCTATGAACGGGATCCTCAAACAAGTTGCCCCCATGCGCGTGGCCTTCATGCGCCACGTCGGCCCCTACGATCAGGTCCACGAGACGTGGGACGGCTTCTGCATGTTCCTCGGCAAAGAGGGACTGCTCGGCGGCGGCGCGCGGTTCCTCGGCATCTGCCACGACGATCCCGACGTGACGCCCCCTGACAAGATTCGCTACGACGCCTGTGTCACAGTGGACGACCGCTTCCGGCCCCAAGGCGAGATCGGCGTGCAAGTCATTCCCGGCGGCGAATACGCGATGGCGACGCACTTTGGCCCGTACGCGAAGTTGGGCGAGAGTTACCGCCGTCTCGTCGGCCAATGGTTGCCGCGCAGCGGGCGTGAACTCGCGTCTTCACCATGTTTCGAGGAGTATCTGAACTCGCCGGAAACGACCGCCCCCAAAGACCTCATTACAGACATCTACGTGCCCCTGGCATCCCAACGACCATGAAAACGAAGAAAGCCAAACCCACCCTCTCGACGCAACCCAAGCTCGACCTCTGCCAAGTTCACAAAGCCGACTACGCCACGCCGAAGAAGCCCGTGCTGCTGGACATCGGCACGGCCTGCTACCTCGCCGTCCGCGGCCAGGGCCGGCCGGGCGGCGACGTGTTCCAGGCGCGCATCGGCGCGCTCTACGCGATGGCCTTCACGGTGAAGATGACCCGCAAGTTCGCCGGCCTGCGGGACTACGCCGTGTGCAAACTCGAAGCCCAGTATTTCTTCGTGGGCGACCCGTGCGGCATCCCCATGGACGAGTGGCGCTGGAAACTCCTGATCCGCACCCCTGACTTCGTGAAGCAAGACGACCTCGACCGCGCCGTCGCCACGTTGCTCAAAAAGGGCAAGGACCAGGACGTGAAGGAAGTGGTGCTGGAAACGCTCATCGAGGGACGTTGCGTGCAAATGCTCCACGTCGGCCCCTACGACCGCGAAGGCGAAACCATTGCGGTGATGAAGTCTTTCGCCGATTCGCGCGGACTGAAGTTCGCCGGCCCGCATCACGAGATTTACCTCTCCGATCCGCGCCGCGTGGCGCCGGAGAAACTGAAGACCATCTTGCGCGAACCGGTGACGCCGGCGTGAGAGCGGCGGTGGCAGCCCTTGTCATGCTGTTTTTGTTGGCAGAGTTGAAGGGTTGAAGAGACTCCGCAGTCCGAGTCTTCTTCACTCGGGCGGTGAGAATTCGGGCCAGCTCCATTTGCGGGAGTTGATTCCTGCCGTCAAACGATGTTCCAATGCCGCACCGACGTTATGAGTTCCGAGACAGCATGCGGCAAAGCGGCAGATCAGCCACCCACCACTTTCCAGGTTCAGCGATGCATCATTCGGCTTGACGACGCCCGCCAGTTCGCCGAGATGCGGGCCTTGTTCCAAGCCCACAACCCGCTCCTCCGCTTGGGCCTCGTCCATGTGGACGGGCAAGCCTCGCTCCGCACCGAGCTGGGCGGGATGCGGGT
Organism: Verrucomicrobiota bacterium; assembly: GCA_016219875.1. Classification (GTDB taxonomy): domain Bacteria; phylum Verrucomicrobiota; class Verrucomicrobiia; order Limisphaerales; family JACRJZ01; genus JACRJZ01. Next base: position 105,877 of record JACRJZ010000168.1, on the reverse strand, counting down.
CTTCTGGCTCTTCCGCGGCGAGGGCGAAGTCTTTCTTCCCCGCGGCTACCGGACACAGGAAGGCGACGGCCAGCCGCTGCCTTCCGAGTATGCGCCCGACCCACTCGATCCGGTTTTGGCGAGCACGCTTGAGTTGTTGAAAAGCGGCGCGTCGTCCATTTCGACCGCCGCTTACGCTGCCGTTTCGGCCATTCTGCGACGATGGAGACGGGACACATTCGTCGGCGACTTCGCGGGCGAACTCTGGAAGCTGGACCATGCGCCGCTGCCTTGGTCCACGGACGAGCGCCTCGTGCGCACGCTCGAATCGCTGTTCACGAATTACCGCGCGCACGGTTTCTCCACAAAGCAGGCGGACTCGTTCGAGCCGCTCAAGGCGGGGGACCAAGTGATTGCCTGCGGAGCAGAGTCGGTCCAAGTCCGCGGCCGTTTCACCTGCCTGACGATGGAGACCCCGCAGCGCCACACGAGCCACGTCTCCACCGTGCGACGATTGCGTTATCTCGCCGATACCGCGGGCGGCTGCAATCCTGATTTCGATCCCTTCCGCCGGCTGCCGCTCACGTGGCAGTACCCTTACCCTGGTGAGGAAGGCGACGGCTTGAATTGGGTGAACAGCCACGTGGTCAACATTCCCAAGGAGACTTCGTCGGCGCATTTTCATCCGCCCAGAGGCCTCGGCGGCGGCAGTGGCCTTCCGCAGCGGGAAATGTATTTGGTATTGGACCCGGGAACCTACCAACTCAACACCTGGGGCCGCACTCCCTCATTGATGCTGTGGCCCGACTTGAGGGACCTGGGCCGCTACGAACAGCACCAACTGGAGCCGGGCATGTTCGTCTATATCCCGCCGGGCACCGGCCATCGCGGCCTCGATGTGTTCGTCAACGTGCTGACGATTCCCGGCTTCAAGCCACACAACGAGTACTACCTCGACCGCGCCATTCGCGACGCCACCAACGGCATGGGGCCGTTCAACGCGAGTCTGCTCAACAGCCAGAACTTCCAAACCGTCGAGGACTTGCTGTAGCCGGCGCCAGACGCCGTGACGGAGACGCCGCCGGAAGGAAGAGTTGCAGGGCGGACGACCAGGTTGCGTTCTCGCTCTTGCTGCCTAGCCAGACCGTGACATTACAGCCGCTTGACTACGTCATTTATGAGTCTAAAGTGTCGGCAAGTTTTATGCCGACCCATGGCCTGCGTTCCGCCGTCAGCCGAGGTCCTTCGGCACCGGCGCCGGAGGAGGCGGTCGTTGCTCATGGGGCGACCAGACGAAGGCGGGGCCATCCCGCCTCGGATCGCCAGCCGACGAGCCGCTTTGGTTCGCGGCGTTCGAGTCGGGAAACTTCAACAGAAAGGTCATTATGAGTCATCCCCAGTACTATCCTTGGAACGAAGGGCGGGCCGTGCTCGCCAGTGTCTTCTTGTTGTTTGTCGGTGCGGCAGCGCTGGCCCAACCCGCCGCGGGTGACGGGTCCGCGGCTGGGCCGAATCAAGTGTCTCTCCAGCATTTCAAAGAGAGCCTCTTGCAGATGAGCGGACGGTCGGGACAGATCGCCGCCATGCGGCTGGGACTGACGACTGCCACCGGCAGGCCGCTGGAGATGGAAGGCGCCGCAGCCGATCTGACGGCCAGGCAGTTCATGCCGAGGAACGTCCCCATCGCTGCCTCTGACGAGGAGGAAGACGAGCCTTACGTGGTCGCCAACCCGAGGAGGCCCAACCTTCTGGTTGCGGCTTCACACAAGTTCAGTTCGGTCTTTCCAGGATTGGTTTGGATTGCGGTATCCCGAAGTACCAACGCTGGCGCGACTTGGTCGGCAGCGACCACCTTGCCCCTGCTCACTCCGGATAGCACGGCCGGTGATCCGTCTCTCGCCTACGCACCAGATGGCAGGCGGGTTTACTGCGCCTACCTTGACAGGAGGTTCAGTCCCGTTCTCGATTGGGACGTCGTCCTGTGCTACTCCGATGACGCTGGTGAAACCTGGCAGGGACCGGTGGTGGCGCTCCCGGGCGCAGGGACGAACTCGCCGGCGCCAGGCAGCTTCATCTACGACAAGCCTTGGATCGGAACCCACGCCAAGAAAGATCAAGCGAGATGGGTTTACGTCACGGCCACCCGCTTCGATCTGACCGCGCCTTTCGACCTTCATATCACGTTTGCCCGCTCTGGCGCCCGAGGGGCCGCCGGCACCTGGAGCGATCCCGTGAGCCTGGACACGGGCGACGGCTCGTCCGTCCCGCCGGTCGTGGTGAGTGGCGCGCGACCGGTTGGCGGCAAGGACGGCAATGTGCTCGTCGCTTGGTATCATGCGGACACCGACGGCTGGCTGAACGGAGGTTTCAAAATCCGGACCCGCAGGTCCGCCGATCACGGCGCAAGCTGGGATGCCACGGTGGATGCGGCCGTGGACAATTACGAGTTGGCGTTTCTGCTCGGGCCATACGGGTACTACCATCGCTGGTGGGTTGGCATGATGCCGGACCTCCAGATCGACAGCGAAGGCCAGGCCCACATCGTTTACGCGCACAGCCCAGTCATCCAGAACCCCAATGGGAACGCCCTGACCACGCTGCCGTCGGGCGACACCGAACAAGGGGACATCCGCTATGTGGCGAGTGCCCGGCCGCCCTACAGGACCTGGTCGGCGCCGGTCACCGTGAATGATGACGGCCCGGGCCGGGCCCAAGGCTTCGCGGCCCTGGCTCTAGACGGGCACGACGCGGTGAACGTCATCTGGTTCGACACGCGCCGCGCGCCAACAGTGCCGACGGCTCCCTTTCCGCCACCGGACTTCATCGACGCAGACTGGGATTCGGTGAACCGGTTCTATGACATCTTCCATGCCCGCAAAGGACGAGAGCGGCGCGTGTTCTCCCCCAACGCGCCCGTCACCGATGCCCCGATGGTGGTCAACTGGTTCTTCCTGGGAGACTATATCGGCCTGAGCGCGAATGAAGACGTGCTCTACGGCGTGTGGACGGATCGCCGCCGATTCAGCAGCATCTTCCAGTTCGACAACGATGTGTTCGGAGCGCGCCTTCGTGTGCTCGACGACGATTGACACGGTGGATTCAAGAATCCCTGAATCGTAGCAGCCGACATGAGGAGGCTCTGTTTTCAAATCCGAAATTAAAACAGAGCCTCCTCACGTCGGCTGCTACGCTTTCTTGAATCAGCCCCGCGACGATTGACCGGCCGGCAAACTTCGTGTTGACAGAGCGAGCGTCCGCGCCTGTATGGTCGGGCCATGCCGATTTACGTCGAAGACGAATCGTTGCGGAGACGGCTTCAGATCATCGTGGGAGCCCTCGGCGGCGGCATCGTGGTGCTGATGTTGTTGGGGTTCTGGCTGGGCCAGCCGGCTTATCGTCACCACAAGGAAAAGCGGTTCCTCGCCCAAGCCCAGGAGTTCCTGCGCACGGGCGACTACAAAGAGGCCGCCCTCAGCGCGCGGCTGGCCTTAAACCTGAACCCAACCAACGTCGAGGCGTGTCGGATCGTGGTCCAACTCCTGGAGGTGGCGCGTTCGCCCGAAGTGGTGCTCTGGCTGCAACGCATCGTGGCCTTGGAGCCGGGCGTTTTTCAGAACCGGCTCCATTTGGTCAAAGCGGCCTTTGCGCACGGCGACGTGGCCCGAGCGCGCCAGGCCTTGGAGGGCGCGGCCGAATCGGATCGCCCCACTGCGGCTTACCATGAAATGGCGGCGCTGCTGGCGCTCGCCACCAATCAAGTCGCCGCGAGTGGTTCTCACCTGGAAGAAGCCGCCAAGCTGGACCCGGAGAACAAACGCCTCCAACTGAACCTGGCCGTCCTCAATCTCCAGGCCCGCAACACAGAGAAAGCGGATGCCGCGCAGCAGAGCTTGGAGAAGTTGTCCACCGACGAGAAGTTTCGCCTGGATGCGTTGCGCGTGCTGGCCAACGGCGCGCTCCGCAACCACGATCTGACGGGCGCGCTGGCCCGCACCCGCTTGCTGGTGGCTGATCCCGCCGCCAGTTTCGAGGACCGGCTGTTGCACCTCACGTTGCTGGCCCAAGCCCAAAGCCCCGAACTGACCAACTTTCTCGCTTCCGTGCAAGAGGCCGTCAAGACGACGCCCGCGCACATCTACGGCTTGAGCGGATGGATGCTCGCGCGACGGCCACCGGAGGAAGTTCTGAAGTGGCTGGCCAGCCTGCCGACCGAGGCGCGGCAGCAACCGCCGGTTCTGTTGGCCGTGGCCGAAGCGCATATCGCCCAAGGCAACTGGACTGGCTTGGGTTCATTGTTGGCGGAGCAGAGGTGGGGTGATCTGGAATTCGTCCGGGCCGCATTTCAGGCCCGAGTCGTTTTCGAGAACAAGGACGTGGCCGCGCAGAAGGTCTTTTGGCAGCGCGCCGTGAACGAAGCCGGCGACCGCCTCCGCTCCTGCACCGCCCTTGTCCAAATGGCCAGCGCCTGGCGTTGGGCTGACGAACAGGAAAGTCTGCTCCGGCTAATCAGCCAGCGTTTCCCCAAAGAACGATGGCCCCTCAAGGAACTCGACCGCCTCTACGCTCAGAACGGCAACACGCCTGGTCTGCTGCGGGTTTACACGGCGCTGCTGCAACTGGACCCGAAGGACATCACGGTGAAGAACAACCTCGCGGCCGTGTCGCTGCTTCTGACGCAGAATCTCAGCCAGGCCCAAACCTTCGCCCGTGAAGCCTACGAGGCGCGCCCGCAAGATCCGGTGGTCTGCTCCACCTACGCCCATGCCCTGCATCTCTCGGGCAAGACGCACGACGGGCTGGAAGTCTTGGAGCGACTCACGCCCCCGCAACTCCAGACGCCGGCCATCGCGGCTTACTACGGCGTGCTGTTGACCGCATCCGGACAGACGAACAAGGCCCGTCCGTATCTCGAAGCCGGCCGGCGCGCCAAGCTCCTGCCGGAGGAAACGGCTCTCGTGCGGGCGGCTTTGGGAGCGCCTTGAACCGGGAGGAAGCAGCCAACGCCATCGGTTGGCGTGTGTGGCGCTGACCGAGTTTGATGTGCCGTTGGGAGAAGTTGGCGCGCAAAAAAGAGCGCGAAAAGGGTCGCTTGACCTGCAGACGGAGCTTTGGCCTAATCGCCGCGCTCTGGCGCCGGTGTAGCTCAGTGGTAGAGCATTCGATTCGTAATCGAATGGTCATCGGTTCAAATCCGATCACCGGCTCCACTCCTTGCAGCCGCTACTTCCTCCCCTGCACGTCCAGGCACACCAAGTCCCCTTTCGCGTTGCGGCAATAGAGGTGGCCGTTGGCCAGCACGGGCATGGTCCAACAGCGCCCGCCCAGGACTTGCGTCCGGCTTAGCGGGTTGAATTTGTCTGGCCGGGCTTCGGCGAGCACCAGTTCGCCGGTTTCGCTCAAGATGAGCAGCTTGCCATCCGCCGTGCTGAGGGCGCCGACACCGAGGCCCTCGTGTTTCCATTTCACCTCGCCCGTCAGGAAGTCGAGGCAGCGGAAGTCGTTCGGCCTCCCCCGTCCTTCCCGGCCGTTGAAGCCGTAAAGATGGCTGCCGATCTTTACGGCGGTGCTCATGTGCGAGTGGAGGTTCTCATTCTGGTAAACCTCGTGCAGGCGGCCGTCCCGGACTTCCAGCAACGCGCAGCCACGGCTGTAGGAGGAAATGAAAATGCGGCCGCCGTCCACGATAGGATCGGCGTTGTTGTTGTCCCAGCCGGTTTCCCAAGAGTGCCGCCAGAGTTCTTTGCCCGTCGCTGGAACCAGCCCGTGGAGGAACTTGGCCGTGAACAGAACCAGCACGCGTCTGCCGTCGAGGTCCAACGGCATGGCACTCGCATAGCCGGCGGTCTTCTGCTCGGAGTACCAGGCGACTTTGCCCGTCGCTTTCTCCACCGCTGTTCCGGCCGCGCCCACGTTCAGGAAGAGGAGGTTCCCCTCGACCAGCGGCGAACTGGCGAAGCCCCATTCGTTCACCGGCGCGAGCAGTTCGCCGGCGAGGTCCTTTTCCCAAACGACTTGGCCCGTCGCCGCTTCCAGGCTGAACAGCTTGCCGCGTTTGCTGAGCGTGAAGACGCGGTCGCCGTCCACCGTCGGTGTCGCACTGGGTCCGCCTTCGTAGTACTTGGCGTCCAGCGGCGCTTTGTAGGAGTGCTTCCACCGCACTTGGCCCGACCTGGCATCGAAGCAGAAGACCGTGTCCACGCCGCCGGCATTGCCCATCGTGAAAGCGCGTCCCTGGCTGACGACGACCGAAGAAAAGCCGGCGCCGACCGACGCCCGCCACGCCACGGGCGGGCCTTCCTTGGGCCAGGCCGCGGTCCAACCAGTCTCGGCGGAAATCCCGTTCAGGCTTGGACCGCGGTAGCGGGGCCAGTCATCGGCCCAGGAGACGAATGAAGACAGGGCGGCCAGAAGTGCCAGGCCAGACCATCGGACCAGTCGTCGAGAACGCATTGATGGGGCAGCTATTCGCGGGAATCGATGGGAGGTCAGTTTGGTGGGGCGAGCGTACTCGCGAGCCGGCGAAACACGCGGCCTTCGGCTCGCGAGTACGCTCGCCCCACCGGGGTTTCGAAAGAGGCTCAACGGATTCATTTTGAGAACGTCTCGTGCGGCCACGGCATCCGGCTTCCACTGCTCCGCGGAAGATTGGGTTCCCGGAGTTCAGTACACCTTCCGCAAGTTCGAGGGCAGGATGTTCAACTCCATCCGGTACTTGGCCACGGTCCGGCGGGCGATGTTGATGCCCTTCTCCTTGAGCATCCGGGCAACTTCGTCATCGGAGAGCGGCTTGGTGGTGTTTTCCTTCTTGAAGATGTCGGCAATCATCTCCTTGACGCTGGTGTTGGACATGCCTTCGCCGGTCGCGGTCTGGATGCCGGAGGTGAAGAAGTACTTCATCTCGAAAACGCCCTGGGGCGTCTGCATGTATTTGCCGGACACGGCGCGGCTGACGGTGGTTTCGTGGACGCCCACGACTTCGGCCACCTGGGACATGGTCAGCGGCTTGAGGAAAGCCACGCCCTTCTCCATGAACTCGCGCTGCCGGTTCACGATCTCACGCGCGATGTTCACGATGGTCTGCTGCCGCTGGTGAATGCTCTTGATGAGGAATTTCCCGGCCCGGATTTTCTCGCGGATGTAGTTGCGGACTTCCGGGGAGGCGTCGGCTTGCGACATCAGATCCTTGTAGGTGTTGCTGATGCGCAGGTGCGGAATGTGGTCGTTGTTCGTTGTGATAACGAACTCATCGCTGGACCGCGTCACAAACACCTCCGGCACCACGTAGATGTCGTTGTCCGGAAGAAAATCGCGGCCTGGCCGTGGGTCCAGCCGGGTGATGCGTTCCAGCGCTTCCTGCACCTCATCGAGGTCCGCCCCAGTGCCCCGCGACAGTTCCGGGATGCGCCGCTTGCCCAGCGCCTCAAAATGCTGGTCGATGATCCGGTATTCCAGCGTGTCCTTTTGACTGCGGCGCTCCAGTTGGAGAAGGAGGCATTCGCGCAAGTCCCGCGCGCCCACACCCGGCGGATGAAAGGCTTGGATGACCCGGAGCACCTCTAGAATTTGCTCCGCGGGAACGCTCGTCGTCCCGGCCAGTTCTTCCACCGAAGTTTTGAGGTAGCCGTGCTCGTCGATGTTGCCGATGAGCATCTCGGCGATGGGATGCTGTTCCTCCGGCAAGTCGGAAGTCCGCATTTGCTCCAAGAGCGTCTCCTGCAAGGAAGTGGTCGCGACCAGCGAGTCGAACATGAACTGACGCTTCTCCTCGTCCTCCTCCCGGCCGCGGAGCGGGATGTTGGTGGCGGTGAAATGGTCGCGCCATTCCTGGTCCATTTGGCTCAGCCGCTCGAACTCGGCCTGGAAATCGTCCACCGGGGCGTTGCTGGCTTTCTCGGTGGCGGGGTCAAACTTCGTATCGGCAGGGGGTTCGGCGGGATCGAGGCTCGCCGCCGGCGCCTCGTCGTTGCTGTCGGATTTTTCGGCGGTTTGCGGCTCCACCGCGACCTCCTCCAGGACCGGGTTCTGCTGCAGTTCCTGTTCGACCAGGGCCTTCAGTTCCAAAGTCGGAGCCTGCAGGAGTGCCAGCGACTGCTGCAATTGCGGCGCGAGCACCTGCGACAACGACATCTTTTGCGAAAGGTATAAACCCTGCGACATCGGCGGCAGTGTAGCGGCTGGCGGGCGAAGCTCAAGCAATTCTCCCGAGACTTGGAACTTGGAACCTTGAACCTGGAACTCCCATTCCCTACCGTCCTCGCGTGCCAGTGCAACTGACCCTTCTCGGCAGCGGTTCCAGCGGCAATTGCGCCTACCTGGAAACCGGCGAAACGCGCCTGCTGATCGACGCCGGCCTGAGCGGACGCCAAATCCGCCAGCGCCTGCTCTCGATCGGGCGCGCGCCGGAAGGCTTGACCGGCATCCTCGTCACGCACGAGCACTCCGACCACGTCCAGGGCCTCACGGGCTTGGCCAAGCTGCGGCTGCCCGTCTATTGCAACCGGCTCACGCGCGAGGCCATCCAGGCCAGCCTGCAAGTCCAGGGCGACTTCCGGCAGTTCGAGACGGGGAACACGTTCGACCTGGGCGATACCGTGGTGGAAACTTTCGCCGTGCCGCACGACGCCTACGATCCGGTGGGCTTCTTGATCCGTACCGCGGGCGGGAACATTGGCGTGCTGACAGATCTCGGCCATGCCACCAAGCTGGTCATTGAGCGCGTTCGCCAAGCCCATGTCCTGGTGCTGGAAGCGAACCACGACGTGGCGATGCTGCAGAACGATCCGTACCGCCCGTGGAGCCTCAAGCAGCGCATCCTCAGCCGGCACGGCCATCTCTCCAACGAAGCCGCGGCGGAAGCACTGGAGCAAATCGTCTCTGCCGAACTCCGGCACCTCTATCTCGCGCACCTCAGCCGCGACTGCAACAAACCGGAGTTGGCGCACCGGGTCGTGAGCGAGCGGCTGGGGCGCCTCGGGGCGAGCCATGTTCATGTCGAGATGACACAGCAAGCGGCGCCCAATGCAACGTTGACGGTGGATTCCCAGACGGCGCTTGACGGAATCCAGGTCACCCCGACAATGGAAGCGTGAAAACGACGATCGATATTCCAGATTCTGTTCTGGATGAAGCCATGAAGCACACCGGCGCGGACACCAAACGAGACGCGGTGGTGACGGCCGTGGAGCGTTTCAACCGGCTTAAGCGGCTGGAGGCCCTGAATGCGCGGGTTCGCGGCCAGTTCAAGGACTTCATGACCCAGAAGGAACTCAAGACCCTGCGGGAAGCGGAGCGGAAGGAGAACGCCCGGTGAAACTCGTCGATACCTCCAGTTGGGTGGAATACTTGCGAGACACGGAGTCCGAAGCTGGCGACCGGGTCGAAGGGCTTGTGCTCAGCGGCGAGGCTGCTTGGTGTGATCTGACTCTGGTGGAACTGTGGCACGGCGTGCGCGGCACCAAGGAGAAGCGCGAACTGGCCGAAATGGAAAAAGAGATTGAGCGCATCCCGGTGGACGCCGAGGTCTGGCTCCTTTCCGCCAAACTGGCCCTGCGCTACCGGGAGAAGGGGCTTACCGTCCCGGTCAGCGATGTCGTCATCGCTGCCTGCGCCGTGACGCACAAACTGGAGTTGGAGCACTGTGACGCGCATTTCGATGACATCATGCCCGTCGCGAAATCGCTATGAAACGAGACTTTGAACGCATTGATGTCCTCCATTGCGGTAACAAAGCCGTCCGCCTCTTTCGCAAAAACGGCGCGTGGTTAAGAGGCAGTTCCAAGGTGAAATCGGCCCAATGAACATCGATCCAACCGATTTGAATCGCCGCGCCACACAAGCTGTCGCCAGCTACTGGGCGACACGTCGCCGCCAGTCTGCCAAGCAAGGCGCTTCCGGCCAGCGTGACCAGGGCGCTCGTAGCGCCGTCACGGGTGGGGCGCAGATGGATGGGTTCATCGCGTTGGTGACGGAGTTGATTGTTGAGGCGGGCGTTTCGGAGAAATACATCTTCCACAACACGGCGCTGGAGTTGCCTGGGTTCTTCCGACCGACCAAGGAGTGGGATCTGCTTGTCGTCCGGGATTCTCAATTGATCTTGGCGCTGGAAACGAAGTCGCAAGTCGGGCCGTCGTTTGGAAATAATTTCAACAACCGCACCGAGGAGGCGATGGGCAGCGCACTGGATTTGTGGACTGCCTATCGTGAAGGCGCTTTCAACAAGACCATCCGCCCGCGGCTCGGCTACATCTTCCTGCTGGAGGATTGCGACGGTTCTCGCCGGCCCGTGAGGGTGAAGGAGCCGCACTTCAAGGTTTTCCCCGAGTTCGTCAACGCTTCCTACGCCAAGCGTTACGAGTTGTTCTGCCGCAAGCTGGTTCGCGAGCGCCACTACGACGCATCCACCTGCCTCCTTTCGGAGCAGAAGGCCGGGCTGAAAGGAGGGTTCACGGAACCTGCGGAGGATTTGGCGTTCCTCCAGTTCGCCGAATCGTTGGCGGCTCATGCGGCAAGATTCAAAGGCTGAAGCGATGAAGCAGCCCGCCATCAACTGGGACGTTCCGACGACGCACCGCCTTTACCAAGGCGATGCGCGGAGTTTCCCCTACATTGCCGACGGATCGGTGCATCTCGTGATCACATCGCCGCCTTACTGGAAGCTGAAGCGTTACAACGACAGCCCCGGCCAGATGGGGCACATCGAGGATTACGAGGAGTTCTTGGACGACCTGCGGCGCGTGTGGACCGAAGCCTACCGCGTCCTCGTCCCAGGCGGACGGTTGGTCTGCGTCGTGGGCGATGTTTGCCTTTCGCGCAAGGAGTACGGGCGGCACGTGGTCGTTCCGTTGCACGCGGACATCTGCGTGATCTGCCGGAGACTGGGCTTCGACAACCTCAACCCCATCATCTGGCACAAGATTTCCAACGCAGTCTTCGAGGCCAACACGAGCAGCAAGTTCCTGGGCAAGCCTTACGAGCCAAACGCCATCGTGAAAAACGACATCGAGTTCATCCTGATGCAGCGCAAACCCGGCGGCTACCGGCAGCCCACCGAGGAACAGCGCCGCCTCAGCCTGATTCCCAAGGCCGAGTTCAACGAATGGTTCCGCCAGATTTGGACCGTCACGGGGGCCTCGACCAAGGAACATCCCGCGCCCTACCCGATCGAACTCGCCACGCGGCTCGTGCGCATGTTTTCGTTCCACGGCGACACAGTGCTCGACCCGTTTTGCGGTTCCGGCACCACGATGCTGGCGGCCATGCAGTGGAACCGGAACAGCATCGGCATCGAGATTGATCCCGAGTATTGCCGCATGACGGCGCGCCGGATTCTCGATGAGAACCAAAACCTGTTTTCGTCCTCCAGCTTCGAATGCATCCACGCGCCGGCAGTGATGGAGGAGCCGTTGGTTTTGAAGGAGAGGCCGGTTGCCTACCGGTTTCAGACTCCGCGCAAAAAGAAGAAAGCTTTGAAATGAAAGTCACCCTCAACTGGCTCAAACAATACGTCGATTTCACTTGGTCGCCCGACGAGCTCACCGAGCGGCTCACCCTGCTCGGCCTCGAAGTCGAGGGCGTCGAGAAGCTCGGCGGCGAATTTGCTGGCGTCGTGGTCGCGCAAGTCATCACCCGCGACAAACACCCCAACGCCGACAAGCTTTCCGTCTGCCGCGTTAACGACGGTCAAGGCGAACGCCAGATCGTCTGCGGCGCGCAGAACTTCCAGGCCGGCGACAAGGTGCCGCTGGCCCTGCCCGGTGCCGTCATGGCCACGCCGCCCGGCCAGCCGCCGTTCGTCATCAAAGTCGGCAAGATTCGCGGCGTCGAGTCGCACGGCATGATGTGCTCGCCCAAGGAACTCGGCTTGGCGGAAGACGCGCAGGGGCTGATGATCTTGCCGGCTGACGCGCAAGTGGGCCAGCCATTCGCCGAATTCCTTGGCCGCGCCGGCAGCGACGTGGTGTACGACTTGGAAATCACGCCCAACCGACCCGACCTCAATAGCCTCATCGGCATCGCCCGCGAAATCAGCGCGGCGACGGGGAATCCGCTGAAAGTGCCTGAATGCGGAATGCGGAATGCGGAATGCGGAATGCCAAAGGCCGCCGACCTCGTCGCCGTCCGCATCGACGATGCCGACCTCTGCCCGCGCTACACGGCCCGCGTCGTGCGTGGCGTGAAGATCGGCCCCAGCCCGGACTGGCTCCGCAGCGCGTTGGAGAAGGTCGGCTTGCGGAGCATCAACAACGTCGTCGATGTGACGAACTACGTGATGCTGGAGTGCGGCCAGCCGCTGCACGCGTTCGACTATCATCTGATCGCGAAGAACCCGGTTGAAGGGTTGAAGAGTGAAAGAGTTGAAGAGGGTACGAGCGCCACTGTCACGGCACCTTCGGCCCTTCAACCCTTCAACTCTTCACCCCCCACCATCGTCATCCGCCGCGCGCGCGACGGCGAGAAATTCACCACCCTCGACCGCCAGGAGCACACGCTCACGTGCGAGAACCTGCTCATCGCCGACGAAGCCAAAGGCATCGCGCTCGCCGGCGTGATGGGCGGGCTGAACTCCGAAATCAACAGCCAATCCGTGGATGTATTGATCGAGAGCGCCTACTTCGACCCCGCGAACGTCCGCCGCACCTCCAAAACGCTCGGCCTCCGCACCGACGCTTCCTACCGCTTCGAGCGCGGCGCGGACATTGGCGCCTCGGACTGGGCCAGCCGGCGCTGCGCCCAACTCATACTGGAAACGGCCGGCGGCACGCTCGCTGACGGCATCGTGGACGCTTACCCGAATCCGGTTCCGCCCAAGCAGATCACGCTGCGCCACCACAAGGTCAACGAACTCCTCGGCATTCAACTGCGCCCGGAGGAGATCGAGTACTTCCTCGGCCAGCTTGGGCTGAAGGTCGTGAACCGCAAGGCCCGCCCGGTGGGCGTCGAGGCGCCGGCGGAACCCGTCACGTTCCAGGTCCCCACCTTTCGCGTCGATCTCAAGCGCGAGACGGACCTGATCGAGGAAGTCGCCCGCCTTTACGGCGTGGACAAGATTCCGTCCACGCCCCCGCGCGGGGCCATCGGCACGAATGAGTTCGACCCGGTCTGCGACACGCTAGGCGAAGCGCGCCGCATCCTTGCGGGCCTCGGCTTGAACGAGGCGCAGGGACAGACGCTGATTGCCGAGGCCGCAGCCCGATTCACGGTCCCGGCGGAGAGTCTGGTCATGCTCGCCAATCCGCTCAGCGCCGACATGAACGCCCTGCGTCCGAGTCTGCTGCCCGGTCTGCTCGATTCGCTGCGCCACAATCTCACCCGCAAGGTCAACGACGTGGCTTTGTTTGAACTGGGCCGCATCTTCAGCCAGAACGGCGGACGAACGAAGGAAGAACGCCGCGTCGCCCTCGCGCTCACGGGCCAGCGGGCCGCGTCGTTTTGGAAAGGCGAGGACCGCGAGGCGAAGTTCGACCTCTCCGACCTCAAGGGTTTTGTGGAGGAATTCCTGGAGCAGTTTGGCCTGCGCGGTGTGACCTACGCCCGCCGGCCTGACAGCACGACGCTGTTCCTCGAATCAGCAACCGTTCAACTCGGCGGCAAGCTTCCCCTCGGAGAATTGGGCCAGGTGTCGCCCGTCATCGCCAAACAGTACGACCTTCGCGATCCGGTGTGGCTCGCGGAGTTGAACCTCGACCAACTCCTCGCGCGCCGGAATCCGGTCAAGTCGTTCAAGCCGTTGCCGCAGTTTCCCCCCATCCGCCGCGACGTGGCCATGCTGGTGCCGGAGGCCGTCACGCACGACGCCGTGCTCGCCGCAGTCAAGCAGGCCAAGCTGCCGAACCTGGAGGCCGTCGAGTTGTTCGATGTCTTCCGTGGCCAAAACGTGCCGGAAGGCCAGAAGAGCCTGGCCTACGCCTTCACCTATCGTCACGCCGAGCGCACGCTCACGGATGCCGAGGTCAACGCGGCGCACGAAAAACTCGTAACGCAGTTCAGGCAAAGCCTGCAAGCCGTCGTGCGCGAGTCGTAGCGGCGGTCCTTCCGTTTACGGATTCAGCTTCCCGCCGTCCGGATCGGCGCACAGTATGGACCCGCGCCTGGAAAGGCCACACGCTCCCTTCCGCTGGGCTTGAAGCCGCGGCTCGACGGCCGGCCGCGAGGTCCGCTGTTACCGACTCACTGCCGCAGCGCGCGGTAAAACCGGTGAGGCGCGTTGGAAACGGCGTCGTCCCTCACCGGCACCACGCCGGTCCGGTTGGTGAGCGTCCGCCACGCGGACCAGTTGGTCAGGTTGGTCGAAGTCTGCAGGACATAGACTTGGTTCGTCAGGCCGCAGAGGCACAGTTCGAACGAGTTCGTCAGCGCATAGGCCAGCGGGCGCAACTCGTCTCCGGGCGGCAGCACCACGTTGAGCGTGAGCGGCGGCGAAAAGACCCGCGCGCCACGGTTATCGGTGGCGGCGACGAGGCCGGTGTGCGGGCCGAGCGTGCGGTTGGTCCACACGCATTCATACGGCCAGGCCGTGTCCTCAGCCAGCTTGGTTCCGTTGAGGAAGAACTCCAGCTTGTTGATGAACCCGTCCGGGTCGTAGGCGTTCGCCCGCCATCGGATCCGGGTGCAAACATAGAAGGAGGCATCCGCAACCGGTGACGCCACGGCCACCAGTGGAGAGAGGTTGAAGGAGAACCCGGCCTGCTGGAACACGCAGACGATGCCGCCGCGGCCCACGACGACACCGCGGCCGTCCGCGAAGGCGATCCCGAACCAATCCGTGACCGAGCCGATGGAGAGCAGCGACCAGTGCTCGCCGCCGTCGGTGGTTTGCAGCACCACGCCGCCGTCCCCCACGGCCCAGGCGGTCCAGCGATCCGCGAGGCGGATGCCGCGCAGCGTGACGCTCGTTCCCGAATTGAGCGTCACCCAAGTGCTGCCGCCGTTCATCGTTCGACAAATCCGGCCGTTCGCGCCGACCACGTAGCCGAAGCTCTCATCCAGGAAAGCCACATCGTAGAAGGTGTCCGTCACGCCGCTGTCCTGCCCGATCCAGGTGGCTCCGTTGTGGCGGCAAATGGTTCCCCCGGCGCCGACTGCGTAGGCCGTCGAGCCAATGACGCCCACGCCGTAGAAGTCGAACCCTGTCCCGCAGGACTGCTCCACCCACTCGAAGCCGTTGTAGAACAAAATGAGTCCGCCCGACCCGACGGCGTAGCCGAAGAACGGCGTGAGGAAGGACAAGCCGTAGAGCGTGTTCGTGCGGTCAATGGGGAAGAACGACCAATTCTGGCCCAAGTTCGGCGACACCGCGATCAAGCCGTAGGGACCGGTCACATACACGGACGATCCGATCGCGCGGACCGCTGTGAGATGGTTCGTGAGGCCGAGGCTCAAGAGCCGCCAGCCTTGCCCGCCGTTCGTCGTCATCAGCACGGTGCCGTAGTCGCCCACGATGAAGCCGCGGTCGATGTCGAGCAGAGTGACGCCGGAGAGGCGATTGGTGGTGCCGGTGTTGGGGAGCGTGGAGGAAAAGCCGGTGCCGATGGTGAGCACCAACGCCGCCGTCCCGGCACCGCCGGTGTTCGTGGCACCCAGCGTCACGTTGTAGGTGCCGGGCAATGTGGGAGTGCCGGAGATGACGCCGCTGGCTGCATCCAACGACAGCCCGGCCGGCAGCCCGCTCGCCCCGAAGCGGAAGGGATTGTGGCTGGCCGTGATCCTGTAGCTGAACGCTTGCGCCACCGCTCCGGTCGCGGTCGCCGGGCTCGTGATAACGGGCGCGGGCGGCATGGGCAGCGACAGCACGTCCACGATCTGGATGCCGTTGAGCGCGCCACGCAGGTTGGCGTCGTCGGAACTGGCTCCCGAAACCGTGAGCGTGAAGGCCGCGTCGAACAGGCCGCTGAAGATGGCGACGTTGCCGTCCGGCGTCGCCGTGCCCAGATCGGTCGTGCTCGAAGCGGGCACTTCCTTGAACGTGCCGGTGAAGTTCACATTGGCCTTGTCCAAACCATAGATGACCTTCGTGCCGTAGAGGCTGGCGCTGAGGGTGAACTCGCCGACCCGGCTGGAGTCGCCGTTGTCGCCGTCGAAATAGACAATCACCGCATAGCCGTTCGTGCGCAGCACCGTCGGCACACCAGAGACGTTCACGGTGATCGTGCCGGAGACGGTGTCGTCGGAGTTGAGATACCCTTTCATCAGCCGGCTGTTGCCGCCCGCGTCGGGGACCGGCGTGCTGCGGATGCCGTAGTTGTCGGACCAACTCGCGTTGAATCCACTGTAATAAACCGAGATGCCGCCGCCGCCGTCGCCCTCCGGGGACATCGAGCCGGAGCCGCCTTGGGCGTTGTTCCAAAACCGCTGGGGAATGAAGCCGGCCACTTCCTGGCTGCCGAGCGGCGCGGGCATGCCGTTGACGGTGCTGCCGCCGACGAAATTGAGGCCGATCTTGTCAGCCAGGGCAGAGGAGACGAAGAGCGAGCCAAGGCAGAACAGCGCGAGGCCGCGAAATACTGAAAGGCGAGAACGAGAAAATGCACGCATACACGGAAGTAGTCGGCGGCTGACGCGAAGAGTTTAGCGGCTGGTCAGACGGGCCGGCTGATTTCGTTCTCTGGGCCAGCTCTTCCGCCCGCCGGCGCCAGAATGCGGTCGAGGATGACGATCTTCTGCCAGATTTTGCGCGCGAGGCCGTTGGTCAGGTTCTCCACTTCGTTCACCGCCGCCAGGGTTCCGGAGTCGTCGAACCGTTGAACGTAGAGCGCAGCGATCTTGCTGATGAGGGACAGGAGGTCGGTGCAGGAATCCAGGTAGCGGATGAGTTCGGAAGGCGCGAGCGGACGTTTGCCGCCGGCGTTCCCGGCCGGCGCGGCGAGAGTGAGGCGCTCGGGGTCCTTGGTGATCTGGTGCATGTCGATGATGTGCGACAGGGAGCGGAGCACGTGGAGCGCCTTGAGTGCGCGCCGGCGCTTGAGGCGGTCTTCCAAGGTGAAGAGGAAGACGCTGGCAATGCCGATGAAGACGACTTCGTTAATCGCGGCTTCCGAGCCTTGGAGAAACTCCGCGATGCTGGAGAAGGTGGGTTTGAGATGCACGCTCAGGAACGCGCCGAGCAGCACGGTCAGCATGGCGGCAATGCCGGTCCCCGCCGCCACGCGCAGCGCCCAGTGAGGTTTCGCGAGCCAGTTGGAAAGCGACTCCGCCTGCTCACTCACCGTCACGAGTTCTCCTGCTACGCGGCTCAACCCGGAGCCGGGAAACCGTTCCGCGATCCGGGTCTGGGCTTCCCGGCACGTCTGGATGATTTTCGCTGGATTGAGGCTGCGATACACGGCGGGCGGGCGACCTGGCCCTTACACGAGCTTCTTGTAGTCCTTTGACTCGGCCAGTTTGCGGACGAGGTCCTTGACCTTTTGCGCCTGCCCTTTGTGCGCGAGCAGCACAGCGTCGTCGGTCTGGACCAGAATGGCGTCGCGCAGGCCGACCACGGCGATGGGCGTGCGGTGCTTGGTACGCGCGTCGTAGATGAGATTGCGCGCGCCATCCACGTGGATGAAGTCAGCCACGGCGGCGTTGCCTTCAGGGTCGTGCTTGAGATGCCGGTGCAGCGCCGTCCAGGAGCCGAGGTCGTCCCAGGCGAAATCGCCGTCGGCCACCACGACGTTCTGGGCTTTCTCCAGGAGGGCGTAGTCGATGGAGATGCGCTTGAGGTCCGGGTAGTCCTTGGCGAGGACCTTGTCGAGCTTGCCTTTCGCCGCAGCCTCGAACCAGCGGTGGCAGGCCGCGGCCATCTCTGGCTGATGTTTCTCCAACCCTTGCGTGATCGTGACGAACGACCAGACGAACATGCCGGCGTTCCAGCGATACTGGCCACTGGTGAGGTACTCCAGCGCCTTCTCGTAATGCGGCTTCTCCACGAACTGTTCCACTTTGTGGAAGGCGGTCTTGTACGGCTTGGCATCATGCGGTGTCGGCAACGGGGTGCCGACATGGATGTAGCCGTAACCGGTGGCCGGCTCGGTGGGCTTGATGCCGATCGTGACGATGACCTGGCCACGGCTGGCCAGGTCGAACGTGTCGCTGAGCACTTGCTGAAACTTCTTCTCTTCGGTGATGACGTGATCGGCGGGCAGAACCGCCATCACCGCTGCCGTGTCGCGCTGGCCCACGATGGCCGCGCCGAGCGTGACGGCGGCGGTGGTGTCGCGGCCGCACGGTTCGGCGATGAGGTTTTCCTTGGGCAGTTTCGGCAGTTGTTTTCTCACCTCCGGCGCCTGGGCCTCGTTGGTGATGATGAGAATGTTCTTCAGCGGCACCAGCGACCGCACGCGCTCGACGGCCTGCTGGAGGAAGGACTGGTCGCCGAGCAGCTTGATGAGTTGCTTGGGCGTCTTCTCGCGGCTGACGGGCCAGAAACGCTCGCCGCGCCCGCCGGCCATGATGATGACGTAGCGATGGGTGGTGTCGTTCTTGGGTTTCATGCGGTTTTGAGTGGTTCTGGTGAAAGGGCTAGCCCTCTTCCTCGACTTGTCGGCGGGCTTCTCGCACGAACGAACCGCCGGCGCCGTCAAGCCACTTTCGGGCGGGATCGTCCAACGTCGTGGAAACGATCTCGTCCCTGACCCCTGCGGGCACCACCAATTCCCGTGTCAACTGGGCCAGCATTTCGACCAGTCCCACCTTCGCGAGAAGGATGAGAAGAGACGCATTGACGACCCATCCCTCAGCCACGCTGGCATTCATCCTGAAGTTCGGCGGCCGTTATTTGAAAGGGGGAAACCTTGTAGCGGATCAGGGCCTCGTGAAAATCCGGCCGGCTCAGCCCGGCGATCTCCGCAGCCTTGCCTTGCGAAATCATCTCCAGTTCATACCACTTTACGGCTGCGGCAATCCGCATTTCCCGTACGAAGTCTTCCGGCGCTTTGCGCAGTCCGGAAAACACACTCATCGGCAAATCAAGGCTTACTCGCTGCGTCATACCGTGGGCAATCTAAACGAAGGAAAGTGGCCGTCAAAACCAATCCCCCGCCCCGCCTTTCAGGGCGCGCCGGCCTTCTTCAGCACGTCCTTGAGTTTCACCGCGGCCCCACCCTGCCGCTTGCTTTCGTCGGCGGCTTCCATGAAGGCCAGGATCTCAATCGTCTCCTCGGCCTTCACCGGGGCGATGCCCGTCTGGAAAAACTTCACGACTTCCACCACGAGCGGCGCGTAGCCGTCGTAGGCGCCGACCTCAGATTCACCTTTCTCGCCCGAGGCCTTGCCGATGTAGCCTTTCGCCTCACGGAAGATGCCGGTGCGTCCACCCGACCAAGTGCCGGTGACTTCGATCTTGCCGTCGGCTGTCT
Source organism: Verrucomicrobiota bacterium (assembly GCA_016219875.1). GTDB lineage: Bacteria > Verrucomicrobiota > Verrucomicrobiia > Limisphaerales > JACRJZ01 > JACRJZ01. The sequence continues at coordinate 86,567 of JACRJZ010000168.1, read as the reverse complement.
TGCCGCGTGTGACGCTCTCGCAGCCCGTGCCCATCACGGTGAAGAGCGATTCCACCCCGTGGATGCCATACCAGAACAGGTCGGGGTGATGCGGCTCCAGCGCCGCGGGGCTGGAGGTTTCGGCGCGAGTGATTTTGCCGAGGAGGCCCGCCCGCACGGCCTGGGTCTTCTTGCCGTAACGCAGCGAGGAGGCACTGAAGACGGGGATGTTCGCCTCCTTCGCCAGTCGGAAGATTTCGAGCGCGTCCTTGAGCGAGCCGGCCATCGGCTTGTCTAGGAAGAGCGGCTTGCGAGCCTTGATGACCGGCTTGGCTTGCTCCAGATGCGGGCGGCCATCCACGCTCTCAATCATGACGGCATCGACGTTCTGGCAGAGTTCGTCGAGGGAGTCGTAAATCTTCACGCCCCACTTCTCGGTCAGTTCCTTGGTGTAGCCGTCCACGCGAGTGATACTGGATTCGATGTCGGGGCTGCCGCCCTTGAAGGCGGCGACCACTTTGGCGCCCGCGACGTGGTTCTTGTCCGCGGGGTCGTTCAGCAACTTGGCGAAGGCCGTGACGTGCGAAGTGTCGAGGCCGATCATGCCGATGCGCAGGTCGGCGGCGGAGACGAGGCCCGCCCAGGCCAGGAGGCCGGCGGTGCAGAGAAACGAGTGTGATGTCATGGCCGGAGGATAGTTGCGCCTCGACGCAATGCAATGCCGGAAGTATGAAGAGGCCCGGCGAACATGAGCACAATGTCCCTCAGCCCGGAAAAAGAAGACCGCCTGGCGCAACGCATGGCGGCGCTGGGTATCCGTGAAGACCAGATCGAGGAAACCTTCGTCCGTTCCGGCGGCCACGGCGGGCAGAACGTGAACAAGACCTCCACCTGCGTGATGCTGGTGCATCGTCCGACGGGCCTGTCCGTCAAGTGCCAGAGCACGCGCCAGCAGGGACTCAACCGCTTCCTCGCTCGCTGGATGCTGCTCGACAAGATCGAAGCCGCGCGCCAGAGCCGCCTCCAGGCCGAGCGCGCCCGCATTGAGAAACTTCGCCGCGCCAGCCGCCGTCCCAGCCGCGGGGCGAAGGAGCGAATGCTGGCGAGCAAGGCCCATCGCGCTGTGAAAAAGGAATCGCGCCGGAAGGCTGGGTTCGAGTAACGGAGGAGCCGTTTCAGAAGAAACGAAGGCGGCCCAACACGGACCGCCATGCCGTTCCAGAATCTAGATTTCGGGCTACCGCCGCTGTTTGCGCTTCACCTGGAGTTGGGCCAGGGAATGGGCCAGCGCGGCCTGCACGACCGCCGCTTCTTCCTCGGAGAGTTTCTCACACAGGCGGGCCTCGGCGCGCTTGCGGGCTTCTTCCGCCTTCACCTCGTCGATGTTCTCCGCCTTGATGGCCATGTCGGTGAGAATGGAGACACGGTCGTCCGTGACTTCGACAAAGCCTTCGCCCACGGCGAGAAAGAAATCCTGGCCAGCCTTGCGCACGCCGATCTCGCCCGGCACCACCTGCGTCATGAGCGGGACGTGCATCGGGTAGATGCCCATCTCGCCTTCCACGCCGGGCAGCGTGACCATCTCCACGTCTTCGGAGTAGGCGGTGCCTTCCGGCGTCACGATTTCGAGCTTGAGTGTCAGGGCCATGTCTCGTGGTTACGTTTTACGTTTTGCGCTTCACGCCTCACGCAATTCGTAAAACGTGAAACGTAAACGCGGGGCAAGCGGCTAGCCTTCTTTGATCTCCTCGATCCCGCCCTTCATGTAGAAGTTGTTTTCCGGCACGTCGTCGTGTTTGCCGTCGAGGATTTCCTTGAAGCCACGGACGGTGTCGGCCACGGGCACCTGCTTGCCGGCGCGGCCGGTGAAGACTTCCGCCACCGAGAACGGCTGGCTGAGGAACTTTTGAATCTTGCGGGCGCGGAACACGGTGAGTTTGTCCTCGGGGGAAAGCTCGTCCATGCCCAGGATCGCGATGATGTCCTGCAAGTCCTTGTAACGCTGGAGCACTTTCTGAACACCGCGGGCCACCTCGTAATGCTCCTGGCCCACCACATCCGCCGAGAGCGCGCGGGAGGTCGAAGCCAGCGGATCAACCGCCGGATAGATACCAAGTTCAGCGATGCTGCGCTCCAGCACAATGGTCGCATCCAAGTGCGCGAACGTGGTCGCAGGCGCGGGATCGGTCAGGTCGTCTGCTGGGACGTACACCGCCTGGAAACTCGTGATCGAGCCTTTCTTCGTCGAGGTGATGCGCTCCTGGAGGTCGCCCATCTCGGCGGCCAGCGTAGGCTGGTAACCCACGGCGCTCGGCGTGCGGCCCAACAGCGCGGACACTTCGGAGCCGGCCTGCGAGAAGCGGAAAATGTTGTCGATGAAAAGGAGCACGTCCTGGTTCTTCTCATCACGGAAGTATTCCGTGATGGCCAGACCGGAGAGCGCGACGCGCAGCCGGGCGCCGGGCGGCTCGTTCATCTGACCATAGACGAGGGCGATCTTGGACTTGCCGAGGTCTTTCTGATTAATGACGCCCGCCTCGGACATTTCGACGTAGAGGTCGTTGCCTTCACGAGTGCGTTCGCCCACACCGGCGAACACGGAGACGCCGCCGTGCATCTTGGCGATGTTGTTGATGAGTTCCATGATGACGACCGTCTTGCCCACGCCCGCGCCACCGAACGCGCCGACCTTGCCGCCCTTGAGGAAGGGGCAGATCAGGTCAATGACCTTGATACCGGTGGTGAGAATTTGCGGGCTGGTGGACTGATCGACGAGCGCCGGGGCGGGCCGGTGGATGGGATAACGCTTGTCCGTCACCACCGGACCGCGCTCATCGACGGTGTCGCCGGTCACGTTGAGGACGCGGCCCATGACGGCGTCGCCCACGGGCATGGAAATGTAGCTGCCAGTGTCGGTGAGTTCCATGCCGCGCTTGAGTCCGTCGGTGGTGGACATGGCCACGGCGCGGACCCAGTTGTCCCCGAGGTGCTGCTGCACTTCGAGGGTCAGCTTGGTCTGGCCCTGGAAGGGGAGATCGTATTCGACGGTGAGGGCGTTGTAGATCGCCGGGAGTTGGCCCGGGAATTCCACGTCCACCACCGGACCGATGACTTGAACGACTTTGCCTTTGTTCATGATGTGTCTGTCTGAAAATTTCAGTTCTCGCCCGTTTCTACGACCGGCGTGCCTCGCGCGCCGTGCCAAAACCGGCTGCGTGATGACGACTCGAAAGCCCATTGCGAAACCCTTCGTCGCGCCTCTTCCACCGGGACGGTGTCACCCCGATCCGCGGCCTCCACACCTTCCTGAATCGCCGCAACAAATTCCAGTTCCTCCAAGAGAAACCGGCCCAAGGTCTCCTGTTGCGCGTCCGGGAGTTGAGCGGCCTTTGCAAACGCTTTTTCCAGTGTCGCTGTCATGTGCGGAATCTAGCTTTTCATGTCATCCTGACAACTCCCATCAGCCCAGTGCCATTGCTGCGCTGGAAATCTCCAGCAGTTCCTTCGTGATGCTGGCCTGGCGGATCTTGTTGTACTCGAGCGTCAGGTCTTTGATGATCTGCTGGGCGTTGTCCGTGGCGTTTTTCATGGCCACCATGCGGGCGCTCTGCTCACTGGCTTTGGCTTCGAGCAGCACCTGATAGACGATGAAATTGATGTAGTGCGGCAGCAGCGCGCCCAAGACCTGGGCCGGGGTCGGCTCGAACAAGAATTCCGTCACGCCCTTCTCCAGTTCGCTTTCCATCTCTTCGCCCTCCACGCCGGCGGACACGCCTTTGATCTCGCCGATGGGCAGGAGTTGGAGGGTCGTGGGTTTCTGGGTGAGCGTGTTGATGAAATTGGTGAACATCACGTCCACTTGATCAACTTCGCCGTTCACGAACAGGTCGCGGGCGAACTTGGCAATGGCCCGAGCTTCGCCGAAGAGCGGCGTGTCCTTGTAGGTGAACTCGGCGGCAAGCTGACGTCGGGTGCGGGCCACGAACTGGGCCGCTTTGCGCCCGGCCGTGATGAAGACCGTGGCCGTCGCGTCCAACCGGGCCGCTTCGCGCAACAAGTTGCTGTTGAGCGCGCCGCACAAGCCCTTGTCCGTGGCCACGAGGATGACGGCGCGCTTGCGCACGTCGCGTTGCTCCAGCAGCGGGTCGGCGAAATCCCCGGCGTGGTGGGTGACTTCGGCCAGAATCTTGTTCATGAGCCGGGCGTAGGGCCGGCCGGCCAGCGCGGCCTGCTGGGCCTTGCGCATTTTGGACGAGGCCACCATCTGCATGGCCTTGGTGATTTGGGCCGTGCTTTTGACCGACTTGATGCGCCGGCGGATGTCGCGGGTGCTAGGCATGGCTACTTCTTCGGCGATGTGGCTCGGAGGGGCGGCTTGGTGCCGGCGTCATCGACCTCGTGCTGAACGTGGAAACCGATGGCCCGCGTGGGCGGCGCCATGATCTGCCGCAGCATGTCGAAGACGGTCTTGAGTTCCTTGCTGTGGCTGTTGACCGTTTTCTCCAGCTCTTCCAGCTTCTCGGCGAACTCACGGTGGGTGATGGCGAATTCGCGCAGGCGGACGAAGGCGCGCACGACCGCAATGCTCGTGGCCACGGCGACCGGGCTGTTCAACACACTCGCCAGCATGATCGCGCCGTGTTCGGTGAAAACCCACGGCAAATGCCGCCGTCCACCGCGTCCGTTTGAGGTCACAATTTGTGATCTCAAAACACGGAACTCATCCTTCGATAATTGAAAGGCAAAATCACTCGGGAACCGAGCCGAGTTGCGTTTGAACGCCTCGTTGAAACGCATCGTGGCAATGCCATACAGCCGGGCCAGGTCCGAATCCAGCATGACCCGCTGGCCGCGAATCGTGAGGATCAATTCCTCAATCGCGGGCGCTGGAATCGTCGCTGGTTTTTCTGACGTTGCTGACATTGTCGTCGGGGCTGGCTGCGTTTGATATCGCAAATTGCGATATCATAGAGCTTCATGCTGCTCTTTTGCGTCACCGATAGGTTTGTTTGAATTCCGTCACCGCCGCTTTGAGCGCGGCAGAAATGTCCTCGCTGATCGTCTTCTCCCGGCGCAGCCGCGCCATGAGATCGGCCTTGCGCGTGCCCAGGAAGTCCGAGAGTTGCGCCTGGAAGCCCTTCACCTTGTCCACCGGCACGTCGTCGAGAACGTTGTTCTGCATCGACCAGAGAACGGCGACCTGGATTTCGACCGGGATGGGCTGAAACTGCGCCTGCTTGAAGAGTTCCACGATGCGTTTGCCGCGCTCCAGTTGGGCCTGCGTCTTGGCGTCGAGGTCGGAGCCGAACTGCGCGAAGGCTGCCAGTTCCCGGAACTGCGCCAGGTCGAGCTTGATGCGCCCGGCGACCTGCTTCATCGCTTTGATCTGCGCGGCGGAGCCGACACGGCTGACCGACAGACCCACGGACACCGCGGGGCGGATGCCCTGATAGAACAGGTCGGTTTCCAGGTAGATTTGCCCGTCGGTGATGGAAATGACGTTGGTCGGGATGTAGGCAGAGACATCGCCGGCCTGCGTCTCGATGATCGGCAGCGCGGTGAGCGAGCCATTGCCGTACTTTTCGGCAACGCGCGCAGAACGTTCCAGCAAGCGGCTGTGGAGGTAGAACACGTCGCCCGGATAGGCCTCGCGGCCTGAGGGGCGCTTGAGCACGAGAGACACCTGGCGGTAGGCCACCGCGTGCTTTGAGAGATCGTCGAAGATGATGAGCGCGTCCATGCCGTGATCCATGAACCACTCGCCCATCGCCGCGCCGGCGAACGGAGCGAGGTACTGGTTCGTGGCGGAATCGGAGGCCGCCGCCACCACGATGATCGTGTAAGGCATCGCACCGTGCTTCTCCAACTCGGCGATCACGCGGGCGACATTCGACTGCTTCTGGCCGACGGCCACGTAGATCGAATAGAGCGGGCGGTACTCCTTGTCGCCTGCTTCCTCGGCCTGCTTGTTGAGGCGGGCGTTGTTGATCATCGTATCGACGCAAATCGTGGTCTTGCCCGTGGAGCGGTCGCCGATGATCAGTTCACGCTGGCCGCGTCCGATGGGGATCATGGCGTCGATCGGCATGATGCCCGTCTGCACCGGCTGGCTGACGGAGCGGCGTTTGATGATGCCGGGCGCGATCTTCTCCACCGGATAGCTGGCGTCAGTTTTGACCGGCCCTTTGCCGTCGAGTGGGCGGCCGAGGGCATCGACCACGCGGCCGAGGAGCGCCTTGCCCACCGGCACCGAAAGGAGTTTGCCCGTGGTGCGGACCTCCTGGCCTTCGCGCACTTGGAGGTAGTCGCCGAGGATGATGGCGCCGACTTCGGTTTCTTCGAGGTTGAGCGCGAGGCCCATGACCCCGTTCCCAAAATCGATCATCTCGTTATACATGCAGTCGGTGAGGCCCTCGATCTTGGCCACGCCGTCGCCGATCTCGCGCACGGTGCCGACGTTCTGTCGGGCCACCGCGGTCTTGACCCCCGCGATCTGGGCTTCGATTTCCTGGAGCAAATTACTCATAGCGTTTCAAACTCGGCGAAAATGCTTCTCAAAAACTCTCCCGCAAGGCCGTCAGCCGCGACTGGATGCTGCCGTCATAGACATCACTGCCCACCTGGACGCGCAGCCCGCCGATCAGCGCCGGCTCTTCCTGGAAACGGAACGTCAGCCCGGTCCCGTACAGCCGCGTCAGGCTGCTCTGGATGGCGCCCTGGAGCGGCGGCGTCAGCGCCCGCGCGCTCTGCACCGTGGCCTGCCGGCGTTGGAGGGCCAGCCGCAACAGCCGTTGAAAATGGTTCAGGATGGCGAGGTAGCCGCGGGGTTTCTTCGCCAGCACTTGCTGCACGGCGATACGCACCCGGCCCTCGTCGGGCGCGCCGGCGACGAGGCACTTGCGAAACAGCGCCTTGGCGTCGCGTCTGGCTTTCTTGGGAAGTTTCATGGCGCGCTTTGCGGAATCTCAAATCTCAAATTTGAAATCTCAAATCCTCTCACGCGGCCAGTTGCCGGGTCGTTTCCTGCGCCAGCCGCTGGTGGTCTTCCACCGTGAGGATCTTGCCGGTGACCTTGGCCGTGGTATCCACGACGAGCCGGCCGACTTCCTTGCGCAACTCGGCTTTCATGCGGGCCAGTTCCGCTTCGTTCGCCTGCCGGGCCTTGGCGATGATGTCATTGGCCGTGGCCAGGGCTTCCTGCGAGCGCTTGGCCAGTTCCGCTTCCGCCGCTTTGCGGGTTTCCTCGATAATCTTGCTGGCCTGCACGCCGGCGTCGCCGAGGATTTTCTTCCGCTCCTCCTCGGTCCTGGCGAGGTCGGCTTTGATCTTCTCGGCGTTGGTGACGCTTTCCTCCACCAAGCCGCGGCGGACGGCGAGCATGGAGAGCACCGGTTTGTAGGCCCACCGCCAAAGGACGAACAACACAATGGCGAAGTTGATCACCTGCGCGATCAACTTCGGCCATTGAATTCCAAGCGTCTGGAGGGTGTGCTCCATAGACCGAGAGGTTTAGCGGGCGACCACGAAGTAGATCAAGATGGCCAAGCCTTCGGCCAGCGCCATGCCGATCAGGGCGGTCGTGAAGACCTTGCCAAACGCGCCAGGATTTCGACCGATGGCCTCGGACGCCTTGGCGGCGGCAATGCCGACCCCCAGGGCGGCGCCCATGCCGACGAGACCGAGCGGGAGGTTGCCAGACAGTTCTGCGAGCATCATAGGATGGTGGTGTTTTGTGGTTGTGTGTGTGTGGTAGAGCAGGCGTCCGCGCTTGAGCACGGTCCCGACTGCAAAGATCAATGGTGTCCCGCCGCCTCCTCTTCGGAGTGGGAACAGAGCGTCCCGATAAAGGCGATGGAAAGCAAGGTGAACACCAACGCTTGAACGACGGCGACGAGAAGTTCCAAGAAGTAGAAGGGCAGCGCCCCCAAGCCCAGCGGCGAGTTCGTCAGCATGATCGTCAGAACGCTCTCACCGCCGTAGATGTTCCCATAAAGACGCATGGCGAGGGCCACCGGACGAATGCAGATGGAGATGACCTCGATCAGGCCGATGAAAATGAAGATCAGCGCCAGCGGAATGACAATGAGGCCCTTCATGCCGCCTTTGACCCCGAACACGTGCTTCACCAAGCCGAGCGGCCCGTTGTAGCGCAACGCCCAGAAGGAACTCATCACGAAGAACACCGCCGACATGGCCACCGTCATGTTGGCGTCCGCAGTCGGCGGACGAAGCAGCGGCACGTCCGCGTGTTCGATGGCAAAAGGCAACGCGCTGTCCTTGGCCGCGTGCCCCCAGCCGATACTGCCGACTCCGGGCAGGAGGCCCATGAGGTTGGAGACGACGATGAAAAGGAAGAAAGTCGCGACCAACGGGAAAACCCATCGAGCCACCTTTGGCTCCAGCAGACCGGACGTGAGCTTCTCCAGACCTTCGACCGCGGCCTCGACCACGTTCTGACCCGCGGCGGGAATGCGGTTCATGTTCCGCGTGCCCAGGCGAACCGCGGCGAAGATGAGGGCGGCAATGATCCAAGTGTAGATCATCGAGTTGGTCACCGGAAGCGGACCGATGTGAAAGAGCGTGGGAGCCGAGGCTGAAACAGGAGGACCACTGTGGTCGGCTTGTTCTGCGTGCGCCTTCGCTTCGGGACGCTCCGCGGTCGCCGGACCCGCTTCCGCCGCCCCGCTCCAGGCTGGCAGACCCAGCAACCATACCGCCAAAACCACTGACCTGAGTATGTGCATTCGTGTTGTTACGGAACCCCGGAGGGAGCGTTCATTCCCTCGCGGAGCAAAAGCCCACTGACCAAAAAAGTGGGCCGGAAATTGCACCAACCCAAAACCTTTAACAAGGGGTTTTTTGTGCAAAATCCCAGGGGGGCGCCACCGGACACCACCGCCGTAGCGCAGGGTTGGGTTGCGCCCCGTCCGCGCGCCGGGTTGACAACCTCCTCGCGCCCTCCAACACTCCCCGCGTATGAGCGACATCATTTATCCTCGCAGCCCGCGCGAGACCATGGACGGCTGGACGCACCTCCCGCGGTACATCGACAAAATCCGGCTCCACCTCGCTGGTAAACTGCACCCTGACTACCAGCCCAACCTCGGCACCGGCTTCGATGGCAAGTGGCTCAAGGCCGCCGGCGTCACTCACGAACAGATGGTCGAAGTGGTGAAGCACTCCGTCACCGACGGCGAAGTGTGCGACTGGGTCCGCCGGCACGTGAAGAAATCCGCCGCCGACAAGGCCGCCCACCGCGACGCCATGCTCAACTTCCCCAAGGCGGACGACCAAGCCATGCAGGACCGGCTCAAGCTGCGCAAGGAACAAGGCGGCCTCGCCCACCGCGACGACATCAAGTCCTTCGTGGACTTCATCGACGCCGACGAGAAACGGATCTGAGGCGCAGGCGCCGAGCGTGAACGGCGCAGCTCCGGACGATGTATCTCGACGACACCATTGCAGCCATCGCCACGCCGCTGGGGGAAGGCGGCTTGGCCGTCGTGCGCCTATCGGGACCGCAGGCGCTCGAGGTGGTGGACGGCATCTTCCGACCGAGCGGCAAGTCCGCGCCGAAGCCGTCCACCGCGGCCACTCATACGGTGCATCACGGCCGCATCATCCGGCACGAACGCGTGGTCGATGAGGTGCTCCTGGCGGTGATGCGCGCGCCGCGCACTTACACCCGCGAGCACGTGGCGGAGATTTCCTGTCACGGCGGTTTGCTCGTTGCGAAGCTCGTGCTCGACGCGGCGCTGGAAAACGGCGCGCGCCTGGCCCTGCCTGGCGAGTTCACCAAGCGCGCCTTCCTCAATGGCCGCCTGGACTTGGCCCAGGCCGAGGCGGTCGCGGATTTGATCCATTCCCGGACGGAACTGGCGCTGGCCGCCGCGAATGAGCAACTGGCCGGCAAGCTCTCGCAGCGCATCAATCAAGTGCGCGACGACCTGATGAACGTCCTCGCGCACGTCGAAGCCCACATCGACTTCCCGGACGAAGACATCACGCCGGACACGCGCGCACAGTTGCTCGACCGCTTGCGCCGCGGCGCCGACTTCATGGAGCAACTGCTGGCCACGGCGAACGAGGGACAGATTCTGCGCCGCGGCATCCGCGCGGCCATCATCGGCCGGCCCAACGTCGGCAAATCGAGTTTGCTGAACCAGCTTCTCGGCCACGACCGGGCCATCGTCTCCCCCATCCCCGGCACGACGCGCGACACGATTGAGGAAACGGCCAACATCCGCGGGCTGCCCGTGATCTTCGTCGATACGGCCGGGTTGCGAGAAGCCGGCGACGCCCTCGAGAACGAAGGCGTCCGCCGCAGCCGCGCGGCGCTCGCGCGGGCTGAGTTGGTCCTACACGTCCTCGACGCCTCCGAGCCGCTGACGCCCGCGGACGGCCAGTGCGCGCAGGAGTTGGCCGGGCGCAAGCACCTCGTCGTCCTCAACAAGTGCGACCTGCCGCGCAAGCTGGAACTGCCGAAGGCCGTCAACGACGCCTGCCCGTCCACGCTCCAGTCGGCTCCGGCTTCCGTGGAAGTGAGTTGCGTCACTGGCTCCGGCCTGGAGGCGTTAAAGGACGCCATCAAGAACGCCGTCTGGGCTGGCGACATCCGGGCGGAGATGCTGCAAGTGATGATCAACTCCCGCCATCAGGACGCGTTGCGCCGCGCCCGCGAGTCCACGTTGCACACCATTGAGGCTTTGGCGGACGACCGTTCGCTCGAATTCGTGGCGTTGGACCTGCGCATCGCCGTCAACGCCATCGGCGAAGTCGTGGGCAAGACCACCACGGAAGATTTGCTCGACTCGATCTTCAGCCAGTTCTGCATCGGGAAGTGAGGCGGCAGAGCCAAGTTGCGTCCTACCGCCTGAGCGAGGCTGCATCAAGAAAGCGTAGCCGCCGACGTGAGGAGGCTCTGTTTTGATTTCGGATTTGAAAACAGAGCCTCCTCACGTCGGCTGCTACGATCCAGGGATTCTTGAATCCACCGTGACCGCCTGAGCGCCTCCCCTTCTTTTCCATTGTCATCCGCCCGCTCTCCACTAGGCTGCGCGCATGGCGCGTAAAGACACGAACGAGTCAGCCAATTCCCGCCAGCCGCACGGCTTTCATGACGTGATCGGCATCCTCCTGCTCGGTTTGGCCGCGTTGCTGTCGGTGGCGTTGCTTTCCTACGACGCGCACGACGTGCCGCAGAATGCCCTGCCCACCAATTCGCCGGTCCACAACTGGATCGGTCCCTTCGGCGCTGGGATGGCTTATCGCTGCTTCGTCTCCGTGGGGTTCGGGGCCTACCTGGTGCCGCCGCTGCTGGCCCTGTTGGGCGTGGGCTGTTTCTGGGAGCGGCTGGCTTTCCTCCGCCGGCGCTGGCTGTGGGTGCTGGCGTTGTTCCTGTGCTGCCTCGGTTTGCTGGACTTGTTCAAGGCGAACCTCGTCCACCCCGGCCGGAGCGTGGGCGCGGAAGCAGGCGGTATCATTGGCGGCGCGCTGAACGACTTCCTCTTCCGCAGTTGGTTTGGCACGCCCGGCGCGGCGATCCTCTACGCGATGCTCTACCTGATCAGCCTGCTGTTCCTGACGAATTTCCAACTCGGCCGCTGGATTCGCACGCTGACATCGAAGGCTGAGGAGACTGAGGGAAGCGCCGATCTGTCGCCGGAGGAAAAGGAATTGGAGAAGCGCGCCAAGGCCCTGGAGAAGCAGGCCCGCGACCTGCAGGAACAAATCGAGAAGTCTGGCCGCGCCGGCAAGGACGAGAAGCCCAGCGGGCTGGGGGCGGATTTGCAGCCGGTGCCTGAACCCACGGTGCGTGATCTCAGCATCCCGCAGCCGCGTCCGAAAGGCGGCAAGGGCAAACCCGGCGAAGCCGCGCCCGCGGAGACGCCAGCCACCGCTCAGCCGCTCAGCACCGGCAGTGAAACCAAGGACCCGCGCGAAATCGGCAAGGCCACCACCGCCGACATCCTGGGCAAGAAAGCCGACGCCGCCTCCAAGTCGAAGCCAGGCCAGGGCGACGAGCCAGCCGCGGTGGAAAAGACACCGGCCTCCGCGCAGGTCACAGAGAAAACTTCAGACGCGGCGAAACCCGGGGAGCTTGCTCCGAAGCCTGACTCCGCTGCCGTTCCCGTTCCCACGCCGCAGCCGCCCAAGCCCAGGATCATTCTTGGCCCGCCCAAGGCGAAGCCGCTGGCGGTGGCCTCCGCTCCGAAGATCGGCAATTACCAGTTGCCCACGTTGGACTTCCTCCAGATGCCGGACACCACGGTGAAGCCCACCGAGACGAAGGAAGAGTTGATGGCCAACGCGCAGTTGATGAAGAACACGCTGGCGCAGTTCGACATCGAAGTGGCCATCGGCGACATCACCAAAGGCCCCACCATCACGCGCTATGAGTTGCACCCCGCGCCGGGCGTGAAGCTGGAGCGCATCACCAATCTCACGAACAACATCGCCGCTGCGCTCAAAGCCGAGCGCATCCATGTTCTCGCGCCGGTGCCAGGCAAGAGTTCCGTGGGCGTGGAGGTGCCCAATTCCATCAAGACGAAAGTCATCCTGCGCGACGTGCTCGAAGCCGAGGAATGGCACAAGACCAAGTCGCGCATCCCGCTCGCGCTGGGCAAAGACGTCTATGGCCATCCCATCGTGGCGGACCTGGCGGAGATGCCGCACCTGCTCATCGCCGGCAGCACCGGCTCCGGTAAGTCGGTGTGCATCAATTGCATCATCGCCTCGTTGCTCTACCGTTTCCCGCCGGACCAACTCCGCTTCGTGATGATCGATCCCAAGGTCGTCGAGTTGCAGCAATACAACGCGCTGCCGCATCTCGTCGTGCCGGTCGTGACCGATCCGAAAAAAGTCATCCTCGCGTTGCGCTGGGTCGTGAACGAGATGGAAAAGCGCTACCAGATTTTCGCCAAGGTCGGCGTGCGGAACATCAAGTCGTTCAACGAACGCCCCCGCGGCAAGCCCGCCCAGCCCAAGCAGGAGTTGGAACTGCCGCTTACGGCCAAGCGGGAGAAGGTCGAAATCAACTCGGACGGTTTCGCCGTGGAACTGGACGAGGACATCGTCATCCCGCGCGAGGAAGACATCGTCATCCCGGAGAAATTGAGCTACATCGTCGTCATCATCGACGAGTTGGCGGACCTGATGTTGGTGGCGCCGGCGGACGTGGAAATGGCCATCGCCCGCATCACGCAGATGGCGCGGGCGGCGGGGATTCACTGCATCGTGGCCACCCAGCGCCCGAGCGTCGATGTCATCACCGGCGTCATCAAGGCGAACATCCCGGCGCGCATCGCTTTCCAGGTGGCGTCGCGGGTGGATTCGCGAACGATCCTCGACGCGATGGGCGCGGACAAGCTCCTCGGCAAAGGCGACATGCTCTACCTGCCGCCCGGCTCGGCCAAACTTCACCGCGCCCAAGGCGCGCTCGTCACGGACCAGGAGATTCAGAGCCTCGTCGATTTCATCGCCAAGCAGGGCAAGCCGAGCTACGAACTGGACATCCATCAGCAGCTCTCCAAGCCGACGAGCGACTTCAACGCCGAAGAAGGCAGCGGCGAAGACGAGGAACTCATCGAGCAGTGCATCGAGGTCATTCGCAGCGAGCAGAAGGCCAGCGTGTCTTTGCTCCAGCGGCGCTTGCGCCTCGGCTACACGCGGGCCGCGCGCATCATGGACGAGTTGGAAAACCGCGGCATTGTCGGTCCGAGCAAAGGCGCCGAGCCGCGGGACATCCTGATTGACCTCGACGGCGGTGGGGCCGACGGCGACGGTCGCGAGCAGCCCGGCACGATGTCGCAAGTCACCGCGCCGCCGGAACCAGGCGCGTAAGGGACGGTTGGAAAACTTGAGCCAAGAAGTTCACAGCTCGTTCCACGCGAAGCTCTGAATCACACGCGAGACAATCGCCCGCCGCCGGGCCGGCGTGACTGAGCCACGACGATCTTGGAGTTCAGACTTCTCCACGGCAAAGATGAGGTCGCAAGCGCACAGCGTCGGCCAGTCCAAACCGTCTGCCTCATCCAGCACCAGTTCCGTCGGCTCTGGAGAACGAGTGGCGCGATGACTGGAGCACTTGAGGACGTTGACCGCCGGTTTCCTCGCCACGCGCTCAGGGTGACTGACCACCACCACAGGGTGTTTGCCGAAGTCAAACTCCCATGTGTAGATGTCCCACTGTTTCATTCGCCCGGACGAGGTTTGCGCGAAGCGCGCACGGCCTTGAGTTCCTCAGCCCGCTCCCCCTGGCTCTGGCGTCGGTACACACGCGCCAGCGTCCCCGACGACAACGGTGGCGGGCGCAGGTAATCCTTTCCGAGGAATTCCTCCTCCAGCTTGCGCAAGCCGGCGCGGACAACCTCGCTCCGGTTGGCGAAACGCCCGGAGCCGATGAGACGGTTGATCACCTCTTCGTAATGGTTGGTCAGAGCATGTGCCATGCGTGGAGCGTCCAATAGGTGCCAACTATTGTCAAGGGCGCCAACGGCAAGACCTTGTGGGCGGAGCAGCGTCTCGGCGGAACGCCGCACGCTTTGAGCCTCTTTCAAAACTGCAGCAGCCGACGTGAGGAGACTCCGATTCCCTTGAAATTTGAGCCTCCTCACGTTGGCTGCTACAGAGTTTTGAAATCGCCTCCCTTGTCCCCGAAATGGAGAAGGGCGGCGCTTGACCAAGACGCCGTTACGGAGTGTGGAAATCGCCCCACGGGACGCCTCGTTGTCACGCCACCGCCTTCAGCAGTTCATGGCTGTCCCTCCACACCCGCAACTGCCGGCGATGGCGTTGCCGGGCTTCGGCGATTTTTTCCTCGAGCAAGACGGGCAGGAGCAACAGCGCATACGGCTGCGTCCAGGCGATGGCGGCGGCCTCGTTGGCGGCACGGCGGATCGGGGCGTAAAGGCCCGGCTCGCTGGTGGAATGCAAATGCTCCAGCAGCAAGCGGGTCTTGAGCCGCTCCAACTCCGTTTCCTGCGTGCCGCGGAACGGCACCGCCGGCCTCGGCGTGAGGTCGAATCGCGTCTCCGGGGAGAAGCGGGTTCTCAGAACTTTAGTCGTTGCTTTCATGATCTGGTCTGGACTTGGACGACGACGCCCGCGTCGCCCCCCAAATAGCGCGAAACCCACGACGGCCTGGGCCATCGTGGGTTTCGAAAAGTGTTTCAGGTATCTTTACGTCACTCCCACGATGCCCAAAGGCGTGCAGGCCCAGCGGCCCAGGGAACTAAGTCCCGCGGCGCGGTGCGCGCTGCACTGACTCTTCATGATGCTCAGCATCGGTTTCACGGGGCGTAAGAAAGACCAGGAGGCAAGGCTTGTCAAACGGTTTGTCCCGCCCGCGCCGGCACCCCATCAAGGCCAACCTCGACAACGCGGAGTTCGTCGCTATTCTCCGCGTCCATGAAACGACTCCTTCTCGCCGCTCTCACGTCCGCGGTCCTTCTTTCACCTGCCGGGTTCAGCGCCGGGGCCGCGTCCAGACCTCCCAACCTCGTCATCATCTTGGCCGACGATCTGGGCTACGGCGACCTGGGCTGTTACGGGCATCCGTCGATCCGCACGCCGAACCTGGACCGCATGGCTGCGGAAGGGTTGCGCTTCACGGACTTCTACTCGACAGCGGAAGTCTGCACGCCCAGCCGCGCCGCATTGCTGACCGGGCGGTATCCGATCCGCAGCGGAATGTGCCATGACCGCTTCCGGGTGTTGCGGCGGAACTCGACGGGCGGCCTGCCGGCAGACGAAATCACGCTGCCGGAGAAACTCAAGGAAGCCGGCTACGCCACGGGCATGGTCGGCAAATGGCACTTGGGAGTCTTCGCGATCAAGCCGGAGTTCCATCCGCGGCGGCGCGGCTTCGGCTTCTACCTCGGCTTGCCGCACTCGAATGACATGGACCCGGACCCGTCGGCTCCGAAAGGCGCACCCGCACGGCTGGACCAGCAGGCTTCGTGGTGGCGCGCTCCGTTGTTCCGCAACGAGGCGTTGATGGAGCAACCCGCCGATCAAACCAAGCTGACCGGTCGCTACACCGAAGAAGCGGTGCGCTTCATCCGCGAGAACCGGCGGCGTCCGTTCTTCCTCTACTTCGCGCATTCGTTTCCGCACGTGCCGCTGTTTGCGTCGGGCAGCTTCAGCGGTAACAGCGCGCGCGGGCTTTACGGCGACGTGGTGGAGGAACTGGATTGGAGCGTGGGGCAAATCCTCAACACGCTGCGGAAGGAAGGGTTGGACAAAAACACGCTCGTGTTCTTCACCAGTGATAACGGTCCGTGGTTGACGCAAGGCGAGGCTGGTGGCTCGGCAGGCTTGCTCCGCGACGGCAAAGGCAGCACCTACGAAGGCGGAATGCGCGTGCCGGGCTTGGCGTGGTGGCCCGGCAAGATCAAGCCCGGCACCGTCACGCGCGAACTGGCCTGCCAGCTTGATCTGTTTCCAACGTGCCTCGCGCTCGCTGGGGTGGAGTTGCCCAAGGCGCGCGTGTTCGACGGCTTCGACCTCGCGCCAGTGTTGTTCGGGAAGGGTGCCAGCCCGCGCGAAGTGTTCTTCTACTACCGTGGGACCCAGCTTTACGCCGTGCGCAAAGGCCCTTTCAAGGCCCACCTGATTACGCGCCAAGCCTACGGTGCGGACGAACCCATGAAGCACGATCCACCACTGCTGTTTCACCTGCCGCACGATCCCTCGGAACGCTTCAACGTCTCGGCCAACCATCCCGCTGTCGTGGCCGACTTGATGCAGGAAGTGGCGAAGCATCGGGCGACGGTCGTGCCTGTGAAGTCGCAACTGGAAGAGGTGGCGACGACGAAATGAGCGGGCCGCGCCAGCACCGTGGAAGAGGCGGGCCGCGCTTGACTTCAAGGGCGTCCCCCGTAGCTTCGGCGCGTCGTGAGCAACGCAGGAAAGAAGAAACGGCGCGCCATGATGTTGGGCGTGGGACTGGACTCGGATGGTCACAAGCGCGTGACCACCGGGCCGAATTTCGTGTTGATGGGCGGGAGCGCCGATACCCACGAAGCCATGACGGAGAAAGCCATCAAGATCAACGAGAAGCTTTCCGATCGTGGCAAGACCCTCGACACGGTGAGTCACGAGGAATTCGACGATGTGGCCGGAGAAGTAGGCTTGCGCCGGGCCGAGCCGAACAGATTGGAGAACTGACGCGGACAGGCCGGCGATCAGCGAGGAGCGCCGGCACGGCATCACCCTGGGCTGGTTAAATTCCCAAGTCCTCCCCAGCGTCGGATACCAACGATGCGAACGCCGAACTGGATGCCCCGTTGTGCCGCGCTTTTGGCGCCGGGTTTCTCGCTCGGCATCACCGCCCGCCAGTCACGTTTTACGTTTCACGTTTTACGCCCTTTCTCGCATGCCTGACCTCGCCCCCTTGCTCGACCCCGCCACGATCTCCCGCGCCGAATCCCTCGGCCTGGCCGCCCGCTTCATCGTGGAGGGTTACATGGCGGGCGAGCACAAGTCGCCGTATCGCGGATTCGCCATCGAGTTCGCGCAACACCGCGAATACACCCACGGCGACGACACGCGCCATCTCGACTGGAAAGTCCTCGGCCGCACCGACCGCTATTTCATCAAGCAATACGAGCAGGAAACCAACTACGTCGCCCGCATCCTGCTCGACGGCAGCGAGTCCATGCGCTACGGCTCCGGCCCGCTCACCAAGCTGCATTACGGCAAGATGATCGCCGCCTGCCTGGCCTACCTCATCCTGCACCAGCGCGACGCCGTGGCCCTGGCCATCTTCGACACCGTGCTCCGCGATTACGCCCCGCGCAGCGACGCCAAGGACACGATCCATCGCATCATGGCGCGGCTGGCGGCGTTTGAGCCGAAGGAGCCGACGAACATCGGCACGGTCCTGCACGACCTGGCCCACCAAATTCGCCGCAAAGGCATTGTGATCCTCATCAGCGATTTCTTCGACGACGAGCAGAAGGTGCTCGAAGGCATTCAGCATCTCCGCTTCGGCGGGCATGAGGTCATCGTTTTCCACGTGCTCGATCCGTGGGAACTCGAATTCCCGTTCACCGGGTTGGTCGAATTCGAGGGTCTGGAGGCGGTCCCGAAAATCCTCACGCGCCCCGCCGAGATCCGCAAAAGCTACCGGCGCGAACTGGAAGCCTTCCGCACTCGCCTCCGCGACGGCTGCGAGCGCAACCAGTGTCATTACGTGCTGGTGAACACGGCGCAGCCGTTGCATGAAGTGTTGAGCGGATATCTGGCGTTCAGGCTGAGGACCACGGCGAAATGACCAATGTCCAATGTCCAATGACAAAGGAATGACAAATGCCCAATGACCAAACACCGCCCGGCCAACAGGAGCCGTGGGAAAACGAGGCCAAGAATAGGTATCCAGAGCATGGAGATTCACCTCTTGAACTTCGGGAAGGGGAATCCGCTTCGGCCAATGTCGCTCTAAGTGGCGAGCCTGATTACGATCTCGAAGAACGCACGGCGAAGTTCGGCGAGGCGGTCATCCGCTTCGTGAAGAAGATGCCGGACAACTCGACGAACTGCCGGCTCATCAGCCAACTCGTCGGCTGCGGCACCAGCATCGGCGCGAGCTATTGCGAAGCCGACGACGCGGTTTCCAAGAAGGAGTTTCTCAACAAGATTGGCACCTGCAAGAAAGAGGCGAAGGAGACGAAGTTCTTCCTTCGCATGGCCAGCACTGCCGAACCCGGCCTCAAAGAAGAAGCCCGCAGCTTGTGGCGAGAAGCCCGCGAGTTGCACCTGATCTTCTGCAAAATCTACCGGAGTGGAAGAGGGCAAGAATGACCAATGACCAATGCCAAATGACCAAGGAATGTCCAATGCCCAATGACCGAGCGGGCATCCTTGGCATCTTCAGTCCGCCGCTCACCTACTGCGGCCGGCGGTCCATTGGTCATTTGAACTTGGTCATTCCTTTGTCATTGGTCCTTTGTCATTGGTCATTCTCGTGAGCTTCCTCAACCCATTCCTCCTCTACGCCGGCATCGCGGCGGTTTCGCTGCCGATCATCATTCACTTACTGAACCGCCGGAAGTTTCAGCGCGTGGTCTGGGCCGCCATGCGCTTCCTCAAAGTCAGTGTCGAACAGAATCAGCGCCGCATGCAGATCGAGGACATCCTCCTCCTCGTGCTCCGCTGCCTGCTCATCCTGTTGCTCGGCCTCGCGCTGTCGCGGCCCGTGCTGAGCCGGCTCGCAAAATCTCTCTTTGGCTCGCAAGTCACCGCCGTCCTCATCCTCGACAACTCCTATAGCATGGGCATGAGCGACGGCACGATGACCCGCTTCGACAAGGCCAAGAAAGCCGCCGAACAAGCCCTCGACACCATGCCCGCCGGCTCGGCCGCCGCCGTTATCCTTGCCTCCGACATCGCGCAACCCGTCATCCCGGAGCCGACCTTCGATCTCAACCTCGCCCGCCGCACCCTCCGCGACGCCCCGCTCACCGACCGCGCCACCGATCTCGCGCCGGCCATCGAACGCGCCATTGACACCCTCCAGCGCCGCTTGCTTTTGCGCGGCGAAATCTATCTGCTCACCGACGGCCAATCCTCCGCCTGGCGGCAACTCGGCCACATCCAGAAATCCCTCGACGCGGTGAAGAACAAAATCCGCGCCCACATCGTCCTCGTCGGCGAACACGAGGACCACAATCTCGGCGTCAGCGAACTCCGCCTCGCCAGCGGCCTCACGCCCGTGAAGCAGCCGCTCCGCTTCGAGGTTCGCGTCACGAATTACGGCAAGGACGACGCCCGCGACATCCGCGTCACCCTCAACGTCGATTCCGATCCGCCCAGCGACGAGTTCACCATCGACTCGCTCCCCGCTGGCGCCACGAAGGCCGTCTCGCTCTTCGCCAAGCTCCGCAGCGAAGGTTTTCATTCCGTCACCGCCCGCATCAGCGAAGAGCGCCTGCCCGCTGACGACAAACGCACCATCGCCCTCCGCGCCATCAAGGAAGCCCGCGTCCTCCTCGTCGATGGCGAACCCGGTGCCGAACCGCGCGACAGCGAAACCTTCTTCCTCCGCCACGCCCTCGTGCCCATCGCGCCCGACGAAGCCGCGAACTATTTCATCAAGCCCACCGTCATCACCGGCACCGAACTCGCCAGTGCCCGCTTCGACGACTTCGACGCCGTGATACTCGCCAACGTCGCCGAGTTCCCCGAAACCACCACGCGCAACTTGGAGAACTATCTTCGTCGTGGCGGCGGCCTTGTCATTTTCCCCGGCGCGAAAGTGAACACGGCGTTCTACAACGACACGCTGGCGAAGAAGCTCAAACTCCTCCCTGCCACCTTTGGCGCGCCTCGCGGCCAGGCCGATCAGGACGAAAAGTTCTTCACGCTTCAGGAAAAGAATTTTGAGCACCCCATCGTCTCGATCTGGAACGACCCCGCGAGCGGGACGCTGAGTTCAGCGAGATTCTTTCGGGCTTTGGACCTTGTGCCTATGCCATTCACCCAACCCCCGACGAACAAAACCACCACCGCCACCGCGCCCGCCCCAGACGCCGGCGAGCCGCGCGTGATCCTCCGCTACGCCGACGGCAAACCCGCCGCGATGGAGCGCGACTTCGGCTTGGGCCGCGCCGTGATGTTTTCCAGCACCGCCAGCACGCGCTGGAACGATTTGCCTGTGCGCCTCTCCTTCGTGCCGCTGATCCACCGCACCATCGGCTCGCTCATCCAACGCCGCGACGAGGGCCTGAACCTGCGCGTCGGCGAGAAGTTCACGCGCCGCGCCGCGCCCGAGTTGCTCGGCAAGGATGCGCAAGTCTTTAAGCCGCGCGCCACCGACGCCGTCCGCGACCTCCGCCGCATCGAGATGCTCGGCGGGTGGCCGATGTTCCAGTACGACCAGACCGATTTCAGCGGCGTCTATGAACTTAGCGTGGCCGGCGCGGAACCGCCCGTGTCCATCCGCTTCGCCGCGCAGCCCGACGCCACCGAATCCCTCCTCGACGAACTTTCCGCCGAACAAAAGAAGATGCTGGCGAGCGTGTCCCACCTGGTCGAGTGGGGCCCGAAATTCTCGCTTAAGGACCAAGTCGCCCGCGAACGCAGCGGCTCCGAATTTTGGCTCCCGCTCATGTTCGCCGCGCTGCTGGTGGCCGTCGCGGAAAGTGCGCTGGGGCAGTGGTTCAGCCGAAGCAAATGAGTCGCTTCAACGACTGCTCTTTCATCGCCATTGCGGTAGCAGCGTGGTTTCGATACTTTTTTCCGCATGTCGAACGTTCACGACGATCCCGCCGCGCTAAAGGCGCTGCAAGACGACATCTATCGGGAGCAAATCTTGCGCGCTCGAACAATGACCGTGGCGGAGCGGTTGGCGGAAGTCTTCGAGCTCTCGAACCACCAATTCGGCATAATGCTCGGCGGCGCCATGCACCGGCTCGGCACGCGCGATGAGGCGGCTGGATGGCAGGAGGTCAAACGCTGGATGCAACGCCTGGATCGCGTGCGCGAACACGGTTTCTACGTCACGGAAAAACCCGCTGACCGATGACGCTCGAAACGCTCGCGATCAAGGTGATTGAGGCGGCGGAATCGTCCGGCGTGGAGTTCATGGTTGTCGGGGCCGTCGCTGCCGGCGCGTATGGAGTGCCGCGCTCCACCGGCGACGTGGACTTGCTGGTGTCCGTGAGTGTGGAGGGTGGCGTGGCGGCGGTGATGGCGAAGCTGGAGCCGATCGTAGCGTGCGATGCGCAGGTGGTTTTCGACACCTTGACCTGGGGCCGACGGCACGTTGGCCGGAGCCGCTCCGCGCCGCCTTTCAAAGTGGAATTGTTCGAGATGTTCGACGATCCGTTTGTGCAGTCAGAATTTGCGCGCCGCCAGCAGGTGTTCCTCCCGGTGCTGGGCCGCGCCACCTGGCTGCCCACGCCGGAAGACGTCATCGTGCAGAAACTACGCTGGGGCCGCAGCAAAGACCTGGACGACGCCCGCGACGTGCTCGCCGTCCAGGGCTTGGACTCGCTCGACATGGCTTACATCGAGAAGTGGTGCGCACTGCACGGAACGCGGGAGCGCCTTCAAGCCGCCTTGGCCGGGATTCCGCCGCTGTGAGGGCGCATTGCGAATGTCCCGGACATGAGGACGGGCAGCGGGCAACGAGGGGATGGGGAACAAACACAGAAGCAGCCCGACAGGGCGACCGATAATAGCCCACCGATTTATCGGTGGGACGCGCGGGAGCCGGGGACGAGTCCCGTCAGGGACGAAAGAAAGCGTTTTGTGCCGAGGCGGAGTTCTGCCGTCCCTGACGGGACTCGCCCTCTGCAATGCCGCGCACCCAGTGTTGAAACGCTGGGCTATTTTCGGGCGTCCTTCCGGGACGAAAGCGCGCGGCTTGATTTGCAGCGGGACCGCGCGGGCTTTCAGGCTTGCCGCCGGGGGCCAGGGTTTGCGAATCTCCCGAACATGATGACGGGCAACATCCAACAACGGGACGGGGAAGAACCGCAGAATCGGCGGACGTTCCTGAAGTTTGTCCGCAGGAACAACTGCAAAGTGTGCGGCTGGATAAAATATTAGCACGAGAGAATTGGAGGCAGGAACATGATCGAACAACAGCAGCCAGAAGTAAGACAAAAGCCGGAGGCAGTCCCTTTCTCTGAATTCCTTGAGTCAATCCCCCCTTCCACCATTACTGCCATTGCCGACCTGACAGAAACGAAGTCCTATGCAAGCGGTGCCCAATACTATGAACTAGGCACCCCAGACTTACAGCTTCACTGCCCTGACGATGACTGTAACGGAACGCGGTTCTTTCGGTGTCGCACATCGAGTCCAAGGGTGAGCACTGATGGATTTAGCTTCATTTACATAACCTACGTGTGTTCAAACTGCCGGAAGACAGAAAAGACATTCTCCCTAGCGGCTCAACGCGACAAGAATGCGGAATCTGGGAAGTGCTACAAGTTCGGCGAGTTGCCTCTCTATGGACCTCCAACCCCGCCGCGATTGATCAAGCTCATCGGGCCGGATCGTGAAACTTTTCTAAAAGGCCGCCGGTGCGAAAATCAAGGACTCGGCATCGGGGCTTTTGTTTATTATCGTCGTGTCGTCGAGAATCAGAAGAACCGAATTATCGAGGAAATCCTCAAAGTCGCTGAGAAGCTGGATGTTTCTCCAAATATTATTACCGCACTCAAGGCAGCAAAAAATGAAACCCAGTTCAGCAAGGCTCTTGCCTCCGTCAAAGACGCGATGCCTCAAGCCCTTCTGATCAATGGGCACAACCCTTTAACCCTTCTCCATTCCGCTCTGAGCGATGGTCTCCACGACCAGACTGACGAGCATTGCCTTGAGATTGCGAGTAGCGTCCGAGTCGTCCTTGGGGAATTGTCTGAGCGATTGGCTCAAGCCCTCAAAGACGAGGCAGAACTGAACAATGCCTTGTCCAAACTCATGGGAGCAAGAGATGCAAAGGCGGTGCCACGAATTGGAGCCAGCCGTGCCGAGCAGGAGACAAATCGAACATCAGGGGCGGCTGGTTCCAGCCGCTAGTCTCTTTTCTGCCTACCCCCTTCAACACTCCCTCGTCTTCTTGATCCCCGGTTGCGGCTGGGGATATTTGCCGTCGGGGCCTAGCTGGAGGGGCGCGGGGGAATCCATTGTCAGTTTGTCCACGCTGGGGGCGAATTCTTCGTCGCAGTTGAGCGTGTCTTCAAAGGTCACGATCTGCCCCGTATGCACTGCGCGCCGGCCTATGAGCACGACGAGGCTGGCTTCGGCGCCGCGCTTCACTTCGTTGTAGGGCTGGTCCTGGCGGATGGCGTCGAGGAGGTGCTGCCATTCGAGTTGGTAGGGGTTCGGCTCGGGTTGCGGGAAGGCCCAGGCGAGGTTGTCGCTCTTGAAGTCGCGCCAATTGACGGTCTGGCCCTTGAAGATGCGGCATTGGGCCGGGGTGTGGGCCACGGTGGAGATGACGGCGGAGCCTTTGGTGCCGTGGGCGTAGCTGGCGAATTCTTCGTGGCAGCCCTCGTTTTCCAGATGCCGGAGCAATTCTCGCCGTTTCATCCGACGAGGACCGTGGTTCTTTCGGCGTTCCGGAGAAGTGTGAGCCAAGGCTTCCTGACGGCGATACTCCAGCACGCTCTGAATCGAGGCGGCGAGGTCACGCAAGGCCGCAGCGCGGGTCCGGCCCTGGCCGTTGGCCTCCGGCAACTCAAGGCAGGAAGCGATGAGGAACTTCTCGCCTTTCTCAACGATGGCCGTGAACTGCAGTTTCATGGGGAGGAAGTTATTGCCCACCCGAGTTTCCAGCAAGCCAGTTTGATACTGCTGGCATTTCATCACATTGGCGGGGAAGCGCTGGTTTGAACTTCCCCGTCCCGTCCATCGTCAGCTACTACCAACGCCAGCATGACCGAACTCTTGCTGAAACTTATCGGCGCGAAGGTGCCGGATGCGGTGAGCGTCACGAGCACCTCGCTCGCCTTTCGTGGCGGGTTCCAAGTGGCGTCGGTGGTTGTGCTCGCGCTGGCGCTGGCGGCACTGGTGTGGTGGCTCTACCGCAGGAGTCCGCAGACGCTCTCGCCGGTGCGGCGCTACACGCTCACGGCGTTGCGCGTCCTCTTCCTCGCGCTGCTGCTGCTCATCCTGCTGCGGCCCGTGCTGGCGCTCACGGTTGAAGGCAGTGTGCGCCGACTTCTCGTCATGCTCATTGACGACAGCGCCTCCATGCAGATCAAGAACCCGCGTCTCGACGCCGATGACCGCAAGCGCGCTGCCATCGCGTTCGGTTCACTTGCGCCCACGAACGGTCTCAAGCAGGAACTGCCTCGCGCGGCCACGAACTCGTTGGACTCCATCGCCCGCGCTGACTTGCTCAAAGCCACGCTGAAGAATCCCAAGCTCGATCTCCTGCCGCGCCTCGAAAAGGAATTTGATCTCGTCCCGTTCACCTTCGGCCAGGACCTTGCCGAGTTGCCCCGCCGCGTTACGGCCACGAACGCGCTCGCCAGGCACGCTCCCCGCGATGCCACCGCTCTCGCCGCGCAGTATCCGTGGCTCGACCGCCTGAATCCGCAGGCCCCCGTCACCGCGCTGGGCGACGCGCTGCGCGATCTGCTTGTCCGCGAGCGCGGGCAGCCGCTGGCCGGTGTCTTCCTCGTCACCGACGGCGCGAACAACTCCGGCTCGCAGCCGCGCGAGATCGCCGGCATGTTTCGCCAGGAAGGCGTGCCGCTTTACGTCTATGGCCTCGGCATCACCAGCCCGCGCGACATCATCGCGGCCAACGTTTTCGCGCCGGACGTGACATTCGTAAAAGACGAAGTGCCCGTCACCGTCCGCGTCCGCTCGCAGGGTCTCAACGGGCAGACGGCGAAACTGAAACTCCTTCTCAACGGCAATCCCGTCGCCGACCGCGACCTCGCCTTCGGTCCCGACGGCGAGCAAGCCGTCACGCTCAACTTCACGCCGCAGATGCAAGGCGAGTTTGACCTCACCGCCGCGATTGATCCGCGCCCCGACGAAGCCGTCACCGACAACAACGCCCGCACCCAACGCCTCAAGGTCATTGATACCAAGATCAAGGTCCTCATGGTCGAGCAATCGCCGCGCTGGGAATTCCGTTACCTCCAGGCCATGCTCATGCGCGACCGCCGCATCGAACTCAAGTGCGTCCTCCTGGAAGGCGACCCCGCCATCGCGCGCGGCACCAACACGCCGTTCCTCGAACAATTCCCGACGCGCAAAGACGACCTGTTCAAATACGACCTCGTCATCTACGGCGATATTGACCCGCGTCGCCTGGCCGCGTCGAGCTTGGAAAACTTGAACGAACTCGTCTCCAAGTTTGGCGGCGCGCTCGTCGTGGTGGCGGGAAAGAAATTCGTTCCCAGCGCTTACCGCCGCACCGCACTGGAGCGACTCTTGCCCGTCGAACTCGACACCGCCGCCATCGAACCCGCAGGTGATCCCGTCGCGGAGAAACCTGTCCGCCTCGAACTCACCGCCAGCGGACGGGCCAACGCCATGCTTCGCCTCAGCGACAAGGAGGAAGAGAGCGCTGCCATCTGGAAACAACTTCCCCCGATATTCTGGGTTGCCAAAGTCGCTCGCGCCAAGCCCGCCGCCGAAGTTCTCCTCGTTGATCCCGATCCCCTGAAAGAAACTCGCTTCGGCAAAATGCCCGTGGTCGCGTTCCAGCATTACGGGCTGGGCCAGGTCATGTTCGTCGGCACCGACAACACCTGGCGCTGGCGCAAGAACGTCGGCGACGCCTACTACACCACGCTCTGGGGCCAGATGATGCAGCGCCTCAGCATCCAGCGCCTCCTTGGCGGCTCCAAGCGCACGCAACTCACCACCGACCGCCAGAACTATATGACCGGCGAGCGCGTCACGATTTACGCGCGCCTCTACACCGCCGGCTACGAACCCGTGCAAGAGCCGGCCGTGAAAGGCGTCTATGGCCTCCGTCTTGGCGGCGCGGGACGGCAGGCTGAAGTAACCTTGCGCCCGCTGGCGGAGCAACCCGGCCTCTACCGCGGCGAATTCATTGCGCCCACGCCGGGCCAGTATCAATTCTTTGTCGAACAAGACCTCAACACCCCGCTCGACTTCAACGTGACTGAGCCAAAATTTGAACTCGGTGAAACCGCAATGAACGAATCCCTCCTCAGCGAAATCGCGACCAACACCGGCGGCGCTTTCTTCCGCGAAGAAAGCCTCTGGAAACTCCCCGACACCATCACCGCCCGCGCCGAAAAAGTCCGCTCTCCGCTTGAAGTGGAACTCTGGTGCTCGCCGCTTTACTTCCTGTTGCTGCTGGGCGTGGTGACGGCGGAGTGGGTGCTGCGGAAGCGGTCGCAACTCAAGTGAAATTGGATTCCGAATCCGTCCTGCTTCACTTGCCAGACTTGCCCGCTCCCGCTTTCACCACCAAGTCCCTGAGTGACACGATGTGGGCAGGATCAAGACTTTCGATGTACCCGTCCTTGTCGGCAACGGCCACGCTGTGTTGCGTGACCAAAATGAACTCTGCGTGCGGAACCGCGTATTTCCGCCCGTCGGACAGATGCAGTGTAAACGGACGGAAGCCGCCCCGAAGCCGCCGTTGGATGTATTCCGCGTTCATGGCTATGTCTTGCCTCCATCTTCTGGCGGAGTCAAGGGGCCTGTTCCGGCGCAGTTCCGTTCGACAACCGGAACGATTGCCGGCCGAGACGGACTGCCCGCTGCCGCGCTAGTCCTTGTCCGGCACCTTCAATAGTTCATCCGCCGTCCAGTTCTCAGACCTCGCGGCGGTCGCCTCGCGGACTTTCTTCGCGTCTTCGGGGGTGACGGGAGCGCCTTTGTTGCCCCATTCGCTGCGGACGTAGGTGAGCACCGCCGCGATGTCCTGGTCGTTGAGCACGTCGCGCCACGGCAGCATCGCGGCGCCGCCGTAGGACTGGCCTTTCACGGTGATGGGGCCTTGAAGGCCGTTGAGCACGATGCGCACGATCCGATTCGGGCCGTCGGTGTTGACCCATTCGGAGCCGGCCAGCGGTGGAATGAACCGCGTGGAATCCCCCAGGCCACTTTCCATGTGGCAGGGCGCGCAGAACGTTTTGAAAACCGTCTTGCCCCGCGCGGCGGCTCCGTCGTCTGTGGCGAAAAACGCAGCCAGGTCGTTGGTTGAGCCGTACGGCTCATAAACGATCGGATCGAAGCGCCCGCCGTTGTCGTCGATGTAGCCAGAAGCCCAATAGACCATGAAGCCCAGCAACACGATGACGAGGAGTTGGGTGACGCCCAGGGGCGCCTTGGTCTGCGTCGTGGGTTCGGGAGATTCGGACGGAATGAGCTTGGTCGGGTCGGTCGTCATTTCGTCGGAGCGTTGGTCGCGGCGGCGGCGGAAGCGTTGGTGGCCGGAGCGGCATTGGTCGCGGTGCCGGGCGGAGCATTGGTGTCCAGTGCGGCGGGCGGGGCGTTGGTGCGTTTGGCTTTGGGCCACGGGGCTTCGAAGAGCGGCGCTTCGCTTTGCAGACTCACCAGATACGCCGCGAGTTTGCGGGCGCCAGACTTGGGGACGACTTCATAGCCGGCCTCAGGTGCAAACTGCTGCGGCAGCTTCAGCGCGTCGGGGCTGGGCGTTTTGCCAATCCGGCGTCGGTCGAAAAGAAACGGAAAAGGCGGCATCGTCGAGCCGGGATGGTGCATCTGCGGGTTGTAGAGGAATTCGAGGAAGAACGTCTCGTTCGTGAAGCGCAGGCCGACGTTCGAGAGGTCCGGGCCGACGCGCCGGGCGCCAAGCTGCACCGGCTCGTCGAAGAGGTAGTCCTGCGCCACGCTGCGGCGCTTGCCCCAGCCGCGGGCGTTGTCGTAGCCCCACTCGCGCGGCTGCACTTGCTGGCTGTGGCAATAAACGCAGCCGAGCGAGACATAAACCGCCGCGCCTTGCTGGGCCATGCCGCTGCGGCGCGCGGGGTAAAGCGTGTCGCCGCCCTGGACGAGCTTCTGCCCCTGGCCGCCGATTTGGATTTGCGGGGCCAGCACCAGGCCGGCCCAGGAGAAAGCCAGCGCGGCGAAGACACCGAGGAAGATGAGGGGGGCGCGATTCATTTCCTCCTCCGCTTCTTGGCGGGCTTGAGCGCCGGTGGTGGTGGTTGGCGCGGCGGTTCGGGCTGGAGAGCGGTTTCGGGCAAACCTTTTTCAAGACCGCAGCAGCCGGCGTGAGCAAGCCCTGATTCCATGGAAGTCTGAGCCTCCTGACGCCGGCTGCCACGAAGTTCAGGCAAGACACATTCGAGGACGCAGCGCCGCGTCGTCTTGACCAGCACGCCGATGAAGTTCACGGCCAGAAAACCGTTGGCGACCGTGAGCACAAGCAAACCAGCGGCGCTGAGTTGCAGCCAGGGCTTCGTGGACTTGATGATCTCAATCATCGTCTTGCTGGCGTCGCTGAGGCCGGCGCCTTGCACCAAGCCGCCGATCACCAAGCCAACCGTTGCCAAACCAAGTCCGGCAAGGCCTCCGTAGAAATGAATCTTGGGGGCCTTGTCACAGCAGAATTCCGTTTGCGCCAGGCGGGGCACCAGGTAGTAGATCGCGCCGCCGACCGCGAAACCAACGACGCCGAAGATCAGCAGGACGTGCTGGGCCGTGGCGACGCAGGTGAAGCCGGTGAACTTGCTCACGCCGCGGGCGGAGGTGAGGACGCCCAGAAAGGCCGTCAGCACGTAGCTGCCCGCAGCCGCAACGATGAACTGGAGCGGGAGGCTTTGCATCACCTGGTTTCGTTGGCCGCTCAGCGTGTGGCTCCAATTGGCGGCGTTGGCCACGAGCGGGACGATCATCGAGACCCCGGCGGCGACGCTGACGCTGACCACCCAAGCCGGCAGCGGCGTGCCGGCACGGAGGCCACCCCAAGCGCCACAGATGGCAAACGTCCAGAAACCCAATTGCGCCAAGCCGCGGCTGTAGAGAGGAGCGCCGGTGATCTTGGGGATGAAGTAGTAAATGATCGCCAGACTGAGCGCCGTGAGCCAGAGCGTGGCCACCCCGTTCATGGCCCAACCGTGAACGGCCGCCTGCATCACGCCGCGCAGCGGATGAAACGCGAGAAGCAGATGGCCCACAGTCCACACCCACGGGAACCAGAAAAGCGCCGCGAGCAGAAACCACTGGCTGACGTAGAGGGCCGGCTCTTCGCGCTTCGCCAGCGTGATCAGCGCGCTGGCGGCAATTAGAGCGTAGGCCGCGAAGAGCGCCGGCGAGGCGTAGCGCGGCATCTCGAACCATTCAAAGCCGGTCGTGTCGCCAAGAAGAATACCGCCGATGCCGAGAGGGACGGCGAGGTTCCACACGAACCAGCCGACGATGGCGAAGCTCGGAAAGGCCAATGGTGCGCGGCCCAGCCGGGCCAGCATCCACAGCGCAATGGCCAGTCCAGCTTGGGAAGCGAAGCCGTAGAGCAGCGCGTTCGTCGCAGCCGGATGAAGGCGGCCGTAGGTCAGCCAAGCGGCGCCGGCCATCATGCCAGGGGCGTGAAGCTTCACGAACGCCATGACGTAGGCGAGGGAGCCGGCGACCAGCCAAAGGAGCGAACTGAGCAGCAGGAGCAGCACCGGGGCGCGAAGTGACTGGTCCTGGTCTTCCGGGAGCGCGGCGCGGTCTGGCGCATCGGCCGCGCCGGGTTCCGGGGCGTCGGTGAGAGGGGAAACCTGCATCTCGTTCGTTGGCGTCACTCGTAAACGTTCGGCTTCTCCGGCGGCTTCGGAGGGACCGCGGTGGCTTTCTCGACACGGGCGATGAAATTGGTGCGGGCCGCGGCAGGGTTCTTGTACTCCGCGATGGTCGCCTTCATCGCTTGTTCGATGGGCACGCGATAGAGGCCCTTCGCCTCGTCCACCTTGCCGAAGGTGGTCAGCGTTTCCGTGCCGGTGGCGAGCACTTCCGCGCGCGCCTTGGCTCGCTCCGCTGCGCGAACCTGGTCCACCGGCGGGGGCGCCGTCTGTTGGAGCATGATGTTGACGAGAAATGCCATGAGCAGAAACGTGCCGACGACGGCTCCGACCCAGGCGGCCACTTTGGCTTTGTCGCAACAGGAGGAGGTGTTCGTCTTCATGGGGCGGTGGAAATACTGTTCGTCAGGATCACTTTCGGAACCTCGGAAGCGTAGCGGCGTCTCGGTAGAGCGCCGTGCTTGGTCGCCCGGAATTCGGGAATGGCGGCGCTCTGCCGAGACGCCGCTACGGGCTTTGGAAATCGCGTCGTCATTCGCAGGAGCTTCCCTTGGTGTGGATGCCGCCATCCACCAAGCCGTCCGTCTCGTCCAGTTCCCCGCCGCTGATCTGCGAGACGATGCGATAGTGGCCCGCGGCTTCCTTGATGCGTGGGTCGCGCAGCGGATACGGCGCCGCGTCGGCAAAATCCTTGAGCCAGACTTTCGCCAGCACCCCACCGATCAGCGCCCAAGTGCCGAGATCGGCGTAGTGCAGTACGAAGCCGCCGGGATGCAGCACGGGCATGATGTTGAAGCTGAGATCGGCGAAGTGCATCAGCCAAGCCCACGCGCACAACGGCACCATCCACCAGAACGTGACCTTGGCGTCGATCCGCAACAGGCCCAGGAACGGCACCAGGAAGTGGCCGAAGATGATGACCAGGCCGATGTCCCACCAGGTGCCTTGCTCGCGAAGCTGATACCAAAACGTCTCCTCCGGCAGGTTGGCGTTCCAGATGATGAAGTATTGCGAGAAGTGGATGTAGGCGTAAAACACCGTGAAGGCGAAGAACAGCGAGCCGAGGAAGTAAAACTGGTGCTCGTGCAGCACGGCGGTCAGCGTGCCGGTGCGCTGGAGGACCATCGTGATGACATACACCGTGGCCAGCGTGAGCCAGACACTGCCGGCGAAGTAATACACGCCGTACATCGTGGAGAACCATTCGTGCGTGAGTGCCTTCATCCACATGATTGCCGCCAGGGACAGCGTGAGGGCGAAGCCGAACGCGCCCCAGGCGGCGTGGAAGCGCATCGTGCGGGTGAAGCCGGCCGCGCCCGAGGCATCCTGGGCGATGGAGAGCGAGCGGAACCGCCGCGACAAGAACGTCCAGATCAAGAAGCACGCCGCCGTCACTATGTAGAACCCGGCCTTGGTGAACAGCGGCTGCTTGGCATGGAGAGCGTGGTCGGTGTGGGCGTCCCGTTTCATCCATTCGTAAAGCAGGTTTTCCGGCCCGGCGAAGAGCACGTTGAGCAGGATCGGCAGAAAGAAGATCGCCATCCACGGAAACGCCAGACAGGCGATATGCTCGACCGTCCGGCGGATCGGCGTGGACCAACCGGCGTCAAAGAGATGGTGGACGATCACCAGGAACAATCCGCCGAGCACGAGGCTCAGGTAGAACATGAAAGCCAGCAGCCAGGAGAAACTGAACTGCCGGTAGTTGGTGAAGGCCGTCAGCGCGGTGAGCACGACGCCGATGCCGATGGCGATGTTCGGCACCGTGCGCCACTTCGACAGGTCGAGCGGGCGGGCTGGGGCGGCAGTGTTGTTGGGAGTGCTCATTTTATTTCAGTCCGGCTCGTTTCTCCGCCGGCACTTCGTCCAGCGTCCCCAGGCGGCTGCGTTGCAGAGCGCGCAGGTAGGCCACAACCGCCCAGCGGTCCGGCACCGCGACGTTCGCGCCGTAGCCCTGCATCAGGTTTTTGCCGTGCGTGATGGTGTTGAAGATCTCGCCGTCCGGCATGGTGACGATGCGCTTGTCGTGCAGGTTGCCGACAATCGCCAAGCCGAACTTGCTTGTCACACCCTTGCCGTCGGCCAGCGGGCCGTGGCAGGGGAGGCAATTGATTTCAAATCGTTGCTGCCCGCGGGCCATAAACTCCTCGGTCACGGGCAGCGGGATGGCGTCGATGAAGTTCGTCGTCGTGCCGGGCAGGCGACCGGTGTTCACCGGCGCGTCTTCGAACGGATACACGAGCTGGTCGCCGACCTTGAGGGGCGTGCTGCGGGCGACCGTGCCGGGCACGAACTCGCGCGAACTGCGTCCGTCGCCAAAGAAGGCCGCGGTCGCCTGCGGGCGGAGCTTCATCTGCCGCTTCATGTCGGGGAAGATTTCCAGCGGGGGCTGGCGCTTGAGGTCGCCGCGAAAGCCGAGCACGCCCACCACGAGCGCCACCGCGAGTGCCAAGGCTGCCAGGAAGGTGCGCATACTATTCCTCAATCACCTCGATGTGCCGGCTGCCGGTGGCTTCGAGCAGCGTGCGGGTTTCGGTTTCGGAGTACTTCGCGTCGGTGCATTCGATCACCAGGAAGAAGCCGTCGTGGGTGGCGCGGGCGAAGCGGCGGTGCTTAAGCAGCGGGTGATGCAGGCGCGGGAGCCGGTTCAGGAAGAGCATCCCGAAGATCGCGCCGAAGGAGCCAAGCAGGATCGTCAGCTCGTAGCTCGGAGGAAAGGCGAAGTGCGGGCTGAAGAGCGGCTTGCCGCCGACGGTCAGCGCGTAGTCGTGCGCGTTCATGTACCAAATCATCAACATGCCCAGCGTGTAACCGGTGGCGCCGCCGATGAAGGAGAACCAGCCGACCTTGGAGTTCTTGAGGCCCATCGCGTCGTTCATGCCGTGGATGGGGAAGGGGGTGAACACGTCCCAGCGCCGGAAGCCGGCGTCGCGGATCGTTTCCGCGGCGTGCATGATGGCGGCGGCGGTGTCGTATTCCGCCAGCAGGCCGTATTTGATGCCGGGGCTTGGTTCCGCATTCCGCATTCCGCATTCCGCATTCATCAGCGCGGCCCTCCTTTCGCGCCGCCGAGTGGGTGATGCGGATCGGCCTGCGGGGTGATGCCTTTGACTTCGGACATGGCGATCATGGGCACGAAGCGCAGGAACAAGAGGAAGCAGGTGAAGAACAGCCCGAACGTCCCCATGTAGGTGCAGACATCGACGAAGGTCGGCTTGTAGTAGCCCCAGTTCGACGGCATGAAGTCGCGGTGCAACGAGGTCGCGATGATGACGAACCGCTCGAACCACATGCCGATGTTCACCAGGATCGAGATGATGAAAACGATGACGAGGTTCCGTTTGATCTTCTTGAACCAGAAAAGCTGCGGCACGAGCACGTTGCAGGAGATCATGG
Organism: Verrucomicrobiota bacterium; assembly: GCA_016219875.1. Taxonomy (GTDB): domain Bacteria; phylum Verrucomicrobiota; class Verrucomicrobiia; order Limisphaerales; family JACRJZ01; genus JACRJZ01. The sequence goes on along the minus strand of JACRJZ010000168.1, from coordinate 52,992 downwards.
CCCAGTAAGCCCACCAGTAGGGACCGAAGGCGCGGTTGACGAAGCAGAACCGCTCGTAGGGATTGCCGCTGTACCACGCGATGAAGAACTCCATGCCGTAGGCGTAGCCCACGATACTGCCGGTGGCCAGCGTGACTTTGCACATGAGGTCGATGTGCCGCATGGTGATGACCTCTTCCAGCTTGCAGACCGCGCGCAACGGGATCAGCAGCGTCAGCACCATGCCGAAGCCGCTGAAGATCGCGCCCGCCACGAAGTAGGGCGGAAAGATCGTCGTGTGCCAGCCGGGAAGCTGCGACACGGAGAAGTCCAACGACACGATCGAGTGGACGGACAGCACGAGCGGCGTGCTCAAGCCAGCCAGGATCAGGTAAGCCTTCTCGTAATTGTTCCAGTGGCGGTTCGAGCCGGTCCAGCCCAGCGCGAACAGCCCGTAAAGAATTTTGCGCAGCTTCGTCTTGGCGCGGTCGCGCATCGTGGCCAGGTCCGGCAGCAGACCCACGTACCAGAACAGCGTCGAGACGGTGAAGTAGGTCGAGACGGCGAACACGTCCCACATCAGCGGCGAGCGGAACTGCGGCCAGACGGAGTTGGCGTTCGGAATCGGAAAGAGCCACCAGGCAAACCACACCCGGCCGACGTGGATGAGCGGGAAGATCATGGCGCACATTACCGCGAAAATGGTCATGGCCTCGGCGGCGCGGTTGATCGACGTGCGCCAGCGCTGGCGGAGGAGGAAGAGGATCGCGGAGATCAGCGTGCCGGCGTGGCCAATGCCGATCCACCAGACGAAGTTCACGATGTCCCAGGCCCACATGACGGGGTGGCGGTTGCCCCACACGCCCACGCCGGTCGAGATCAGGTAGCCGATCATCGAAAAACACATCAGCATCACGAGGAAGCTGATGCCGAAGGAAACCTTCCACCACAGCGGCGCGGGGCCTTCGGTGACGGCGGCGACGCGATCCGAGATCCAACCGAGCGGGCGCTGGTTCAGCACCAACGGTTGGCGGACCAGTTCGGCCGGCGGATCGGGAAGCGGAATGGAGTTGGCAGAGATGACGGCAGACATGGTTCAATAAATCCGAAATCCGAAATCCGAAATCCGAAACAAATCCGAAGCTCGAAATCTTAAATCCGAAACCATCCCGATCCGGGCGAGTTTCGGTGGTGCCCATTCGGATTTCGAGTTTGCTTCGGATTTCGGATTTCGGATTTCGGATTTCATCAATGCCTTTCCTTTTCGGCGCTTTTGACAGCACGCCCAGGCTCCGCGCCATGATGATGTTCCTGGCCTTCCACCGGGCCGTTCTTCTCGACGAATTCCTTCATGCTGAGCGGCATTTCGTAGTAATCGGGCATCGCGGGATTCGGGTTGCGAACCTTCGCGAGGTAGGTCGTGCGCGGCTTGATGTTGAGGAAGTCCAACACCGTGTAGTCGCGCGACTGCGCCTTGAGTTGCGACACGCGGCTCTTCGGATCGGCGATGTTGCCGAACACGATGGCCTCGGTCGGGCACGCCTGCTGGCAAGCGGTCTTGATCGTGCCGTCCGGCACCACCACGTCGCCGCTGGCGCCGGCCTTGACCTTCTGCGCGATCTTGGCTTGCTCGATGCGCTGGGTGCAGAACGTGCATTTCTCCATCACGCCCCTCATGCGCACCGTCACGTCCGGGTTCTTCACCATCTTGACGAGGTCCCATTCGTCCTCCCGGCGCGTGGCCATCGGGCCTTGGTAGAGGTGCTCGAGCGGGCGCTTGTTGTAGTCGAAGAAATTGAACCGGCGAACCTTGAACGGACAGTTGTTCGAGCAATAGCGCGTGCCGACGCAACGGTTGTAAGCCATCACGTTCAGCCCTTCCTGGTCGTGGACGGTGGCATTGACCGGACAGACGCTTTCGCATGGCGCCGCCTCGCAATGCTGGCAGAGCATCGGCTGCGTGACGACTTGTGGGTCGTCGATCCACGCCTCGTAAGCCTGGGACTCGTCCGCGACGAGGACATCGCGGGACTTCTGGAGCGCCGGATCGCCCGTGTAATAGCGGTCGAGGCGCAGCCAGTGCATCTCGCGGCCCTTTGCCACCTGCTCCTTGCCGACGATGGGAACGTTGTTCTCGCTTTGGCAGGCGATCACGCACGCCGCGCAACCGGTGCAGGCGTTCAGGTCGATCGACATGCCCCACTGGTGCAGTGCGCTCTTCTTCTGCGCGTCGAGCGGGTTCGGGTAGAGCGGCAGTGGATTGTGCTGCGCGTCTTTCGGCCCCGGCGGATGCTCCATGTTCATGCCCGCCGCGAAGTTGGGCATCTCGTTGAACTGCTTGAGCGTCGCCTCGCGGATGATGGGCCGGCCCTCCATCGTCCAGTGGTCTTGCGGGCAAGAGAGCGGGTAGGTGCGGCCCGTGGCCATGATCTTCGCGCCGACCTTGAAGTAACCGGCGTCCGCGGTGCGCAGCGGGTAAGCGTTGAAGCCGACCTTGCCGCCGTTGAAATTTGCGATGCGCCCGCCGCGGTCACGGCCGTAGCCGAGCGCGAGGCCGAGGGTGAAGTCCGCTTGGCCGGGCTGAATCCAGATCGGGCCTTGGACCTTGCGCCCGCCCAGTTCGATCTCGACCACTTGGTTGTTCTTCACGCCCAGTTCGGCGGCGGTCTTGCGGCTGACGAGGACCGCGTTGTCCCAAGTGAGCTTCGTCACCGGGTCGGGCATTTCCTGGAGCCAACCGTTGTTGGTGTAGCGGCCGTCATCGACGCTGTAGTCGCGGTGGAAAATGACTTCAAGCTTGTCCTTCGAGGGCGGCTCCGGTGTCGAGACGGCATTGAGCTCCTGCAGTCCCGCGGCTTTGTTCATCGTCACCACCGCCGGCTTCGCGGCGCTGCCCGCGAGGAAGCCGTCATGGAGAAACTTCTTCCACTTCTCTTCAAACAGGTCCGCGCCGGCCAGCGTCCTGAACGTCTCGCGAACGACATCGTAGCTCTTGGGCTGCTCGACTCCTGCGAGGCGGGCCAGCAACTCGATCTCGGTCAGGCCATCGAACAACGGCTGAATGAGCGGCTGAACCGGCACCACCGTGCCCTCGCTCGTGCGGGCGTCGCCCCAGGATTCGAGGTAGTGCGCCGCGGGAAGATGCCAAGTGCAGGAAGCGAAGGTTTCGTCCTCGTAGTAGCCGAGGCGGATGACTGTCTTGGCCTTCTTCTGCGTCGCCGCCCAGTCGAGTTCGGCTGGCGCGGTGAAGACCGGATTCCCGCCCAGCACCACCAGCGTCTCGACCTGGCCCGCGTTCAGCGCCGTTGCCAGTTCCGCGATGTCGCCTTCCGGGAAAGCCGGAGCGGCCTCGAAGAAAACGAGCGCCCGGCCCTCGCTTTGCAGGATCGAGTTGAGCGCGTAGGCCAGGAGATGCACGGCCAGCGGCTGACGGTACCCCGCCACCACCAGTGCCGCGCCTTTGTGGGCCAGCAAATCTTTGGCGCATTCGCTGATCCACTGCGGCTTCACGTCGGCGGGCAACGGGAACTTCTTTGCCAGCGCCTGCGCGTCGGCCTCGTTGCCGAGCGCCGTAGCCACCACCGCCGCCGCGACCGAAACCACCGCGCTGGACGCCACGCGCAACCGATGATCGGCGTTCATGCTCGTCTGCGTCATCAGCGCCTCGACCGCGTAGAGCCGGCTCAGCGGGTCGCCCTTCTTGGCCAGCCTGCGGTTCTTCGCAAAGCCGCGCTGGTGACGGTAGTTGTCTTCCTCTGAGCCGAGAAAATCGCAGTCCAGCGAGAGAATGACCTTGGCCGCGTCGAGCTTGAAGTGCGGCGCAACCGGCTTGCCGACGAGCAGGCTGGCCGCCTGGCGCGAGGCTGAGAAATCCACCGGCTCGTGGACGAACCAGCGCGCCTTCGGCATTTTCTGCGCGAGCAGCGCCTGCAAGCGCGCCCGCGACGGCGAACTGCTGCGCCCGGCCAGGAAGCATAAGCCCGCGCCACCGTTGGCCGCGTATTGGGTCGAGAGCGTGCCCAGAAAATCGAACGCGACTTCCTTGATCACGTCGTGGCCGTCGCGGGTGTAACGCTGGGCGCGGTCGGGATCGTAGAGATTGAGGATCGAGGCCTGGGCAAACACGTCGGTACTCCCGTTGCTGTCAGGGTGATCGGGATTGCCCTCGATCTTGGTGGGGCGGCCGTCGTTCGAGCGGACGAGCAGCGGGATGGCTGTGCCGCGCACGGGCATGGCGGTGGCGAAGTGTTGCGGCACGCCATGCACGTAGTTTTCCGGCTGCTTGGAGAACGGGTAAATCTTCTCCTCCGGCCGGCGGCAGCCCGCGCCCAGGAAACCCACGCCCGCGAACAGGAACGAGGCGCCCATGAGCTTGAGAAAGTGACGGCGGGTGGTTTCGTCACGCAGTTCGCTCGCGCCCGCGGGAAACTCGCGCTCGACCCACTCGCGGAACTGCGGCGTCTCGGCCAGTTGATCGAGACTGCGCCAGTACTTCACGGTTTCCGGCTCGGGGCAGGGTGGGGGAGGCCTTTTCATCGATGACACGCGGAGCAGCTTTCCAGGGATTCCACTTTCCAGTCGGCGACCATTTTCTCCCCGTGCAGCTTCTGGAGCCGCTCGTTCTCCTTGGGATCCTGGCTCCACTTCCAGTCAAGCTGCGTCACTTTGTCGAGCGGGCGAATCTTCGCCGCCGGGTGGCGATGGCAGTCCAGGCAGAAGGTCATGCTGAGTTCCTTGGCGTGTCGGACTTCATCCATCTTGTGGATGGGACCGTGGCACTCCACGCACGAAATCCCGCGCCCGACGTGGACGGAGTGGTTGAAATAAACGAAGTCCGGGACCTTGTGGATTTGCACCCAGGGGATGGGCTTGCCGCTGGCGGCGGATTCGCGCACCAAGGCGAGCCTCGGATCGTCCTTGAGCACTTGGTTGTGGCAGTTCATGCACGTGCCGGCGGCGGGGATGTTTGAATACCATGACTTCTCCACCGCGTTGTGGCAGTAACGGCAATCCATCCCAAGCTGGTCGGCATGGATGGCGTGGGAAAAGGCCACGGGCTGAAGGGGCTGATAGCCAACTCGGGCGTATTTGGGGGTGAGGTAGTACCACGCGCCGGCCACGACCGCGCTGCCCACCAACCCGGCCCCGATGAGGATCTTCAGTGGAAGTTGGTTCGTCCACTTTGGAAAAACGTCTGACATCTAGATGCAACGATGCGCTGACTCTTATAGAACGTAGTTTGGGCCACGCCTGCTCTCGTCGCCCAGCGCCGGAAACCCTGACTGAATCTGGAAACCCAGAAATTAGCGCGGCGGAATTTACGCGGGAAGTCCGGTCGCGCAAGTGGAAATCTTGGCTGGGCTGCGCCGCGAGCGCATCTTGACACTACCGCCGAACCGCGACCGGTCCCCGGTCGCAGCAGGATGCCATGTGACAGGCGCTGCGGCTGGGGACCGGCCGCGGTCCGGTGAGAAATGCGGACTACTGGGGCGGGCGTGCTGACGAGCTGCCTTCCGGCCTGGCCCATCGGCTCGCGGGGACGCTCGCCCCACCAACAAGGTCGAATCTTGGTCATGATCAAGGCGGTTCTCATCACGGTTCTCATCACGCCTTGCCCGCGGCGTGCTTTCGTGTATCATCTAGGCGTGTTGTCGGGCAGGCGGATCGCAATTTAACCGTTTCAGGCCCGGTACCGGTTACAGTTCAGATGTTGACTTGATCCCATGAACTTTCCAACGACTCGCTGGAGCCTGTTGGCTCAAGCGTCTGCGGATGGGGGCGTCCAAGCCCGCAAAGCCCTGGAGGAGCTGTGTGGCCGGTATTGGGGCCCGATCCATCAGTTTCTCCGGGCGCGCCAGATCTCCGACCCGGAGGCGCAGGATCTGACGCAGGACTTCATGATGCATCTGCTCCAGAAATCACTGTTTGAGCGCGCCGATCCGCTGCGCGGCCGGTTCCGTTCATTCTTGCTTGGCGCTTTGGTGCGCTTTCTGGCTGGCGCCACCATCAAGCGCACGGCGCTCAAACGGGAGGGGACCCGGTCGCACTACAGCGTCGAGGAGGTTGGATCCGAGAGCCTTCCGGAGTTTTTTTGCGAACCCGAGGCGGCCCGGGTTTTTGATCGGGAATGGGCGCTCACCATTTTGGAATCGGCTTTGGAACGGGTCCGACTCGAATACGCCCAACAAGGCCGCGTGGAGGTTTTCGCCGTACTCCGACAGTTCCTGCCCGACTCGGCCGAATCCCAGTCCTACCGCCAAGCCGGCCGCCAATTGGGGATGGCGCTCGGCACCGTTAAATCAGAGGTGCATCGACTGCGCCGCCGACTGCACGCTCTGGTGCGGGAGGCAGTGGCTGAAACGGTCTCGACACCCCATGAACTCGAAGAAGAAATGGCTCACTTGCAGCGTGTCTTGATGGAGCGCAGCGTGGAATTTGCGCGCGCGGTGCAATTGGGTGTCGCAGACTCCTGAGTTTCGCAGTGGAAGAGGTGTTGTGAACAGTGAACATCGGACCACTCCGGCGCCGACTCGATGCCGGGTTTGCGGGGCGGTCCTGGTCGGCCACCGCCTGGACGGACTTTGTCCGGCCTGCACGTGGCGGGCCGCGATGGAATCAGTTGCGGAGGAGTCTGAGACGGCGGCTCCACTCGTGGGCCCTTCGTTGCTGCCTATTCCTGGCCATACGGTGTTGGAGGAAATCGCGCGGGGCGGCATGGGCATCGTCTATCGTGCGCGGCAATTGGATCCTCACCGTACGGTTGCCCTGAAGATGCTGCTGCCGGCGCAGACGGCGTCGGCGGAAATGCGCGAGCGGTTCCGGCTGGAAACACGCGCCATCGCCTCGCTCGAGCATGAAGCCATCCTGCCGGTGTATCAGGTGGGCGAGCACCAGGGGTTGCCCTACTTCACCATGAAGTTCGCCTCCGGCGGGACGCTGGCCGCGCGGCGCGACCAATACCGCGGGCAGTTCCGGCGGATGGCCGAGCTGATGGTGCAGTTGGCCGACGCCGTGCAGTTCGCGCACGAACGCGGCGTGATCCACCGCGACCTGAAACCGGGGAACATCCTGTTCGACGAGGCAGGCCGGCCCTACGTCAGCGACTTTGGGCTGGCCAAGTTCATGGGCACAGACGATGGCCTGACGCGGTCGATCCACCTGCTGGGCACGCCACACTATCTCGCGCCGGAAGTGGCGGCGCGCTGCGCCCGGTTCGCCACCACGGCCAGCGACATCTACAGCCTTGGAGCGATTCTCTACGAACTGCTCTCGGGCCGGCCGCCGTTTGCAGCGGAGAGCGTGCCGGCCTTGCTCAAACAAATCGCGGAGGAGCAGCCGATGCCACCTTCGGCGGCGGCGTCCGAATGCCAAGGCGTCCGGCCCGAAGCCAAGGCCGCGCCGGAGCACCGGCCAGCCCGCCCTCAAGAACCCAACGGGGTTTCCAGCGTTGCCCGGCCGCCGCCGCACTTGTCAGGCATTCCCCGCGATCTGGAGGTGATCTGTCTCAAATGTCTGGCGAAGGAGCCGTCACGCCGCTATGGCTCCGCGCGGGAACTAGCCGAGGATCTGCAGCGCTGGCTCGACGGAAACACGATCCTGGCCCGGCCCGTCTCCCGGACCGAACGGGCTTGGCGCTGGACGCGGCGGAATCCCCTGGTGTCGCTGCTCACCGTGCTGCTGGGGCTGGCCCTGGCGGGCGGCGGGCTGATCGTGCTCCGCTCGAACTTCCACCTGGACCAGGCGCTGCGCGGCACCCGCGCCGCGCTCCAGGAGACCTTGCTCATGCAGGCCCGGCTGGAGCGGACCAGCGGACGCACCGGCCATCGCGCCGCCTCCCTGGCCTTGATTGCCCAGGCGACCGTCCTTCTCCCCGAATCGCGCAAGCCGGCGGATTCGCGGCGACTGGCCCTCCGCAGCGAGGTGGCGGGATCTCTGGCCTTGCCGGATTTGCGCCTGCTGGCACGTTGGCCGGTGCCCATCGGCAGCCGGGGATTTGCGCTGGATTTCACTCCCGACCTCGAGCGCTATGCGGCGTCGGCCAGCGAGGGCGGCTTCAACATCCTGGCCACAACCGACCATCGCGTGCTGCGGCATTTCGGCGGCGCGAGCAACAACCCACCGGTGGGGTTCAAGTTTAGCCGCGACTGCCGGTGGCTGACGGCGACGTTTCAGGACGGGCATGCGGAAGTTCACGCGCTTGAATCGGAGCAGCCGCCGGTCGTGTTCTCTGGCAAGCGTAGCGCCCACACGGAAGTGGAGTTCGTGCCCGGTCCGCCTTGCGTCCTGGTTGCCGCTCCCCAGCAGGGCGCGGTGCGGTGCCATCTGGAGGACGGTGCGAGCCGGGAGTTGATCGCCGCGCCCGCCACGGTCCTGGGGCTTGCCGCCGACGCCCAGGGAAATCGCTTTGCCTGCTTTGCCGGCGGTGCAGTCCAGGTGCTGCGGGTGGAGGATGGCGCGCGCGTTTGGAGCATGCCGTTCACGAATGGAACGCCCCGGTTTGCCTGGTCGCCCGACGGCCGTCAACTGGCCGTGGCGGAATCGCTTCGGCCCTATGAAACCACGGTCTTCGAGTTGGACTCGGGCCGGATCGTGGCGCATTTCCAGGACCACGAACTAAGCGTCAGCCAGATGGCGTTTCACCCCGACGGTCGCTCGCTGGCCAGCGTGGGTTTGGACAACCGCCTCGCCTGGCGTCAAGTGGGCCACAGCGGCTGGCGGCTGACCGGCCAAGCGGGGCAGGGCGTGCTCCGTTTCTCGGCGGACGGCCAGCGGCTGGCCTGCGAACTCGGCTGGCCGGAGGTGGGAGTGTTAGAAGTCCTGCCCTCGCCCGTGTTTCATCAGTGGCGGCGGACTTCGCCGCCGCACGCGGAAGCGTGCATGATCGCCGTCAGCCCGGACGGCCGGCTCGTGGCCACATCGACCGCGCACGCGGTGCATCTGTGGGATGCCGCGGCGCGCCTGGAGATCTCTCACTTGCCTTTCGGGCGGCGGCTGGAATTCGCGACGGTTCACTTCCACCCGGACGGCCATTCCCTCCTCTACAGCGCGGTCGGCTTCGGGGTATGGCAGGTGGAACTCAAGGCCAACGAGCACGGCGCGCCAGACCGGTCCATCGCGGAGTTCGGGGCCGCGCGCCAGTTGAGCCCGGGACCGGATTTTCTGTTGGAGGGTTTTGCGCCGGACGCACGCTCCCCCATCGTGCTGGCCCAACGCGAGCCGGCTCATCCCGTGGTCTGGCTGTGGCCGGATGGCGACGCGGGCCGGGCGCGGCAGCTCACGGACGGTTTCCCGACGACCACTTACCACCTGACCGCGAACGGGCGATGGGGCCTGACCGCGCACTGGTCCGAACCGGATGTCTGGCTTTGGGATCCGCAGACGGCCCGACGGGTGCGCAGTCTGGGCATCCCTGTCAGTGCCGTGGCCAGCCCTAGCCCGGACGGCCGCTGGCTGCTGGTGACCACGAGCGACCAGCATCAGCTCTGGGAAGTTGATCCCAGGAAACCCGGCCCCGCGTGGCCGCACCCGCTCCCGCGTGGCAATTGGGCCCGGGCGTTCAGCCTCGATGGCCGCTGGCTGGCCACGGCGGGACTCGAGGGCCAGGTGGAGATTCGTTCGCTCCCTGGCGCCGAACTCGTCCTTGAGTTGCCCCCGCCCCACCCGGTGCGGCTCCACGACTTGGCCTTCAGCCCGAATCGCGCGCGGCTCTTCCTGCTGCAGGGCACTGACCGGTTGCTCGAGTGGGATCTGGCAGAGTTACGACGGGAACTGGCCCGACGCAGCTTGGATTGGAAGGATTGAACGATGGAACCGGCCGCGGTGAAGAGACTCCCGTAATCCGCCGTCTGAGAATAATTTGCCCCCCGAGCGTCGATGACTTTGTCAGCGAGATGATGCCACATGGGCCGTCAACCTTGCTTACGGGCCAACGCGGAAACCCTCACCGAACATATCCTCTTGGGTCTGGCCGTACGTTGCGATGCGGATCTCGTGCTCGCGAGAGGTTCGGCCCGCGAGAACTCTGCCCATGCCGGCGTGTGCAAGCTGGTTGAGGTTTTCCCAACCGAATGGGCGGCCACTCAATCGCCCGGTCGCCGAAGATCGGCGCTGCGCAAGTGAAGCCAATGCCGCCACGGTCGGCATCCTTTCAAGTTGGACTTTGGAACACCGATGGGATTGCAGCAAGCCACTCCGGTCAGGCCCACGCTGGCTTTGTAGGCTCAGCTTTCTCCGGGCTTCTTGTGCATGTGCAAGGAGTGCCAGGAGACTTCTATCCCGCATTTCTCACCGGAGCGCGGCCGGTCTCCGGCCGCAGCGCCTGTCACATGGCATCCTGCTGCGACCGGGGACCGGTCGCGCTCCGACACATTACGACCGCGCCGATCTTGTGGCGAGAAATGCGGGCCATGCTCGATTCTCCAACCACTTTGGTGGCCGACATGCCGCACGGTGCTCTGCGACGTTCACCCCCGCATTCAATGAATCGGCGTGTCGGCCCAACGCAAAATTTTCAGATTATTTGAAACTTCTTCCCGCCATTCCTCTGAGAATCCAATGGAAAGATAGGTGGAAAGCTCCACCGCTTGAAAATGAAAACAACCGAAAGGCAATAGAATGAAAGAGACCAAACACACGAAACAGAAAAGGAATGCACAGGCACATTCAAGGCGCGACTTCCTGAAAGTCAGTGCAGCGGCCGGGGCCGGTCTTCTGCTCCCATGGCCGACTCTGGCCCAAAGCGGCGGGACTCTGTCAGCCTCGCGGATTCCCCGCTTCGTGACCCCCTTGTTCATACCTCCGCGCATGCCGGAAACCGCGGTGGGCTCCAATACCTACCAGATCGCTGTCCGCCAGTTCCGGCAGCAGATTCTGCCCGCGGGATTCCCCGACACGTTGGTGGCAGGCTATGGGCCGGTGAATGGCCTGCAGCCCTTCCATGCCCCCGCTTGCACCATCGAGGCCACGGTGGGCGTGCCGATCCGCGTCGCGTGGATCAACCAGCAAGTGAACGCGAACGGCACCTTCCAGCCGCACATCCTCGCGAGATACCTGCGGCCGACCAAGGAGTGGGCCAATCCGCCCGGACCGATCGACGACTTCGGGTTCGGCTCCGTGGGGGCCTACCGTGGTCCCGTCCCCATCGTCACCCACTTCCACGGCGGAAACATTCACGACGACGCCGATGGCCATCCCGAAGCCTGGTATTTGCCGGTTTCCACAAATACCCCAGCCGGCTTCATCAGGGAAGGCAGCGCCTATGAGCACTTCCGTCAAAAGGCGGTGGCACGCGGAGTCCCCGATTGGCCGGACGGCGCTGCCATCTTCGATTACCAGAACAACCAACCAGCCGCGGCGTGCTGGTATCATGACCATACCCTGGGCATCACCGGGGAGAACGTGTACACCGGGATGGCGGGCTTCTATATCCTGCGCGGCGGCGCCTATGACCTGCCGGCCGGAGTGCTTCCGGCGGGCGCCTTTGAGATTCCGCTGGCGATCCAGGATCGCGCCTTCAACACTGACGGGTCGCTGCTCTTCAAGGACGAGGGCAACGGCAACATCATGACGGTGAACGGCAACACGCTGCCGTACCTGGTGGTCCAAAAGCGCCGCTACCGCTTCCGCATGCTGAACGGCGGCAACAACAACACCTTGCTCCTGAACTTCTCGCCGACCGTGCCCGCGCACCAAATCGGCACGGACATTGGCTTCCTGACGGCACCGGTGGCGCTCAACCGCACGTTCGAGATGGGGAACGCCGAGCGCGCGGATGTGATCGTGGACTTTACCGACGTCCCTGCCGGCAGCAGGGTGTACCTCCAGAACTCTGGCGACGGCCCGCGCGAGGTGATGGAATTCCGGGTGGTTCCGCGAGTGGGCAATGATCTGACCCTGCCTGCGGCGGGATTGGGAGCGCTCCTGGCGGCCCACTCTGAGGCGCCACCGGCGGGCTTTGACAACCTCCGGCGGGTGGCCATGAAGGACTCGCGGCAGGGCATCGTGAGGCCCGGCCAGGTTCCGTTCTTGCGACCGTTGGAGTACCACGACGCACCGACGGAAACCCCCGCCCAGGGAGACGTTGAACTCTGGGAAATGTACGCCGACGAAGCCCACCCGACGCACCTTCATCAAGTGCATTTCTGGGTCGTGAACCGCCAGCGCTTTGACCCGCTCACGGGCGCGCTGATCGGGGTGCCGTCAGGCCCGCCTCCGAGGGAGCGCGGACCCAAGGACACTGTCATGGTGCATACGGGCGAGGTGGTCAGAGTCGTGACCAGCCCCTTCGCGCTGGCCGGTGACTACGTCTGGCACTGCCACATCATCAAGCACGAGGACGATGGGATGATGCGGCCGCTGGTGGTCGCCTAGGCCAAGTGACTTTGGCATCGGAGAAGACGCCGCTCCCAGTGTGGCGCGTGCCCGCGGCACCGCCGCACTGGGAGTTTTGCGGGCTCCCGTGGGCTCACTCTCCGACTGAAGGGTAACTCCGCAACCTGCTGAACCTCGCTGGTAGCTAACTGGCTCCATGAAAAAACTTCTCCTTGCCGCCATCCTGCTGGCTCTGCTCGTGGCCGGGTTCCTGGCCCTGGCTGGGCGCGGCCATTCTAACACCCCTGCGCATTCCGCCACGTCCGGCCGAAAGATCCTGCATTACGTCGATCCGATGAATCCGATGCACACGTCGGACAAACCGGGACTCGCGCCCTGCGGAATGAAGATGGAGCCGGTTTATGCCGAGGCAGAGAACACCTCCCTGCCCGAGGCTACCACCGGAACCCGGCCTCGACCGGCTGGAACGGTGAAACTCAGCCCAGAGAGGCAACAGTTGATCGGGGTCCGTGTGGCTGAAGTCAAAATCAAAAAGCCACAACACGCGCTGCGGTTCCCGGGCCGGGTCGCGGTGGATGAAAGCCGTGATTACATCGTCCTCGCCCCGATCAACGGGTGGATCACCAAAACCGGACCCTACACCACCGGCAGCCCGATCAAGAAAGACGAAATCCTGGCCAGCTTCTACAGTCCGGACTTCTTGTCCGTCGTGCAATCCCTGGTGTCCGCGTTCAATTCCCGGGAGCGGGCCGAGCTGACCGTGCAAAACTTTCCGTCGCGCATCGGCGAACTCCTCATGACGGATAAGAACCTGGAGCGGATCGTGGACACCTTGCTGGACATGGGCATGGGGCAACGCCAGATCGACGAGATCCTCCGAACCGGCACTTTCACCAAGCACGTGGAACTCGCGGCCCCAGCCGACGGTTTCATAACCGCGCGCAAAGCCACGGACGGGCTCCGCTTGGAGAAAGGCATGGAGCTGTTCCGGGTGGCGGACCTGAGTCGGGTCTGGGTTCTGACCGATGTGCCCGGGTGGGAAGGCGAACACCTCAAGCCAGGAAGCCAGGCACGGGTTTCCATGCCCCGCGCCGCCAGAACCTTCGTCGCCACCGTGAGCCAGGCGCTGCCGTTGTTCGACAACGGTTCGCGCACGCTCAAGGTCCGGCTGGAGATGGACAATCCGGATCACGCGTTGAGGCCGGACATGCTCGTGGATGTCGAACTGTCCGTCACGCTTCCCGAAATGATCCTCATCAGCGCCGACGCGGTACTGGATGCGGGGCGCCGGCAGACGGTGTTCGTGGAGCAGGGGAACGGGTTCTACGAGCCCAAAGAGGTGAAGACAGGCCGCCACCTGGGGGATCTGGTTGAGATTGTGCAAGGCCTGACGCCCGGAGAACGGATTGTCACCTCCGGCAACTTTCTGCTCGATTCCGAAAGCCGCATGAAACAGGCGGCGGCAGGCATACGCGGGACGAGTGCCAAGGACCCTGTGTGCAGCATGACTGTGGACGAACAGGAGGTCGAAGCCGACGGTCACGTGAGCGTTTACCAGGGCCACACCTACTATTTCTGCAACGAGGGCTGCAAACGCTCGTTCGATGCTGATCCCGCGCGAGTTCTGAGTCGCCACTCCAGCCGCAGGGCCGAGGCGACGCTGGCCACAGAGCACCCCGATCATTACCCCTGACATGATCAACCGCATAATCGATTTCTCGGTCCGCAACCGGGTGTTGGTGTTTGCGCTGGTCGCGGCGGCGTGCGTCGCCGGCTGGGGGTCGCTCCGCCGGGTGCCCCTGGATGCCATCCCGGACCTGAGCGACACCCAGGTCATCATCTACTCGCGCTGGGATCGCAGCCCGGACATCGTTGAGTCGCAAGTCACGTATCCCATCGTCACCGCCATGCTTGGCGCCCCGAAGGTGAAGTCCGTGCGCGGTTTCTCCGATTTCGGTTACTCCTACGTTTACGTCATCTTCGAGGACCGCACTGATCTCTACTGGGCCCGCTCCCGCACGCAGGAATACCTCGGCGCCGTCCAGGGCCGGCTGCCGGCCGGTGTGACGACGGAAATCGGTCCGGATGCCACGGCCCTGGGATGGATTTATCAGTACGCGCTGGTGGACGAGTCGGGCACGCAAAGCCTGGCGGATCTGCGGTCCTACCAGGACTGGCACCTGAAGTATTATCTCAAAAGCGTCCCGGGGGTGGCCGAGGTGGCTGCGGTGGGGGGCTTCGGCAAGCAGTTCCAGGTGAACGTCGATCCGAATCGGCTGCGCGCCTACAACCTGTCCATCGCGCGCGTCGTCGAAGCTGTCCGGGCCAACAACCGCGAGTCAGCGGGGCGCCTGCTTGAATTCGGCGGCACCGAGTACATGGTCCGGGGGCGCGGCTACTTCAAGACCGTCGCGGACATCGAGAACATCCCGCTGACCGCCACCCAGGGCACGCCCATTTGCGTTCGCGACGTCGCGCAGGTTCTGGTCGGGCCGGATCTGCGGCGCGGGGTCGCCGAACTGGACGGGAAGGGCGAAGTGGTTTCAGGCATCGTCGTCATGCGGCACGGCCAGAACGCCCTTGAAGTCATCCAGCGCGTCAAAGCCCGTCTGCGCGAGATTCAACCGGGGCTGCCGGCGGGCGTGAAGATCGTGCCCGTGTATGATCGCTCCGAGTTGATTGACCGGGCGGTGGACAACCTCAAACACACGCTGCTCGAGGTCATCATCGTGGTGATGCTGGTGATCTTCCTGTTCCTCTGGCACGTGCCCAGCGCAATCATTCCCGCCATCACGATCCCCATCGCGGTCCTGGTCGCTTTCATCCCCTTCCGCCTCATGGGCATCACCGCCAACATCATGTCGCTCGGCGGAATCGCCATCGCCGTCGGCGCCCTGGTGGACGCGGCGATTGTCGTGGTCGAGCAGGTTCACAAATCCCTTGAGCAATGGGAACAGAAGGGCCGTCGTGGCTCCTACCAGGCCGTGGTCACGCAGGCGATCAAACAGGTGGCGCGCCCCAGCTTCTTCGCCCTCCTCATCATCGCCGTCTCCTTCCTCCCGGTGCTGACGCTCGAAGCGCAGGAAGGCCGGCTGTTCCAGCCGCTCGCCTACACCAAGACTCTCGCCATGATCGCGGCGGCGGTGCTGGTCATCACACTGGACCCGGCGCTGCGGGTGACCTTCACTCGGGTGCGTCGCTTCCAATTCCGGTCCCGGTGGCTGTCCCGGCTGGTCAATGGCATAGCCGTCGGCACCATCCGTCCGGAGAGCAGCCATCCGATCAGCCGCGCGTTGAATCGCCTTTACAGCCCGGCCCTGACCTGGGCCTTGCGCTGGAAGTGGTTCGTCATCGGGGGCGCAGCCGCCCTGGTCGTCTCCACGATTCCGGTCTTCCGGCAACTGGGATCGGAATTCATGCCGCCGCTGGACGAAGGCTCCGTCCTCTACATGCCTTCCACCCTGCCGGGCCTCTCGGTGGCCGAAGCCCAAAAGCTGCTTCAGACCACCGACCGTGTTCTCAAACAGTTCCCCGAGGTGGACCGCGTGCTGGGCAAGGCGGGTCGGGCCGAAACGCCCACGGACCCGGCGCCGCTGTCCATGCTCGAGACGGTGATTACCCTGAAACCCAAGGATCAGTGGCGGTCGGTGGAGACGTGGTATTCGGGTTGGGCGCCGGTCTGGATGAAGGGGGTGCTGAGGCATGTGACTCCAGACCGGCTCTCAACCGAGGACCTGATCAGCCAGATGAACGCAGCGTTGCAGGTGCCCGGCCTGGCCAATGGCTGGACCATGCCCATCAAGGGGCGCATTGAGATGCTCAGCACCGGTCTGCGCACCCCCGTGGGGCTCAAGATCACCGGCGGCGACCTCGATCGCATCGAGCAGATCGGGCACGAGGTCGAGACTGTCCTGCGCAACGTGCCGGGCTCCCGCAGCGTCTTTGCCGAACGGACCGGCACCGGGTTCTTCCTGGACGTCGATTGGGACCGGGCAGCCCTGGCCCGATATGGCATCAGCGTGGAGGAAGCCCAGGCCTCGGTCGAGAACAGCCTCGGCGGAGAGAATGTCACCACCGTGGTCTCCGGCCAGGAACGCTATCCCGTCAACGTGCGTTACGCGCGCGATTTTCGATCCGACCGCAGCGCGCTCGAACGTGTGCTGGTCTCCAAAGCCGACGGTCAGTCTCCGGTGCCGCTGGGCCAGGTCGCGCGCATCGAAACCAAGACCGGCCCGTCCATGATCCGCAATGAGGACGGCCTGCTGACGGGCTATGTCTATGTGGACGTGCTCGGGCGGGACCTGGATAGCTACCTGGCCGACGCCGACGCAGCGTTGCGGAACAAGATAGAGCTTCCCCCTGGCTACGCGCTGCTTTGGAGCGGCCAGTATGAATCCTTGAACCGGATGCGAGAGCGGCTGTGGCTGATCGTTCCCCTGACTTTGTTCATGATCTTTCTGCTCCTCTATGGCAGCACCCGCTCCCTGGCCAAGACATCGATCGTGTTGCTGGCCGTACCGTTCTCGGCGGTGGGCGCGATCTGGTTCCTTTACCTGCTGGACTACAACATGAGCGTCGGGGTCTGGGTGGGCCTGATCGCCTTGCTCGGAGTCGATGCGGAGACCGGCATCTTCATGCTGATGTACCTCGATCTAGCCTACGAGCAGGCCAGACGCGAGGGACGCCTCCACACGCTGCGCGACCTGCAGAGCGCGATTCAGTACGGAGCCGTGCAACGGCTGCGGCCCAAGTTCATGACGGTGGCCGCCACGTTCATCGGGTTGGTGCCCATCATGTGGTCCACCGGCACCGGCGCGGATGTGATGAAACGCATCGCCGCCCCCATGATCGGCGGGGTCTTCACCTCGTTCGTTCTCGAACTGCTCGTCTATCCCGGCATCTACCAGGTGTGGAAGTGGCACGGAGAAATGCGGCGCCTGCGGACGTCCGTGGCCCAGCCTCCCCCGCTCAACCAACGAAAGCCCAACGGCAAATCCGTCGGGCATCTCGTGGACGTGCCGTGTGTTGGACTGGGCGAACCCTCGCTCTCCAAATGAACACCCGAACCTACCGCGGATTCACGCTCGTGGAGTTGCTGGTCGTCATCGCGATAATCGCCATCCTGGCCGCGCTGCTCCTGCCGGCGCTCGCGAGGGCGAAGGAGCGCGCCCACGCCACCGCCTGCCTCAGCAACCTCAAGCAAATCGGCCTGGCCTGCCTCATGTATGGCGACGACAACCAGGATGAATTGCCGCGCACGGCCCATCAGGGGCAATCCTGGGTGAGCACGCTGCAGCCGTATTGCGGCGGCACCAATCTCTGGCGTTGTCGGCGCGATCCCCACCGGACGCGCCTGTACAGCTACGCCATCAACGATTTCTTGCTGCCGGCCGGCCCCGGGAATCCTCAGGGCTATTCCCGCTTCTCGGCCATCCCAGCGCCGTCGGAAACCTTCCTCATGGCCGAGTGCGCCGATGGCTACGTCAACAGCGACCACTTCCACTTCGCCGACGCGGACGACGGGGACTTTTCGCCGCGCGGGTTCGCGACCGAGATCGCCGTCACCCGGCATCTGAATGCGGCCAACTACCTGTTCGTGGACGGACACGTGGAGCGGATCCCCTGGCATCCTCTCCAATCCAAACTGGTTCAAGTCGGCTCACGCTTTGTGAATCCAGCCGGTCACAGCCTGCAACCATGAACATCAAGCATGAAATCCTCTGAAATACACACTTCCAAACGCCTGGCGCTGGTCTTGGGACTGGCACTGATCACTCAACTTGACCTCCACGCCCAGGGTCACGGCCACCTTGATGTAGGCGCTCTGGGCCTCGATCAGGGCGACATGCTGGCCTTCATCAACGGCTACGAGTTCGCTGCCGACTCGGGCTACGTCAAAACGCTGGGCTACACCAACGCCGGCCGCTTTGCCGGCTACTTCCAAGGGAACTACACGTTGACGGCGCTGCCTGCGACCGCCGCGCACGCCGGGCCCGATCCTGCCGCGCCCGCGCCGGGGTCGTTCATCCGGTTTCGGATGTCCTGCCTGGAGGCTCCGGCGGAAGGCCAGTTTGGCTTTTGGGACAGCGGTTCTACCGCCCCCAGTGAGTCGCTCCCCGCCGGCCAAATCAGCACGAACCTCTGGGCGTTGAGCGAGAGCGACGGTTCACCTGGGACCGATCCTTACGGCCACATTCACGGACGCCGTTTCACCGTGACCAAAGTCGGCCTCTATCGCGTGGGCTTCCAAGCCTTCGACACATCGACCAACGGCGTTGACGCCGGCCCCATCCATTCGCCTTCGGTCTGGCTGGAGGCGGCGTTCCAGGCCGGCGTCCTGGTTTCCATTAAACCGAACGGAGCCCAAATGAGTGTCGGATTTGTCGCCCCGGCCGGCGGCACCTGGCAACTGGAGGTTGCTGGTTCGCTGGGTCCTGGAGCACGGTGGGAGCCGTTGGGCGAACCGGTCCTCGGCAACGATCACCGGGTTTCCGTAACGGACGGCGACGCAGCGCAGGGATCCCGCTTCTATCGCCTCAAGATGATCATGCCCTGACATCAATACCTGCCGGCGCACGCATGTCAAAAACGGCAGCCGACTTCACCAGCGGCCAGATGACCGCAAAGAAGGAAAATGGGAAAGGGAGGCCAAGGGCAAAGGGCGAAGGGCAAAGCGGAGAGAACAGAGGACAGACGAAGAAGGCCAGATTGGGTGCCGACAAGCAGCTTCCGTTTGGAGGCTCATAAAGAATGGGGGGGAGCGTACTCGCGAGTGGCGCGGGTGCGAGTCCAACGGCTCGCGAGGGCGCTTGCCCACCAACATGCACGAGTCCAGGTAAGATTGAGGTGCGCCGGGGGACGGCTCGGCCTTCCGAAACCCGCTCACGCTTCTGATCCCCCCAACTCGCTCGCGCCCCCCGCAAATCCGCCATCTTTTCCTAAACCCCGCGCTGGCGCTGCCGATAAGGCCGTCGCGGCGCAAGGAAGCGCCCGGACTGGATTATCGTGTATGGCGGACGGACCCATTCTGAACCCCGCCCAGAGCGCAAACTGGTGGCGGTGTGTCTTTGAGACCTCTGAGGAGGCGGAAGTGGTGTGTGCGCGAGACGGCATGCTCCAGGACGCAAATCGCAAGGCCGTGCGCGTCTTGAAACTCCCGCCGAACGGAGCGGCGCGCGAGGTCCATCTGCCTTCCCTCTTTGATCCCGTCATGGGGCGCCGCCTCGCGGACCTGTTGCAGCGCCGCACGGAGCGCGCGGAAAACCTGGTCGGCGTCTCCATCCAGCACCAGGGCCGCCCCTGCATGACGGCGGACGTGCGGCTGACCCCGCTGACCGGCGGGGTGTGGCACGTCGCCTTCCGCGACACCAGCCAGCAGTTCCGCCTGGAATCCCACGTCCAGCGCCTCGTTACCGCCATCGACGCCACTCCGGACGTGTTCTTCGTGACGGACACAGATTTGCGCATCGTGTTCGTCAACCCTGCCTTTCAGACCAGCACCGGCTACACGATCGAGAATGCCCTCGGGGTGCCGGCGGACTTCTTGCGAGCACCGGGGGAAGCCGCCACGATTCAGCAGTATCTCGCCAGCATCCAGGCGGGGCGCGATTGGACGGGCGAACTCCTCAACGTCCGCAGCAACGGCGTGGTCTATGTGGTCGAGGCGAGCATTTCGCCCATCTTCAGCCGCCAGGGGGAATTCCTCGGCTACGCTTCCTGCGAGCGGGACGTGACGCAGCGCAAGCGGCTCGAGAGCGAACTTCGCCGCGAGCACCACTTCGCCGTCAGTATTCTCCAGTCCATCAATTCGGCGGTGTACGCGCTCGACCGCAACCTGCGGCTGACTCACTTCAATGACGGTTGGCGCCAGCTTCCTGCCCAGCACGGCTGGCTCGCCATCGGCAATGCTCCCGAATTGGGCCGTGGGCTGCTCGAGTACGCGCCGGACGCCGTCCATCGCGAGGAACTCCGCGCCCTTTTCGAGTCCGTGCTTCGGGATGGCCAGGCGCACGAGAAACAGTGCGACGGCCCTGACGGCTTTCATTGGCTCGTGAAAGTGGCCCCGTGGAAGTGCGAGGGCGAGGTCACCGGCCTGATCTACCAGGTCATTGACCAGACCAAGCTGTGCCGGTTGCAGCAGCAGCTTTTCCAGTCGCAGAAGATGGAACTGGTGGGCACGCTCTCCGCCGGCATCGCCCATGACTTCAACAATCTGCTCCAAGCGATCCGCGGCAACGCCAGCTTGATGGCGCTGGAGTCGGAGTTGACGGCGAACTTGCGGGAGCGGATTCAACACATCGACCAGGCGGCCGGTCGCGCCGCCGAGATCACACGCCAGCTCCTCACCTTCAGCCGGGTGTCGGAAGTGCGCGCCGAGGTGCTCGATTTCAACCAGCTCATCGGGGAAGCCAGCCAGCTTGCCCGCCGGACTTTTTCTGCCGGCGTGAAGTTCAACCTCCAGCCCGCCCCGGGGCCGGCCAAGGTGCGCATGGACGCCACGCGCGCCTCGCAGCTCCTGCTCAACCTTTGCGTCAACGCCCAAGACGCCATGGCAGGGGGCGGAGCCATCACGATCAGCAATGCGCTGGTGACTCTGACGCCGGAGCAGTTCCTCAAGACTTCGCGCTCCGAAGTCTGGCAGTTCGTCCGGTGCAGCGTGGCCGACACCGGCAAGGGCATTCCCCCGGAGGTCCTGCCGCGCATTTTCGAGCCGTTCTTCTCCACGAAAGCCAAAGGCGCCGGCACCGGACTGGGACTGGCGATTGTGCATCAGGTGGTGAGCGACGCCGGCGGCTTCATCGAGATCGAAACAGCCGTGGGCCGTGGGACGACCTTCCATGTCTTTCTGCCGGCCGCGGGAGAGGCGGTGGCCGCGCCCGCCAAGCCCAAGGGACCGCGCCTGCAGAACGGCAGCGGGCGCGTGTTGGTGGTGGAAGACTCAGACTTGGTGCGCGAGTTCACACAAACTTTCCTGAAAGTGGCGGGCTACGAGGTTGTGACCGCGCCCACGGGCCGCGAAGCCATCCAGCACCTTGAGGCTGCTGCCGTGGATTTGGTGCTGACCGACTACGACATGCCAGGGATGAACGGACTGGACCTCATCAAGCAGGTGTCGGAGCGTTGGCCCCGGACCAAGTGCGTGCTCGCTTCCGGCTACCTGGAACTGGACCAGCGCAAAGAAGTCGTGGACGAGTACGGCTGTCGCGTCCTGAACAAACCCTACAACGTCCGCGAGGCGACTTCCCTGATCGCCGAGTTGCTGGACAAGGCGGCGTGACCAAGGCGAAGGCTCTTCCTATGAGGCAATTTCAAAACTCGGTAGCCGCCGACGTGAGGAGGCTCAAACTTCTACGGTTTTGAAAGAGGCTCCCATGGACCGTCGTTCCAAGTTGCCGGTTGAAAGTTGCAGGTTGGCCGTTGAAAACGTTGGGGCGACGTGCAATCGGCCACCGGCAACGGCTTCAGCCTTGGTTGGACTTCACCGCGAAGCGATCCGCGTCCAACCGTGGCTCAGCTTTAAGTTCAACCTTCCCGTGGGCGGCATGCGTCACGGCGTCGGCACGGCTCTCCACGCCCCTTGATGCCCCACCCGCTTATGATTGCAGCGCCTCCTCCAGCGCCAAAGAAAGACAACGCGCCGCCGTCGGCAAAACCCGGCCTATTTCAGCCACTGCTCCGTTGATGTCATCCAACAGGGCGGCTGCCCCCAACTTGAACAGCCGCTGGTACCAATCCACAAGCGTGCGGCTGACCTGGGTTTCATCTGGCGGCGGCGCGAAATTCGTCTCGCCTGCCAGCACAGCGCACAGGATTTCAAGCGCCTGTTCGCGCGGCTGGGGGCGGGAAAGCTGTTTCAGGAGGCTGGCGGCGCCGGCATAGTCACGGGCCAGCATCAGGACCTCGGCGCGCTGCGCCACGACGACCGGATCTTTGCCGTGGTAGCGGAGGGCCTCACCGGTCCAATCGAGCGCGAACTCCTGGAAGTCGAGCCGGCTCAGGGCGATCTCTCCGCCCAAGTGCCAGGCTTCGAGGTCGCCCGAGTTGTCCGAGATCAGCCCGTGCAAGGTCTGGAGCGCCTCCACGAGCGCGCCCTGCGAGCGGAGGAACCGCGCATAATCCATACGCACCGGACGGGACCGAGGGTCCTCTTTCAGCGCCTTTTGAAACTCGATCTTCGCCGCGGACGCTTGGCGCAGATGTGTCAAGCACAGCGCCAGCCCGTGCCGCGGTCCGGCTCCGCGCACCTCCCGGCTGACCGGCGTGAGCGTGGACTGGTGGCGCTTGGCCAGGCATTGCTCGAAGTGCTTCAAGGCGTCCGCGGGGCGGCCCAATTGCACGAGCGACAACCCGGCGACGAAGTGCATCGAAGCCGTCAAGCCCCCAGCCTTGGCCAGCGGCGAGTCGAGGATGCTGAGAATGCCATCGAAGTTCCGCACCGCCATGAGGTGCGTGCAGAGTTGCGTGAGCAGCGCCTCGCGAAGCTCGGGGGAGACTTGTGCCGTGGGCAGGGCCGCGAGGAGGCGGTAGGCGGCGAGGTATTGATCGAGGCCTCCCATGAGGTCGCCGGAGCGCACCAGTTCGAGGCCGTGGTTCATGAGCAGATTCGGATCGCGGGTCGATTCCTCCAGCGCGCGCTCCAGCAGACGGAGGTTGCGCTCGTTCTTGTGACGGCGCTGCGTGAGTTCCGTCGTGTAGCCGTAGTGGAGCAGCGTGGCCGTGCCGAGGCGGTTGTCCAGGCCCCACTCGGCGCGCCGCGCCTCGATGCTGCCGAAAGCGTGTTCATGCACCCGCCCCGCGAAGAAGAGTCCCGGCGCGTTGCGGAAAAGCCGCGGGACGTAATTGCCGCCGTCGTCCTCCAGACCCGCGTCCACGATAGGCAACCGGTAGGCCATGACGTCGGTCTTGCGCAGGTCCTTGAGCAACTTCTCGCCGCTGGCGGCAGGGAGTTCTTCATCGGCGTCGAGCACAAGCACCCAATCGCCGCGGGCGTGCTCCAGGGCGGCGTTGCGGGCCGCGCTGAAATCGTCGCACCACGCGAACGTGTGGACTTCGGCGCCGCGGGCCTTGGCGATCTCCGCCGTGCGGTCGGTGGAACCGGTGTCCACCACGACGATTTGGTGCGCGAGACGACGAACGGAGTCCAGGCATGGGCCGACGAATCGCTCCTCATTCTTTGTGATGAGGCAGACCGTGAGGCGAGGCAGGGCAGGGGAATGAGGGAGTGAGGGAGTGAGGGCAACTGGTGTCCCGGCACGCTCCGACTTCTGACCTCTGACCTCTGACTTCTGATTTGATTTCAGGAATTCCTTCGCCGCTTTCCACTCCGGCGCGAGTTGCCGGGCGCGTTCTGCACAACGGCGGGAGGCCGCGGAGTCGCCGGCCGCCAGCGCGATTTCCGCCAGCAGCAGGAAAGCTTCGGGATGGAACGGGCGGACTTCAAGTGCCGCCAGCGTGGCCGTCCAGGCTTCGGCTAACTTCTTTTCGCCAAACAGGGCACGGGCGTTGGCGAGGTCGCCGAGTTTCGCCACCGCAGGCACGGCGGTTGGCTTGAGCGGGGAGGTGGCGACCGCTGTGTCCTGGGCGCGCCCGGCGAGGTGCTGGAGGCGCGAGGCGGCGATGCGGGCGGCGTGTTCCCAAGTCCAGTTCCGGCGGGCGTGCTCGCTGGCGTGCTGGCCGAGGGCGCGCGCTTCGTCGCGATGCGTGAACGCCCATTGCATTTGCCTGGCCAGCGCAGCCGGATCGGGTTCAAGCAGCCAGCCGTCACGGGCCAGCTTCATGCCGGCGACTTCGCGGCCGATGCTGTGGCGGGCCGCCGGCAAGTGGAGGACGAAGCCATTTGACGCGAAGTCATCCGCCGCGCCGCCCGACGTCACGATGACGGACAGGCCGCAGGCCATCGCTTCCAGCACGGGCAGGCCGAAGCCTTCGCCGCGGTACGGATGCACGAGGCAATCGCACGCGGTGTAGAGGCCCGGCAACGCTCCGGGCGGCAAGGCCTCGGTCAGATGGAGAATCTCCGGCGCGTCGGGGCGGGCTTGCGCGGCCCGAATCTGCTCGCTGAGCGTCTGCCCGGCATACACGCCGTCGCCGCCAAAATCCTTGATTACCAGACAAACGTCGTCGGCCGCCGTGAAGGTCTTCAAGTAGGCCGCCAGCAGCAGGTCCGGTCCCTTGCGGTGAATGGTGCCGCCGACGAAGAGGAACTTGAACTTCTTCAGTGTGGGCAGCGCGAGGGCCGTGGTGTCGGGCCGGAAGCAGTCAGGGTCAATGCCATTGGGGACGACGAACACCTTGTCCGCCAGCACGCCGGAGTCGAGGTAAAGCTGGCGGACGTAGTTGGACGGGACCCAGAATTCGTCCACGCGCTTGGCCTTGCGCACCCACTGTTCGGGCAGCGCGCCAAACTCCCAGGGCTGGATGACGACGAGCGGGCCGCGCTCGGCCGGTTCCCAATTGGGCGGCCAGGCGTGGCGGAGAGTGATGGGGAGGGGAGGACCGTCGGACGAGTCTAACGAGTCCGACCGGTTCGACGAACTGAACCCAGCGCGCCTGACCCGCACGCCCGGCAACCGCTCCAGTTCGCGCGAGAGTTCTCGGTTGACGAGAGCGAGGCTGCCGGAGTTGTCGAAGGGACCGTGCCAGGAGACGGAGACGGATTTGAGATTTGAAATTTGAGATTTCAGATTGCCCAAGCGGGCGAGCGCAGCGCGGCACTCGTCCAGGTCCTTGACCACGGTGATCGTAGGCCACGGCTCGAGGAAGACGTGGTCCGAAGCGTCCTTCTTGCCCAGCCAGTCGGCGCGTTTGATCGGCTCGAAGACCAGGGTGGGCAAGCCAGCCAGCGCGGCGAAGCTCTTGCCCCAACTGTCCGCGCCGACAAACAGAGCGCTCTCGGCGATGTGCTGCATCTGCTCGGCGAAGCTGAAGCTGCGGCAATCCGTGCAGCCTTCAGGGCACGGATAGTCCGCACGCTCGTCAGGCGTGCCGAGGATGACGGGCTGAAGCCCCGCGTCGCGCAGCAGGGTGAGAAGGTCCGGCCAAATCTTCGGGTCAATGATGTTCCGCTTGGTGCCGACCATGCCGGTCATGCTTCCTCGGGGCGCGAGGACGACTTGCCGGTCGCGGACCGTCTGGCGGAACTGCACGGGCCACGCGGGGCGCGGATTGACGCCGTAGGTCTTGAAGATGTCGAGGCCGGCGTGCCATTCCTTGAAATAGTCGGTTTCCGGGGTGACGCCGCTGCCGCGGCAGTTTGGGAGGCGGCGCATCAACATGCGCAGCATCACGTGGATCTTGGCGCTTTCGCGCGGCGGCAGGAAGATGACGCGGTGAATAGACGGAAAGGCGTCAAAGAAAGCCTTCGCCGCGCCGACCGAGTTCGGGTAGCTGACGACTGTGGCGTTGGGGTGCTGGTCAAGGAACGTGGCGAGCAGCAGCAGCGCGTCACCCGCGCCGCCGAAGTGCGCGTAGAACGGGCCGATGTGCTGGAGCAGGTCGCCGAGGGATTGGGCCGTGGCGATGAGGGATTGAGCGTTCAAGTCGGCATCGGCCTGCGCGGGCAGAAGTTCGTCGCTGAGGAAGACGTAGCGGCCATCGCGTTTCGCGGTGAACGGGGCGAGGCACACGTGCTCGAAGAGGGGGGCTTCGCTTGGCCGGAAGAGCTGCAGGCGGGCGTAGGCGCCGGCGGCGGCGGCCAGGCGCTTTTCCTTGAGCGCGTCGGTGGCGGTCTGGCGCAGGCCCTCGGCGCTGAGGATCACGTTCTCCAGTTGGGTGCAGCGCGGATCGTGGTGAACGACGGTGCAGTGCGGGTTGAATTGGATGCGGAGGCCGGCCGCGTGGAGACGGCGGCTGAAGTCGGCGTCTTCGCCCTGGTAAAAGCCGCGGCCTTCATCCCATTGCACGCGGCGGGCGACGCCGGCCTTCATGATGCAGAGGCCGCCGGTGACATAGACGTGCGGGTCGGTCTGGTCGTAAGGCAGGAGGGCGTGCCCGCGCGGGCCGTCGTTCGTGGCCCAGTCCCAGTAGCGCGTGCCGTCGGGATTGAGGAAGCGGACGCACTGGACGTCGAAGTCGTTGCCAAAGCGATCCAGGCCGGCGGCGAAGTCGGGAAGAAAAACGAGGTCATCGTCGGCCACCACCAGCGTGTCGAAGCGGGCGCGTTCCGTGAGGCGGTTGCGCATTTCGCCGAGACGGCCGTGGCGGGCGGCGTCGGGCACGGGGACGAGGGTGACGCCTTCGAGATCGGCGGGCGGTTCGCCGCCGACGAGGATTTCGTACTGCGGAAGGTTGAGCGCGCAGATGCTGGCGAGGAGGCGGCGAAGTTGTTCCGGGCGCTTGCCGTGGGTGATGACGCAGAAAGAAACGCCGGGAGACGTAACGCGTGAAACGTCAGAAGGGGTGGGCGCCTGGGAGCGTTCGATCAAATCGCTCAGGCGGGTGATGGCGTCGCGGAGCGCTTGCGTGAGCGGGGCGTTGTCTTGGGCGGACTCCAACGCGCGCTGGTAGTGGGCGACAGCAGCGGGCCAGTCGAGTTGTTCGATGGCGGCGGCGGCGGCGCGGAGTTCGGCAAAGAGTGCGGTTTCTGCCGTGGACAGCGGGAAACTACAGTCCGGCTTCTGGGCCTCCAGGACGTTTCGGATTTCGGGCTTCGGATTGGTTTCGGGTTGCGGGCTTGGGATGTCGGGTGTCAGCGCGGGCTTGCGGGCAAAGAAGCGGATTTCCTCGCCGTGGCCGTCGGCTTCGATCCGCTGCAGCCAGGCGCTGAAGGCGGCTTCGTCCCGGAGTTCGGGATGCACGGCGACGGCCGCATCGCGGATTTGCTGGAGACCGTAATCGCCCTTGGTGGTGTAGAGGCGTTCGACTTTGAAGCCGGCGGCCTCGAGGTGTTTGCGGAGCGTGGCAGGACTGTAGTGGACGTAGTGGTAGTTCGGGTCGAGCCAGAACCATTGCTCGCGCTCGGTGGTGGAGCAGAAGGAGTCCACGTTCGGCACGATGCCGCAGAAGAGGCCGCCGGGCTTGAGCGTGCGGAAAACTTTGTCGAGAGCTTCGCGGGGTTGCGGCAGGTGTTCGAGAACGTGGTTCATCGTCACCACCTGGAGGGACGCGGCGTCGTACGGCGTGTCGAGAAATTGCGTGTTGACCACGGGGATGCGCAGTTCGTCGTTGGCGTAGCGGACGGCCTTGCGGGTGAGTTCCAGGCCGGACGGCTCGAAGCCGTGGGCGCGAGCGTTCAGGAGGAACGCGCCCCAGCCACAGCCCACATCCAGGATCCGGCCGGTGGGCCGCGTGAACTGGAGGATCTCTTTCAGGAAGTAATCGCGCATGAGGTTGCTGGCGGCGGCTTGTTCGAGGGTCTTGGGCAGCGCCATGTGGGAGCCGTCGTCGGCGTAAGTCTGGTAAATCTCCTCCAGGATTTCGGTCTTGTGGCGGGTGCGCAGGAAGACGGTGTCGCAACGGGCGCAGCGGACGATGTCCGCCGTGTCACGAAAAGCGTAGGCGTCGGCGCCGCCGCAGAAAGGGCAGGGGATGCGGTCGAGTTGCTTCTGCTGGTCGGGCGTGAGGGGCGGCGGGACCGAGAGCGCGGGGGCCGGGGCGGCGGCTTCACCCCGCTCCTCTTGGACGGGCGATGGCGTCGCGGCCTGGGTTCCGTTGGCGATGATGGCCAGGGCTTCTTGCGCGACGTCGTTGCCGGGGTCGAGACGCAGGGCGAGTTCGTAGGCCTCGCGGGCGGTTTTCGAGTCGCCGAGATGGAAGAAACACTTGCCCAAGATCAACACGGGAACGACCGCGTTGGGCTGCTGCTGCACGATCCGGTTGCAGGCTTCGGCTGCCGTCAGCCACTCCCGGCGGTGCAGCGCGGCGGCGGCCAGAAGATTCAAGGCGTCAAGGCGGTTGGGGTCTTCCGCCAGGACCGCGCGCGCCTGGTCTTCGGCGGCTTTCCAATCCACCGTCGAAGCGTCCACCGCTCCTCCCGTTTGGCTCGGCGTTTCCGCCGGCTTACTGGCCGGAGTGGCCGTGGCGGCCGGCTGGGGGGCGGCGGGCGTTTCGTCCAGCACGCGCCGGGCGGCCTCGACTTCGCGCGGGCCGTAGGAGCCGGCATGTTTGAGGACGATCTGGGCGCGCAACGCCGCGTCCCGGTCCTGAGCGTCCGTGAACATGCTGACCGGCTTCACGCGGTAGCGGAACAGCGGCTCGGGAATGAACCGCGCGAACCACCCGCGCTCGGCACAACTGATCCAGAAATCCCAGTCCTCGTAGCCCTGGCAAATCATGTTGGGATCGTAGCCGCCGACGGCCTGCCAGATTTCCCGCCGATAGAGCGCGCAGTAGTTGACGCGGTTGCTCTGCAGCAGCATGGCCAGCGTGTAGTCGCTGCCTGTCACCACCTGCTCCACGTGCCCAAAGTCCCGCCGGCAAGTGCCGACGATGGGCACGTCCGGGTTGGCGTCCAGACAGGCCACGGTCTTGGCCAGGAACTCCGGCTCGATCGCATCATCGGCGTCCAGCGGCAGGATGTAGCGGCCACGGGCGGCGCGGATGCCGGCATTGCGCGCCTCGGCCAGTCCGCCGTTGGGCTGGGTCAGCACCACGAGATGGAGGTCTTGATGCTGGGCGGCCAACTCCGTCGCCACGGCCAAGGTGTTGTCGGGACTGCCGTCGTTGACGACGATCAGCTCCAGGTCCCGGAACGTCTGGCCCACCACGCTGGCCACGGCCTCCGGCAGGTACTGGGCTTGGTTGTAGCAAGGGATGACGACGGAGACGAGCGGACGGTGGTTCTTCATGACAGTGGGGACAAGTTTGCGGAGCCGGACAGAAATCCAACGTTTCTCCGGGACAACCTGGCAGCAGACCTCGGCGAGGCCGGCGTAACGGCGGGAAATATTCACCCGCCGTCCCGCCCGGTCTTCAATGATGAACTCGCCGTCCGCGGCGAAGAAATCCCATTGGTGAAAGCCCTGACCGTTCTGCGTGGAGCCTTCGCGAAGGCCGTGTTCGAGGAGCACACAGCCCCCGGGCTTGACGACGGCCAGCATCTGGTCGATGGCCTGCGGCGCTTCGTAGCTGTGGTCGATGCAGTTCCGGGCGTGGACGGCATCGAAATGATTGACGGGAAAGCGGACGGTCAACTCTTCCGCATCGGCCCGTTGTGTGGGCACCGGAGGCGTAACGCCGTGGCGGCGCAACAGGCCTGCGTAGTGATCGCCCAAAGCATCCACGGCCGTCAGTTCCACGGTGTGGCCGTCCCACCGCTTTCCCAGAAACGAAAGCGGGCCGGCGCCGACATCGAGGATGCGCACCGTCGCGCCCTCGGCGGCCTCGATCCAGCGGGTCACGTGCTCCTGCAGCGGGGCCTCGGGCTGGAGGCGAAAAGCAAATTCCTTCTCCCAGGAGCCGTTGCCGCGCGTCTGGAGGTACTCGTCCCAGAAAGCGACTTCCTCCTGGATGCCCTGTTCCCAACGTTGTTTGCGGGCTGGCGCGACATAGGCGGGCAGCAAGCGATGCACCATCACGGGCGCCGTGGATGCGGCTGGACTCCCCGGCAACAACTGTCGGAAGCGGAGTTCCACTTCCTGATGGCAAGCTTGAGGCGTGAAGCCAGCGTAGGCCGCGACATCGAGCCGCTCGCCTCGTTCGTAGCGTCCCGCGAGGGACTCGGCCGAATGGTCGGGTCGGGTTCCGGCGCGGTTGGTGGGGCAGACTTGCTGCACGCGGTTGATCGGCGCGCAGAACGTCACCGAGATGTCGAAGCAGAGCAGCCCGCCCAGCGTCTGGCAGCGTTGTTTGTTGTCCGCGAGCACCGTCTCCAGCGAGTTCGGATTGCGGAAATCCAACGCGCGCAACAAGGGAAGGACCTCCGCCGTCCGATAGATCGAACTGGAGAGTTCCAGCGGGTAACCGAAATCATGCTCGGCCTTCCGCCAATCGAACTTCAGCACGTGCGCCGACAGGGTCTGAAACGGCGGCAGCGTTTGCGGCGTGTCGAAGGAGTAGCAGAACGTCGTGTTGCGCCCCAGCCGCAGAGAGAAGCCGAGCGCGTCCGCGTTCTGCTCGAGAGCCGCGGTGATGTCGCCCAGGCGAAACTCCCGGATGAAGATGTTGTCGTCCACCAGGAAGAAAACGTGCTCGGCCTCCGCGGCCAGCCGCAGCACGTCCGCGCGGAAACTGGTTTCCCGAACAAAGCAGACCTCGGGATGTTCGCGGCGGGCGATGTCGTAGAGGCGTTCCCATTTCGGGGCCGAAGTCGTGTAGAGAACGGTGGTCTGGGCGGCGCCGGCGAGATCGGGGCAACACCGTTGGAGGGAGGCCAGGGTCGCCTCGAGTTGCAGGGGCCGGTCTTTCGAGAAGACGATGAGGGCCGTGCGCGGACGAGCCGGCGGTTGAGCGCTCGGTTCCGGGTCCGCCACCACCGCTTCGGCCCACGCGAGGCCACGATGCCGGAGCACCGCGGCGCGATGGACTCCGTCCAGGATGACGTAGCGCCCTTGTTCGCCTCGGCGCACCACGATCAAGTCCCGCCGTCCATTGCGTCCGCGGCGGCCATAATCGAGATGCTGGATCAACTCGTCGAAGGCGGTTTCCGCGTGGTCGTCGGTGAGGAGTTCGCCCGAATGCGCCTGGTAGTAGGCCGAGTACGCCGTCTTGTTCCCACGGACATACGCGAAGTGCGGCGTGTCGTCGATCGGCACGAGTCCGCGTCCGAGGATGTGCGCGTCCAGCGATGCCACCTCCAGCGTCCGCACCTGCCCGCCCTCCAGCGAATCGAGATGGTAGGGCGCGTTGACTTCGGCGCTGGGCTGGCGCTGATAGTGCGCGAGATCGGGCAGCCCCAGCACCTTCAACACGTGGCGGACCTGGCTCTCGTAATCCGAGGCGTGGATGACGTGGTGTTCGGTGCGCCGGCCCTCGCTGCGTGGATTGAACGCGTTCCGCACTTCTTCTTTGAGGTCTTTGATCAGCGCGCACTGGATGTGGCGGAACGGGCCGTCGCCGTAAATGCGTTCCTGGGAATTGAGATTGCGGACCAGAATGAACAGCACCTCCTGCGGCGTGCTGAGCAGGTAGCGGGTCTTGTCGCGCAAGTGCTCGTAGGGGACGGTGTCGCAGGCGTAGATGTCCTGAACAAAGCCGGCCATCTCCCCGACGTGCTTCCGGTGGATGGAGATGATCTCCAGATCGCGCCGTCGGCGGATGAGCTTGAGGATGTCCTCCGCGTGGGCCAGGCCGTGTCCCCAAATGAGGAAGTAGTCCATCCGCTCGCGCAGGCTCTGCAGTTTCTCGCGCGAGACAAACACGGTGTTTGTCCCGTCTTTGAAGATTGGAAAGTAACGATGCGCCTCGAAGTAGCGGACGATCTGCCGGCACTCCTCGTGGAAGGGTCGGTAATCGGGATTCTGATCGTGCAGTTCGACAATCACCATCTGCGGCTGCCAACGGGCGATGTCGAAGCCCTGGAAGACCGGCCACTCCTGGCCTTCCACGTCCACGACCAGCACTTCAAAGCCCGGCTCGACGGAGCGGGCGGCCAGAAATGCATCGAGCGTCGTCTGCTCGGCCGTCACCGTCTCCCCGGTATCGAAATGCCCCTTGGCCCAGGCCAGTGTTTCAAATTGCAGCCTCATCGCCGGGTTGGCGGTCGAGAGCGGCCCGCCGACGTGCAACGTCACGCGGCCTGGCCCGGCCCCGATCGCCGCCTGGGTGACCTGGACTTTCGCGTTCCGGGCGTGACGCTGGCGGCAACGCTCGGCGTGGCTGGGCACCGGCTCGATGTAATGGCCGGTCCAGCCCAAGTCCGCCAGCCCGCTGGTGTTGCTCACGTAGTCGCCATCAAAGGCCCCCACTTCGATAAAAGTGCCGTTGGCCCGTTGTCCGAAGACTTGCTCGTACAGCCGGTGCAGTCCGGGAATCTGGCAGGTGGGCGAAAGCTGGTAATAGGGAGACTCGGAAGACGATTTCAGAACCTCGTGGCGGCCGACGTGAGGAGGCTCAGACTTCGATGGAATCAGAACCTCCTCACGTCGGCTGCGGCAGTTTTGAAGGAGACTCTTGGTTGCGGCGGACTCCTGGCTTGCAGCAGTCTGACGAGAACGTCGCGCGAACTGGAAGCTGGGGCCGCCGTCGCTGGCGCATTCGACCAAGACGGACAAATCCGTGAACCGCTCCACGCGCTCGACGAAGGCGAGGTTCCCGGCGCGCTTGACGTAATCGAGGTGCTTGCGTTTGGAAGGCCGCTCCGGGTCATGCTCGACAAACTCGAGGATCCGCAGCGCCAGGTCATCGACTTCTTGTGGCACGAAGACGCTCACCCCGCCGCGCTCCACGCGCTTTCGCCGCGCCAAGACTTCCGCGGCGTATTCGGGCGTGACCGTGAACTTGTGGAACTCAGTGAAATTGTCGATGAGGTCGAACCGAAGGGAGAGCCGTGTCGCGCCGGGCGGATAGAAATCCACGTGCAACTGGCACCCCAGGGGTTCCACCCGGATGGTGTAGCCGCGCGCCTCGTACGCTTCGCCCACCGCCAGGATGTGGCGCAAGAACGTCAGCGGATTGCCGCAGAGAATGTCGATGTCCGAGTAGTCGGCGTAGTTCGGGAAATTCTCAGAGAGCCGCAGGATGGCGTAGTCCTGGGGACCGAGGAAGAAGTCGCGCAGGTCCAGTCTCAAAGCCGAGGCGGCCGGACGCGCGGAGACCTCAGGAGAGGGCAACGACGGAAGACGTTCTTCCTTGAATGGGGTTCCGTGGTTCATGGGCGAGGGAGCAGGCAAGTGGACAGACGGAGGTTCGACGACGCTCGACGGGGCGCAGCGAGCGGCGCGGGGCGGCGTCCGTTCGCGGTTCCATCCTTGGGTCTGGCCGTGCCGTCACGTCGAGAGGGAAAAAGGGCAGGCAGTTTCATCGTGCGAGGAGACAGACGGCGCGAGCAGCCGGGTGTTCGAGGTGGCCAGCGTGGCGAGGGGTTTGTTCCTGCGCCCTATTTCCACCGAGGCCTTCGCAGCTTTGCTTCGCCTACCGGCCGCGCCGGGAGGAACCGCCTTCCTCCGGCGCGGCACGGTGCAGGCAAAACCGCGATCAAAGTGAAACGACTTCCAGGACCGGGCCGCGATCCGCCGGCCCCGGAACGAAACAGCACCCCGCCCGCCCAAGCGGGCGGGGCGCCGCCAGTAGCTAGTTATTGCAGGAGCCGGAGCACGCTCTGCGGCAGTTGGTTCGCCTGCGCGAGCATGGCCGTGCCGGCTTGGGTGAGAATGTTCTGCTTGGCAAACTGGGTCGATTCTTCCGCCATATCGACATCTTGGATGCGCGAGCTGGCGGCGGAAATGTTCTCCTTGCTGACGGAAAGCTGTTCGGAAGTGGCGTTGAGGCGGGCCTGGTAGGCGCCGATCTTCGCGCGGTCTTCGGCGAGTTGCTTGATGGCGTTGCGCACGTCGGTCAGCGCGCCGGTCGCGGTGGTGATCGTGGTGATCGTGGCGCGGCCCGTGCCGGTGGAGTCCGTGCCCATCACGTCCGTGTACGTCGTGGCCTGCATGTTGATGTGGTCCATCGTGAAGGTGTTGCCTTCGGAGTCGATGGTGATGTTCAAGTCGGCCGTGGGCGAGAAAAGGCTGACGCCGTTGAAGTCGCGGGTCGAGGTGTTGAACACGTAGTTGGCCAACTGGCCGAACTCGTTGTCATAGAGCGCGCGGTCGTCGTCGGTCTTGGTCACGTCCTGCGCCAGGATCGTCAGCTCACTCATACGGTCGAGGGCCTTGGACACCTTCTTGAGGTAACCGTCTTGCGTCTGGGTGAACGAGATGGCGTTGGAGACGTTGGCGTTGGCCGCACCCAGGCGCGCCACTTGGGCGTCCATGCGCATGGCCACGGCCATGCCGGCGGCGTCGTCCGCCGGGTTGACGATCTTGGAGCCGGAACTCAGGCGGGCGAGCGATTTGCTCAGCAACGCTTGGTTCAACTTGAGGTTGTTGGCGGCGACGTTGGCCGCGGTGTTGGTGTTGATGATCATAGGTTCTGCTTGTGGTGGTTGTTCTTGCTCTGTTGGACGGAATCGCCGGCGACGGAGATGACGGCCGGCACCATTGGTTGGATGGTTGGTTGGTCTGTTCGGTGCGGTTTCAGCGGGAGCTTCGGCACCGCGGGCCGGCGGTTGGTCAGGGCTTCCTGATTGCTCCGCTGAATTTCTTCATAGACCTCCTGGCGATGCACCGGCACTTCCGCCGGCGCGCTGACGCCTACTTTTACGACGTCGCCTTCGACGCGCACGATCTTCACGACGATGCGCCCGTCGATCACGATACTTTCGTTGGTCTTGCGGGAGAGGATGAGCATGGCAGTGGAGGTTGTGCTCAGTTCCCGACTGGCAGGGGATGTTGAATCGAGTAGTCCGACGCGTTGTCAGGGATGACTTGCTTGCCAACGCGGGTGTGCCGGTTGACCACGATCGGACCTTTGAGGTTCACGGTCGCCTGGTTGGCGCCGCGCAAGGTGACGATGTTGAGCAGGACGGCGTCTTCCGGTTTCTGCAGCCCAAGGACCTGCGTGTCGCGGTCATTGATGTTGGGCTTGTAGTCCGGCTCCACGACGAAAGGTTCAATCACCAGGAAGGCCAGGCCGGGCTGGTCGGCCACTTCGAGCCAGCAGAACGGCGCTTCGTCGGCGCGGGCGCTCAGCGTGTAGTTCCGCGTGCGCTCGAAACCCAACAGCGTCAGGTCCAGGCGGGCCGCTTCGTTGTGGCCCGCGAGCGGTTCAGGCTCATGGAGACTGTCACATTTCATGCGAGGGGCTGTTTAGCAGTGCCTGTGCCAGCGGGGAAAAAGGCTCCCGCAGGGCCGATTCCTGGACCTTTGTTCGGAAAATCCCTGCCGGGTGAATCCTCGAGCCGAGGGCCGGTAGGCAAATTCCGCCGGGAGGGAGGAGGAAAATTCCGGTTGTAGGGCAGGGGAACCATGCCCTGAGCCAGAGCTAACGCTGGCTTGACGCCGCCTCTGCGGATTTCCAGACTGCGGCCCAGACGAGCACAGTATGGCGAAAATCCTCGCGACAACATTTGGGGCGGTCATCAGTCTGTTTGGGTTGGTGGGCTTCGCGTCGCCGACGCTGTTCGGGGCGCTTTGCACTCCGTTGCACAATCTCCTCCACCTCCTGGCCGGCGCGGCGGTCGTGTACGTCGCCCAGAAGCAGGGGCCGTCCGCGTTGTTCTGGGCCACGATGGGCGTGGGCGGTTTCTTCCTCGTGACCGGGATCCTCGGCGTGGTGGTGGGCCATCCCGGAACTCCGACGATGGCTGGCGTGGCCCCAGACGAGCGCTTGCTGGTGGTGATCCCCAGAGTGCTCGAACTCAGCAGCAGCGACCACTACTTGAATCTGTTCTTCGGCATCGCCCTGATCACCGCCGGCGTGGTCTCGGCGGCGGAGTCTCCCTTCCGTTTGCGCAAGTAACATGGTCCTCGAGTCCATCAATCCTGCCACGGGGGAGCGCCTCGCCGAATACGAGGAGCACTCACCCTCGCGAGTCGCCGAGATGGCGGAAGCCGCGCACGCCGCGTTCCTGATCTGGCGAGAAACGACGTTCGTGGACCGGGCGTCGCGGTTGCTGCGGGCCGCCCGAGTGCTGCGTCAGAACCGCGAGTCTTTCGCCGAGTTGATGGCTCGGGAAATGGGCAAGCCCTTTGCCCAAGGCAGCGCCGAGATCGAGAAGTGCATCATCGCGTGTGAGTACTTCGCCGATTACGGCGAGGGCTTTCTCGCCACCGAACACATCCGCACGGAAGCGCACCGCAGCTACGTGGTGCTGCAGCCGCTGGGTGTGGTCCTGGCGGTGATGCCGTGGAACTTTCCGTTTTGGCAGGTGTTCCGCGCCGCGATTCCGGCGCTCATGGCGGGGAACGCGGTGATCCTGAAGCACGCCTCCATCGTTTCTGGCTGCGCGCGGGCCTGCGAGGAGATCTTCCGCAACGCGGGGTTCCCTGAAGGGCTGTTTCAGTCCGTCTTGGTGGGTTCCCGGCGGGTGGCCGAGTTGGTCGGCCACGCCCGCGTGAAGGCGGTGACGCTGACCGGAAGCACGGCGGCGGGCGAATCGGTCGCGGCGCAGGCCGGGTCGCTCTTGAAGAAGACGGTGCTCGAACTGGGAGGCAGTGATCCCTACCTGGTGCTGGCGGACGCGGACGTGGCGAAGGCCGCCGAGATGTGCGTGGCCTCGCGTCTGATCAACAGCGGGCAGAGTTGCATCGCGGCGAAACGGTTCATCGTGGTCGAGCGCGTGAAGCGGGAGTTCGAGGACCACGTGGTCCACGCCATGCGCAAACAGAAAATGGGCGATCCGCTGGCCCCGGACACGACCATCGGCCCGGTGGCGCGGTTTGATTTGCGGGATGAACTGGTCCGCCAGCTTCAGCAAAGCCTGGCGGAGGGCGCGCACTTGCTGTTCTGGGGCGAGTTGCCATCGGGTCCGGGGGCGTTCTTCCCTCCGGCGGTGCTCACGGACGTGCGGAAGGGCATGGCGGCGTACGACGAAGAAACCTTCGGTCCGCTGGCGGCGATCATCGGCGTGGCGGACGAGGCCGAGGCCATCCGCGTGGCCAACGACACTTCTTTCGGTCTCGGCGCGGCGGTGTTCACGCGGAACCTCGAACGGGGCGAGCACATCGCCCAACAGCTCGAGGCCGGGTGCGTCTTCGTAAACGACTTCGTGCGGTCGGACTCGCGCCTGCCGTTCGGTGGAGTGAAGCGTTCCGGCTACGGGCGGGAGTTGGCGAGTTTCGGGATTCGCGAGTTCGTGAACGTGAAGACGGTGTGGGTGAAGTGAGAGGCCGTGAGCCTGGGCAGACTTCAGCTTTGGGCCTCCCCAACCCTCACCCTGGCCCTCTCCCATCCGATGGGAGAGGGAACGTGCGGCACGCGCTCGTGGCTGATGAACGATTGCTTCGTCAAGACGCGTGATCGGCTCTCCCTCTCCCATCGGATGGGAGAGGGTTGGGGTGAGGGAACGGGGCCTTTGGCCGGCGTCACGCAGGCGCTCACTCCCTCGGAAATTCCGCGGAACCAACCCAACCCTCATCCTGTCCCTCTCCCGTCCGACGGGAGAGGGAACGCGCCGGCAAAAGAGGAAGAGCAATTGCCAATTGGTGTGGAGTTCCGCCGGCCGCGCCGCTTCAGACTTGCGCCGCGTTGTTTCCCAGACGCGCTTCGGGGGCCACTCCCAGTTTCAGGCGGGAGCGGCGCCCCACAGACTATGATTGCGACATTGGCAAAGAGACGGAAACCGGCCGCGCCGGAAGCCCCGCATCCCAGCGGCGACAAGCGGTTCAAGATTCTGGAAACGCAGATGAAGCGTTACCAGTTCAAGCAGGACGCGCTCATCGAAGTGCTGCACAAGGCGCAGGAGTTGTTCGGCTTTCTGGACGAGGGCTTGCTCATCTTCATTGCCCACGGCCTCAAGCTGCCGCCCAGCCGCGTCTATGGCGTCGCCACCTTTTACCACTTCTTCAAACTCAAACCCCAGGGCGCGCACACCTGCGTCATCTGCATGGGCACGGCTTGTTACGTGAAGGGCGCGGACAAAATCCTCGCCTCGCTGGAGGAGGACCTGAAGATCAAGTCCGGCGAGACGACGCCCGACGGCAAGGTGTCGCTCGTCAGCGCCCGCTGCATTGGCGCCTGCGGCATCGCGCCCGCGGTCGTGTACGACGGCGTGGTGACGGCGCGGCAATCGGCGGACGACGCGTTCGCCAAAGTGAAAGGATGGATGGGCCATGTTGCTTGAAGACCTCATCAAGATCCAAGAAACCGAGCTGGCCGCGCGCAAGAAGTGTACGCTCCGCGTCTGCTTGGCCGCCGGCTGCATGTCGCTGAACGCCGAAGCGGTCAAGGAGGCGTTGGAGAAAGCCGTCCAAGAAGCTGGGCTGGCGAACGACGTGGAAGTGCGCGGCGTCGGCTGCATGAAACTGTGCTGCGAAGGCCCGCTCGTCGGTGTCGATCCGGAAGCCTCGCTTTACCGGCAGGTCACCCCGGAGAACGCGGCGTCCATCGTCAGCACGTTCAAAGGCGGCCAGGCGGAAGCGGAGAAGGGCGATCCCCACAGCCCGTTTTTCGAAAAGCAATTCTGCATCGTCTTGGAGAACTCCGGCCTGGTGGATCCGGATCGCATTGAGTCGTACATCGCGGCGGACGGCTACTTTGCCCTGCGGGACGCGTTGCGCGAGATGACGCCGCCGGACGTGGTGGCCGCCATCACCAAGAGCGGCTTGCGGGGCCGCGGCGGCGCGGGCTACCCGACCGGCCTCAAGTGGGCCACCGTCGCCAAGACCAGAAGCACGCGCAAATTCGTCATCTGCAACGCGGACGAAGGCGACCCCGGCGCGTTCATGGACCGGAGCGTGTTGGAGAGCGACCCGCATCGCGTCATCGAGGGCATGATCATCGCCGCCTTGGCGGTCGGCGCGGAGCAAGGCTACATCTACGTGCGGGCCGAGTATCCGCTGGCGATCAAGCGGCTGCAAACCGCCATCCGCCAGGCCAAGCAGATGGGCTTGCTTGGCAGTGGCATTCTCGAATCGCCGTTCACCTTCAACATCGACATCCGCATCGGCGCGGGCGCGTTTGTCTGCGGCGAAGAGACGGCGTTGATGGCCTCGGTGGAAGGCCGGCGCGGGCAGCCGCGTCCGCGTCCACCGTTTCCAGCCGAGGCGGGCCTCTTCAGCCAGCCCACGCTGATCAACAACGTCGAGACGTTCGCCAACGTGCCGCCGATCATCCGCAAGGGCGCGGACTGGTTCGCCGGCATCGGCACGGAAAAGAGCAAAGGCACGAAAGTCTTCGCCCTCGCGGGCAAGATCAAGAACACCGGCCTCATCGAAGTGCCGATGGGCGCGAGCTTGCGCACGATCGTCGAGGAAATGGGCGGCGGCGCGCCGGATGGCAACACCGTCAAGGCCGTGCAAACCGGCGGCCCATCAGGCGGCTGCATTCCGGCCAGCGAACTGGACACGCCGGTCGATTACGAGTCGCTGACCAAGCTCGGCTCGATCATGGGTAGCGGCGGCATGATTGTGATGGACCAGACCACGAAGATGGTCGATGTGGCGCGCTTCTTCATGGAGTTCTGCATGGACGAATCGTGCGGCAAGTGCGTGCCCTGCCGCGTCGGCACGGTGGAGATGCACGGCTTGCTGGCCAAGATCATGGCGAAGAAAGCCACGGCGGCAGATCTGCGCACGCTGGAAGAGCTGTGCGACCTGGTGAAGAACACCAGCCTTTGCGGCCTGGGCCAGACCGCGCCGAACCCGGTTCTCAGCACGCTGCGTTTCTTCCGCAACGAGTACGCGGAGTTGCTCCAGCCGGAACCGAAGTTGCCCGCGGGCGCGGGGAAACTGCCCGTCCCGTCATCGGCGTAAACCAATGAGCTGCGCGTAAAATGTAAAACGTAAATCACGAATCCAACATGGCTGCAAAAACACTGACAATCGACGGCCAGATGGTCAGCGCGGAAGAGCAACAGACCGTGCTCGAAGCCGCGCGCGACGCCGGCATCCGCATCCCGACGCTCTGCCACCAGGAAGGCGTGATGGCCATCGGCGCCTGCCGGCTCTGCCTCGTGGAAGTTGCGGGCATCACCAAGCTGCTTCCGGCCTGTGTCACCAAAGTCCAGGAAGGCATGGACGTGAAGACCAACACGGAGCGGTTGCAGAAATACCGCCGGATGATTCTGGAATTGCTCTTCGCCGAGCGGAACCACGTCTGCGCGGTCTGCGTCTCGAATGGGAATTGCGAGTTGCAGTCGCTGGCCATGGAACACGGCATGGACCACGTGCGCTACGACTACCGTTGCCCCAAGTGTGGCGTGGACCTGACCCACCGACTCTTCGGCGCGGATGACAACCGCTGCGTGCTCTGCGGGCGCTGCATGAGGGTCTGCTGGTACATCGAAGGCGCGGGCACCAAGAACGTCTCGGGCCGCGGCGTGAACTCGTCGATCATCAACGACCTGCACCAGCCGTGGGGCGCCGCCGAAAGCTGCACCTCGTGCGGGAAGTGCGTGCTCTCATGTCCGACCGGCGCGCTCTTCTACCAGGGCGCGACCGTGGGCGAAATGACCCGCGACCGCTCGAAACTCGAATTCATCGTCACTGCACGGGAGAAAAAACAATGGATCGCTTGAGAGTTGCCACCGTTTGGCTGGGCGGGTGTTCGGGCTGTCACATGTCCTTTCTGGACTTGGACGAGTTCCTGATCGACCTGGCCCAGAAAGTCGAAATCGTCTTCAGCCCGGTCATCGACGTGAAGGAATACCCGGAGAATGTCGATCTCGTGCTCGTCGAAGGCGCCGTCTGCAACGAGGACCATTTGGAAGTGGCCCGCCGACTCCGCGAGCGGACGAACGTGGTCGTCTCCTTTGGCGACTGCGCCGTGACGGGCAACGTGACCGCGATGCGCAACCCGCTCTGCTCCGCCGACTGCGTGCTCAAGCGCGCCTACCTCGAAACGGCGGACGTCAACCCGCAAATCCCGCGCGAACCGGGCATCGTGCCGCCGCTGCTCGACCGCGTGATGCCGCTGCATGAGGTGATTCCGGTGGATTGCTATCTGCCCGGTTGCCCGCCGCCCGCGGATCGCATCAAGGCGCTGCTCATGCAACTGCTCACCACCGGCAGCGCGCGGCTGGTGGGGGCGCAAATCAAGTTTGGGTGAAGGATGATGCCGTGTTTGCCCTCACCCCGCCCCTCACCCCGGCCCTCTCCCATCCGATGGGAGAGGGAGGCCCAAGTCACGCGGTGTGATGAAACAAGTGCCGGCTTTCGTCGAGTGCGTGCAGTGTGTTCCCTCTCCCGTCGGACGGGAGAGGGTAAGGGTGAGGGGCTGGCGGGCGGCCCGCTTCGACGATCGTTTTCAACTCACATTTCACTATGGCCAGACGGATTCTGATTGACCCAGTCACTCGCATCGAGGGTCACGCCAAAATCACCATTCACCTCGACGACGAGGGCAACGTGGCGGACGCCCGCTTCCACGTCGTCGAGTTCCGCGGCTTCGAGAAGTTCTGCGAAGGCCGGCCCCTCGGCGAAATGCCCGGCATCACCCCGCGCATCTGCGGCATCTGCCCGGTCAGTCATCTGCTCGCTTCGGCCAAAGCGTGCGACGCCATCCTTGCCGTGAACATTCCACCCGCCGCAGAGAAGCTGCGCCGGCTGATGAACCTCGGCCAGATTGTGCAAAGCCACGCGCTGAGTTTCTTCCATCTGAGCGCGCCGGATTTCTTGCTCGGCTGGGAAACCACGCCCGCCACGCGCAATGTGTTCGGGCTGGTCGCGGCGAATCCCGAACTGGCCCGTGCTGGCATTCGCCTCCGGCAGTTTGGCCAGGAGTTGATCGAGCATCTCGGCGGCAAGAAGATTCACCCTGCGTGGGCCGTGCCGGGCGGCGTGCGCGAGCCGCTGACGGAAGCCGGACGTGACGCCATCAAGGGCCGGCTGCCGGAGGCCTTCACCACCGCCCGCCTGGCGTTGAAGCTGTTTCGCGACGTGCTCAGCAAGCACTCCCGCGAAATCCAAGTCTTCGGGAACTTTCCGACGTTGTTCATGGGTTTGGCCAACACCGACGGCACCTGGGAGCACTACGACGGCTTCCTCCGCTTCGTCGATGCGGGCGGCAACGTCATCGCCGACGGCATTGAGCCGGCCCAGTACCGCGAGGCGATTGGCGAAGCGGCCCTGCCCGACTCGTACCTCAAAGCGCCCTATCACAAACCGCTCGGCTACCCGGACGGCATCTACCGTGTCGGCCCGCTGGCCCGGCTCAACGTCTGCCAGCGCATGGGCACGCCGGAGGCAGACGCAGAGCTGGAGCGGTTCCGGCGCTTCGGCCGCGGCGCCGTTACGTCGTCGTTCCTGTATCACTACGCGCGGCTCATTGAGATCGTGTGCAGCTTGGAACGCATTCAGGAACTGATCGACGATCCCGATCTGCTCTCCGAGCGGCTCCGTGCCAATGCCGGCGTGAACAAGCTCGTGGGAGTCGGTGCCAGTGAAGCCCCCCGCGGAACGCTCTTCCATCACTACGAGGTGAACGAGGACGGCCTGATTACGAAGGTGAACATGATCATTGCCACCGGCCAGAACAACCTGGCGATGAACCGCACCGTGGCGCAAATCGCGCGCCATTACCTTCCGTCCGGCAACGGCAAGATCACGGAGCCGATGCTCAATCGCATCGAAGCGGGGATTCGCGCCTTCGATCCCTGCCTGAGTTGCTCGACGCACGCCTCGGGCCGGATGGGCCTGGAGGTTTCCGTCTTGGCTGCGAACGGAACCGTGCTGGACGCAGCCAGCGTGGACTGAATCTCAAATCCGAAATCCGAGAGGCGCTTACAGGACCTCGTAGCAGCCGACGTAAGGTAGCTTCAACTTCAATGAAATCAGAGCCTCCTCACGTCGGCGGCTACAGGGCCGAAGAAGGCTCTTCGTCTTTCCCCATCCTCGTGATCGGTTACGGCAACGAGTTGCGCGGCGACGATGCCGTGGGGCCGCAAGCGGCCCGCGCCGTGAGCGACTGGAACCTGCCGCAGGTCCGCGCGCTAGCGTTGGCGCAACTCACTCCTGAGTTGGCCGAAGCCATCTCACAAGCGCGGCAAGTGATTTTCGTCGATGCGGCGGCAGACGCCGAGAAGCCGACGGCCACGGCCCAAGCCATCGGGCCTTCACCGGAAACGCCGGCGCTCGGGCACGCCAGCGATCCGCGATGGTTGCTGGCGCTGGCGAAGAGTTTGTTCGGTAGGTGTCCGCCGGCTTGGCTGGTGGAAATCCCAGCGCGGAGTTTTGGTTTTGGCCAGCCGCTGTCTGTCGAGGCGCAGCAAGGTGCGGAGATCGGCCTGGGGTTAATTCGTCGGATTTGCGTGCCGCAGGAGACGTGATTGGGGAGGCGGGTGGCCAGCGAGGTCTGCCGTTGCCTACAACCTGGGAATGCTCCGGATGCGCTAAGTAACGAATTGCTTCACACTCGGCAGGAACCTGCTACCGTCTGCGGCGTGAATACTACCTGCTCGAAATTGGGCTGGTCCACACTGGTACTGGCTTGCCTTCTTCCGTTCCACCTTTTGGCTTTCGATCCAACTGGCAGTCAAGCTGAGCGCGAAGTTGCCGTCGCCAATCTGAAAGCGCGTCTCCCAAACGTGCGGGTGGAGCAGGAACTGTCACCAAGCCACGCGGTGTGGATTCATGCCGCCGACGGTTTCTTGAGCGGCCCGGACGGCGAAGGGCGCGCTGTTTCCAAGAGCCAGGCCGCCGCGTTCATGCCGACCGATCCTCACCGCACGGTCAAAGCCTTCTTGAATGAACACGCCGCGCTGTTCGGACACAGCGCCGATGCCCTGGCCAACGCTGCGATCAAGCGCGACTTCGTGGCGGCGCACAATGGAATGCGCACCACCGTCTGGCAGCAGCACGTCGATGGCATCCCCGTGTTCGAAGGCCAGGTGATCGGCCACACGACGCGCCACGGCGAGTTGGTGAGCCTGTTCAGCGGGTTCGTGTCCGACGCGTCCGTGGCAGTCAAGCGCCAAGCCGGACTGCCAGCCGCACCTGGGATCAAAGTGGCCGAGGCCATCGCGAAAGCCGCGGCCCATCTGGGTGAGGAGGTCAAAGCGGAGACGGTCGTCCCATCGCGTCGAGCGGCGGCGCAGGTTGAGCAATTC
Source organism: Verrucomicrobiota bacterium (assembly GCA_016219875.1). Taxonomy (GTDB): domain Bacteria; phylum Verrucomicrobiota; class Verrucomicrobiia; order Limisphaerales; family JACRJZ01; genus JACRJZ01. Next base: position 9,005 of record JACRJZ010000168.1, on the reverse strand, counting down.
CAGCGGTTCGTCGCACCCAACTTGAAAGGCGATACGTTTGCCCGGCTGGTGTGGCTGCCCAGGAAAGGCGACCGGCTGGACTTGTGCTGGGAAGTCCTGCTCACCACGCGAAGCCGGGGCGAGTTGTTCCGGCTTGTCGTTCATGCGCAAACCGGCGAGGTGCTGGTGCGCCATTGTTTTACCGAGCAACTCAGCAACGCCTCGTTCCGCGTTTACACCAGCGACAGTCCCACGCCCATGTCACCGTGTTGGCCGACGCCGAACGCCGCGCAGCCGCCGGAGGTCCCGCGCACGCTGGTCACGCTGAGCGCGCTGGACACGAACGCTTCGCCCGCCGGTTGGATCAACGACGGGGACAACGAGACGCTGGGCAACAATGTCGATGCACACCTCGACCGGGACGCGGACAACGAGCCGGACCTGCCTCGTCCCCACGGTTCGCCGGCGCGCGTGTTCGACTTCCCGCTCGATCTGGCTAAGGAACCCAGCACCTACGGCGATGCCAGCGTGGTCAACCTCTTTTACTGGTGCAACTGGATGCACGACCAGCTTTACGAGCTGGGCTTCACGGAAACCGCAGGCAATTTCCAGAACGACAACTTCATCCGCGGCGGACTTGGCAACGACGCGGTCCAAGCCGATGCGCAGGACGGCAGCGGCTTCGAGAACGCCAATATGTCCACGCCGCCCTACGACGGCATGGCGCCGCGGCTGCAGATGTTCATCTTCGACGCGCCCAGCCCGAATCGCGACAGCGCGCTCGACGCGGAAATCATCCTGCACGAGTACACGCACGGCCTGAGCACGCGTTGGGTCGGTGGCGGCATTGGGATCAGTGCGCTCCAGTCGCGGGGCCTCGGTGAAGGCTGGTCGGATTTCGTGGCGCTCTCGCTGTTGAGCGAGTCAGGTGACGACCCGAATGCCGCGTATGCAGGAGGCGCTTACTCGGCGTATCTCTGGAATGGCGTGCGCGAGAATTATTATTTCAGCGACCGACACTATCCTTACAGCACGGACCTGGCGAAGAATCCGTTCACGTTGAAAGACATTGATCCCTCGCAAGCCAGCGCGCACGCGGGCGTGCCGCTGAGTTCGCGTTTCACACCGTTCAATCCGAATGGTGCGACCGAAGTGCATAATCAAGGCGAGGTCTGGTGTGTCACGCTTTGGGAGGCGCGCGCCCAACTCATCACCAAGCTCGGCTTTGCCATCGGCAACCGTCTGATGCTCCAGTTGGTTTGCGACGGGCTGACTCTATCGCCGCCCAATCCGAACTTCGTGCAGGCACGCGACGCGATCCTGCTCGCGGACCGCGTCCACACCGGCGGCGCCAATCAGAGCGAGCTGTGGGCCGCCTTCGCCAAGCGCGGCCTCGGCGCCAGCGCCACCTGTCCGCCCAGTTTCAGCACCACGGGCGTGCGTGAATCGTTTGATCTCCCCGGCGCGTTGGAGGTTCGGCCCCACGCGGACTTCATCGCACGTGGCCCCAGCGGTGGGCCGTTCACCCCGGACTTCATCACTTACGCGCTGACCAACGGCGGCACCAACCCCATCACGTGGACGGCGAGCACTTCGCACAATTGGCTCACGGTGAATCCGGCTTCCGGCAACCTCGCGCCCGGCGCGGGCACACTGGTGCAAGTTCAAATCGATGCCGCGGCGAACTCGCTCGCCACCGGCCTACGCACGAACCTCGTCACGTTTCTCGACCAAACGACGGGCCGCGCTCAGACCCGGCTGGCGAAGCTCGGCGTCGGCGATCCGGATTGGCTGACCGAAGTTTTCACCAGCGACAACTTCGACCTGACGAACACGTCGCTCACCTTCACGCCCGATGGATCACCTGAGTCTTACGCCGTGTGTCGCGAAGCGGCTTTCGCGTTTCCGACTGACCCGACCGGCGGCACGCCGGTGTATTTGGAAGACGACGCTTGCGTGCAGGTGGCGCTCTCGGACGGTGCGACTGTGGCGTTGTTTGGCCGGCGCACGAACCTCTTTTACATCGGCAGCAACGGCTACCTGACGTTCGACCGCAATGATCAGGCGAACGAACCGAGCGAACACTTCAACCGGCTGCGCATCTCCGCGTTGATGGCCGACTTGTGGCCGATTGGAGGAACAGTGTCCTGGAAGCAACTCGCCGACCGCGCCGTGGTGACCTTCGAACAAGTGCAGGCGTACTACGCGGATGGCTACAACAATTTTCAGTTCGAGCTGTTCTTCGACGGCCGGATTCGCCTGACCTGGCTGGACATGGCGGCACGAACCGGAACCACGGGCTTCAGCCGCGGCACCGGGACGCCGGCTGCATTCGTGGCGTCGGATCTGAGCGCGTTCGCCCCTTGCCCACAGCCGCGCTTGGAAATCGTTACGACCGCGCTGATGGCTGAAAGTCTCAGTCCGTCGAATGGTCGGATGGATCCCGGCGAGACAGTCACGCTGGCCATCGCGCTGGCGAATGTGGGCGGCACGGACGCGAGCGATGTGACGGTGACCTTGCTGCCGAGCGATCAGGTGCTCACGCCCAGTGCGCCGGTGAACCTAGGATTGTTGCGACCGGGCGGCGTAGTCACGAACCAGTTCACGTTCACCGCCAGTGGTCCGTGCGGAAGCTTCTTCGACTTGGTCTTCGCGGTATCGGACGGCCGATGCCGATGCTTCTTGGAACCGCTGCGCCTGACGCGTGAACTGGGGACCGGAGCGCGCTACGTCAATGAGTTCGCGCGCCGGTCATTCATCACGCTGCCGGCCGGCACTCAGACGCCGCAGCCCTACACGAATCTCGTCTCCGGCGTCACCGGCCACATCAGCAAAGTCTCGGTCACGTTGGATCGCTTTGAGTCGAGCGATTCAAGGGGCGTCACGGCGAGACTCAAAGGGCCGGATGGACGGGAGATCAGCCTCATGCGCGGCGCGGGCGACCGCAATCCGGTTCGCGCCGTGACTTTGGTGTTCGATGATTTGGCGCCCACCCAGCCGCCCACCAACGCCCCTCTCACCACGGGGGCGTATCAAGGAATGGGCGAGCGGTACATTGATCCCTGGAACCCCGGTTACAGCGGCAAGCTCTCCGACTTCAACGGCCTCAATCCCAACGGCACGTGGACGCTCTCTCTGCGGGACAGCTTTTTCGGCAGCGGTTGCAGGCTGGCCGGCGGTTGGATTCTCCACCTTGAAACCACCAACCCTGTCTGCTCCGCCAACGCCCTCGCCACCGACCTGCTACTTTCCGTCGCCACTTTCGGCACACCGCGCGTCGGTGATCCGCTCGCTTGTGTCCTCACGATCACCAATGCGGGTCCAACAATGGCCACCAACGTGACGTTGACGAATCCGGTGCCGCCCAATTGCAGTTTCATCTCCAGCGTGGCCTCCCAAGGCACTGGCTTGCTTCTTGGCTCCAACATCATCTCGCAGATCGGCAACCTCGCCGTCGGAGGCGTGGCCACCGTGACCAATGTCATCCGACCGGGCGTGCATGGACTTCTCAGCGCCACGGCCCGCGTCTCCAGCGCTGTACTCGATCACAATGAACTCAACAACACCGCAACCGCCGTCGTTACCGCCGCGCCGCCGGCGATTTCGGTCAACTTCGGTTACGTCAACGAAGGCAACAGCGGCACCAGCAACGTGCCGGTGCAATTGATTCTGTCCGGGCCGAGCCTTGAAACCGTGCGCGTCGATTACTTCACCGCTCCGGCCAATGCGGACACGGTCCCAGGAGTTGATTACTTTTCGACCAACGGCACGCTTGTCTTCCCGCCTGGTGTTACGAATCAGATGTTCACCCTGCAGGTGGCGGGCGACACACGATTTGAGAACTGGGATATGGTGGCGCTTCACTTGACGAACTTGGTCAACGCCACGGCGGTCTGGACGCCGGTCTTGCTGCAAATCGTGAACGATGATCCACCGCCGGTCGTTTCCATCAGCGACGCGACCGTGGCCGAGGGGGGCAACGGAACGGCACAGGCGCTGTTCACAGTGAGTCTGTCCGCGGTCAGCGGAACGAAGACGACGGTGGACTTTCAAACCTGCGACTTCACGGCTTTGAGCAACAGCGATTACGTAGCCACCAACGGCACAGTGGAAATTCCTGCCGGCGCAACCAACACGGTTTTTCCCGTGCTGATCAACGGCGACACGCTGTCGGAACCGGATGAAGCCCTCCTCGTCTTCCTGGGCAATCCGCAGAACGCCACGCTGAAACGCAACTCCGGAGTCGGCTGGATTCGCAACGACGACCTCGCTGCGGATCACACAATGCTGCTGACAGAAGCTTGCCTCGCGGCGAACGGCGTGGTGGATCCCGGCGAAACGGTCACGGTGCAGTTCTTTCTGCGCAACCTCGGCAGCCGGCCGACCACGAATCTCGTGGCCGCGCTTCTACCTGGGGGGGGGGGGCGTGCTGGCGCCGACTGGCCCACAGACTTACGGCGCCATCGCGAGCGGAGCCGTCGCTGGCCGGAGCTTCATGTTCACCGCCGATGGCCCATGCGGCGGCAGCGTGACCGCGGCGCTGCGGCTTCAGGACGGCGCGACCGATCTCGGCGTCGCCACCTTCCGAATCCCGTTGGGCCGTGCGACGACGAACGTCGTGACAAGAACCTTTGGTGTGCCCGGCCAGTTACGCATCCCTTACCCGAATCAGCCCGTGCCGTATCCATCCACGCTCGATGTGTCCGGCGTCGCGGGCACCGTGAGCAAAGTTTCGCTCACGCTGAGCAACTTCACGTCGAGCGCGCCGCAGCCGTTCGCGTTGCTGCTCGTCAATCCGGCGGGCCAAGCGGTGTTGCTCATAGACGGCGCCGGCCAAGGCAACGCGGTGACGAACGTCACGCTGACATTCGACGACACCGCGAGCGCGAGTCTGCCCGCGACCGGTCCGCTCACTTCCGGCACTTTCAAACCCACCGCACGCGCTATCACGCCTTTCAATCCGCCCGCGCCGCTCGCGCTGGCCACCACGAATCTTTCAACTTTAGTCGGCTCGGACCCGAATGGTCGCTGGCAGGTTTTCATCGCTTACGCCCCGGATTCGTACACCGACACGAGAGCCACCGGCTGGTCGCTGCGGTTGGAAACCACGACTTCTGTTTGTTGCGTCGATCCGGCGGTGGCCGACCTTGGCGTGGCCATTCGCGAATCGTCCGATCCTGCGGGCGCCGGCGATCCGCTGATCTATACGCTGACGGTCACCAACGCGGGACCGGCCACGGCCAACAACATCGTGCTGACGAACTGGCTGCCGACGGGCGTGACGTTCGTGACGGCTTCGACCACGCTAGGCAGTTGGTCGCAGAACGCCGGTGTGGTGCGCTGCAACTTCGGCACGCTCACAGTCGGAACCACCGCGACCGTGAGCGTCTCTGTCATTCCGCCAACGCCAGGCTTGTTCACGAACGTCTGCACTGTCAGCAGCACCGCACCGGACGTGAACGGATTCAACAACACGGCCACTGAAGTGACGACCGCCGCGCTCGCTGTGTCGATCAGCGACGCCACGGTCACCGAAGGCGACACCGGCACGACCAACGCCGTCTTCACCGTCCGCCTCTCGGCTCCGGGCACGCAGACGATCACGGCTTCCTACCGCACGATCCTCGACACTGCCGACGGAACCGATCTGAACATGGCCTCTGGGTTCGTCACGTTCGCCCCTGGCACAACGAACCAGCCGATCGTGATTGCCGTTCGAGGTGACACGTTTCGTGAGACCAACGAGCAGTTCTTCATTGAACTCTACAACCCGGTCAATGCCATCCTCGGCCGGGCGCGCGGCTCCGGCACGATCCTCGACGATGAAACCATGGTGCCTGCGTTGTCGATCAGCGACACGAGCGTGGTCGAAGGCAACTCGGGCATGATCGAAGCTCAGTTCACCATCTCGCTCAGCGCGCCCGTGGGAAACATGGTTTGGTTCGATTTTGCCACCTCCGACGGCACCGCCAAGGCGATGGAAGGCGACTATAGCAGCACCGGCGGCAACTGGTTCATCCTGCCGGGCAGCACCAACGCCACCCTCCGCGTGAATGTCTTCGGCGATACCCTTCCCGAACCGAATGAGACTTTCTTCGTCACCATCACCTCGACCAGCGCACCCGTGACGCGAGCGGTCGGCACTTGCGTGATCCTCGACGATGAGCCGCCGCTGCCGCCGCTGATTGTCGCCGCGAGCACCGTGCTGCTCAGTGAGAGTTACACGCCAACGAACGGCTACATCGATCCTGGTGAAACCGTCACCGCAAACGTGGCGCTGCAAAACCTCGGCGGGGGCAATCCCAGCATCACCGCCACGTTATTGAGCACTGGCGGCGTGAGTTCGATAAGCGGACCGCAGAACTACGGAGTCTTGAGTAGCGGTGCGGCAGCGGTGCCGCGACCGTTCACTTTCACGGCGAACGGCGCTTGCGGCAGCATGCTGAACGCAGTCCTCCGCCTGGAGAGCGGCGGCACGAACTTCGCCACCATCACCAACCAGATCGTGCTCGGCCACCCAATCTTGGTACTCGCTCAGAACTTCGACTCAACCAACTCGATTCCGTCCGGCTGGGCGAACGGGGCCGGCTCCGGCTTCCAGTGGATGATCGGCGGCATTTTCAGTCACTCTCCGCCGAACACGGTCTTCATAATCGATCCGCCGTTCCCGACCGACCGGCCCTTGCTCTCACCACCGCTCGCGATCAGCACGGCGTCTGCGCAGCTTGCGTTCTTGCACCGACGCGTGCTGGGCACCGGCAGCGGCGGTGTGCTGGAAATCGCCATCGGCGACGACAGCTTCACGGACATCCTCGCGGCGGGCGGCTCATTCGTCAGCGGCGGCTACACGCACACGATGAGCAACGCCACGGCACTGGCCGGTCGCATGGCGTGGAGCGGGACGGTCGCCGGCTTCGTCCGCACGTTGGTCAACTTGCCGCCTTCCGCTGCGGGACAGTCGGTGCGCCTGAGCTGGCGTTTCGTCTCCAACGGACAAGGCGCCATGAGCGGCTGGTATGTCGATACCGTCTCCGTCACGGAAGCCATTTGTTCGGCGCCCTCGCTGCGAATTCTTTCGCCTGTGAAGCTCGGCGGGCAGTTCCACTTCTGCTTTGAAAGCGCGACCGGCAAGACGTACTGGGTGGACGCCACCGACTCGCTGACCTCAACGAACTGGCAACCAGTCCAGTCCATCCCCGGCGACGGCTCCCAGAAGATGGTGACGAACTCCATCCCGGCGTCGGGCCAGCGCTTCTACCGTTTGCGAGTGCCTTGAGCTTTGCTGCATTCGCGCTGGTCTTGGCCAGCCGCTGTCTGTTGAGGCAAAGCGCGGTGTGGAGGACGGATTGAGTTGGATTCGCCGACTTTGCCTGCCGTTAGACGAATGATCGGGCTGGTCCTTCGCTTTTGACCATTGCAGCGGGCCGGGTCCGATGGCATTCTCCGCGCCATCGAACTTGTGCGTAGCCAATCTGCATCGCGCTTGAAGATGGTGTGCCCGGCGACGGCCAAGTCTGCCGAACAACGAACCAACGGACTTGGCCCGGATAGCCGCGTCTATCATGCAGCACGAAAGGCCTTCTATGTTTGAAAATCCTGTCTATCGGCGCGAGTTCCTCGAAAAGCTGGGCCTCGGCTCCTTGGGAGCGGTGCTTGCCGGCGGCCAAGCCACGCGCGCCCTGGCCGCGGAACAGCCGAAGCTCGCGAAGCAATGGCAGCCGGTTTCCGACCGCAAAATTCGTGTTGGCATCGTCGGCCACGGCGTGTGCCGCATGGGGGCCGACTTCGGCTTCCAGGACCATCCCAACGTGGAGATCGTGGCCGTGAGCGATCTGATTCCCGAACGCTGCGAGGGCTTGATGAAGGCCTGCCGCTGCGGGAAGTCCTATGAGTCGCTGGAAGTGCTCGTGAAAGATCCGAAGATCGAGGCTGTCTTCGTGGCCACGGATGCGCCCAGTCACGCCCGGCATTGTATGGAAGCACTGAACCACGGCAAGCACGCGCTCTGTTGCGTGCCGGCTACGTGGGGATCGGTCGAAGAGGGCGAGCAACTTCTGGCCACCGTGCGCAAGACGGGCCTGAAGTACATGATGGCCGAGACGAGCTACTACCACGCGGAATGCCACGCCATGCGGCAAATCTATCGCGCGGGCGGCTTCGGACGCTTGGTCTATTCCGAGGGCGAGTATTTTCATCACAGCCCGACGCCCGTGCCGTCGTTCAAGAATTGGCGTGTAGGCTGCCCGCCGCTGTGGTACCCGACCCATTCCACGGCATACTACGTTGGCGTCACGGGGAAGCGATTCACCTCGGTGTCCGGCGTGGGGTTTCGGGGTGACTTCGCGGACTATCGCCCGGGCGCCAACCGCTACGACAATCCGTTCACCGACGAAGTGGGCCTCTTCCAGACCAGCGAGGGCGGCAGCTCGCGGATGACCGTCTGCAAGTCGGTGCATGGATTGATCGTGGAGCAGGGCCGCGTGTTTGGCGAGCGGGGCTGGATGGAGGGAATGCGTTATCGCGGCGCGATGGAGGATTTGCCCGAAGTGTCACGACCACCTCTGCCGCCAGGTGTGCCAGAGGGCGGGCACGGCGGTTCGCACGGGCCGCTCATGCACGAATTCGTCAGCGCCATCCTGGAAGACCGAGAGCCGGCGGTGAACATCTACGAAGCCCTGGCCATGACGGTGCCGGGGATCATCGCGCATCGCTCGGCCTTGAAGGACGGCGAGAGCTTGAAGATCCCGCAATACGAGCGGCCCAAGTTCTGAAGCGTACGAAGGGCTGGGCCGCTGGCCTTTTCAGGCAGGCAACCGACGACTTCGATCCGAAAACCGAGGCGGAGCACGCCGGCAGGGCTGAATCAAGCTCCCGCCCGGCGCACTGGGTAGCGCAGGTTTTCAACCCTTGTCATTACCCACATCTTTTCGATGCTTGTTTTAGTCTTCTGATGATGGTTTCTTGAGCGCGTGGGCGTGGCTGCGGCCCGCCGTGTCGGTTCCTCTCCGGTCGGTTTTATGAACACG